>HF988638.1:9450-75512 GCA_000434675.1 Faecalibacterium sp. CAG:1138 | reverse complement strand
GCAGCCTCTGACCAGCTGATAGCCGGCGTATTCCATAGCTCCCATAATGGTAAGCTCGGAAGGAACCTCGTATTTTTTTCCGAACAAATAAACGTTCACTTTGTTTTCCATATTTACCTCTCAGTATTCTGCCGGCAGTTCGTCCACTTGGTCGAAGCTGAAAACCGGACCGTCTTTGCAAACGTATTTGCTTCCGATGTTGCATCTGCCGCATTTGCCGACGCCGCATTTCATCTTAAGCTCAAACGTTGTGTAAACCTGCTTCTTCTCGAAGCCTAAATCCATAAGCGCCTGCAAAACGAACTTTATCATGATAGGAGGGCCGCATAAAAGCGCTGTTTTGTTGGTATCGAATTCAAGCTCTCTTACGTAGTTAGGCACGAAACCCACGTGGCCGTCCCAGCCTTCCTGCGGGCGGTCTATGGTGAGATAGACGTCGAAGTCCTTCTCTTTCATCCATTCGTTTTTGATTTCGTCGATGTCCACCAGATCGTCCATGCTGCGGCTTCCGTAAACGATGTCAACGTGACCGTAGTTTTCGCGATTTGCGCGGACGTAGTCGATTACGCTGCGAAGAGGAGCAAGGCCGATGCCGCCTGCGATGAACAGAAGGTCCTTGCCTTTAAGCGTGGTTTCCACAGGGAAACCGTTTCCGTAAGGCCCTCTGACGGTAACCTGCTGACCGACTTCCATCTGATGAAGCCACTCCGTCAGGCAACCGCATTTTTTTATGGAGAACTCCATAAATTCCTTGTTCGTCGGGCTGGAAGTTATGCTGAACATGGCTTCGCCGACGCCCGGAACGGACAGCATTGCACACTGACCGGGGATATGTTCGAACAATTTTTTGCCGTCCGTCGATACGACTCTGAAAGTTTTTACGTCAGGCGTGTCTTTTCTGACGTCGGTAACTACGCCGACGTGAGGAACCAAAGTTTTGTCGAATTCCATTACTTATCCTCCTTCAATGCTTTCACCGCTTTCACGATGTTGATGTGAACCGGACAGCTTCTTACGCATCTGCCGCAACCGACGCAACCGAATATTCCGTCGTTGTTGGTCGGGAAGTAAACCAGCTTATGCATAAAGCGCTGTCTGAAGCGTTGCAGATGGGTGGTGCGGTTGTTGCCGTGAGCCATCATGGTGAAATCGCTGTACATACAGCTGTCCCAGCAACGGAAGCGTCTGACGTTTTTGCCGTCGTCGTAGTCGCGTATGTCGTAGCACTGGCAGGTAGGGCAAACGAACGTGCACGTTCCGCAAGCGAGGCAACCTTTGTGCAGGCTTTCCCACTTGTCGCTGTCAAAATATTTTTTGAGATTATGGTAGTCTATTTCGTCGAAACCGATGTTTTTAAGCGGAAGATTTTCGACCTTTCGTTTTATTTCGGCCGAAACTTCGGCGGCCTTTTCGTCGCCGCCCTCCGCAAGGCAGGAAACGTGCTCGAGCGCCTTTTTGCCTTTTTCGGTGTTAGGTCTGAAAATCAGTTCCTCGCCGTCCGTCCAGACGGTTACGTCGCCCGCAGGGTTCGACGGATCGACGGAAAATTCCGTGCAGAAGCAGCTGTCCTCCGGATTTTTGCACGCAAGGGTGAAAATCACCGCCGCTTCTCTTTTGGACTTATAGTATTCGTCAACCGGATCTGCCAAAAACACTCTGTCCAGAATTTCAAAGCTCTTAAGATCGCAGGCTCTGACGCCGAACAGCACGTAAGGCGCGGTGGTAACGTCTTTCGGCGCGACGGTTATGGTTTTGTTTTCCATTCTGAATTTCATCAGATCCTCGGACTGCGGGAAAAACGCGTCCTTTGCGGATTTGACCGTCATGGCCGACAAATTAACTTTTTTGCCCTCTGCGTACTCTTCAAAGTTGACTTTTCCGCCTTTTTCCACCGGCGCAATCACTTTGTAGGCCGAAGCAAGGCCTTCCAGAACGGCGCCGAGGTTCGAGAAAGATGTTCTGTACGTCATTTTTCGCCTCCTTTGTCGGTTACGACGCTAGGCTCCACGTCGCTCTTTTCGTAGGAAATGAGCGGATGTCTGCCTTCAGGGACTTCTCCCGCCACGAAATTGCCGTAGAAGTCGTCGATATCTTTTATGAATTTTCTGTTCAGGAGCTCCAGATGAATATGCTGCGGACAAACTCTTGCGCATTCTCCGCAATCGGTGCATCTGCCCGCAACGTGGAAAGCGCGAATGATGTGAAACATGTTCTCTTCGAAGCTGTCGCTGTTCGCTTTTGCGGCAACCGGCAAAGCGTTGTTGTCGAACACGCATTTAAGGCAGCTGCACGCAGGACATACGTTTCTGCACGCGTTGCAGCGTATGCATTTCGAAAGCTCGTTTCTCCAGAATTCGAACCTTTCGTCCGCAGTCATCTTTTCCAGCCTTTCGACCGCTTTGAATTTGTCTTCTCCGCGAACGTCTAATTGTTCACCCGAAAGCAAAAGCTCGTCGTAGGCTTTATGTTCTTTGCCTTTGCAAGCAAGACATTTGTCGAAAAGCACGTCTTTTCTGTCAAATTTTTCGACTTTGCCGCTTGCCGTTTTCACTTCCACCGTCAGTCCGTCCGACAAAACTTCCGAAATTCTGTCGCCGGCCGCGGCCGTCAGCTTTTCGTAGTTAAGTTTGCCGTTGCACTGAACGCCCACGACGTAAACCTTTTCACGCTTGACGCGGAATTCTTTGAGAAGCTGATTGAAGCTGTAGGTGTCGCACGGCTTCAAAAACACTGCCGTAACGCCTTCCTTCTGACTTTCCGAAATGAGGTATTTGGAGAGGTTCGGCGCGCTGAAGCCGTCGTACACGAAGTTATCCAGTTCCTCTGCCTTCGAGAAGCTTTGCGGCGTCTGATCGTACATAAATTCGCCTTTTTGCCAGCCGAGAACTCTTTGCGCTTTTCCCGACGACAAAAGCTCTTTGGCTTTTTCTTTTACGAGTTCGGTTATTCCTTGCATCTCAAGTCCTCCAGTCGTTTGTTTTCGCCAAGCTCGGTAACGGTTTTAACGAAGTCGTTCATAACTTTGCTGAATTTGGCGCCTTCGGCGGCAGAAACCCATTCCACCCTCGTGCGTTCTTTTTCGATGCCCAGATAGTCCAGCATACTAAACAGCATGGTCATTCTTCTTCTTGCATAATAGTTTCCGGAGGTATAATGGCAATCGCCCGGGTGGCAACCGCACAAAATCACGCCGTCCGCGCCTCTTTGGAAAGCTCGGAGGATAAACAGCGGATTAACTCTGCAGCTGCACGGCACTCTGATGATTTTTACGTCCGCAGGATACGAAAGCCTGCTGCTTCCCGCAAGGTCTGCGCCCGCATACGAACACCAGTTGCAGCAAAACGCCACAATCGTCGGTTTGAATTGACTGTTTTCTATCGTTTGCATATTGCGTCAACCTCCGCAAATATTTGTTTGTTGGAAAAACCTTTGAGGTCCATTGCGCCGGACGGACAAGTTACCGTGCAAGCGCCGCAACCCTGACATACCGCAGGATTGACCTCGGCAACGCGCCTCGTCTGTTTCACGCCGTGGTCGTTGATAAGCTTTTCGGTGTAGCCGATCGCTCCGTACGGGCAAACCTTTTCGCATTGCGAGCAGCCGTTGCACAGCAGTTCGTTAGGCATAGCCACGCAAGGGTTTGTGGTAAGTTTGTCTTTTGCCAGAAGTCCGATGACCTTTGCCGCCGCGGCGGAAGCCTGCGAAACGGTTTCGGGGATATCTTTCGGGCCTTGGCATACGCCGGAAAGGAACACGCCGGCCGTAGGACTTTCGACAGGTCTGAGCTTCGGATGCGCTTCGGTGAGGAAGTTGTTGGTGTCGATGCTGGCAGTCAGCATGGTGGCAACGTCCCTTACCGACGGATCCGGTTCGATGGCGGTGGCCAGAACCACGAGATCGGCGTCGATGTGAAGCTGTTTGTTTTCCAGAAGATCGGAAGCCTGAACCTTCAAAACGCCGTTTTCGTCCACAACTTTGCCGACCTGGCCTTTTATGTAGTGCACGCCGTATTGCTCGACGGCCCTTCTGTAGAATTCGTCAAAGTTTTTGCCGGGAGTTCTCACGTCGATATAGAAGACGTAAACTTCGGTGTCGGGGTATTTTTCCCTGATAAGCATTGCGTGTTTCGCCGTGTACATACAGCAAATTTTGCTGCAATACGGTTTGTCGCACGGCCTGAGGCCTCTGCTTCCCACGCACTGCACGAAGACGACGGTGTGAGGATGTTTGCCGTCGGACGGACGAACGAATTGACCTTTCGTCGGGCCTGCGGCGTTCATAAGTCTTTCAAGCTCCAGGCTTGTGATAACGTCCTTGCTGGTGTTGTAGGCATACTCGTCGAAATTGTCGAGATTTATGGTTTTGAAGCCTGTGGCTACGACGATTGCGCCGTATTCCTTGGTGAGGATTTGTTCTTTTTGTTCAAAATCAATGGCTTTAACGCCGCAATTTAACTGACAAAGTCCGCATTTGCCCGTTTTGAAGTGTATGCAGGCGTTCGGATCGATAACAGGGACGTTAGGTATGGCCTGCGCGAACGGAATGTAAACCGCGCCTCTGGTGTTAAGCCCCATGTTGAATTCGTTAGGGGTTTTGCGGCTCGGGCATTTTTCGGTGCAAACGCCGCAGCCGGTGCATTTGGTCATATCGACGTAACGCGGTTTTTGTTTAATGTCCACAGTGAAATTGCCCACAAAGCCTTTCACCGAGGCCACTTCGCTGTAGGTATAGAGATTGATTTTTTCGTTTTGCGCCGCGTCCACCATTTTTGGGGTGAGAATACACGCCGCGCAGTCCAAGGTCGGGAAGGTTTTGTCCAGCTGACTCATTCTTCCGCCGATGGACGGAGATTTTTCAACGATGTCCACTTCGTAGCCTGCGTCCGCAATGTCGAGAGCGGTCTGTATGCCCGCGATTCCGCCGCCGATGACGAGCGCCCTTTTTACGACGGGGCTTTCACCCGGAACGAGCGGTTGATTGAGCGTCAATTTGGCGATTGCGGTTCTTCCGAGAACGATGGCTTTTGCGGTGGCTTCCTTAATATCCTTATGTATCCAGCTGCATTGTTCCCTTATGTTGGCGATTTCCACCATGTACGGGTTGATGCCGCAGGAAGCCGCGGTTTTTCTGAAAGTAGCTTCGTGCATACGCGGCGAGCAGCTGCAAACGACTATGCCCGTAAGCTTATAGTCCTTCACGGCTTGCTTCATGCGGTTCTGGCCGCCTTCGCTGCACATATATTGATAATCTGTCGAAACGACGACGCCCGGCTCCTTCGAAAGAGCTTCGGCAACGGCCTTAACGTCGACGGTGGCGGCTATATTGCTGCCGCACCAACAGATAAAAACACCGATTCTGTTCATATTCCCTCCCTATTTTGCAAATTTACGAAATGCGCTGACGATCGCCTGTTGCGGCATATCCTCGTCCAAAAGCGCAGGAACGTCGTCTGCCGTAAGATGATTTCCGCCCTGCTGTCTGATGACCTGAAGCTTCACCGCTTCCACCAGTTTTGCCGGCTCGACCTGCCTCGGGCAACGCTCGACGCAAGCAAAGCAAGACAGGCAGCGATAAATGGATTTGGACTTCATAAGCTCCTCGATCTCTCCCTTTTCTACCATATAAACGAATTGATGAGGATGATATTCCATTTCGTCGTAAGCCGGGCACGTTGCGCTGCATTTGCCACACCGCATGCACTTTAAGGGATTTACGCCGCTTATTCTCAAAACTTCTTCTTTCAAAAAGTTGTTTTCCATTTCGTCCTCCTTACTTTACGCCCAAAGCTTCGGCCAGAAGCTCGGTAAAATAGACCACCGGAACATTCGCGCCGCCGTTTGTTTTAAGGTTGTACATACAAAGAGGGCAAGCGGTTATGATGACGTCAGCGCCGCCGCTTATTGCGTTTTCAACCACTTTTGAAGATTTCTTCTTCGCAAGCTCCTTGTCCTCCACCGCGATATACCCGCCGCAACATTCGTTGCGCATCTGCCACACGACAGGCGTTGCGCCCAAAGCCTTGATAAAGTTCTCCATAATGGTCGGATTTTCCGGATTGTCAAACGCCATAACCCCCGAAGGCCTAAGTAAAAGACAGCCGTAGTACGCCGCAATCTTCTTGCCTTTAAGCGGATTTACCACCTTTTTCGCCAGATTGTCAAAACCGACGGTGTCGCGAAGCATTTCGAGATAATGCACCACCTTGGTTTCGCCGCGATACGGCTCGTCCAGCTTAAGATAGTTGTTCGCGCGCGTGGCAATATAGTCGCTGGTTTGCATATCGTTGTTGACGCGCTTTAAGACGTGATGGCACGCCGAGCACAAAGTGAGCAAATCTTGTTTATGCTCTTTTGCGTCGTTAAGCGCCCTCACTGCCGACAGCTTGGTGGCAATTTCGTCCTCCGCCTGCGGATAAACCGCGCCGCAGCATTGCCAATTTTCTATTTCTTCCATCGTTACGCCCAAAACATCGGCAGACGCCCTTGCGTATGCGTCCAGCTCCTTGGCTTTCGTTTTAAGCGTACAGCCGGGATAATAACTGAAAACCATATCCTCTCCTTAGACCATCTCTTCCGGATGGAACACTTCGTCGAATTTTTCGGCCGTCAAAAAGCCCAGTTCCACGCACGCCTCTTTGAGGCTGATGTTGTCCTTGTAAGCTTTTTTGGCGGTTTTTGCGGCGTTGTCGTAGCCGATGTACGGATTGAGCGCGGTAACCAGCATAAGGCTGTTGTGCAGATTGTGCGCCATTTTTTCTCTGTTGGCTCTTATTCCCGCCACGCAGTTGTCGTTGAAGCTCTTTATGCCGTCGGCCAGCAGTCTGACCGATTGCAGGAAGTTGTAGATGCACACCGGCATAAACACGTTCAGCTCGAAGTTGCCTTGCGACGCCGCCATACCGACAGCAACGTCGTTTGCGATAACCTGCACGGCAACCATGGTGACGGCTTCGCACTGAGTAGGGTTGACCTTGCCCGGCATAATGGAGCTGCCCGGTTCGTTTTCGGGGATAAAGATTTCGCCCAGTCCGCAACGCGGGCCGCTTGCCAGCCATCTGACGTCGTTTGCGATTTTCATCATATCCGCCGCCAAAGCTTTGAGCGCGCCGTGAGCGAAAACGAGTTCGTCCTTCGAAGTCAACGCGTGGAATTTGTTTTCCGCAGTCCTGAATTCCTTCCCCGTAAGCTCGGAAACCACTTTCGCAACTTCCGTGGCAAAGCCCTTAGGGGCGTTGAGGCCGGTGCCGACCGCAGTGCCGCCGAGAGCCAGTTCCTTAAGTCCCGGAAGCGCAAGTTCCAGCATACCCTTGCATTTTTCCACCATGTTGCGCCAGCCGCTTATTTCCTGACTGAAAGCAACCGGAACCGCGTCCTGCAAGTGAGTTCTGCCGCTTTTCACGATGCCTTCGTTCTCTTTTTCAAGCCGTTTAAGGGTGGCGACGAATTCGTCCATCACCGGAAACAGCTTGTCTTCGATGGCGCAAACGGCAGCAATATGCATGGCCGTCGGGAAGGTGTCGTTCGAGGATTGGCTCATATTGATGTGATCGTTAGGGTGCAAAATCTTTTTGCCGGCGATTTCGTTGCCGCGATTTGCGATAACCTCGTTGGCGTTCATGTTAGACTGAGTGCCGCTTCCCGTCTGCCATACGACGAGCGGAAAATGGTCGTTCAGACTGCCCGAGATAACTTCGTCGGCCGCCATGGAAATATACTTCAGGCGTTCGTCGTCGAGCCTGCCGAGCCTGTTGTTGGCGATTGCCGCGGACTTTTTCAGAATACCGAACGCGTGCGTGATTTCTCTCGGCATAATTTCGCCGCCGATTTTGAAGTTCTGATAACTTCTTTGAGTCTGCGCCGCCCAGTATCTGTCGGCCGGGACTTTCATTTCGCCCATAGAATCCTTTTCAATACGATAATCCATCATAATCTCCTATAAAATAACCTAATTATTGTTGTCGTTGTCCATAAGGTTTTGCAGCTTATAGCTCAAAACCACCAGCGTAACGGCTATGTCTTCGTTCTGAAGCTCCACGCCGTCGGGCACGATGAGGTGCGTCGGGGCAAAATTGACTATGCCTCGTATGCCTGCGTCCACAAGCTTGTCGCACACGTCCTGCGCGTCGTCCTTGTGTACGGTTATTATGCCCATTTTTATGTCGTTATCCCTGACGAAACTTTTCAGTTTGTCCATCGGGTAAACCTTGATGCCGTTGATTTCGCTGTTCCACAGATATTGATTCTGATCGAAGGCCGCGGCTATGGTGATGCCGTACTTGGAAAATCCGGTATAACTTAAGTAAGTCGTGCCCAGCTTCCCCGCGCCGACAAGAACTGCCGCCTTCATATTGTTGTAGCCCAACAATTTTTCCATATCCGCCACAATGTCTTTAAGGACAAACCCGAGTTTAGGTTTGCCCTCTACGCTTGACACGGCCGCGATGTCTTTTTTTACTTGTATCGCCGACAAATTCATGGCTTCCGCTATGGTTACGGACGATATGTATTCGCATTTCCCTTCCATGCTCTTGAGATACCTTAAATAGGTCGGCAATCTTTTCACCGTGGCAAGGGACAGCCTTTCTTTTTTGTGTTGTTCGTTATTCTCCATCAGTCGAGTTGGTCGATAATAGACCTCAGGGCGTGAGCAGATTTTTGCAGAGCTTCTCTTTCTTCGTCGCAAAGCGGCAGTTCGATGATCTTTCTGATGCCTTCGCTGTTGACCACCACAGGTACGCTGAGGCACACGTCGGAAATGCCGTACTGGCCTTCGAGAAGCGTGGAAAGCGGCAGAATGACGTCTTTGTTTCTGAACACGCAGTCGCAAACGTGACGAACCGTCAAAGCGATGCCGTAGTAGGTTGCGCCTTTAAGCTTGATGATTTTGCCGCCGCTCTTCAAAACCTGTTGATGAATTTCGACGACTTCTTCCTTAACCTGCTCTTTGCTCTTTCCCGTTACCATCGAAACGTAGTCGATAAGAGGCATACCCGCGACGTTTGCAAAGTTCCAAGGAACCATGCTGGTGTCGCCGTGTTCGCCGAGAACCATTGCGTGGAAGTTCTTGCTGGAGGTGTTGTCCATATATTCGCCCAAAGCGTCTCTCAAACGAATGGTGTCCAGAAGCGTGCCGGTGCCGATAACCTGGCTCGGTTTGAGGTTGGTGCATTTGATGGTTTCGTAAGTAAGAATGTCCACAGGGTTGGAAACCATGATATACATTGCGTTCGGAGCGTATCCGGCAACGATAGGCATAACTTCTCTTATGATGTTGACGTTGACTTTTGCAAGGTCGATACGGGTTTGTCCCGGTTTTCTTGCGATGCCCAAGGTTACGATGACTATGTCGCTGCCTTCAGCCGCGCTGTAGTCGCCCGAAGTGAGTTTGATGTTTGGGGTGAAATAAGCCGCTTGTCTTAAATCGATGACTTCGCCTTCGGCTTTGTCGCGGTTGATGTCAATGAGAACAAGTTCGCTGCTCATGCCGCTGATGGTGAGTGCGTAGGCTATGGAAGCGCCGACGTTTCCCGCTCCCAGAATGGTGATTTTTTTACTGCGATTGTTCATAGTTATCTCCTTTTGAGGCACTTTGTGCCGTTATTTTCCGTGATATTTTTCGACAAAAAACTTATTGGTATTTTTTTATCGATATAATTTTATCGAATTTCTTTCACTATGTCAACCGAAATAACGCGGCAAAAACGCTTTGTCGTGGTAATATTTGTAAAAACAAGTTTTTAAGGGCGAAAATCCATGCTTTCGAGGCGCTTGACCACGTTTATGACGTCTTCGTTGAAAACGAGGGTTGCGTAGCGATCGAAAGGCGTGGCCTGCTTGTTCACAAGCACCAGATTCTCTCCCCTAAATCCCGTCAGCAGCCCCGCCGCGGGATACACCGCAAGGCTCGTCCCCACAACTATCACCGTCTGCGCGTTTTCTATCGCCGCAACGCTTGCCTCGAATACGTCGGCGTCGATGCCCTCCTCGTACAAAACCACGTCGGGCTTCACCAATCCGCCGCATTTGTCGCATTTAGGCGCGCCGGACGAATTCATAACGTAATTTACGTCAAAAAATTTGCCGCAACGCATGCAATGATTTCTATGGACGCTGCCGTGAAATTCAAGCACGTTTTTGCTTCCAGCCGCCTGATGCAAACCGTCTATGTTCTGCGTTACGATTGCCGACAGCTTCCCTTCCTCCTCAAGCTTAGCAAAGTAGCGATGCGCCGCGTTCGGCTTCGCTTTCGGATAAACCATTTTCGATTTGTAAAACTCGTAAAACTCCTTGGGGTGCGCCACGAAAAAGCTGTGGCTTATGATCTGTTCGGGGCTGTAGCCGCCTCCCTTTTCGTTGTAAAGGCCGTCTGCCGACCGAAAATCCGGTATCCCCGACGGACAGCTTATCCCCGCTCCCGTAAAAAGAACGGTGTTTTTTGACGTGTCAATGATTTTTTTAAGTTCTTCGTATTTGTCCATATCCGCCTCCGATTTAATTATACCTTCCTTCCACGCTTTTTGCAATGTATTTATTTAAAAAGATAAAAGAAAAAGGGAGCGAGGGTCGCTCCCTTTTTTGGTGATTTCGATCAGCTTATTTTTGTCATTTGGCCTGCGGTGACAGTCCAGGTTATGGTGACGGTTTCGCCGCCGCGAAGGACGGTGTATTCAACTTCGTCGCCGACGTGTTGAAGCAAAACGAGGTCGATAAGCTTGTACATTCTGTCCGTTTCGTACTCTTTTCCGCCGATTTTCACTTTGGTTATGACGTCGCCTTCCCTAAAGCCTGCGGTTTCGGCCGCGGTGCCTTCCTCAACGCTTTTGACGGTTACGTTTTCCTTGACGACGATCTTTTGTTTCGCCGCGTCGTAGAACGCTCTTTTGTTTCGCCGCGTCGTAAATTGCTTTGCTGTCAAGCCCCGAAACCGTTATGCCGAGAACGGGTTTGTAGCCGTTCTTTTCGCCGGTGGTTACGTTGTAGTAAAGAAGGTTATCGACCACTTTTTTCACGAGGTCAACAGGTATTGCGTAGCCTATGCTCTCCACCGTGCTTTCGACGTTTTTGGCGTTGACGATGCCGATGACTTCGCCTTGTGCGTTAAACAGTCCACCGCCGCTGTTGCCCTTGTTGACAGGAGTGTCGATGCGCATAACGCGGTAGGTAACGGCGGTTTTTTCGTCGGCCGCGGTCATTTCGAGATATTCACTGTCAATCGACACTATGCCCGCGGTAACCGAAGTTCCGCTGCCCTTTGCGTTGCCGATTGCTATTGCTGCGTCGCCTGCCGACACGCTTTCGGACGAGCCCAAAACCGCTTGAGTGGCGTTGCTGCTCTTAAGAAATTCGCTGTTTTCGATTTTAAGAACGGCGATGTCGTAGGTCATGCTGCCGCCGACGTAGGTCGCTGGAATGGCGTAATCGAGATATTCGCTGCCGTAAAGCATAACCTCAACGTTGTCTCTTACGTGATCGGAAGTGCTTGCGCCGCTGTCGTAAACGACGTGATAGTTGGTGACGACGTAAGCGTTGCCTTTTTCCTTGTCGAGCTTATAAATTATTCCGCTGCCCGCAGACGCATACTTTTCAGAGGAAGCTCCGCTTTTCGTAAAGTTAGAAACCACCAACACGGTGCCGTACGCCGCCTTCGAAACCATCGAGGAAACCGCTTCCGGAGCTGTAACCTGCAAATTTTCGTTTATGAAATCCGCCAGCGTCCCCGTGTATCCTGCGGTTTTTGCCGCTTCGTACAAATCCTCCACCGTGATTTTGGCGTTGGTGCCGTCTTCGCCGTCAACGCCGTTTCTGCCGTTGGTTACGGTGAAATCGTAAGTCGAACCGTCGGAAAAAGTGATGGTGTAGGTGTCGACAAGGCCTTCCGTCTTGGTTTTGGTGATGCTGACGACGGTGTTATAATAATTGTTGGCCGAGGAATCGTTGCACGCGCAAAGCGAAACGCCCAACGCGACGACCAGAACCACGACCAGCGCAAAAATCGTTTTTTTGCTTTTGGCCATACATAGCCTCCCGTATTTTTATGACAAAATTTTACGTCCCGAATGTTAATTGTACCTTAAAATAACCGAAAATATGTTTTTTTTATAAAAAAACGAGGCTTTGCTTTGTGAGCAAAGCCCCATAAATTCAGATTATTCCAAAATGTTCGTGGTGATATAGTCCACGCCCATCTTCACGAGCCACCTTGCCACCGGCTTCCAGTCCACCGTCCAGCAGTTGACCTTGATGCCGTTTTCGTGCATTTCTCTGACGGCTTTCGGGCGAAGCGCGCGGAAATTTATGTCGATGTCCAGCTTATGCTCGATAAGCGTTTTAAGCACGTTTTTGTTGTAGTGCAAAGTGAGGTATTGAGCAGGTTGCAGAGGATATTTTTTCCTCAGCGCCACGAGGTTTTCGAGATAAAACGAAATGAAAATGATGTGATCCATATAGCCGAGTCTTTCGATTTCGGCGCACATATCCCACACTTCCTGTTCCTCAAAGTGGTTTTTCATTTCCAGAACGCCGACCTTGCCGTGCTCCTTGAGGGACAAAACGTATTCCTCGAGCGTCGGAATTCGAGTTTCCTTTTCACCGCCCTCTTTGCTTTTTGCGTAAAGCTTCACCTTCCTCAAGGTGTCGAGCGGAGTTTTTTCCACGAGATACGACGTTGCCGACACCCTCGAAGTGAAACTGTCGTGAATGATAACGTATTTGTTGTCAGAGGTAACGTGCACGTCGGTTTCGATGCCGAAATAGCTGTGCTCGCCCGCAAGGTCGAAGGCCGCCACCGTGTTTTCGCGTTTGATACCGCTGAGGCCGCGGTGCGCAATCATTTTGCAGTCGCCTTTCTGTTGAAACTTTTTGGATTTTTTGTAACGTAGAAGCATAATTTATCTCCAAACCTTATTTCACATACATTATAGAACTATCTTTCGTATGTTGCAATCGTTTCAAAAGGGAATTTTCAAAATATTACAATTTTTGCAAAACCGCCATAGCGCCTAAAAATCGGTGTGTATTATAAAAAACCGCATTTTTCAGAATACTTTCAGCGATTTTTTCTTATTTTCGCCATGAAAAAGCCTTCGTACAGCTCCGTCGGGCAAACGGTTACCGCGCCCGGAATCGTGCTTTCAAGCGTCGGCAAATCCTTATTTCCCGAAAATTCTATCGGCACGACGCACGCGTTGAAATCCCTCAGAACCTTTGAAACGACGTTCTCGTTTTCTTCTTTCAGAACCGAACAAGTGGAATAAACCATCGTCTGCCCCGCTTTCAGCACGGTGAGCGCTTTTTTGAGAAGAGCCTCCTGCAAGCGAGTGGTTTTTTCGATGAGCTTTAAGGTGAAAGTTTCGGCGATTTTCGGATTTCTGACGTTCAGAATTCCGCTTCCCGAACACGGCGCGTCCAAAAGAACGTTGTCGAAACGGAAAAAATCGCTTATGGTTCTTGCGTCCGTTTGCAGCACGTTTGCCGAAACCCCTTGTTTTTTAAGGTTAAAGCGCAGCTGCTCGGCGCGGGCCATATCTCTTTCGCAAGCGGTCAGGTTGACTTTTCCACCCGTCATGGCGTAAATTTCCGATGTTTTTCCGCCCGGCGCCGCAGTCATGTCCAGAACGTCCTGCCCCGCCGAAAGATCCATTGCTATCGGCGGAAGCTGGGACGATAAACTCTGAAGGTAAATCTTGCCGCTTACGTAAATTTCAAGCGGTCTTACGTCCGATTCCGACGCGCCGTCCAAAATCATGGCGGAGTCGCTCCACGAAACGCCTTTCGCGCTTATCCCGGCGGCGGCAAGCGCCTCCGAAACCTCCTCGGCGGAAGACTTGACGGTGTTCACCCTCAAGGTTACGGGGCGTTTTTTTTCGTAGCCGCGGACGATTTTCTCCACTTCTGCGGGCGAATACTCCGCCCTCAGTTTTTCCCTTAAAAACGTCGGCAACGGATAGGTTACGCCGTCCATCTTACGCTCTTTCTCTTGTTTCCGTAACGACTTTTGCGATGAAATCGTCCAAAGTCATAACTTCGGTTGCGGTGGTGTCGCGGTAACGGAGGGAAACGGTTTTGTCTTCCGCTTCTTTTTCGCCGATAATCACCATGTACGGCACTCTGTCAACAAGCTGCGCCTGACGGATTTTGTAGCCGATTTTTTCGTTTCTGTTGTCAAATTCCACTCTGACTTTGGCGGCTTTGAGCGCTTCGTAAACCTCTTGTCCCCAAGCCTCGCTCTTTTCGCTGACCAAAAGAACCTTGACCTGCGTCGGAGCAAGCCACACCGGGAATTTGCCCGCAAAGTGCTCGGTCAAAATACCTATAAAGCGTTCGATGGAACCGAAGCAAACTCTGTGAATCATGATAGGGCGTTGTTTTTCGCCGTTTTCGTCAACGTATTCCAAACCGAAATTGAGCGGCATCTGGAAGTCCAGCTGAATGGTTCCGCATTGCCAGGTGCGGCCGATGCTGTCTTCGAGGTGGAAGTCGATTTTCGGGCCGTAGAACGCGCCGTCGCCTTCATTGACGGTGTAAGGCAGTCCGAGTTTGTCCAAAGCGCCTTTGAGGCCTTGGGTTGCGGCTTCCCAGTCTTCGTCGCTGCCCATGCTATCTTCCGGACGGGTGGACAGTTCGATGAAATATTTGAAACCGAATTTCTGATAAACTTCGTTTATAAGGTGCACGACGCCCATGATTTCTTCTTCGATCTGGTCGCGGCGCATAAAGATGTGCGCGTCGTCCTGAGTGAAGCAACGAACTCTGAACAAGCCGTGAAGCGCGCCCTTAAGCTCGTGACGGTGCACGAGCCCCAGTTCGCCCACTCTCATAGGAAGCTCTTTGTAGCTGTGCGGCTGGGCGCGGTAAACCATAACTCCGCCCGGGCAGTTCATAGGTTTGATGCAATAAATTTCGTCGTCGATGACGGTGGAATACATATTGTTTTTATAGTGATCCCAGTGACCGGAGGTTTCCCAAAGCTTTCTGTTCATAATCATAGGGGTGGAAACCTCGACGTAGCCGTCGCGATAGTGAATATCTCTCCAGTAGTCGATGAGGGCGTTTTTCAGAGCCATGCCCTTCGGAAGGAAGAACGGAAAGCCCGGGCCTTCGTCGGCCAACATAAACAGATTCATTTCCTTGCCGATACGGCGGTGATCCCTGCGCTCGGCTTCTTCCATAAGTTTGAGGTGAGCGTCAAGCTCTTCCTGCGTTCTGAAAGCGATGCCGTTGATGCGGGTGAGCATTTTGTTTGCCTTGTCGCCCTTCCAGTACGCGCCCGATTGTTGGGTAATTTTGAAGGCTTTTATGGCCTTGGTGTAGCAAAGGTGCGGCCCGATGCACATATCGACGTATTCGCCTTGCTGATAGAAGCTGATGACGGCGTCTTCCGGAAGGTCGCCGATGTGTTCGACCTTATATTTTTCGCCGCGTTCCTGCATAAGCTTTATGGCCTCTTCCCTAGGCAGAATAAACGGACGGATAGGCAAATTTTCCTTGATGATCTTCTTCATTTCTTTTTCGATGCTCAAAAGATCCTCGTCCGAAAGCTTTACGTCGCCCAGATCGACGTCGTAATAGAACCCTTTTTCGGTTGCGGGGCCGTAGGCAAAATCCGCATTCGGATAAAGGCGTTTGATGGCCTGCGCCATAACGTGCGCGCAAGTATGCCTGATAACGTGAAGTTCTTCCTCGACCGGGCATTCCGCCACGCGGCCGTCGTTGTAGATGATTTTCATATTTTTATATCTCCAAAAATAATTTTTTCACAATTAATTTACTGAAAGAAAGCTTTCCCCCTTCCTCACGGAGTTTCCCCCGTTTCCGTTCCCCTTATTGCAATGCAACAAGGAATCCACGGAAAGCCCAGTTGGGCGGGGACACTCTCGGTCTCGCAGTCGGGAGCTTTCTCTTATTGTGTCACTCGTTTTCGGGGCGGCGCACTGCGCCATGCGAAATTCCCGAAAACTTCGTACAAAGTGCAACTGCTCGACACTCATTTACACGGCCGCTGAGTATTTAGGGAACCCGCAAAAGGCGAGCCTTTTGTGGGAAGAGGAGCAACCGAACATATCTTACCGGACGCGCAAAACTTTGTGCGGCTTAAATATGTGAGTGTTGGGACGAGTGGCCGCGGCCGTGGCCTCATTTTCCTTTCAAGCCGTGTTTGGTTTCACCGATAAACCAAATAAATAAAAAATCCTTGCAGAGGATATCCTCGGCAAGGGTGCATGGCACGGTTCCACCTTGACTTTTGCTCAATTATCCTGTTTACGCAAGGTTTGCGGCGTGGTTTGATGTATTTCGCCACGCAGCTCGGGAGTGGTTTTTCGCTTTCGTTCCGCGGGAGGCTTGCACCGACCGCCTTCTCTCTTCACGCTTTCCGAAGCTACTTGTTCCGTCATTGCTTTTATATAAACAAATTATACGCCGACGAAGGGTTTTTGTCAACGGGTTTTCCCTAAACGTCTAAAATTTCCAGCCGTCGTTTTGATTTTCGGACAGATATTTTGCTTTGATTTTGTCGGAAATATGCCCCTTGAACTCCTCGTTAGGCTGGCAAAGATACATTATGCCCTTCACAAGTCCGACGAGCGCCGGTATGCCCGTCCAGCAGAACAGCACCGACAAAATGCCCAAAGAAGTTTTTCCCAAATAAAATTCGTGTATTCCGAACGTCCCCAAAAGTATGCCGAAAAGGCTTGCGCAGAGGCGGTTACGTCCGTAAAAATCGGTGGTTACGTCCGTCAGAAAGTCGTTCTGACGCGGCTTATCGCCTGCCGTGCGGGTGTAGGCAGAGCCTTGTTCGGAGCCGTCCGCCCCGTGTCCGCAATTCGGGCAAAAGTTTGCGCCTTCGGGCATTTCTCTGCCGCAATGCATGCAATATTTCATTTCATATCCTCCAGGGCGTTTCAAACCGCTTTCCGGCTTTTACGCCGCTTTTTATATATTATAGCACCGCCGCCACTATTTTGTCAACAATCGTTGCAATCCGCCGACCGCTATGTTATACTGAAAAAAAAGGAGGTGCTCGATGAAAACCGCTTTCGGAAAATTTGCCACAGTTAGCCTGATTTTCGCCTTGGCTTTTGCCGCGGTGTTTTCGGCAGCTATGCCCGCCAAAGCGAACTCGGCACAGACCAGATGGGAAGGCACGACGTCCACCGGCATAACCATATCCGGCAACGGCGACAGCCCTATCGTCGTGGACAGCGAGCTTCTGACCTTCGACATCACGAACGAAGTCGGCCCTTATTCCTCTGAAGACCAGCCGCTCAACACCGTTACCGCGCGCTACACTTTCCGCAACCCGACCGACAGCGAAATAACCGTCTTCGCGGTTTTTCCGTTCATGGACGGCCGCAACGGCTATGACTACGGCAGCATTTCGGACGGCAAGTTCTACGACATAACAGTGAACGGCGTTTCCGTGAACAGCACCGTTCGCGCAACCTATTATAATCGCGACGACGAATTCGACCTCGAAAAAGAAATTTCAAACGTCACCGACGAATACAAAACGGCGGACGACTGGAATCTTTCCGAAAAGGTCTATCGCTACAAATTGCAAATAGACAACGACTTTTCGGGAAAAATGCCCGATTATTCCTCCGCATACGTAACCTTCAGCCTGCCTAACGTCAAAATGTTTTGCAGCGAAAACGTTTCCGCCAGAAACAACAGCTATATTTCCATATCCTACAACGAAGCAACGCAGTTTATCGAATTCTACACTGTGGGCGAGCCTATGGATATTGAACAAATCGCCGGCGGCGCAAAATTTGCAAGCTACAATTATTCCGACAGAGTTTTCAAACCTCTCGGCGGCTACAGCGTGAAGGTCGCGGAACAAAACGAACTGACTTTTGAAGACCTCGTCTATCTTTACCACACCGAAGACAGCAAAATCAGCCGTTTGGACTGGCACAACATCGTTTTTGAAAAGTACAACAGTCAGAGCTCTCACTACGGCAACAGTCTTTCAGTCTTCAACGTTTCTTCCTACGAAATCCGTCGCTGGTACGGCTACGAAATGAAATTCGCTCCGCATCAGACGCTGGTGAACGAAGTGAAATCGCCGCTCTTCCCCGGCATCGACAAAGGATATGAACCAACCGTTTACACCTACAATTATCTTCTGTCGCCGGCCTCGACCTGGGCAAGCTTCAAGGATCTGACGATCGTCGTCAACACGCCGTTCCATATTCTGGACTTAAAGGACGGCTGGCAGAAAACCGAAACGGGCTACACCGCCCATTACGACACTCTTCCGGAGTACGGCGAACTGAAGCTACAAATATGCTCGTCGGACAGTCCGAAGCGAGTGAAAACCATCTACTACGCCATATTCATGGTTTTCATAATAGGAGGCATCATTGCAGCTTTCTTGCTGGGCATACCGGTTTTGGGGTTTGTGATTTTCCTGATCATTTTTACGATAAAAGCCCTCAAAAACAAAACAACGCACAAAAAAACATTGGAGGAGGTAGCCGCCGTCCCTCGAGGAGACGAACCGAACTTCTCCGTCCGCCCGGACGACGAATAAAACGAAAAACTCCCGGCTCGGGAGTTTTTTATTATCCGCATCCCCCCCCACAAAAAAATCCGGCCTGATTTTCGCCTTGGCTTTTGCCGCATTCAAGCCGTTGGACAAAAAAAGACAAGCAACTCTGCTTGTCTTTGGTGCGGCGGGTGAGACTTGTAAGGAACGAAGGGATTGCAACCGTTTTACGTTTGTTTCCGTAGTGACGGAATAGCGAGAGCGCAGCGAAGCGTCACGATATACGGCCGTATGAAACCGCATATGCGGTTACGGCAAAACCCGTTTTGCCGCGTTCAAGCCGTTGGACAAAAAAAAGACAAGCATCTCTGCTTGTCTTTGGTGCGGCCAATGAGACTTGAACTCATACGGTCTCCCATACGCCCCTCAAACGTACGCGTCTGCCTATTCCGCCATGGCCGCATAACAACAAACATTTTATAGTGTGGAGTTGTTTTTGTCAAGCGAATTTTTGGGTTTCGGGAAATTTTTTTGTAAATTTTGTTTCTCGAGTGGTGGCGGATATTTTCCGTTTTTGGCGGCATCCTGCCTTTTGATAGACGGTTTTATAAAAATTTACCTTTTTAAGGTAGTTCCGCGTTTCCTCGTACTCCACTTGCCCGCCGCCTGAAATCCAGCGGCAGACGGTGCCTTCTCCTGCATTGTAGGCGCATATAGCCCACTTCTCGTCGAATTTCGAAAGCAGATATTCAAGATATCTTATCCCGATTTTAACGTTCAACTCCGGCTTGTAAAGGTCGTTTTCCGTCAGCATTGTTTTTCCGCCCAGCATTGTCAGCCATACGAAATTTGCCGTGTCCGGCATAAGCTGCATCAAGCCAACGGCGCCCTTTTTGGACTTTGCCCGAGCGTCGAAATCGCTTTCGGCCTTTATTACGGCAAGCGCAAGTGCCCGAACATTTTCGGGCGCATAGGTTTCCACTTCCGCCAAATAATCCACCGTGACCAGATTCAACAACCCAAGCCCGATCGCCGAGGCCGAAAGCACTGCCGCCACAATCGCAATCACCGTTTTTTTTCGTTTTCTCATAAAAATAGTGTATGCAATTAAGGCGTTTTGAAATGTCAAACGAAAAAGAGCGGCATGCCGCTCTTCTCTTTACACGTTTATATCGGGAACACTTTGGCAAGTTTTTCAACCTGCCATTCCAGATCGTCAAAATCGCCGCTGTTTGAAAGGCTGTAGTAGCCGTTCTTAATTCGGTCGGCGTCGGTCGCCTGTGCGTTTATTATGCGCAAAGCCTGCTCCTCTGAAAGTCCGTTTCGTTTCATAATTCTATCAATTTTCATCCACCTCGGCGCAAGCACCACTACCACTTTGTCGAAAAGCTTTTCGGCGCCGCTCTCTGATAGAAGCGGTACTTCGACGTAACAATTGTCCAAAGCTTCGATTTTAGAAAGAATCGCAGGGTGAGCAATCGAATTCAGAAGCAGTCTTTTTTCGTCGGAAGAAAAAATCGTTTCGGCAAGTTTTTTTTTGTCAAGTTCGCCGCCCGTAAACGCCTCGGGGAAGTTTGCCCGAAGCTTTTCAAGATAACTTTCGTCCGTCAAAAGCTCCGCGTTTATTTTGTCGGCGTCATAGACGGTTTTGCCCATTTTTCTCAGCATGTCGGAAACGGTCGATTTGCCGCTGCCGATGCCGCCCGTTATTGCAACTTTCATATCATTTTGCCTCCACCCAGTTTTTTCCGCTCTCGACGTTAACGGACAGCGGCACCTTGAAGCTGACTGCGTTTTCCATGGCGTCCTTCAAAAGCGCTTTGACGCGCTCCTCTTCCTCGGGCACGGTGTCGACGATGAGTTCGTCGTGAACCTGCAGAATAAGTTTCGACTTCATGCCCTCCAAGCTCTTGTCAAGCCGTAGCATTGCCATTTTTATGATGTCTGCCGAGCTTCCCTGAAGCGGCATATTCATGGCGGCCCTTTCGCCAAAGCTACGTAGTGCTGCATTCGACGCGGTAACCTCCGGCAAAAATCTTATGCGCCCCATGAAGGTTTTGACGTAGCCGTGCTCCTTGGCGTAGGCGACGTTTGCGTCCATATATTCCTTGACCTTCGGATAGGTGGCAAGGTATTTTTCGATAAATTCCTTTGCTCGCTTCGGCGAAATGGACAAATCGTTTGCAAGTCCCCAGTCGCTTATGCCGTAGATTATGCCGAAATTGACGGCCTTTGCGTTTCCGCGCATTTCCTTAGTGACTTCATCAAGCGGCACGCCGAAAATTTCCGCCGCCGTAACCGCGTGAACGTCCACTCCCGAACAATAGCTTTTTATAAGGTTTTCGTCGCCCGAAAAATGTGCGAGAAGACGCAGTTCGATCTGGCTGTAGTCGGCGCATACCAACACGTTGCCCTCCGACGCCACGAACGCGCGCCTGATTTCCTTTCCTTCGGTTTTTCTGGTCGGGATATTCTGAAGATTAGGCTCCGTGGACGACAATCTTCCGGTGCTTGTGACAGTTTGCTTGAATTCGGTGTGAAGCTTGTGATTGCTGCCGATAAGCTTGACCATGCCGTCAACGTAGGTCGATTTGAGCTTGCCGATTTCTCTGTACCGCAAAATAAGCGGCACGACCGGGTGCTTCGACCTCAAGCCGTTAAGCACTTCCACGTTGGTGCTCGCCTTTCTTCCCTTCGGAAGGCCGAGCTTGTCAAACAGAACGTAGGCAAGCTGTTTCGGGCTGTTGACGTTGAAGCTCTCTCCCGTAAGCCTGAAAATTTCCGCCGTAAGCTCCGAAAGCTCGTTTGAATATTTTTCGCCGAGAGAAAGCAGAAACTCCTTGTCAACGGCAAACCCCGTCCTTTCCATTTTGTAAAGAACCGACACCAGCGGAAGCTCCACTTCGTCGTAAAGCTTTTTGACGCCGAGCTCGTTTGCCGATTTTTCAAGTTCCGAATAAAGCTCCAAAAGCTCAGTTGCGGGATACTCGCCCGCATAACCGAAAGCGTCAAACGCCTGTTCCGGTTTCGTTATGCTTTTTCCGCCCTTCACGAGGTGCGCCAGAATCATAACGTCGTCGGTTTGCCCCTTAAAAGCCGCTTCCTCGAAATCGAATTTATGAAGAAGAGTTTTGTAGTCGAACACGATTTTCCTGCAATCCGAGCAAGCCATTTTCTTCGCCTCGGAAACGATGTCGTCGTAGGACAGGCCGCCGAAAAGATCGACCTTTTCCGCCACGGAATACTCTGTCCCGTCCCCTACGGAAAAATTAAGTTTGTCCGACAAAACGATTGCGACGGTTTTACCCGAAACCTTCTCAACCGCTTTTTTCAAATCGGCCAAGTTGTCGATATCAACGGTTTTTACGTCTGTTTTGACCTTTTTAACCTCGGCTTCTGCCACGAATTGCAATCTTTTTGCGGTGCTTTCAAGCTTGTAGTCCGAAAGCATTTGCCGAAACTCTGCGCTTAACGGATAATCAAATTTCAAATCGTCCAAAGTGACGCCTATCGGTGCGTCCAAAGCTATCGTCGCAAGCTCTTTTGACAATATCGCCGACTCTTTCCCCGCCGCGATTTTTTCGCCCAGTTTTCCTTTTACGTTTTCGGCGTTTTTCAGAATTTCGTCCAGCGATCCGTATTCCTTCAAAAGGTTTTTGGCCGTAACTTCGCCCACGCCCGGTATCCCCGGAATGTTGTCGCTGACGTCGCCGCGAAGCGCCTTGTAGTCAATGAACGAAGCTGGCGTAAATCCGTCTTCCAAAAGCCTTTCGGGGGTATAGACGACCACGTCTTTTATGCCTTTTTTGGTAAGGTAAACGCTCGTCGTCGGGCTTACGAGCTGCAAGCTGTCGCGATCCCCCGTTACGATAACGGTCGGAACGTCGAATTTTTTCGACAAAGTCCCCAAAACGTCGTCCGCTTCGTAGCCTTCCTTTTCGACGACCGTGATTTTCATTGCCGCAAGCATCTGCTTGATAACGGGCATCTGCTCCACAAGCTCCGGCGGCATAGGGCTTCTGGTGGCCTTGTAGCCGTCGTACATTTTGTGTCTGAAAGTCGGAGCCTTAAGGTCGAAAGCCGCGGCAATGTGCGTCGGTTTTTCTTCGTTTATAAGGCCCGTAAGCATATTTAGAAAACCGAAAATAGCCCCTGTATTTCTGCCCTTGTCGTCCGTCAGAAGCGGAAGCGCGTGAAAGGCTCGATACATGAGGCTGTTGCTGTCAAGAAGTAAAAGTTTTGTGTTTTCGGCAGGCATTTTAATCCCTCTTAAAAACGCTGAAATGTTTCATAATTGCGACGAACATGTCCTTTCTGACCTTGTTTTTGCAGTACTTGCTTTTTGCAAGCAGGCCTTCGGGATCGAACATATCCATTTTTGCTTTTTCGTAAATTTTCAAAGCCAACTCCAGCGGATCGAAAACCTCGAAACGGTCAATGCCGTAAGTGGTGGCAAAATCCTCCAGAAACAGCCCTATCGCCATCGAGTCGGAATCCTTTTTCTTTTCCGACTGATGCCTTTTCACCGCCGAAACGAAAAGTTCGTAATTTTCGATTTTGTCTTCGACAGGAGCAACGCCGGCTGCCCTCAAAGCTTCGTAGAAAGCTTCGTCCGGCAGGCAAAGCATGGTGGTTTTCACGTCGTCGTCAGGCACTTCCTGCAAATAATAATGTTTGCCGAAATAGCCTTTTATCATACGATTTGCATCGTAATAACCCATTTTTTGGTAATAATCGATGCGATCTCTGCTGAAATTCATTGCCATCGACATTTTTTCGGACGGCACGATATACTTGATGTTTTTGCCTTTATAGAGCGACTCGTAAACGCTTTGATAACGATCCCTCGTGCGAATACATATTATTTCGTCGTAGCCTCTGTCGATCAAAAGATTGACGGGCAGATTGTTGGCCACGCCGCCGTCCATAAGGCGATTGCCGTCTATTTCGATTGCGGAATAAACGGGATAGTTGGCGGAAGCGATGATGTAGTTCAGAAGTTCGCCTTCCGCGACGTCCTCTTTCATCACCTCGATGACTTTCATGTCGGACATGTTGAACACCGCAAACCCGAAATCGAGCTTGCTGGCGCGCAGCTTTTCTTCGGAAATATATGAGGAGATAAATTTTCGCATTCGGTCGGTCGATTCCAGCCTGACACGGCCGAATTTTTTAATTTTGCCGATAAGGTAACCGATGCGCCCAAGATTTATCGCGCCCCGCTGGATCATTTCCCACTCTTCGTCGTCAAAGTCCAAAAGCTGCGAGACTTTTACGTTGTCCCACAGTTTCTGCAAGTTTTCTATGCTGCCGCCGTCCTGAACGATAATGGCGCCGTTAAGCGCACCGATACTTGTCCCTACTACGCCGTCAAAAGCGTAGCCGGCCTCGTAAAGAGCCTTGAGCGCGCCGAGGTGATACGCACCTTTTGCGCCGCCTCCTTCCAAAGCTAATCCTCTCATAGTCCGTCCTCTCAAGTATTTTGTTGACAAAAATCTAAAGTTCTATTCTCGATTGAAGCGCTCTGGACAAAGTCATTTCGTCGGCGTACTCGATGACGCTTCCTTCCGGAAGGCCGCGCGCGATACGGGTTACCTTTATTCCCAGCGGCTTCAAAAGCCTGGCTATATACATTGCCGTCGCTTCGCCCTCGACGTCGGGGTTGGTGGCCAGAATAACTTCTTTCACGCCGTCAAGCCTCGACAGCAGGCCTTTTATGTTTATGTCGTCCGGCCCGACGTGATCGATCGGGCTTATCACGCCGTGCAAAACGTGATATACGCCCTTGTAGTCCTTAACTTTTTCGAAAGCAAGAATATCTTTCGGCTCCTTCACGACGCAGATGACGTCTTTGCTTCGGGTTTTGCAGATGTCGCACACGTCGTTTTCGGTGAAATTGCCGCATACGCTGCAAAAATGCACCTTCTTTTTGACGTCCAAAAGCGCGGACGCCAGATTCTGAACGTCCTCTTCGGGCCTTGTAAGCATGGAATACGCATACCTCACCGCCGTCTTTTCTCCGACGCCGGGAAGTTTTGTGAATTCCGAAATAAGTCTTGCCAAAGGTTCAATGTATTGCATCAGAACAAACCGCCCATTCCGCCGGCCATCGGGCCCATAAGCCTTTGAGTTTCATCTTCGGCGTTTTTCATTGCGTCGTTGAAAGCAACGACGATGAGATCTTCCAGCATTTCGATGTCGTCAGGATCGATTGCTTCGGGTTTGATGGTAACGTAGTTCACGGTTTTGTCGCACATCATTCCGATTTCGACCAAACCTCCGCCCGCAACGCCGGTAACTTCGGTTTCCGCAAGCTCGGCCTGCGCTTCCTGAATTTTTTGTTGCATTTGTTGAGCCTGTTTCAGAAGCTGTTGCATGTTGCCGCCGCCAAAACCGCCGCCTGGAAATTTACCCATAATTTTATTTCTCCTTGAATTGAGTTTTATTTAGTCTTTTATTTTCAGCCGCTTTTCACCGAAAAGTCGGTTGAGTTCTATGATAATGTTGCCCGAGCCGCCGTCTGCGCCCACCTCGTCAACCACTGTCAGAAAATACGGTTTCCCTGTCAATTTTTTCAACGTGGCAGCTATGACGTCCAGATTTTCCTTTATACCGAACAACGCCCTGTTGCTTCGGCTTTCGACGGTAACACTGACGTTGTTTCCGTCGTCCGTCAGATTTTTCACACCTCTCAGCGCAAACCCAAGCGCAATGTAGCCTTGCTTCATAAGGTCGGTGGAAGCCTCCTCCAAAACGGATCGGGAAAGGCCTCCCTCGCTCTCCGAAAAATCCTCCGCCGCTTCAGCTTCGCCTGGGAAGCCCCCTTGCTTCGAGCTGCATGATGCGTTGTTCGAGTTTTTTGCAGCCGGCAACTATCGCGGCCGTCGAAACGTCTTTTTCGGTTGCCGCCCTTGCGATGGCGGCTTCGACGACTATTTGCGGCTGGGAGCTGAACCTGAGTTCACCCGAAATGCCGTTGAAAATGTCGAGAATAAGCAATATGCGGCTGTTGGCGACCGTTTCGGAAAGAGTTTTCAGCTTTGCCAGAATCGGTTTAGGAAGGCCGAGCTCGTCGTCTGCGTCTTTGATATTTTTGACGTACAGTACGTTTCTGAAACATTCCGCAACGTCCGACGCCAGAACAGCCATATTCTTGCCGCAGGAAGAAAGTTTGTTGATTTTTTTCAGCGCCGCGCCTACGTCCGACGAAATTATGTCGCCGCAAAGCGAACAAATAAGGTTCGGATCCGAAGCGCCGAGCGCCTCCAAAACCTTGTCGTAGGTTATCTCTTCGTCGCAGTAGGAAAGGCACATATCCGCAATGCTCAGACTGTCGCGCACGCTGCCCGCGCCTGCGGTGGCGATAAGCCTTACCGCCTCGGGCTGATACTTTCTGCCTTCTTTGTCAAATATGTCCGCAAGGTTTTTTGCCAGAAGTTCGGCGGAAACCAACCTGAAATCAAACCTCATACACCTTGACAAAATAGTCGCCGGAAGCTTGTGCACTTCGGTGGTTGCCAAAATGAAAACGGCGTGCTTCGGCGGCTCCTCCAGGGTTTTGAGAAGCGCGTTGAAAGCAGGCGTTGAAAGCATGTGAACTTCGTCGATGATATAGACCTTGTACTTCAGCGTTACAGGCGGATATTTGACTTTTTCCCTCAGATCTCTGATTTCGTCAACGCCGTTGTTGGACGCGGCGTCGATTTCCAAAATGTCCAGACAAGCAGGATTTGCCGCCTCTTTGCAGCAGTCGCATTTTCCGCAAGGAGATCCGTCCACGGGATGCTCGCAGTTTATTGCGCGCGCAAAAATACGCGCCGTGCTGGTTTTGCCGGTGCCTCTTGTTCCGGTGAAAAGATAGGCGTGCGAAACGTTTCCGGTTTTCACCTGATTTTTCAAAGTTCTGACGATGTGATCCTGCCCGAAAACGCCCTCGAAGGTGTCAGGCCTGTATTTTCTGTAAAGTGAAATGTGCGCCATATTTACCGCCCGATAATAATTATATAAGCTATTATACAATAATTCGGGCGCTATTGCAATCTTTTTCACAAACTTTTTGCGGTGGAGCTTGCCAAAAATAGCGCGGCGCAATAGGCGTATCTGACCGCGCCGGAAGCGTTTGCGCCGGCAAGTATTTCGGATTTTGCATTGTCCAAAAGCGCGGACAAAATGAGCAGATACGTTTTGGTTTTCACATAGCCGAATTTGTTTTCGTTTTTAATTGTTTCTTCAAAATCCGCAGTTAAATCGTCAAGATTTGCCGCTAAAACGTTGATTTTGGCGATTGCGTCCACAACGTCCAGGTTGCCTTCGTCAAGCCTGACGCTGACGTCGTAGAGGCCGTTGTAGAGGTCGTAGGCCGCGACGACTGCGCGTTTTACGGCAGACTTGTTGCCGCCTCGGCACCACTCGAGTTTTGGATCGGGAACGGTCAGCTCGTATATAAGTCCGCCCGAATTTGCCGTGTCCTTTTTTACTATTTCGGCGTCCGCGCGCGTTTTGTAGATTGCCGCGGCAAGATAATATTTGCCGTCAAAAAACAAATATCCCGCGCCGCCCATATTCTTTACTTCCCCCGCGCTCATCAAGCCTTGAGCGTTCTGATGATAGCTGTCCACGCAATAGACGAAAAAGGTTTTCGAAACGTCCTCGTTTTTGTCCTTCCACACGGCCAAAATGCCTTCGTTTGCATATAAATCGGCCACAAAAATCGACAAACAGAAAAGCACCGCAATCATTAGCACTGCAACCGGCGTTCTTGCCCTATGCGGACGCTCTTTAGGCTCGGCGGCTTCCTCCCGATCCTGCTGCGGCCTTCCTCTGCGGAAAAACATATACGGCTCGTAGTTTACGTCGTTATCCTGATTTCTTTCCATAACACACCTCTTCTTAACTTATGCTTCGTCAAAAATCGGTATGCAAAAAAACGGGCCGCGGCTTGCGCCGTGGCCCAAAGTTTGCGTTTAGTCCGTGTAATGAATAAGCTCGATGCCCGCCTCTTCCAAAATTTTGAGGCTGAATTCGTCCGGATAAGGGTGCTTGTACATAATTCTCGTTATGCCGCTGTTGACGATCATTTTCGCGCAAATGACGCACGGCTGATGAGTAACGTAGATGGTGGCTCCCTCCACGCTTATTCCCAGTTTTGCAGCCTGACAAATGGCGTTCTGTTCGGCATGGACGGCATAGCAAAGCTCCGCGCGGGTGCCCGACGCAATGCCCATTTCGTCACGCATGCAAACGCCCTTTTCTGCGCAGCTTTTCACGCCGCTCGGCGCGCCGTTGTAGCCCGTTGTCAGAATACGTTTGTTCTTGACGATGACGGCCCCCACCTGCCTGCCGGTTCTATAGCAGCTGGACCAGGTCGAAACCAATTCTGCCATTTCCATAAATCTTTTGTCCCATTTGTTCATAGCGCACCTCGGGTATATTGTTTTTGAATAAATCTAATATAACATTATTGCAAAATAAAATAAAGCAATTTTTGACAAAAAAATTTTTTTCGCTTCCAAAAAATGGTCATACAGCTATTGACATTTGGAATTATGTGGGCTATAATAACATAGAGTTTAGCAATCGAAAGTTTTGACTGCTAACAGCAATACACAATCTCAGGAGGATACACATCATGAAAATTACACCGCTTTTCGACAGAGTCGTGCTTGAAACCGTTGAAACGGAAAACCAAACGGCAGGCGGTTTGTTTTTGAGCGACGCTTCAAAAGATAAATCGCAAATGGCCAAAGTCATTGCAGTCGGCCCGGGCGGAATTATAGACGGAAAAGAAATCAAAATGCAAGTCAAAGTCGGCGATCTCGTTTTGTACAGCCAGTACGCCGGCAGCAAATTTAAGTTTGAAAACAAAGAAGTGATCATCATTCGCCAGTCCGACATTCTGGCCGTGGTGAACAAGGAGGCTTAATATGAGCAAAGAAATTTTGTACGGCGAAGAAGCTCGCCGCAGCCTGAAATCGGGCGTCGACACCTTGGCCGACGCAGTCAAAATCACCTTGGGGCCTAAAGGCAGAAACGTGGTTCTGGACAGAAAATTCGGCGCGCCGCTCATCACCAACGACGGCGTTACCATCGCAAAAGAAATCGATCTTGGCGACAAATTCGAAAATATGGGCGCGCAGCTCATCAAAGAAGTCAGCATCAAAACCAACGACGTTGCCGGCGACGGCACCACTACGGCGGCAGTTCTGGCGCAAGCCATTATCCGCGAAGGTCTCAAAAACATCGCCGCAGGCGCAAACCCTATGGTTTTGAAAAAAGGTATCGCCCTCGCAACGGACAAAACCGTTGAAGAACTGAAAAAAATCAGCAAACCTATCGCCAACAAAAAGGCCATCGCAGACGTTGCGTCGGTTTCTGCCGGCGACGAAGAAATCGGTTCCCTCATAGCCGACGCTTTTGAAAAGGTCGGCAAAGACGGCGTCATCACCGTCAACGAAGGCAAAGGCCTCAAAACCGAACTCAGCGTCGTTGAAGGCATGCAATTCGATCGCGGCTACGCCAGCCCTTACATGATGACCAACACCGACAAAATGGAGGCCGAACTGGACAGCCCGGTCATTCTGGTCACCGACAAAAAAATCAGCAACTTCCAGGACATCGTTCCGCTTCTTGAAAACATCATCAAAACCGGCGCAAAACTTATGATTATCGCCGAAGATATCGAAGGCGACGCGCTCACCAACCTCGTTCTGAACAAGCTTAAGGGTATTCTGAACGTCGTTGCGGTCAAAGCCCCGGGCTTTGGCGACAGAAGAAAAGCAATGCTCGAAGACATCGCAATTTTGACCGGCGCAACCCTCGTTTCCTCAGATCTCGGATTCGAGCTTCAGAACGTAACCTTCGACATGCTCGGACGCGCAAAATCCGTCAAAGTGGACAAAGATAAGAGCATCATCGTCGGCGGCGCGGGCAATCCCGACGAAATTGCGGCCAGAGTGGCTTCCATCAGAAAACAGATTGCCGAAACCACTTCCGACTACGACAGAGAAAAACTTTCCGAACGTCTTGCAAAACTTGCGGGCGGCGTGGCTGTCGTAAACGTCGGCGCGGCAACCGAAGTTGAAATGAAAGAAAGAAAACTCCGCATCGAGGACGCTCTCGCGGCAACCAGAGCCGCAGTCGAAGAAGGCGTTATCCCCGGCGGCGGAAGCGCTCTTCTTNNCCCCGGCGGCGGAGCCGCTCTTCTTAGCGTTGCTCCGACCGTTTATAAGTTCGCCGAAACCTTGGACGGCGACGTCAAAACCGGCGCGGTTATCGTTGCAAAAGCGCTTGAAGAACCTGCAAAACAAATTGCCGTCAACGCAGGCATCGACGGCGGCGTAGTAATCAGCGAAATCAAGAAGAACGGCAATCCGGACTTCGGTTACGACGCTCTCAAGGACACCTACTGCAACATGGTCGAATGCGGCATACTGGACCCGACGAAGGTTACCAGAAGCGCGCTTCAGAATGCGGCAAGCGTGGCGGCTACCCTTCTCACCACCGAAGTTCTGGTGGCAGACAAGCCCGAACCGCAACCTCCTATGCCTCAAGGCGGCATGGACGGCATGTATTAAAAATACCGAAACGGACATTAAAAACCCTCCCGAAAAGGAGGGTTTTTTGATTGTTTGATTTTATTTTCGTTTCGAAAGCAGAATGGAGTTCAGAACCACAAATAAGCTGGAAGCGTTGTGCACAAGCGCGCCGACTGCCGGGCTCATATCGTGATGTCCGATTCCGCCGAAGGAAGCGATGATAATGCTTACGACGCTTATGGTGAGCGACACCGTGATGTTGAACTTGATGGTCGTCATGCAGCGTTTTGCGCTCTTGACGATTTTCGGAAGCGTGCCGATGTCGTCGTTCATAACCAGAACGTCGGCAGATTCCACGGCGATGTCCGCGCCGATTGCGCCCATTGCAATACCCGTGGTTGCGGTTGCAAGCGCAGGAGCGTCGTTGACGCCGTCGCCGATCATTGCAACTTTCTTGCCTTGTTTGATAAACTCCTCGATGTGAGCGACTTTGTCTTCAGGCAGGCACTCGGCATACACTTTGGAAACGCCCACTTCTTTGCCCACTTCTTCGCCGACCTTCTTGTTGTCGCCGGTGAGCATAACGGTCTGAATGCCGAATTCGGTGCCAAGCGCGGTAACCGCTTCTTTTGCCGTGGCTTTTATGGTGTCGGACACGCCGATGACGCCTTGAACTTTGCCGTCGATGACGACGAACAATCCTTTTTTGCCGACGGAATTGAGAGCCTCGGCCCTGTCCGCGAAGGCGTTTTCTTCGCCTGCCAGCTTCCTGTTGCCGACTTCTACGGTGTGGCCGTTAACTTCGCCGCTTACGCCCAAACCGACGATTGTGCGGTGATTTTCGACTTCGTAAAGTTCGATATAGTTGTTTTCGGCATATTTCACGATTGCGCCGGAAATAGGGTGCTCGGACAATTTTTCGACGCTTGCGGCGTAAGCCATCAAAGTGTCGGAATCGTAGTCGTCGGTGATGACGTCGGAAACGGTCATTTCACCTGTGGTGATGGTGCCCGTTTTGTCGAATGCGACGACACCGGTGTGCGCGAGGCTTTCAACAGTTTCGCCGGATTTTATTACTACGCCCTCTTTGGACGACTTGCTGACGGTGGCCATGATTGCCGTAGGCGTTGCAAGAACGAGCGCGCACGGGCAGAACACAACCAAAATGGTAACGGCTCTCTGAACGTCTCCGGTGACAAGGCCCACGACGATTGCGATGATCATTGCCGCAGGAACGAACACGGACGCCATTTTATCGGCGATTTTGACGACCGGCGCCTTTTTGGCGTTTGCCTGAGCAACCATTTTTGCCATGCGTTTCAAGCTGCTGTCGCGGCCGACTCTGGTGGCTCTGACTTCGATGACGCCGTCGCAGTTTATGGTTCCTTCGTAAACTTCGTCGCCGACTTCTTTATCTACAGGCATGCTTTCGCCGGTTATGGCCTGTTGATTGAGGCTGGACGCGCCTTTGACGATTACGCCGTCGCAAGCAACGCTTTCGCCCGTTTTGATTCGGATGATGTCGCCGACCTTAAGCTCGGACGATTTGACTGTCACTTCTTCGCCGTCCCTGAGCAGGCAAGCGGTGTCGGGAGCAAGGCTTAAAAGCTCTTTGATGCCGCTCTTTGCTTTTCTGACGGTCAGGCTTTCCAAAAAGTCGCCGATCTGCATAATGAGCGCAACTTCGCCTGCCGCAAAATACTCTTTTATCACGATTGCCGCCACAAGCGCAACCGTAACCAACAGCGACGCAGTTATCTTTTTCTTCTTGATAAGGTTTTCAAACGCACCCACAACGATAGGATAACCGCAAAGCACAACCGCGATAAACGCAAGGTCGAAATACTTGTAGCTCAGCACCTTGAAGTAGCTGAGGATAACCGATACGGCCGATACGGCAATGATAATAAGGTCTGTTTGCCATTGCTCGAGACGTTTTTTCTTTTTGGAATGATGTCTGCCGCATCCGCAGTCTTCTTCGTCGTCTTCATGTTCGTGACGGTGGTGTTTGCCGCATCCGCAATCGTCGTCATCGTCTTCAGGTTCGTGACGGTGATGCCTGCCGCATCCGCAGTCGTCGTCATCGCCATCGTGATGATGTTCGCAGCAGCAAGATTTCTTCTCTTCTGCAGGCTTTTCCTTTTCACAGCAGCAAGAATGTTCTTCTTCCGCCGGTTCTTCATGAGAACAGCAGCAAGGACGTTTTTCTTCCGCCGGTTCTTCGTGATGGCAGCAGGATTTCTCTTGCGCTTGCTCCGCTTGTTTCTCGCCGGAATGGCGGCAGCAAGATTCCTTTTCTTTATTGGTATTTTCTTTCATAGAAATACCTCCTTAATTATTTTTCTTACATTTAATAACTAACCGCTTCAGTTAATATAGAAGCAATATGTTAAGGCCGCTTTATAAGGCTATTTCATTTTGGCGAACTTGTCGATGGCTTCGAGGAGGTTCTGAACCGCTTCGGTGTCGTCGCCTGCCTTTATGGCGTCAACCACGCAATGGGAAATATGGTTATACAAAATTTCCTTTGCCGTGGCGGTTATGGCGGCGTTTATCGCGGACAGCTGAATGATAACATCTTCGCAATGTCTGTCGGTGTTAATCATTTCCTTCACCCCGCGGATCTGGCCCTCGATTTTGTTTAAGCGAGCTATACTTTTATCTTTGCAACAACTCATATTTTTATCCTCCCAACATACCCTACGGGGGTATCCTATGGCTACATAATAGCACCGCTTTTTTCGTTTGTCAACGGTTTTATGAAAATTTTTTCGACTAATTTTTTCCACTGCCCGAAAAACGATTGACAAAGGCTTTGTTATACATTATAATTTCGCCGTTAAGTGGTTTAGAAATGGTAAACTTTTTGTTTATAATCTCAAAACTTGCTAAAATTAAAGTTTACCGACACTAAACTTTTCGACAAATAACTTACGATTGTTTTACGTTCGTTGTCTTTCAGACAAGGTTCGACTTAGGTTTTTTTGGAGGAAAACATGGAAATCGGAAGCAAACTTAAGCAAATGCGACAGCAATGCGGGCTGACGCAGGAAGAGCTGGCCAACCGTTGCGACCTGACGAAAGGATACATTTCGCAGCTGGAAAACGACCTGACTTCCCCGTCCATAGCCACGCTGACCGACCTTATGGTGGCGCTCGGAAGCAGCCTGAAAAATTTCTTTTCCGACGATGACGACGAACAAATCGTTTTTACCGAAGAAGACTTTTTCGAAAAGGAAGACGAGGATCAGAAGATAACCTGGCTGGTTCCGAACAGTCAGAAAAACGAAATGGAGCCTATTTTGCTTGAAATCAAGCCTCACGCTTCGCTTCAGAAAGACGTTCCGCACGAAGGCGAGGAATTCGGCTACGTTCTGGAAGGGAAAATCGAAGTTACCGTGGGCGAAAGGCATTTCAAGTGCGGCAAAAACGAAAGTTTCTATTTCGTCAGCAACAAAACTCACTACATCGAAAACAAGACCGATAAGGTCGCAAAAATAATTTGGGTGTCCAGCCCGCCGACGTTTTAGGAGGACAAAATGAAAAGCGAAAAAATCATCGAAATCAAAAACGTAACCAAGGAATACGACGGAAAGCAGGTTGTCAAAAACGAAAGCTTTTCCATCAACAAAGGCGAATTCGTAACGTTTCTGGGGCCTTCCGGCTGCGGAAAGACCACGACGTTAAGAATGATTGCGGGTTTTGAAGAACCTACCTCCGGCTCCATTTTGTTCAAGGGCAAGGACATCACCAAAATTCCTCCTCACGAACGCCCGGTAAACACCGTTTTTCAGCGTTACGCACTGTTCCCGCACCTCAACGTGTTCAACAACATCGCTTTCGGGCTTAAAATGAAACGTATCCCGGACGGAACCACTTCCACCGACAAAAAAGGCAACGTTTACGAAAACATGCGCAAGCTGACCAAAGCCGAAATCGAAGAAAAAGTCAGTTCTGCCTTAAAACTCGTCGATCTGGAGGAATACGGCAAGCGCGACGTGTCCAGCCTCTCGGGCGGGCAGATGCAGCGCGTAGCAATAGCAAGGGCCATCGTCAACGAACCGGAAGTTCTGCTTCTGGACGAACCGCTCGGCGCGTTGGACCTCAAAATGCGCAAGGACATGCAGCTGGAGCTTATGAAAATGCATAAGCAGCTCGGCATCACCTTCATCTACGTAACGCACGATCAGGAAGAGGCTCTCACCATGAGCGACACCATCATTGTTATGCGCGACGGCGTCATTCAGCAAATCGGCACTCCGCAAAAAATCTACGACGAACCGGCCAACGCATTCGTCGCCGACTTCATCGGCGAAAGCAATATTTTGTCCGGTATCATGAAAAAGGACGAGCTGTGCTCCTTTGTCGGCCACGACTTCGAGTGCGTGGACAAAGGCTTCAAGCCTAACGAACCGGTCGACATCATCATTCGTCCGGAGGATATCTACATCATAAAGGGCGACGTATCCAAAGGCATGGTCCCGGCCGTCGTAACCGACTGCGTATTTAAGGGCGACCACTACGAAATTCTGGTTGACACCAACGGCAACGAACTGCAAATTTTCGAAAACACCGAGTGCAGCGTGGGCGAAGAAATCGGCCTCTACATCAAACCGTTCGACATTCACATCATGCACAAAAACCGCATTATCAACGAATACGAAACGGTCACCGGCGAAGACGGCGTCGTCTATATCTGCGAAAGCGAATTCAACGTCGGACACAATCTCGAGGCGGAAACGCCGGTTAAAGTTTCGGTTCCGTTCGATAAAATCGAAGTTATGGACAATGAGGAAGACGGCGTCATCGGCGCGGAAGTCGTTTCGTCCATCTACAAAGGCAGCTACTATCAAGTCATTCTGCGCACCGACTACGACTACGACTTCTTCGTGGACACCACGGACGAATGGCTCAAAGGCGACCGCGTCGGCATAAACATCGATCCGAAAGACATCAGGCTCGAGGTTATCCAAAAAACGGAGGAATAAAAGGTGAAAAAAGGTTTTAGAAAAAACTTCAAACTCACCCGCAAGGTTTTCAGCTATCCGTACATACTGTTTCTGACGGTGTTCGTGGTGGTGCCTTTGTCGTTGCTGCTCGTCAACTCTTTTCTGGTTGACGGCAAACTTTCCTTCGACAACTTTAAGGAATTTTTCAGCGGCAAAGCCAGCCTGCTGGTTCTTGCAAACAGCATTATCGTGGGTTTGGTTACGACGGGACTGTGTCTTCTGCTGGGCTACCCTGTCGCATATCTTCTTGTCAAATTCAACGCAGGCAAAATGTTCGTTCTGCTGTTCATTCTGCCGATGTGGGTAAACTTCCTCATAAGGACGCTTGCCACCAAAGCGATATTCGTGGCGCTGGGCGTGAAGCTTGGTATGTTCACGGTTGTGTTCGGCATGGTTTACAACTATCTGCCGTTTATGATTCTGCCGCTCTACACCACTTTGTCTGGCATGGACAAAAGCTACGCCGAAGCGGCAAAGGACCTCGGCGCCGATCCTATGAACGTGCTCGTCAAAACGATTTTGCCGATGAGCCTTCCGGGCATAATCTCCGGCATCACCATGGTTTTCATTCCGACCATATCCACTTTTGCGATCAGCCAGCTTCTGTCGGACAGCACAATCTATCTTTTCGGTGACAGCATACAAACCAAATTCGATCAAGGCGTGTACGGCGTCGGCAGCATAATGAGCCTCGTCATGCTCGTCATGGTTTTGGTTTCCAACTATTTTATCAACAAATTCAATCGCTCGGGCGACGTAAGGAGGTCAATATGGTAAAAAAAGTTTTGGGCAAAGCCTATATCTATATTATCCTTGCGCTCCTCTACGCGCCGATACTTCTTATCATCGTCTACAGCTTCTCCAACACCTCAAACTTCAGCTTCCGCCACGGATTCAGCTTCGAGGCCTATAAGTCCATTTTCACCAGTGAAAAAACTCCGGAGCTTATGTCCGCGCTGAAGAACACGCTTCTCATTGCGGCGATTTCGTCGGTGGTTTCCACGGTGCTTGGCGCGTTCTCCGCAATAGGCATTTTCAGCCTCGGCAAAAAAGCCAGACGCGTGGTGGAAAACGTCAACCAGATTCCTATCATCAACAGCGAAATCGTTATGGCAGTTTCGCTCATGCTGTTCTTCGTTACCTTCAAATTTCCGGAAGGCTACGTCAGACTGATTCTGGGGCACATATCCTTCTGCACGCCGTACGTCATTTTAAGCATTATGCCTAAGCTCGCTTCCCTGGACCCTAACGTCTATGAAGCCGCTTTGGATCTCGGTGCAAATCCTATAAAAGCAATGACGAAGGTTATGATTCCGATGATTGCCCCGGGCATCGTTTCGGGCTTCGTGATGGCGTTCACGCTGTCTATGGACGACTTCATCATCACCCAGATAAACAAAGGCGCGTCCACGGGCATTAACACTCTTTCCACCTACATCTACGCCGACGCCCGCATCAAGGGCTTAAGCCCGTTCTGGTTTGCGATCTTCAGCATAATATTCGTGGTCGTGCTCGGCATTTTGCTCGTTATGAACTTCCGCAAATCGGTCAAGGTTCAGCCGCAAAAGGAGGTTAAATAGATGAAAAGAACTGTTAAAGCTTTCGTTTGTTTGATTCTTGCAGTTTTCACGGTGGTTTCCGCGGTTTGCTTCGCGCCGACCGCGCCGGCGCTTGCCGCCACCGAAACACTGGTGGTCTATAACTGCGCCGACTACCTCGATCTCACCCTTATCGAGGAATTCGAAAACTATTATAAAGAGGTTACCGGCAACAATCTCAAGCTGGTTTACTCCACTTACGACACCAACGAAACCATGTACACCGAAGTTTCCAAGGGCGACAGCAGCATCGACATTATCGTCCCTTCCGAGTACGCCATTCAGAAGCTTCGCGACAACAATCTGATTTACAAGGTTTCCGAGCTTTGGGAAACCTACGGCACGCCTCTGGGCCTTGAAAATCCCAACAGAAACGGCCTCGTAAACAGCGAAATCATCGACAAAATCGACGGCATTTTCGGCGATATGTCCGACTACACCGTGCCGTATATGTGGGGCACCTTGGGCATAATGTACAACGCCGAATACGTAACCGAGGAAGATTTGTCCGCCGGTTGGGGCATTTTCTGGAACGTCAAGGACAACCCTAAACTGCACCACAAAATTCTGGTCAAGGACAGCATCCGCGACACCTACGCCATGGCCGTTCTGTATCTGAAGGAATACGACCTTCTGCCGGACGAATACAAAGGCTACACCAACCAGGAGCTCATAAACTGCACCGACGAAAGCTTCCGAAAAATCGTCGAGCAGGCGCTTAAGGATCAGCGCGACGTCATCAAGGGCTACGAAGTCGACTTCGGCAAAGACGACCTCATAAACGGCATCGCTTACGTTGACCTTGCCTGGAGCGGCGACGCAATGTACGCCATAGAAGAAGCCGCCGTGGACGGCGTCGAACTGGGCTACTACGTACCCGAAATCGGCAGCAACATCTGGTTTGACGGCATGTGCATTCCGAAAACCTCCAAAAATCCGAGAGCGGCTGTTATGTTCATCGAATATATGTGCAGGCCTATAAGCGCAGTCAGAAATATGTACGAAATCGGCTACACTTCGGCCGTTGAGGTTGACAAAATCCTCGCCGACGAAGAAGCCATGGCCTTTATGGCCGAGTGCTACAACGAGTTCTCCGACGAGGACAAGGCATACTACGGCGGCGTCGAAGCCTATATCGAGGAATACTTCTCCGACGAAACCCGCTACCCTGACGCCACCGATCCTAACCTCGGCGTCATGCAGACCTTCAAAGACAACGACGCCATGATTTCCATGTGGGAACGCGTCAAGGCGCACGGCATTTTCAGCTGGAAGCTGGTGGTGTTCTTCGCGATTATGGTTGCGGCTGTTTTTGCGACGTGGGGCGTTAGCGTTTTGGTGCGCGAGCTTCGCGGCAGAAAGCGACTTTTGGTCAAACGCTAAACTAATTTCAACTAAAACTTAAAAAGCCTACCGCATTCGGTAGGCTTTTTTAATGGGGGTTTTAAGGGTTCATCCAGTTGTGGATGTTTGTGTCGTAATCTTTTCTCTCGCCTCTTTTGACGGTTTTCATTTTGAGAACGGTCGCTTTTTCGAGATCGGCTTTGTTCATTTCGAGAACGAACAAGTGCTCGGTTTTGTCGGTGTTCGAATGTTTTTCGTCAGGGGACGAAACGGTTACCGTCAGCACGCTTCCGTCAAGCTTCACGGACGAAATTTTTGCAGGAGTCCAATATTTTTCGTACACGACGGAAACGAGAACGATACTCTTCGTTTCAAAGAAACTTTCGTCGTACGCTTCGATTTTCGATTTCAGCGCCTGAAACTTCATTTCGCTGCCCGCAAAATCGGCAAAAGTTGCCGCTTCGGTTTTGTCGGTTATTGTCTGAATCGGGGCCAGCGCGCCGTTACCTTTGCAGAAAAGCGCAAGATTGTAGTTTACGTCTTCGCCTTTTTCTTCTTCGGTTTTGTTTCCGCCGCATGCGGCAAACGTCAGCATTGCCGCCAAACACAAAGCGGCAGTCAGAATTTTCGTAAGTTTTTTCATTTTCGGTTACCTCTTTGATTTGTTAACATAATATATAGTCCGAAACTTGCCTGTTTGTCCGGAATTATTTTGCTTTTGACACGATTTTTTCAAAAACTTTTTCGTCGTCCGTGTAAACCGTCAGCACAACTCTGTTTTCGCCCTCAAAAAAGGTTGCCACGCCCACGTTTTTGTCGGCGTAAAACTTGTAGCCGACGTCCCCCGTCTTTTCGAATTCGGAAAGATTTTCAAGCCACGGGAAAATGGCGATTGCCACCTTTTCGTCGTCGGTCAGAAGCACCGACATCGAAATTTTGACGCCGCTCGGATAAGTGTACAGTTCCTCGATACAAACCACGTCGCCCTTCTTGTTTTTCACCACGTAGCTAACGACGCTTTCGGCTTTTTCTTCCTCCGAGCCCTGCGTTCCTTCACCGGCGGACATATCCGGAGCGTTTGGCTCCGTAGCTGTGTTCTTTTTCAGGTATTCGTCAACGGACGAAACTTCCACTTTGCTGTACATGTCGCCGCCTCTTCCTCTTACCATGACGGGAACCGCGATTGCAGTCACCACTATCAGAACGGCCAGAAGGCTAGTGGCGTACCTGAAAGCGGGTTTTCTGACGCGCACGCGCTCCGCCATTTCTTCTTTCACCCTTTCGGTGACCAAACGGCTTTTGTCGGAAGTTTTCTCCGACAGCGCGGCTTTTATTCTTTTTTCGACTTCTTTTGTTTTCATAATCCTATTCGTCCAAAAATTTTCCGACTTTTTTCAATGCGCCCTTTATCAGGCCGTGCACCGTGGACTTCGGAAGCCCAACGGCTTTTGCTATCTCTCTGACCGTAAGGCCTTCCCAGAATTTGAGATAGAGCATTCTGTTTTCTTCCGTCGAAAGCGTGTCCAGCGCCGCCCTCAAATCGACGTTTTCAACGGCCGAATCGCCGTTTTCGTCGGTTTTTAAGAAGTTCTGAAGAAAGCCTTCCGACTCGTCGATATTCACCGTTTTGCCTTCTTTGAGATTGTAGTGATAGGCCTTGTTTTTTACGATTGTAAACAGCCAGTTGAGCCCGTTGAAGGAAGAATCGAAGGTCTTTGCGCCCGAGCTATACAGCTCCAGAAACACGTCGGAAAGCAAATCTTCCGCCAGACTTTTGTCATAAAGATATTTTTTTGCCACGTTCAGCAGCAGTCCGCCGATTTCGGCAAACAGCAGATCCGGAGCTTTTTTGTCTCCTGCCTGAATGCGCGCGATAAGTGCGTTGACTTTTTTGATATCCTTTGACATTTATCCTTTGTTCTACCTAGTTTAGTCTTTTTCGGCACGATTTGTCCGAAAGAAATCGAAATTTTTTATTTTGACGAATAAACGATTTTATTGTCCGAAAATACTGCGTAAAGTCGATATTCGGTTATCTTAATTTGAAACCGTTTTTTTCGAAAGTCAGAATCTGAAGCCTGAGCTGTTCGATGAAGTCCTCGTTGTCGGTGCTCTTCACGATCATGTTGTACAAATTCTCGGTTGCGTCCTGCGTGTCGCCGGAGGACAGCAGACGGCGCATACCCCAAACGGCTTCCAGTTCCTTTTGAGTAAGCAGCAGATCTTCTCTTCTCGTGCCGCTTCTGGAAAGATCGATGGCCGGGAAAATACGTTTTTCGCTGAGCTTTCTGTCAAGGTGAATTTCCATGTTGCCGGTGCCCTTGAATTCCTCGTAAATGACGTCGTCCATACGGCTGCCGGTGTCGATAAGCGCGGTGGCGATGATGGTCAGGCTGCCGCCGCGCTCGATGTTGCGCGCGCTGCCGAAAAAGCGTTTAGGGCTGTAAAGCGCGCCGGGATCTATGCCGCCCGAAAGCGTTCTGCCCGTCGGCGCGATGGTGAGGTTGTACGCCCTTGCAAGGCGGGTTAAGCTGTCCATCAGAATCACGACGTTCTCGCCGTTTTCCACCAGCCTTTTTGCGCGTTCTATGACAAGCTCTGCGGCCTTGGTGTGATGTTCGGGCTGTTCGTCGAAAGTGCTGTAAACGACTTCGCCGTTTATGCTGCGTTGCATATCCGTGACTTCTTCCGGCCTTTCGTCGATAAGAAGGACCATTAACTTGATGTCGGGATAGTTTGCCGAAATCGACGCCGCAATCTTCTTCAGAAGCGTGGTTTTGCCCGCTTTAGGCGGCGAAACGATCATGGCCCTCTGCCCGCGGCCGATAGGCGCAATCAGGTCCAGCGCGCGTATCGCGTAGTCGGTTTTGCCTTTTTTAAGCTCCAGCTTGATGCACTCGTCCGGATAGATAGGCGTCAGGTCGTCGAAATTCGGCCTTGTGGCAAGCGTATCCTTGCTTTTGCCGTTGACGGCCAGAATGTCCACGAGAGCGGCAGGCTTGTTGTCGTAGTTGACTTTGACGATGCCCTTCACCATATCTCCGCGCCTTAGGCCGAAGGTTCTGATGGTTTTGGTGCTGACGTAAATGTCGCCGTCGTTGTTCTCGTAGTTTTTAAGGCGCAAAAAAGCGTAGCCGTCCGGAAGAAGATCCAGAACGCCTTCCTTCACGTCGCAAGAAGCGTCGAATTCCTGTTGCGGCTCGGCAAGTCTGATTTCGGCAGGCATAATTTTTTTAGGTCTGCCGCGGCCTCTTTTTTCGGAAATCGAAACGTCCTGCTCGGATTTTTCTTCGCCTGCTTTTGCCAGAATGGCCTCGACGAGTTGAGATTTAGGCATAGAAGTTACCTTGTCGATTTTCAGGTCGGAGGCAATTTTTCTCACTTGCAGCTGATTCATACTTAAAAGTGTGTCTTTGCTGTACATAAAAAACTCCTGTATTCAGTTGAATTTGTTGAAAAAAACGAAACGTAAAACAATATATTATAGGCCTGTCCCTTTCGGAATATAACCTATTTTTTCAAAACGATAATTTGAGTGTCGGGATAAGCCGTCAAAAGATTTTTGTCGGCTTCAAAATTGTTTTCGCCGAGGAAACGAACGTGGTCTGTGTCAAAAAGTTCGATGAAGCTGTCAATTTTGTCGATATCGAAAAGACAATCCTCGGTTTTGTAGTGCATCGGCACAACTATGGCCGGCCTAGCGGCAAGAACGTAAGAAAGCGCGTCGAAAGCGTCCACGGTGTAGTTTCCGCCGACGGGGATAAGCAAAACGTCCGCTCCCCTTATAAAATCGGCCACGTCCGGAAAAACGCCGCCCACGTCGCCCATGTGGCAAACGGTAACCCTGTCGCCCTGAAATTTGAAAACCGCGGTTTTTCCGCGGAGCCTGCCCGATTCCTTGTCGTGATAGGTTTCGATTGCCGAGATTTTCACGCCCGCACTTTCAAACGAATCGGCTTTGTCCAAAACTATCGGCGAACCGGAAACCGCTTTCACGTTGTCGTGATCGGCATGATGATGGCTGACCGTCACGACGTCTGCCGAAACTTCGGGCATATCGTAACCGACGTAACTGTCATACGGATCGGTTACGACAGTCAGATTGTCAAATTTCAGCACGAAGGACGAATGTCCCAACCATTTTACGAGCATAAATTATTTTCCTTGTTCGATGCGATCGAGAAGTTCCTTGATTTTGCTGTGCGGTTCCAGCAGTCCGCTGACGGACTGATTGCCGTGCACGTTGTTGATGATGTAGGCCATATATTTGCTCATGTCGGCCTCCACGAACCACTTGCAATTTTTAAGTTCCGGTATGCGGTAAGTGAGGTTTGTGGACAAAACCGCGGTGAAAAGGCCTTCTTCGTAGGCGACGTTGAATTTTTCGACGCCTTCGGTGAACAGCGAGAAGGTTGCCGTGAGGAAAATGTCCTTCGCGCCTTTTTCCTTAAGATCCTTGCAGAGCTTCAGAACGGAATCGCCGGTGGCAATGATGTCGTCCGCCACGAAAACGTTTTTGCCCGCGACGTCTGCGCCGATATATTCGTGCGCGACGATAGGATTGCGGCCGTTCACGACCTGCGAATAGTCCCTTCTTTTGAAGAACATACCGAGGTCCAGCCCCAAGACGGACGCGTAATAGATGTTTCTGCCCATTGCGCCTTCGTCGGGAGACACTATCATAAGGTTTTCTTTGTCGATTTTCATCGCCGGAAATCTGCGATGCAACGCTTTCAGAATCTGATAGGTCGGGAAAAAGTTGTCAAACCCCATAAGCGGAACGGAGTTCTGTACCCTCGGATCGTGGGCGTCAAAGGTGATGATGTCCCTTACTCCCATGCTTTCCAGTTCCTGAAGCATCATGGCGCAGTCCAGACTTTCCCTTCCGTTTCTCTTATGCTGACGTCCGCCGTAAAGCATAGGCATCAGAACGGTTATGGAAGCAGGCTTGCCGTTGCATGCGCAAATAACCCTTTTGAGGTCTGCGTAGTGCTCGTCCGGCGTCATAGGGTGCTCTTGACCGTAAAGATTGTAAGTTATGCCGTGGTTGCCCACGTCGCAAATGATAAACAAATCCCTGCCTCTGACCGATTCGGACACGACGGCTTTGCCGTCGCCCGACGTGAAGCGCGGATATTTGCTTCCGACGATAAACGTGGTGCGTTTCTGGGCGTCGTCTTTGACTTTTTTGTTGTACCAGTCCACAAGATAGCGGTCGATACCTTTTGCAAGTTCCTGAGCTCCGGCCAATGCGATTATGCCCAAAGGCGCGGTGTACTGTTCTTCTTCGTAAATATCCTCTGAAAACGGCGTCATATATGCCCTCCGACTTAGTCTATTTAGAGTATAACACAAATTACGAAAAACACAACCAAAAGCGCGCAGGTCGGCCAACTTTTTTCCGATTTTTGTCGAAACCGCCGTTTCGTGCAAAGCCCGCAAACGGGACTTTCGGTATATTTTGAAGCGATAATGGCGACATTAAATCGTAAACGTCGTTTTTGACCGTAAAAGAAAAATATTTTGCTCCAAACTTGTTTTTGGCGGGAAATTGTTATTGACTTTTAAGGTTATTTTAATCTATAATGGACGTATATAGCATTTTTTATGCTGTTGAATCAAAAACTATATGGTTAAGGAGATTGATTTTTATGGACAACAAAACTAAGATTTTAGTAATGCGTGTGCTGAAAACCATTTTCTACCTGCTGGGATTCCCTCTCTTCGTATTTTTCGTTCTGAAGGATTCCAACGCCTTCCGTAGCAGCGAGGCTTACGCTGAAACGGCGGCGATTCCTGTCAAGGTTGCCATAAGCATCTGGGCTTTGGTATCCCTTGTCAAGGCAGGCATTGTGGTTCTCTCCGGCAAACGCAAACTGGCCACGACCGTTGCGGCCGTTCTGACTTTCGTAGTCATGCTCGGCGGCGCGTTCGGCGTGAAAACCATTGCCAAAAAGACTTACGACAAAGCGGCGGAAGCCAAACTCGGCGACTCCGCAGTTGCAAGCTGGGGCGATCAGGTCGGCTACTACAACAACGTAACGGCTTCCCGCAGCTCCATGGCAAAGGAGCTTTCTTCCGACGTAAATCACGCCACCGGCCTTTATAATATCGGTTATTCGGGCGAATTCAAAAAACGCAACGCAGAAGACACCCCTATTCATTCCGCCGCGGACGACACCCTCATTCAGGCCACCGCTTCGAACGGAAAACTCATAGCTTTGGACGGCAAAACCGAAATCGGCACCTACACCACCAAAGACGAGGTCTTCTTCGGAACCACCTACACGCACTACTACCTCGATATAAACGACGGCTACGTCTACGACGCTTACCCTGAAGGAAAACTCGGTTTCTGGTATCAATACAGCTATCAATCCCGTATGCTGAAAACCGAAGAAGAATTCAACGCATATTGCTACGGCGGCGTCTGGTACGGCGAAGGCACCTACAACCCTAACGGCACCGTTGCCGACGGTTGGATCTTCAGCCTCGAAAACGCTCTGGACATTCTGGACGACTACTACACCGCTTTGGAATTCGGTCAAAAAGCCTACGGCAGCAAAGAAGCTTTCATCACTGCTTATAAAGCCGCTCTTCAAAACGCCAAGGCCGCTCAGGCAGCCGACAACGGCGGCATGAAAGACGACGAATACTTCACCGCGAACGATAAATATCTCGCAAACGTCGCATCCGCCGAAAAATGGGGCGTTACCTACAACAGAGTCAACGTCATCCTCAGAGTTCTCTTCCAAATGATCGAAGAAAACACCAAACTCGGCAAAATTCAGGAAGTTTCCACTTTGCTCGGCCTCGTAAAAAGCATGGCCGGCGGCACTTTGGACCTTGACGGCATCGTTACTCTTCTCGGCAGCTTCGGCCTTACCGGCGACGCCCTCGCTGGCCTCATCGGCGGTCTCGGCCTCGACGTAGATATTCCGGCAGGCTCCTCCATCAAAGAAGCTTTGGAATGCATTCTCGGCGGCTTCGACTATATGCTCGGCTATCAATCCACCGTCAACAAATCCGCAATCGACTACATCGACACCGGCGACGAAGAAACCGACGCCATGATGAAAAAATACGGCTTCGCTCTCTTTGCGGGCTACAACCACGGCACTTTCTGCGGCAGCGTCATCGTTAACCCTAACGAAGGCGGCACCATCGGAAACGGCGCTTACTTCGTAAGCCAGGGCCTCGACAAAGCCAAGGTCGAACAACTCAAAACCGACCTTTCCTACAAACCGACTCTCTACCCGATGATCAGCTTGTTCCGCTATATGTTCGCGTTCTGCGGCTTGGTTATCTTCAGCCTCGCCACCTGCTTCTACCTGAACGTCAAAATCCAAAAACTCGAAGAGGAGGACAGATAAATGAAAGCATTGCTTAAAGTTTTGAAAGCCGTCTGCTACGTTGCGGGCTTCCCTCTTCTCATCGCGTTGGTGGTTCTCGCCAACTACAAAATTTATCAACAGGCACCGTACAACGCCGGCGACCTTATGGGCATGGGCATTCCTTTCCCTTACGCTCTCGCGGCATGGCTCGGCGCAATCATCGTTATCGTGCTGGCGGTAGTCTGGCTCATTGCCACTCTCGTCATCACCAGAAAGAAAGCGAAACGCAGCATCGAACGCCAGATGGTTTCCGTAACCGTGTGGGCTTTGATTCTCACCGTAGGCTTCGGCGCGCTTTTGAACCTCGCGCTTCCTGATCTTATCGGCGGCGCAACCTCCAGCACCCTCTTTGCGGAAGACCTCAAAGAAGGCTGGGAAGATCAAGCCAAATTCAACGGCAACATGGTCAAAAAATTCGTAACTCTGAACGTTGTCAACGGCACTCTTTCTAACGACGTCAACTACTACACCGCAACCGAAGACGAAGAAGTGGTCGGCACCTACACCACCGGCGTAACGGCCGTGGACTTCCAGGGCGTAACCTACTTCAACCCGACGGCAACCGAACTCACCATGGACGACGTGACCGCTTGGTTCGAAGAAGAATTCGGCAAGGGCGTAGATCCGCTGGCTTTGACCGAAGATCAGATTGCCGCAAATCCGGACACCTTCCTCTACAGCGTTCTTTACAACAACTACGTTCTGTACGATTATCACTATTGCTACAAAGCTCCTGAAATCAGACACGCAGTCGCAAAAGGCATCTATGAAAACCTTAAAGAAACCAACCACAAACTGGTTGCCGAAGGTTTCAACAACAAAGAAGCTTACGACCTCATGAAGCAGAACTTCACGTCCATCGATCGCGACGGTTACGTTACTTTCGACGACTGCCTGCTCGAGTTCGCAAACTCCAGCCGCCAGACCATTCCTGTGCTCGTCAACCTCATTCTCGGTCAACGCGACATCGGCTCCGGCGGCGACGTTTCTTACGACTATAAGCAATACGATCCTGAACTCGGCGAAAACGACGAAAGCGTTTATCGCTGGACCATTCTCGATATGGACGGCAACGGCATGACCGTGGATCTCACCTCCGTCGTCGGCCTTCTTAAGGGCGCGGCAGTCGTGGTGGACAATCCGCAAGGCACTTACACCTCCGTGAAACACACTTGCCCTACCTGCAAAACCGAATACACCGAAGGCGAAACCTACTGCCCGAAGGACGGCGCGGCAATCACCGACTCCACCGTCACTTCTTACGCAATCGTTTTCACCTATAACGACGTGACCTACCTCAACATCGAAAACCTGCATCACCTTCTCGACGCAGTGGACATCTCGTTCTTGAACGGCGTAAAAGCAAAACTTCACACCTGGCTCACCAGCGACGAATACTACGGCCTCTCCAACATCAAGGTTGACGAACTCTTCACCGACGAAGCTTTCAACAAAAACGTGCTGCAACCGCTCCTTTGGAACGCTTCCAACACCCTCGTCGCCAACGAAAACGTCGCAGGTTCTCCTCTTAACGTCGCAATCGTAGTCGAAGACGACGGCAGCATCATGCTGGCCATCCGCCCGACCAACGCTAAACGCGGCGTGCTCGGCTATCAATACATGGCTTGGCTCGACAGCAACAACCTGCTGTTCGCCATCATCAGCCTGTACTCCGTCAGCAACTACCTGTTCCTGATGGGCGGCGTAGTCGTGTTCCTCAACTTCATCATCGGCCTTATCCGCATCAAGGAAAGAGATATGAAATCAAGCGAAAACGCCTAAATCAATCACTTAAACGACAAAACGCATCTCGTCTGAGATGCGTTTTCTTTTGCTCGTTTATTCAATATTTGCCGATTTAAGGCCGATATTTGCGTTTTGCAGCCGATTTCCCCGCTTTTCGACCGACCGAACGCTTTTTGTCTTTACGCCTTCTCCGCCGCCGTATATCGGTTTACATTTTTCAAAAACAAATTTCGCTTTTTCGCTCCGTCCGCTTGACATTTATTTCGATTGTTTATATAATAGTTTGGTAATTGAATAACCCGTTTGGAGAAGTCGCCTAGCTTGGTCGAGGGCGCACGACTGGAAATCGTGTAGGCGTCAAAAGCGTCTCGAGGGTTCGAATCCCTCCTTCTCCGCCAACAAAAGCAAAGGCACCTTGAACAGGGTGCCTTTATTTTGTGGCGCAAACTAAACTTTGCGCGTTGCATAGCGAAATATATAACCGAGTGGGCGATTTTTTTCTTATCTTATTAAAAGTTAAAAAATTGCTATACACATTAAATAAGGTATAGAGAACTTATAAGTTTCCTTTTTTGTTTATGTATTGCATTGCGATACAGCAAAAGAAAACCGAGCGTGTTTTGCCCGGTTTTTGATTTCAAATTCGTCCCGCCTATGCCGTTTGCGATAGGTTTTTGAACCTGCGATAAAGCAGGGTGGGTACTTGCTACCGACGAGTTTCGGTTTTCCTCTGTGCCGTCAGGCAAGGCATAACACCCGTCGTCGAACGCGCAATCCCTTTTTATAAGTGTGGCCCAAAACGTTATCGCAGTTATCGAACATCGCAGGACTAAATATATTTTATCATACTTCCCCGCCGAATGCAACAGGCGGAGCTATTTTTTATATTTTTGGTAAAAAAAGTTAAAAATAAACCAAAAAGACCGTCAAAGCGCTTTATCTCTGGAAATTTTTGTGTTATAATACATCTGTTTCAAACGATGCTGGTATGGCTCAGTCGGTAGAGCAGCTGATTCGTAATCAGCAGGTCGGCGGTTCAAGTCCGCCTACCAGCTCCATACAAAGATAAAACAAACCGAGAAACCTCGGTTTGTTTTATTTTGTGCAAAAGATTGTTTCGAGCTTAAAATCAAGCTGAATTAAAAATTTTCCTAATACTATTATTCTTCTTAGTCATATCAAACTATATAACATTTAATTGTCCAAATTCCGGCTCAATAGGTTCTATTGAAAACATTATATAGTCAGTTTCTAATAATAGTCGATTGTTTTTATCAAATTGTTTGAGAACAAAGGCATATTTACCATACGCAAGACCATTTATAGATTTGTAAAAATCTTCGGTTTTAACGTCGCATTTTTTTATAACAGACCAGCTCAACGGCTTTTGCTCTCGACCATTTGGTACAAATAGCTTGATTTCGGTGTGATCATATTCATCGCAACAAGGTTGAAAATAAATATTAACCAAATCGGCTCCGGTGGCTACCCTTATTGAGGCAGTCGTCAACAAATTGTCTTTTCTTTCCTGTTCTAACTTTGCGTAGTATTGTTCTTTGTCAGCTTCGATATAAGCAATTTTAAGAATATAGTCATCTGCGATTTTATTGCAAAAAGAAAATTTTATAGCGTCTATCCTGTCGTCAAAATCGGCAATAATTCTATATTGCTTGTTTATAAAAGGAACTTCCATCCATTGATTGTTTTTGTGAGCGAAAATAACCTCGAACGGATTAACTGGCGTATGATTTATATCGATTATTAAAGCGTATTGCTTTTTTGTTATATCGTCTACTTGCGTTATATTAAAAGAATCTGTCTTTTTATCAAATGCGCCACAATTTGTCGAATCCCCTGCTTTCTCTAAGTCAATCGGACAGCAACAAGAAAAAACAAAGTTACTGCCATTAGCAATAGTATTCAAAATATATTTTTGATATTTGTCCATAATTTCCTCCATCATAAAGAGCAAACGTAATCAATGCATTGTTTAATTTCATCATCGGACATCGGATCACTCGTTTTTTCGGAATGTACCAATGAATTTCTTATTTTTCTTAATTTATGCAATAGTTTAATTGTATCTATGTCCGAGGTTTTGACCAAATAGCCCCATCCGTCATCCTCCGACCAAGTCAACTTCTCTTCGCAATATTTATCAATCATTTCAGCAAAGTTACCTGTGTATCCGAAATCGCATTTTAGTATTGCTTCTAAACGAACGCACAATTTGATAATAACGAGGTCTTTATTTCTTTTGTTCAATTCGGTATAGAAATAATCTTTTGTTAATTCTCCGGTTATTCTATCTTTATCGAATTTATTCGCTAATTCATCTATTATGCGTTGTCTTACTGCGTTAAGATAGTCAACAACTTCTTGAATGTTTTTTTGATTGTGATTGTCTCGTCTACCATATAAAATATCGCTTTTCAAAACATAGAGTTCGTCATTATTTATGCAAAGTTTTTTAATATTACTATATGGTTGATTGTCTTTGGTCCAAGTTTTAAGAATTGCGTTCTCAATGCTTTCTTTATTTTGCCGTATAATGGAATCCGATAACTCGTTGATGTCTAAATCAACCGAAAATTCAAACAATTCTCGCCACTTTTGCTGTTGATACATTTGATATAGCAACTCAAAAGGATGAATCGGGTATGCATATAATGCTTTTTTAATTATTGCAAAGTTCGCAGCCGCTTTTAATTCCTTAATGCTTATAATTCCGTTATGTATGGACGACTGCACCTCTAAATCCAGTTTTGAAACAGATTTGCCGAGTTTTAACTTTGCTATTCGTATTTCATCTGCGTTAGCCATATAACATTTTGTTGAATCATTGTATGTGTTTCTGAATTTTGTTTTTACAAAACTTTCGACCCCCATGTTGATATCGTTAAATTCGTCAACCATATCGAAATCACCTTTTTCAAGTGCTGACTTAATAGTGCTTTCAAGAACTCTAACAAGACCATGCCCATTTTTACCATATTTTGGAGCAATAAAAAAGTAATTCAAGATATAGTCATATGAGTTATCGTAACTATCATATATCGGTTCTATTTTTTCATAAGCAATAGCATTGTTTTGGCGAGAGATATCCAGCAATCGGCAAAGTAGTTCTTTATTGTCGTTTTTATATGCCTCGTCAATCATATACGGAAACGCATGATACCAAACGCATTCTCTTCCTTTTTGATTTGATAACAACTTATTAAGAGTATCCTCACCGATTCTTTTATCCGTAACCAGCAGAGTGAAAAATTCTCGCGGAATAATACAAATACATTGATCCTGATAATTTCTAAAATACGTTTTATCTTCGGCAGGAAGTAATGATTTGATTTCATCCTCATTTTCAAACGTAAATCTGTAATTTACATCAATTAAAAACTCTTTTCCTACTAATATGGATAGAGAATTTGATATAACTGCAAAAGTGATTGCATCGAGCAATTTGAATCTTTTTATAAATTGCGAATCACTTTCGCATAGCTTTTTAAACACATTGAGACTTTGATATTGCAAAATATAATCTACTATATTTTTATTGTTCTCATCGTTCGGCAAATCTTTAACTTTTTCGGCTAAGGTAACATCATCCTTTTGGGCGCACAATTCCGCTTTAGAAATAGTAACAATTTCTTTTTCCTGCGTTTTACCGGTCATTAGGTAATCAATAGTTACACCAAACAATGTTGCCATCACCGGTAATTGAGATATTTCAGGAAAGCCTGCCTCGCTTTCCCATTTACTCACAGCTTTGTCGCTAATACTCAACTTTTCGGCAAGTTCAACTTGTGTCCAGCCTTTTGATTTACGTAAAGACGCAATCGTTTTACCAATACTGTGTGTGGTCATATTTTTAACTCCTTTGTTCTTTTGATTCCATTTTAGCAAAATTGCCACAAAAAGTAAACCTACTTTTTTTCTACACAAAATATAAAATGCTCAAGACAAGCTCAAAAAAACTCTACGCTAAGTAGATTGTATACTGCCAACCTGGAAAAAGTCAATATTTTCAGAGTATTATCTGATTCAAATGGAAGATATTTATCGTAAAAATTGCTGAATTACATGATAAAATAATTTAATAATTTGCTGACGATATAATATAAAAAGCCGTCCGGAGTGCGGACGGCTCGGATTATTTTTTGAGGCGTTTGTCGAGGCGGGTGGCGAGGTGTGTGCCGACGGCCTGAATGACGCCGACGATTGCAACCAACACCACGACGGCAAGAAGCATGACGGGATATTGATAGCGATAATAGCCCTGCATGATGGCGACGTTGCCGAGGCCTCCGCCGCCCATTGCTCCGCCCATCGCCGAATAGCTGAGAACGGTGGTTGCCGCGACGGTGAGGTTTTGGATAAGCGACGGAACGCTTTCGGGAATCATCACCCTGAAAATGATCTGAAGCGGGGTTGCCCCCATAGATTCCGCGGCTTCGATGACGTTTTTATCGACCTCTCTGAGGCTTGTTTCGACCAGTCTTGCCACAAACGGGAACGACGCCACCACCAGCGGAACTATGCTTGCCGCGGTGCCAACCGACGTTCCGACGATCACCCTCGTAAGCGGAATGGCGAGCATCATAAGTATCAGAAACGGAACAGAGCGCAAAACGTTTATCACTGCGGAAGTGACTTTTAAGAGCCATTTCGGAATAGGTAAAACGCCTTTTTCGTCACCTGTGGCGAGAATTATGCCGAACGGCAAACCCAAAACAACGGCAAAAAACGTTGCCGCAAGCGTAACGTACAGCGTTTCCCAGGTTGCAAAAAGAAAGTCGGAACGAACGATTTCCCATGCGGTTTTCCAAGCTTCCCCGGAGAAAACGTTATCAAACATCTGCAGTCACCTCCGTTGCCACGATGTCGGGAGTGCTTTCAAAGTAACCGACGGCCGCTTTTGCCTCCGTCTGATCCTTAAGCCCCAAAAGCATATTGCCGAAAATTTTGTCGCCTATGTTTCTGGTGGAAGCGGAAACGATGGACGCCGCTATGCCCTTTTCCATGGCAAGTTTAGCAATGAGCGGAGTGCCTGTCGCCGAAGCGCCGTTGAACACCACTCTGACGAACGCTCCGCCGATGTCGGGAAGCGCGTCCGCAGCTTCCGAAGCGGGAAACACCAGCTTTTTGGCCGCGGCGGATTGCGGATTTCTGAACACTTCCGAAACTTCGCCCGTTTCGACGACTTCTCCGCCGTCCAGAATCGCGACCTTTTTGCAAATATCCTCGACTACGCTCATCTGGTGAGTTATCACGATGACGGTTATGCCCAGCTCTTCGTTTATGTTTTTCACGAGCGACAAAATTTGCCCCGTGGTTTTCGGATCGAGCGCGCTGGTGGCCTCGTCGCAAAGCAGAACTTTAGGCTTGGTTGCCAAAGCCCTTGCTATCGCTACCCTCTGTTTCTGCCCTCCCGACAGCTCCGCCGGATAGGCCTTTTCTTTCCCTTCGAGGCCGACGAGCGCCAAAAGACGGCGAGCCTCCGCTTCGGCCTCCGATTTTTTCACGCCCGAAAGCCTGAGCGGAAAAGCAACGTTTTTCAGGCAGTTCCGCTGCATCAAGAGGTTGAAGCTTTGGAAAATCATTGCTATTTTTCGGCGGGTTTCGCGAAGCTCGCGGCCTTTTTGCCCGGTGATGTCCGCTCCGTCGAAAAAGATTTGCCCTTCGCTCGGTTTTTCCAAAAGATTTATACACCTGACGAGTGTGCTTTTGCCTGCGCCGCTCATTCCTATTATTCCGAATATTTCGCCGTCTTCGACCTTGACGTTCACCGACTTCAAAGCTTCCACCTTTCCGCTGTCGGATACGAAAGTTTTTGACAGATTCTTAAGCTCTATCATTTTATCTCTCCACCGATCCGGACGCGGTTTTTATGGCGCCTAGGGACGTATGTTTTTTGCTGTAAATGCCCATCGGTTCGACGTGAACCGCGCCCACGGAAACAAGATGCGTTCCGTTTTTCAGGTTGAAATCGTCAAGATACGGCGAATGTTGGAAGTAGTTTGCGTCCAGGCTTCCGTCCTCGAGCGAAAGATTAGGCTGAACGTAGTCGGAGTATTCCACGACTTCAAGCGTAACGTTCTTCTCGGCAAGTATCTCTTTTGCAACCGAAAGGATTTCGGCGTGCGGCGCCGGCGACGCGCCCACTTTTATGGTTTGGCCGAAAAGCGCGGCGTAGTCCACGGAAGCGTCAAAGCCGTCGCCCGCGTTTTCCACAACCGATATTACGGCTCCGCCGTAAGTTGCGGATATATAATTTTTCACTCTTTCGGACTTCAACGCCGCCATCAGAGCTTTGGTTTTGGCGGTTTCTTCGCTGCCCTTTTTGACTGCCACCACGTTGCCGTAGGCGGAATAGGCGCCTTCAACGGCCAGCGCGTCGGAGGCAGGATTGAGTTTTGCCGCAAGCGCGAAGTTGGAATTTATGACGGCGAAATCGACGTCCTGCAAAAAGTTCGGAAGCTGCGCGGCTTCGACCTCTTTAAATTTGATGTTGTACGGATTTTCCACGATATCGCGGACCGTGGCCGTGATGCCTGCGCCCTCTTTGAGTTTGATGAAGCCCTGCTGCTCCAAAAGCATCAACGCTCTTGCTTCGTTGGTTGTGTCGTTAGGCACGGCTATGACTACGCCGTTTGCCTTCGTGCAGGCCGTAAAACCTACGGCGAGCGCTACGGTGAAAACCACCGCGATGATTGCGGTAAGAATTTTTTTCATTTTGATATTCTCCTTGGTTATTTTCAAAATTGACATAAAAAAAGGAAGCTTTTCAGCTTCCCATTTACCTTTACTATATTTTGCCGCGAAAGCCGATTTTAAGCAATATTAAACTGGTGCATGCCCGGCATGCACATCGGCATCATCATGGAGATTGCTCGTTTAACTTGCTTCATAGTTCACCTCGTCGGTTTCTATGGGCATTTTATCATTGCGAGGCGAATATGTCAACACAAATTGAAAAAATTTTTCCGATAACCGACGATTTTTGTCGAAAAGCCTAATCGGTGCAGATTTTTGCGCTTGCAAAAGCTTCGCCGCCGTGCTATCATATAGAAAACGGCTTCGGAGAAAATATGACGAGAGAACAACTGTTTTTATCCGTAAAAGAGCTTTTCGGCGTCCGCCCCGAATTTTTGTGGAAAAAAGATCCCGAAAGCGCAATTTTCAGAAATCCCGAAAACAACAAATGGTTCGGGATAGTTATGTCCGTTCCGAAAAGCAAATTTTTCGGCGACGACAAAACCATGGCGGACGTACTGAACGTCAAGTGCGGTCCCGTGCTTGCGGCGGGGCTGGTCAGAAAACCGTACGTCTTCCCCGCTTACCACATGGCGAAAGGCAGCTGGATAAGTATTCTTATCGCCGACGCCCCTTCCGACGAGGAAATTTCGGACCTCCTTTCGCTTTCTCGCGCGATAACTTCGGGGATTTTCAAAAAAACAAACGAATAACGCCTGAAAAACATGTCGAAAACGCTTGCTAAACCGCATTAAATTTGGTATATTAATAAGCGCAATGAATATGCCCTCTTAGTCTAGTGGTCTAGGACGCTGGCCTCTCACGCCGGTATCAGGGGTTCGAACCCCCTAGGGGGTGCCATCAAAAAGGCAAGCCGAAACGGCTTGCCTTTTTTCTATTAAACCCGAACAACATCCGCACGAAGCGGTTTTTTTATAGCGTTATAACGTTTATTACATAACCTGCGATGACGCTTATCAAAAAAAGCGAACCTACGATAAAAAGGTTTTGCTTTTGATTTTTGTTCTGCTTGAAAAGCACGGCTACGGCAATGCCTGCATTCACCGAAAGGCCTGCTACGGTGGCCCCCAAGGTCAGAGCGTCCATAACGTAAAGCTGGGTTATCACCACGCTCGACGCGCAATTCGGGATAAGCCCGACAATCGCCGACAGCACGGGTTGCGCCCAAGTGGTGGCCGACAGGAACGACGCGATTTTCTCTTCTCCCACAAAATGCACCAGCGTCCCGATCAGAACATTTACGATCAAAATATACAAGCAAATTTTCAAACTATGTTTTAACGGGTGCAAAACATAGGCCTTAACACCGTTTTTTGCATTGAGGTCGTGATGACAGCAACCTTGCTCGACGACGCCTTCTTCGTGCTTGTGCTTTTCGCGACCATCGTCGTCGTGATCGCCCTCTTCATGTTTGTGCGCCTCGCACTGCTCCACGGTGATAAGCTCGGTTTTTCTGCTTCGGAAAATAAGATCCGCGCCGTAACCTGCGATGAGGGCAAGAACTATCTTGCACAAAATAAGCGGCCAAAGTTTATTCAGGTTGGTGACGTTTCCGAGAAGAATCGGCACGGCCTCGTCGCTGGTGGCAACGTAAACCGCAAGCAAAGTCCCCACCGAAATGTGGCGTTCGGCAAACAAATCCGTGGCCATGACGCTGAAACCGCATTGCGGAATCACGCCAACGCCCGTCCCTATAAGCGGGCCGAATTTGCCGCCCAAAAGTTTGTTGTGTTTGAAACCTATATGTCCTTTCACCTCGATCACCTCGATGATGACGTAGGTCAAAAACAGAAAAGGCAAAACCTTCAGCGTATCTAAAACGGCGTCTAAAATTACTTCTGACATAACAACCTCACAGGCTTCGTATTATAGTTCTTTTCGTCGATTTTCGCAAGCTTTTTGACGGTCTTTTCGAAAAACCGCCTCTTTGCACCGTAAATGGTTTGACATAACGGCCGACGGGTTTTAATATTAAAACGGAAACTAAAGTTTCCAAATCCGTGTATTATTTATTTCAATTATTTTCGCAACATATCAATCGAAAACCGAAGTGGAAAGGTATCTGTCGCCGCTGTCGGGCAGAATGCAAACCACGGTTTTGCCTGCGTTTTCCTCTTTCTTTGCAATTTCCGTTGCGGCGCAAAGAGCAGCTCCCGAGCTTATGCCCACCAGTAAGCCTTCGGTGGTTGCAAAGAGTTTTGTATAGCGATAAGCGTCGTCGTCGGAAACCGGCGTTACGCTGTCGTAAATTGATCTGTCCAAAACGGAAGGTACGAACCCCGCGCCTATTCCCTGAATTTTGTGTGCGCCGGATTTCCCTGCCGACAAAACCGGAGAGCTCTGAGGCTCCACGGCGACCACTTTCAGGCCGTTTATTTTTTCCTTCAGAAATTTGCCCGTGCCGGTTATTGTGCCGCCGGTGCCTACGCCCGCAACCAGAAAATCCACTTGTCCGTCGGTGTCGGCGTATATTTCGGGGCCTGTGGTTTTGTAGTGCGCGGCGGCGTTTGCAGGATTGTCGAACTGTCCCAAAACTATGCCTCCAAGCTCCTCGGCAAGCTCGTTTGCTTTTGCGATCGAACCCTTCATGCCGAATTTGCCGTCGGTCAGCACTATTTCCGCGCCGTAGGCCGCGATAAGTCGCCTTCTCTCCACGCTCATGGTTTCGGGCATAACAATTATCACTCTGTAGCCTTTTGCCGCGCCTGCCGCCGCAATTCCGATGCCGGTGTTGCCGGAAGTCGGTTCGACGATGACGCCGCCTGCGGAAAGTTTGCCCTCTTTTTCCGCCGCAGAAATCATTTCCGCGGCAATCCTGTCCTTAACCGAGCCGCCCGGATTGAAAAATTCTATTTTCACCAGAAGCCTTGCCTTAAGCCCCAGCTTTTTTTCAAAATTCACCGCTTCCATAAGCGGAGTTTGGCCGACAAGTTCGGTTTGCGATTTATAAATTTTTGACATATTATATACGTCCTCCTGTTCTCTTGCTTTCAAAATGTCTGTAACTTTGCTTTTTCCGACTTCTTTTACGGTTATCGTCTTTTCGTTTCTCCGAATCTGTCAATCAAATTTTCGGCAGCCATAGCCAGATATTTTTTTGCGTTTACGATGGAATCTTCCCGTGAAGAAGCGTATTTTTCAAGCGTTTCAACGGCCGAAAACCCCATATCTTCGAGCTCTTTTTCGGATAGCTCGGAAGTTCCCGCTATGCCGTAGAGCGGCACGCCGAAAGCTTTTGCCGCCGCGGCGATTTTGGAAACAATCTTCCCCGAAAGCGTCTGACTGTCGATTTTGCCTTCTCCCGTAATCACAGCGTCCGCCGTTTTTATTTCGTCCAAAACACCCGTAAGCTTAAGAACGTAATCCGCTCCGCTCTCTATCGTTGCCCCAAGATACGCCGCCATTCCGCCCGAAAGTCCTCCGGCGGCTCCTGCCCCTGAAAGATTTTCCAACGAGACGCCCGTAGCTTTTTTCGTTACGGCGCAAAAGTTTTCCATTCCGCGTTCCATAATTTCCAAATCCTCTTTCGTCGCGCCCTTTTGCGGGCCGTAAACGTAGGTTGCGCCGAAGCGCCCTAAAAGCGGATTCGTTACGTCGGAAAGCACCCTGAAATTTACTTCCGAAAAAGAATTATCGCTCGGGAGCTTCACCGACGAAATATTTTGCAAGGTTCCGCCCGTCGGCAAAAATTCCGCTCCGTTACCGTCCAAAAACCGAAACCCCATTGCCGAAAGCGCGCCCGCGCCGCCGTCGTTGGTGGCGCTTCCGCCGGCAAAAAGCAAAATTTCGCGCGCGCCTTCTTTGATTGCGCGCATAACGAGTTCCCCCGTTCCGTAGGTGGTGGTTATAAGAGCGTTATGTTCAGAGTACGGAATCAAAGTAAGCCCCGACGCCGCAGCCGTTTCTATGGCCGCAGCGAAGTTTTTGACGGCGTACTCTGCCAAAACCCGAGCGCCCGTCGGCCCCGTAACTTCGGCCGATCTTTTCTTAAAACCGCAACCCTCCGCAAGCGCGTCGACGCTTCCTTCTCCGCCGTCCGAAACGCCGAAACCGACGACGAAAACGCCTTTTGACTTTTCGGCCGCCCTGCAAAATGCCGACGCTATGCTTTTCGAGTCCAACGATCCCTTGAAGGAATCCGCCGCCACAACAACTTTTTTCATAACCCACCTCGTTTGATATAAAAATTGTAGCACAAAGCTATGCCGTTTTCAACAAAATCAACCAAAAAGACTTCACAAAAGTGAAGTCTTGTTTTTCAGCCGAGCGACACGTCCAGAATCATCATAACCACGAAGCCCGCCATAACGCCCCAAGTGCCGAGGTGCGGATTTGTTTCCAGTTTTGCATCCGGGATAAGGTCCTCCGCCACGACGAAAATCATCGCTCCCGCCGCAAACGCCATAAGCCACGGCTGCAGTGACGTCAACGCCGACGTAAGGAAAAATCCTATCACCGCAAACACCGGTTCTACCGCCCCCGAACCCATGCCGTACAAAAACGCCTTGTTTTTGCTGCCCGTTTCGGTTTTAAGCGGAAGGGACACGGCCGCGCCCTCCGGGAAGTTCTGTACTCCTACGCCGATGGCAAGCCCGAGAGCCGAAATATACGCCGAATGGTCGGCCATTGCCGCCGCCGCGCCGAACGCAAATCCTACGGCCAATCCTTCCGGGATATTGTGTATGGTCACCGCCAGAAACAGTTTGACGGATTTTTTGACGGAAACGCGGGGGCCTTCCTCCTCGCCTCTCGTGTGCATGTGCGGAACCGCGTAGTCCAAAGCCACCAAAAACAGGCCGCCGACGATAAAGCCTAAAGCAACCGGCAAAAGCCCTATCTTGCCGCTTTTTGCGGAAGCCTGCTCGATTGCAGGAATCAGCAGCGACCATACGGACGCGGCAATCATGATGCCCGAAGCAAACCCCAAAAACAAGGTGTTCGCTTTTTCGGAAATTTGATTTTTGAAAAAGTAAACTATCGAAGAACCCGCCGTCGTCATCACAAAGATGAACGACATGCCGAGAACTGTCAAAGCCGTGTCAGACATATACCACCTCTATATTCGTACTAAATATTTAAAAAAGAATTTTTGCGTATCTGAAAGAATGTTTTTCCCCGTTTTTGTTACCGTTGAAACGGCGAATGCGTGATTTCCGTACAAAAGTCCGGAGCATTTGTAAAGCACGTTTTCCACTCCGGCGGCGTCCAGTTTTTCTTTTAGCGCAAAGCTCTCGGATTGAAGCTTATCTCTTTCTCCATACAGAATGAATGTCGGAGGAAAACCATTGTCCAAAAGGTGCACCGGCGACAACTTTTTGACAAATTCATCGTGTTTGCCGACGGCAATTTCCTTTGCCGGAACGCCCGCAAAACACTCGACCATAAGTTTCATATCCGGAAACTTCGAGGTTGACAACGCCTTTAAGTCGTATGCGCCGCAATTAAAGACGTTAACCTTTGATTTGAATTCGGCATGGTGACGAAACACAACCCCGAGTTCGTCCAAAAGTTCGGAATGTTCGGACAACACGCACAGCATCATTCCGAAATAAACGCCCGCCGATTCCCCCGCAACGGCAACTCTCGATTTGTCGAAATTGAACCGATGTGCATTGTCGTATAAAAAATCAACGGCCGAAAGCACTTGCTGAAGCTGTTCGCGCCAAGTGATTTTCGGAGTATAATCATAGTCGACGTTGGCGACGGCAACGCCTTTTCTTGCATATTCATAGAGATAAGTACGGCGCATATTTTTGACGCCGGATATCCAGCCTCCGCCGTGAACGTATATGAGAAGAGGCAGTTTTTTTCCGTCGTTTTTCGGGCGCATAAAGTCAAAAGTTTCGTGTTTTTTTGCGCCGTAAGGAATATCTTTTTTCAGGTCGACGCCATTCGGCCGCCTGAAAAGTATGGCTAAGGCCACTCTTTCGGTAAAATTGTACCAGTGTTTTGCAACGTAAGAATGTACAAGCGTAGTTTTTTTCATAACATCCTCCATGATAGAATTATATCATGACTGTAATAAAAATTCAACAATCGGGAGTTGTCTTTTGTCATTTAGTTGAAAAACCGAACTTATTATGCTATAATCAATTATATAAGCAGAACTCGGAGGAATTTTGATGAACAAACTCGGCAATAAGCTTTTTTATTCGTTTTTGATTGTCGTGTTTTGCCTGACGCTTGCGCCGGGCACGTTCGTCGGCCTCGATTTTTCAAAGGCCTCGGACGGCGTCTTTGCGGCGGAAACCGCGTCCGGTTATTACGCGTCTTTGGAAAACGAAACTTCGCAAGGGGCGGCTTTCCGCACAAAACTTGCGCAAATACTCAAAGATACTCACACCCGCGAAACGTCTTACGACGGTCTTAAGAGCGTTTTTAAAACGACCGACAAAGATCCTAACAAAAGCGGAAACATAATCTGGTTCTACACCGGCACGTCGGTTGCGTTTTTCGGCGATTTCAACGGCGGAACGAACCGCGAACACGTCTGGCCTAAAAACGGCGGCAAGGCTTTTCCCGCGTCGTCCAAAGCGGGTTCAGACGCTCACCACCTCAGGCCTTGCAACGCCAACCTGAATTCCTCCAGAGGCAGTTACGGATATGACGAGGTCCCTCAGATTCCGTCCAACATAGTCGAAGAAAACGGCTCCACTTCCTACGGCAACCTTTGCTATCTGGCAAACGGAACGTTTTATCCGGGCGAAGGCTACCGCGGCGCAACCGCCAGAATTCTGATGTACGTTCAGACGAGATGGGGCACCGAATACAGCCTCAAATTCGTCGACGGACAAGGCCACAACAAAACCATAGGCAGCATTTCCACCCTTATGAAGTGGCACCTCGAAGAACCGCCTACGGAAGAAGAATACAGAAGAAACGAAGAAGTTTACAAAATTCAGGGCAACCGCAACCCGTTCATCGATCACCCGGAATACGCTTCCAGGATTTATTGCTACGACGGAGAAAGCTACAACTCCGCTCTTAAAACCGTCGTCAACACCTACGGCGACTATGAAGGCACCGACGTCGAAAGCATCTCCTTCGGCGAAACCGAAACCACCGTTGCCGTCGGCGAAAGCACCGCGTTGACCGTAGTCGTAACGCCTTCCTCTGCCGCGGCAAACGTTTTGTGGACGTCTTCCGACAATTCCGTGGCAACCGTCGCAAACGGCACCGTCAAAGGCCTTAAGCAAGGCACCGTCACCATCACCGCGACGGCGGCAAACGACAGCAACATAAAAGCAAGCATTACCGTGAAGGTTATCGGCGTTTCTTCCGTCACCGTGACGGGCACACCGACGAAAACCTCTTACGTTGCGGGCGAAAAATTCAACCCGCAAGGGCTGACGGTTACCGTTACCTATTCGGACGGTTCCACCAAAACGCCTTCCGTCACAACCCTCAAGTGGTTGGACGCAACGACCAAAACCGAAACTTTAACTGCAGGAACAGCCTCTGTTATCCTGTCGTTCGGCGGAATTGAAAAAACGGTTTCCGGCATAGCGGTTAAGGCCGCGACGACCAAAACCGTGTCGTTTGACAGGAGTTCCGTTTCGGGAAGCGGCACCTATAACTGGAACAACTGGACCGCAGGCGAAATCACGGGCAAGGTTTATTCCTACCCGGGAAATAAAAACCAAATTCAAATGAACAACAACAAAAGCCGTCAATGCTATTTGTTCAACGACAAAGCCTTGACCGGCGGTATCCGGACGATAACGATCAAAGTTTCCTCCGGGAAAAAGTGGGAGCTCCGCACTTCCAAAAACCCGTTTGACACTTCGGCAAATCCTTACCCAACCACGGGGACTTCGCACGGCGAAAAAACCGCCACGTCTGACGGAATAACCTGGACGGTCGACACCACCGACGAATACTTTGCTCTTTGCTACAAAGATTCCGGCGCAGTTTACGTTGACTCCGTCGAAATGACTTACGGCTCTATTCAGCAAGAGGAATGTTCTCACACCTTTGGCGAATGGCAAACCGTAACCGAAGCCACCGAAAATGCGGAAGGTCTGGAAAAACGCACTTGCTCCAAGTGCAACGAAGAAGAAACCAGATCTATTCCTAAACTTCCGTGCTCTCACACTTTCGGCGAATGGCAAACCGTAACCGAAGCCACCGAAAATGCGGAAGGTCTGGAAAAACGCACTTGTTCCAAGTGCAACGAAGAAGAAACGAGATCTATCCCTAAGCTTGCCGCAGGCGACAACTTCCAAAAGGCCGTGGACGCCATTGCCGACGCAACGACGACGGAAGAAAAACAAGCGGCAATCGACAACGCTATGCAAGAGTACGACAAGCTCTCCCCTGCCGATCAGGCCAAAATGCACGACTCCTATCTGAAATTGCAGGAATATATCGACGACTTCAGCGGCGGAGATAGCGACGGCGGAAAAGTGAAACCGTACGTATGGGCCATTTTGGGAATAATCGGCGGCGCGGCACTCGTCTTTGCAATCTGCTACGCTCGTTCGCGCAGGCGCAAAGCTTAACCGACCACATACCGCCCACACATTATTTCGCCGTACAAAAAAATTCGTTCTTTCGGGAGCTACGGCACGTATACTAAAAAAGAAAATTTTTAAAGAGGTAAATCATATTATGTCAGCAGCAACAGTCATCTTCAAAGCCATAGATTATATGTTCGATCTTCAGCAAAACCCTATCGGCCGAACCAAACGCAACATGAAAAACGTGGTGAAAACCACCGACATCGTCTATGACGAATCGGACAAAAAAGCCTGCACTCTGGACACTTTCGTCATACCTAAAGAGGAAGGCAATTATCCCGTTATATTCGAAATTCACGGCGGCGGCTTCGTTGCCGGCGACAAAAAATACCGCAGATGTCTTTCCGCCTGGTACGCGCAGGAACTCGGCGCATTCGTCGTCAACGTAAACTACGGCTTAAGCCCTAAATACAAATTCCACCAAGTCATTCCGCAACTCGTGAACGCCGTCAACTGGGTTGCCGACCACGCAGAAGAACTCAGGCTGGATCTGTCCCGCTTCGTCGTAACCGGCGACAGCGCGGGCGGCTACTACTCCGCTTACCTCGCCGTTTTGCAATCCAACCCCGAACTTCAAAAGAGGCTCGGCGTCGAAATGAAAGCGAAATTCACCGGCACCGTGCTCGATTGCGGCATCTACGACATCGTAACCGCTTTGGGACAAAAGGTTCTCTTCAACCTCACCGACAGCATCTGCTACGACTTTGTCGGCGTGCACACGAACGAAATCGAAAAATACGAGTATATCGACGTCGTTTCGCCGTCCAGCTTCGTAAATTCCGAATTTCCCGTGGCTTTCATAACGCTGGCCGCAAAAGACTTTTTCTGCGGCGGACAAGGCGAATATCTGTCAAAACAGCTTGACGATCTCGGGATTTATCACGAGGTTTACGCAAGCACCAAATTCACGGACAATCACACCTTCCCTCTCACTTGGACAAGCAAGGCCGCCAAGGCAAACAACGAACAGGCAATCACCTTCCTGAAACGCTTTGTAAAAGGCGAAATCTAACCGATTCTGTGGCCGCCCGCGTGGCGGCCGTGTTTTTATGAAAAAATTTGCGCTTATAGGAAAAGATATATCCTACACCGTATCGCCGTTTGTCCACAAACGGCTTTTTTCGCTTAAAAACAGCGAGGCTTCCTACGTCGTTTTGGACGGCGAAGCGGACGACATTTTTGCGGAAGCAAAATCGCTTGACGGCTACAACGTTACCAAACCGTATAAAGAGAAAATCACTTCATTTCTATCAAATCTTTCGGACGAAGCAAAGCTTTTCGGCTCCGTCAACACGGCGTTTAAAAACGTAGGCTACAACACCGACGTTTCCGCCCTCGAAAAGTGCTTAAAAAAGAAAGGTCTGTCGCTTTCCGGAAACACCTTGATTTTAGGTTGCGGCGGCCTCGGGAAAGCGGTTGCCGCCCGCGCGCTGGAGCTTTCGGGCAAGGTTACCGTGGCTGTCAGAAACTTATCGCTCGAAAAAACAAAAATAGCAATAACGGCACTTAAAACACGTTTTCGAAGCGGTGAAATATCGGTTTATGACGTTTCAAACGTCAGCGGTCAATTCGATTTGCTTATAAACGCAACGCCCGTGGGGACGTTTCCGAAGCACCTCGAGTCGCCCGTTCCGAAAAGCGTCGTGGCGCAGGCAAAAGCCGTTTTCGACTGCGTTTACAATCCTACCAAAACCGCTCTCGTTCTTATGGCCGAAAGCATGGGAATTTCTTCGTGCGGCGGGCTTGAAATGCTTGTCAGGCAGGCCGCAGAAGCGCAGAAAATCTGGCTGGGCAGCGACTTTTCGGAGGAAGAAATTTCACTCGTCATAGGCGAAACCGCGGCCGAACTTCAGAATTTCCCGACGAACGTCGTGCTTTCCGGCTTTATGGGCGCGGGAAAAACCGAAGTTGCAAAAAAAATCGGCGAACTTACCTGCTTTTCGGTGCTGGACGTCGACGACGTGGTCGAAAGCCGCGGCAAAACCATATCCGAAATTTTCGCCTCGGGCGGCGAAACGGCTTTCAGAGCCGCGGAAAAGCAAGCCGTGGCCGAATGCTCGAAAAAACGCTCCTCCGTCATTGCAACGGGTGGCGGTTCCGTTTTGGACGAAGACAATGTGAAGGCCCTGAAGTCCGGCGGAAAAATCGTTTTTCTGGACGCGCCGTTCGACGTTTTGTACGGCCGAATCGCCGCCGATTGCTCCCTTAGGCCGATTGCAAGCAGACTTTCACGCGATGAGCTTTTGGCGCTTTACGATAAGCGACGGTGGGCGTATCTGTCTTCAGCGGACTTCGTCGTGGATGCCTCGGGCAGCGTAGAGGACGTCGCAAGATCGGTCATTTCGCTCTTTTGACTTCCCTTTTGTTGACAAACCCCCTTTTGTAGGCTAATATTTAAGTATTAGTTTTATAAAGGGGTTTTTTGATGAAAAACTTTTTGGTGATAAACGGACCAAACCTCAACTTCCTCGGCACGAGGAAGCCCGAAATATACGGCGCGGAAACGCTGGACGACATAATGTCCGAACTTTCTAAGTACGCAGAAGAAAAAAACGTCAAACTGCAATTCGCGGGTTCAAATCACGAGGGCGCGATTATCGACGAAATTCATAAGGCGTTCTATCTGAAATCAGACGGCATCATTCTCAACGCAGGCGCCTACAGCCACTACAGCTACGCCATAAGAGACGCCATCGAAGCCGTTTCGATACCGACCGTCGAAGTGCATCTGTCGGACGTAAAAAACCGCGAAGCCTTCAGGCGTACGTCCGTTCTCGAGGACGTTTGCGTAAAAACCATTTCAGGCCACGGCAAACGCGGCTATATCGAAGCGTTGGACTTTTTGCTTAATTTGACTGCGGAGGAAGAAAAATGATAATTACGCTGAAAAAATCCGCAACGACGCTTGACGAAAAATCGCTTGCTTCCCTTCTTTCGAAGTGCGGTCTTAAAGCGCAAATCGTGAAAGGCGAACTCAAAACCGTGGTTGCAGTTATCGGCGACACGTCGAAATTCGACGCAGACAGCATCGCCGCTTTGCCGTTCGTTTCGGACGTAAAGAGGATAACCGAACCGTATAGGCTGGCGTCAAGGACTTTTTGCGAAAAAGATACAATCGTCAAAATTGCAAACACTACCTTCGGTGGAGGCAACTTTGCGGTGATAGCCGGCCCTTGCTCGGTGGAGAGCGAAGCGCAGATATTCGAGGCGGCAAAAGCCGTGAAAGATTGCGGAGCCGGGATGCTTCGCGGCGGCGCGTTCAAGCCGCGCACTTCGCCCTACTCCTTCCAAGGCTCGATGGCCGACGGGCTGAAATGGCTTGTCGAAGCGGGAAAATCGGTGGGACTCCCCGTCGTTTCCGAAATCACCGATCAGACCAAGCTTTCTCTTTATGAAGACGTGGACATGCTTCAGGTCGGCGCAAGAAACATGCAGAACTTTGCTCTGCTCAAGGAAGTTGCCGCTTTCAAAAAACCGGTTTTGTTGAAGCGCGGCTTTGCAAACACCGTGACGGAATTGTTGCTGTCGGCAGAATATTTGCTATGCGGCGGCCTTAAAGACGTGGTTCTCGCCGAACGCGGCATACGCACCTTTGACGACGCCATGCGTTGTACGCCCGACATCGGCGCAATCGTTGCGCTTAAAGAGCTGGCGCATC
>HF988638.1:0-9427 GCA_000434675.1 Faecalibacterium sp. CAG:1138 | reverse complement strand
GCATCTTCCGATCGTATTCGATCCGTCGCACGCGGCAGGCAATTCTTCGTTCGTATCTCCGCTTTCTCTTGCCGCAACGGCTGCCGGCGCAGACGGACTGACGATTGAAGTTCACCCGACTCCCGAAACCGCCCTTTCCGACGGACTGCAAGCCATCACTCCTGCCGAATTCGGCGTTTTAATGGATAAAATCAAGAAAATAAAGTGCGTTTTAGGTTGAAATAATGCAAAAACTGACTGTGAAAACTTCCAGACCGTACGACGTCTATATCGGGCGCGGCACTATTAAGTTCCTCGAAGACTATTTGGAGGAACAGGGTTTTTGCGGCAAAATTCTGGTCGTTACCGACCAAACAATATTCGATTTACATTTCGACGCTTTGAAGCGTTATCTTCCCGTGGAAAACGTCACCGTCAAAATAGTGCCCCAAAGCGAGGCCGCAAAGACGTTTGACAACTATTTGGCCGTGCTGCAAACGCTTTCCGACAACAATTTCACAAGAGGCGACGTCGTTTTGGCCTTCGGCGGAGGGGCAATCGGCGACCTTGCGGCGTTTGCCGCCGCGACGTATCTTCGGGGTATCAGGTTTTTCTACGTTCCGACGACTCTTCTTTCGATGTGCGACGCTTCCGTAGGCGGAAAATGCGGCATTGATTTTTTGGGCAAAAACGACGTCGGCACGTTCTATCAACCCGAAATCGTGATTTCCGACGTTTCTCTTTTGGATACTCTTCCCGAAATTCAATTTAAGTCAGGCATGGCGGAAATTCTGAAATGCGCAATCATTTCGCCAATCGACTTTTCTCTTTTCGACGACGAAAAAAAGAACGTAGAGGAACTGATTTTTGCGGCGCTCTCTTTCAAGGCGAAAATTGTGCAAGCGGACGAATTTGACAATGCGGCGCGCCACGCGCTAAACTTCGGGCACACCCTGGGCCACGCAATCGAGCAGGCTTCGTCCTTCAAAATTTTGCACGGGCAAGCGGTTGCGGCAGGTATGAGCATGATCACCGCTATGGCCGCACAGAACGGCTTGGTTCACAAAGATATGCCCGATATCGTCGACGGACTTATCGAAAAAATCGGTCTGAACCCGACCTCGCCGTACGACTTTTCGGAGCTTAAAAAGTTCGTTACAAAAGACAAAAAGAACTCTGGCGGGGTTTTGAAAATTGTCCTTGCTCCTCGGCCTCACGAGCTTATGATAGTGCCCGTTTCGCTGGACAGTTTTTTGGGAGGCGGAAAATGGGCGACAATTTAGAAAGCGTGCCGACCGTTATTGCACCGGCATCCAAATCGGAATTTCACCGCGCGCTCATTATGGCGGCGCTTACCCAAAGTGCCTGCAAGATTTTCGGTTATTCAAATTGTGCCGACGTAAAAGAGACGATCGGCGCTCTGACGGCGCTCGGCGTGAAAATATCAAAAATCGACGGCAGCCTGGCCGTTGACGGATCCGAAATCAAAAAAAATCAAACCGTTGAGCTCAATATCTCCGAAAGCGCATCTACTCTTAGGTTTTTGCTTCCCGTTTTGGGCGCTCTCGGCATTTCGGGCAAAATTTTTGTCGGCGAAAGGCTTTATGTCAGATTTAACGACGACGATGTCAAATTTTACGATGACATCGGTATGAACGTTAAAAAAGAGGACGGCTATATAGCATTTTGCGGAAAGCTTTCGGGTGGCCGCTACATAGTGTCTGCCTCCGCGACGTCGCAGAATCTGTCGGGGCTTATCATGGCTTTGCCGACGATTTCGGAAAATTCCACCGTGTTCGTAAATGGCGCAGTGAGCCGCGGCTATGCGCTTATGACTTTGGAAATGTTGGAAAAGTTCGACGTTAAGCACACCGCGGACAACCTACATATCGAACTTGTAGGAAAGTATAAAGAAACAACCGTTTCGGTTTCGGGGGATTATTCTGCCGCCGCAAACTTTGCTCTTTTTGGCACGTTAAAAAACAGCCTGAACATTTTGGGACTTGCCGAAGATTCCGCCCAGCCGGACAAAGCATTTTTGAAAATTCTGAACAGCTCCGGCGGAAAAGCCTATTTTGACGGAGGGACGCTGTGCGTCCGAAAAGCCGAAACTCTTCACGGGTTTTGCGCCGACCTTACGGACACTCCCGACGTCTTCCCCGTTTGCGCCGTGCTTGCGGCATTCTCCACTGGCGAAAGCGTGTTTATCGGGACCAACCGCCTTAAAAACAAAGAAAGCGACAGGCTCGCCGCGATAGAAAAAAATCTGTCGCTTATGGGCATAAATTTCGTGTCTGGCGATAACCGCTTGCAAATTTTCGGCGGAAATCCGAAACCGTTCGTGCCCGATTCCTTTTCGGATCATCGCATTGCAATGGCTTTTTCCGTGGCCGCGGCGGCATTGTCGGTGAAACCGATTTATGACGCTTGCGTGACAAAAAGTTATCCGAACTTTTTTGAGGAACTTGAAAGAATATGTCAAAACTGAACTTCGAAAAATTGCAACTGGAAATTTCGGGTGCGTCGCACGACGACAAAATCGTGGGGCGAATTTTCGGCGTTCCGAAAAACCTGACAGTTGACTTCGATTACATAGAAAAACAACTTCGGCGAAGAAAAGGCGGAAAGGCTTACACAACGGGGCGAGCCGAAGCCGACAAACCCGTTTTTGTGAGCGGCGTATCGAACGGAAAAACCGACGGAAACGTCGTTGAGTTTTACATTGAAAACCAAAATTTCGACTCGAAGCCGTATCTATCCTTAGCATCCGTGCCGAGACCGTCGCATGCCGATTATCCCGCACTTGTAAAATACGGCAAGCTTGAACCCGGAGGCGGCGTGTTTTCCGGCAGACTTACGGCGATTTTGGTCGTTGCGGGAGCAATATTCAAAAAGTATTTGGAAGATAACGGCGTGAACGTCGTTTCGCACGTTTCGTCGATCGGAACCGTTTGCGACGACAAGCTCGACAGCTTAAATTCGGCAGACGAAGTCGATTTGAAAAATCAGGATTTTCCTGTCATAAACGGCCGAATTAAGGAAAAATACCTTTCTCTCATCGAAGAAACGCGCCTTGACGGCGACAGCGTGGGCGGCACCGTGGAATGTAAAATAAGCGGCCTTCCCGCAGGGCTCGGGAACGTATGGTTCAATTCCTCCGAATCGATGCTGTCCGAAATGCTGTTTGCCGTGCCGGCGGTGAAAGGCGTCGAATTTGGGAAAGGATTTGCGCTTTCCGAAATGACGGGAAGCGAGGCGAACGACCCGTACGGCATATCAAACGGCAAAATCGTTGCCACGAAAAACGACAACGGCGGAATTTTGGGCGGACTGACGACCGGTATGCCGGTGCTCTTCAGGGTGGCGTTCAAACCGACGCCGTCTATTGCAAAAGAACAAGATTCGGTGGATTATATAACGAAAACGCCGTGTAAAATATCAATTTCGGGGAAACACGATCCGTGTATCATCGCACGCGCGGCGCCCGTTATCGAAGCCGTGGCCGAGTTTTGGGCGGCAGAATTACTTTTGGAGGGTAAATAAATGGACGAGCAAATTTCCAAAGAACAACTTGACGAAATGAACAACGATTTGAAAAAACTGCGCGACGCAATCGACAAAGCAGACGACATATTGTGCCAAAGTTTCATCTACCGCATGCAAATCGTTACCGGCATAGCCAAATATAAAAAACTGCACAACCTGCCCGTTTCGGACGGCGAAAGGGAGTATCAGATACTTGAGCGCCTTATCGAAAAATTCGGCGAGCACAACCGCCCTTACATAGAAGACCTTTACGAAACGGTTTTCGCCGAAAGCCGCCGCATGCAGGAAAAACTTGTCAAATAAATTTTTGCAAAAATCCGTTTATCTTTCATAATACGTTCGTTTTTGAACACACTAAAATCAGTAACGAACAAGGAGGAAAACGTTGTGAGCAAAACTGTTTACAAAACCGGTCAAAAACCGGGCAGCGGCTCGTATACCTGCACCAACTGCCACACCCAGATTTGTCTGGATGCAAGCGACAAAATGCCGCCGTGCCCTAAATGCACGAACACCGAATTTACCAAAAAGTAAATTTGAGAGCAAAACAAAAATCAAAAAAAGCGACTCCCGCGGGAGCCGTTTTTTTGTTTGTTATCAGTTGTCGTATTGCGATTTATAGAGCCTGTAATAAAAGCCCTGCTTTTCAAGAAGCTCCTCGTGCTTACCGATTTCGACGATTTTTCCGCCGTCGATAACCAAAATGACGTCTGCGTCTATAATCGTGGACAGCCTGTGCGCAATGACGAAACAGGTTTTGCCCTTCATCAAATTGTCCATGGCTTTCTGAATGAAGATTTCAGTCCTGGTGTCAACGTTAGAGGTGGCCTCGTCCAAAATCAGGAAATCCCTGTCGGTCAGAAACGCGCGGGCGATGGTGAGAAGCTGTCGCTGTCCGCCGGACACGTTCGAACAACCTTCGTCGATCACGGTGTCGTAGCCTTCGGGAAGGGTTTTTATGAAGTGGTCGCAGTATGCGTTTTCGCAGGCCCGTTCCACCTCTTTCTTGGTAACGTTATCTCTGCCGTAGGCGACGTTTTCGAAAATCGTTCCGCCAAAGAGCCATGCGTCCTGCAAAACCATGCTGAAAAGACTTCGGACGCTGTTTCTGTCGGCTTTTTCTATATCTTTGCCGCCGATCAGAATCTCGCCTTTTTGCACGTCGTAGAAGCGCATAAGGAGGTTGACGATTGTCGTCTTCCCCGCGCCCGTCGGGCCGACGATTGCCACTTTCTGACCTTTTTTGGCCGTGAAATTGAGGTTTTGAATGAGCGGTTTGTCTTCCGAATAGGAAAAATCCACTCCCTTAAATTCCACGTCGCCGTCGGCGGTTTCGGGCATTTTGTCGGTTTGAGGCTGCATTTCCTCGGCGTCTAAAATGTCGTACACGCGTTTTGCCGCCGCCTTGACTTTCTGACTGCTCGCTAAGCCTCCCGAGATGCTTATGAGCGGATTCGAAAGCTGCTGGGTGTACAAAATGAACATAACGATGCCGTCGACGCCAAGCTCGCCTTTGACGGCAAAATAGCCGCCGTACAAACAGATAAGCGCATATACGATTTGGTTTATAACGGTTACGACAGGCGTTACGACGTTGTTGCTGAAAAAGGCTTTTTCGGAAAATTCGGCTTGCTTGCGATTAAGCTCTTTGAACTTTTGAAGCTGTTGTTTTTCGAGGTTGAAAGCCTTGATGGTCGAATAGCCGCCGTAAGTTTCCTCGGCGTGCGAGCTTATCTTGCCGTCCGTTTCGAAGGTCTTGTCGAAATATTTTTCGGCTCGCGCCGAAAGCTTCGCTCCGGTAAAGAGCGACAGCGGAACAACCGCCGTAACCACGAGCGCCAGCTGCCATTTTATGATAAACAGCATTGTCAGAATTGCCACGATCTGTACTGCTCCGAGAAGAAATACGTTCACGATGCTATACACAGGCGTGCTCATGTTGGAAACGTCGTTGTTCATGCGGTTAAGCACTTCGCCAGGGCGGGTTTTGTCCGCAAACGACACGGGAACTCTGGACAGTTTGTTTGAAATGTCAACCCTCAAGCCGTAGGTGAAATGGCGGCTTACGGTGTTGTTTAGGAGCGGAACCTGCAAATACGACAGCACTGCGTAAACGCCGTATATCACCGCCAGAACGATAAGCTTCGGGCCGATTTCCCCGATGAGGTCGTCGGTCCGGAAGTTGCCCAAAAAGTAGTCGTTCAGCGTTCCCGTTATTTTGCCGAGAACCGCCGGCGACAAAAGGTCGCAAACCATCAGAAGCACGCTCAGCAAAATCATAACCGCCAGTCCGAATTTGATGCGTGAAAGCTCCGAAACGATTCTTCGCGTTATGGATTTGTCTTTCGATTTCATAAAAAACTCCTCCCCGACTGCGATATGAATATTTCGTTATACACCGAGCAATTTTGCAAAAGCTCCTCGTGTTTTCCGATGCCGACCACTTTTCCGTTGTCCATAACGATGATTTTGTCGCTGTTCATTGCGCCGGTTACGCGTTGGGTTACAACGAAAACCGTACGCGGCGCAAGTTTATCTTTTATGGCGGTGCGGATTTTGGATTCGGTCATAAAATCCAAAGCTGAAAAGCTGTCGTCGAAAAGGAAAATCGCCGCTTTTTTCAAAAGCGCCCTTGCAATCTGAATACGCTGTTTTTGTCCGCCGGAAACGTTGCTTCCGCCCTGCGAAAGCTTGAAATCAAGCCCCTCCGGATGCGACGAAACGAAGCCTTCGAGCTGCGCGTCGCGCACGGCTTCCATAATCTGTTCGTCCGTAAAATCCTGCCAGAGGCCTATGTTTTCCCTGAGTGTGCCGGCAAATATCGTGCCCTTCTGAAGCACTGCCGAAACGTTGGTGCGAAGGCGTTCGCCGCTTATTCCTTCCACGTTTTCGCCGTCAAAAGCCAGCGTGCCGGAAGTAGGCTTGTTGAACCCCAAAAGCAAGCTGACAAGCGTCGATTTGCCGCTTCCGGTGCCGCCGATTATGGCCACTTTCTCGCCTGCCTTCACCTCAAACGAAACGTCCGATAAAACAAGTTCGGAGCCGTCTGCGTACGCAAACGACACGTTATCGAACAAAACGTTGCCGTTAAGCGCCGGTTTGTCCAAATCGGTTGCGTCGGGAATGCTTTCGGACTCCAAAATTTCCAACAGTCTTTTTACGTTCACCTTAACTCGCGGCACGAAAATCAGCGACCATGAAAGCGTCATTATGCCCGACATTATAAGCCCGACGTACTGCACCACTGCCACGACGTCCGCGGCGGAAAGGCCCGTTCCCGATTGCATTCTTGCGGCTCCCACGTAGACGATAAGCAGCGTCGCTACGTTCAGAACCAGCATCGCAACCGGCGCGATCAGGCCGGAGCGGTTGTTTGCTTTTATGTAGTTCAAAACCATCTTGCGGGTGGCTTCGTTGGTTTTTTGACATTCCGTTTCGTCGCGATTAAAAGCCCTTATCACTCTGATGCCGATAAGCCGCTCTCTGACCAGCTGATTCTGCCTGTCGGTCTGTTTGTCGGCTATCTCCCAGAGCGGGTGAATTTTGCGGCCGACCAGAATCACGGCGGCAATTATAACCGGCGTGAACGCAAACAGAAGTAGCGCCAGATAAGCGTCCTTCATAAACGCCAGCACCGAGCCGCATATCATATAAATCGGAATGGTACACACGCCCGACAAAATGACGTCGGTAACTTCGCTCATCTGCCACACGTCGGTTTCGGTACGAGTCAGAAGCCCCGCCGCCCCCAAACGATTGTGATCGGAAAAAGTCATTTTGTTCGCTTTTTCGAAAACGTCGTTTTTCAGAAGCTCGGTGAACCTCGTCGTTGCTTTTAGATTTTGTTTTATGGCCATGATATGGCACACCATGCCCACGGCCGCAACGGAAAACATCAACAGCACCGATTTCCAAACGTAGTCGAAATCGAGCTTATTGATGCCGTCGTCGACGATTTGGCTCATCAGAAGCGGCAACGCAAGATTGCATAGCGTCGCCACAACCTCGAACATACACCCGAAAACGGCAAACTTGGCGTTTGGTTTCAGGTATTTTGCAAATATTTTCATAAGTTATTCTTTTTTAAGTTCCTTTACGATTTTAAGTATTTCGGAAGCGATGGCGTCAAGCGTGCCGTCGCCGAACGGGTTTGCAATCCCTGCTTCGGCAACCAGTTTGCTGAACGGCTCGGTGCCTCCTTTTTTGGCGAATGCGACGTAGCGATCCAAAGCGTTTTCGTAGTCTTTGCGCATTTCGATCAGAAAGCCGAGCGCCACGGTTTGCGCCAGAGTGTAGTCGATATAATAGAACGGCGATTCGTAGATGTGCATCTGATATTGCCACCTGCGACCTTCACCGATAAAAGGCAGCCCTTCGATGTCAAGATACGGACGATATTTCTTCTCCAAAGATTTCCACACGTCCAAACGCTCCGCAGGAGTCATTTCAGGTTTTTCGTATACGACGTGTTGGAATTCGTCCACCGCCACTCCGTAAGGAATGAAGCACAACGACGACAAAAGATGCTTCAAGCGATATTTGTCGGCATTTTCGCCAAAGAACAAATCCATATATTTCCAGCTGAAAAATTCCATGCTCATGCTGTGGCATTCCGCGGTTTCCATACCGCCGACGCCAAGCTCCGGATCACCGGTGTAGAATTGCTGATTCATGGCAAACGCATGGCCGAATTCGTGAGTCATAACGTCCACGTCGCCCGAGCTTCCGTTGAAGTTGGCAAGGATAAACGTCTGCTTGAATTTGTCAAATTCGGTGCAATAGCCGCCGCCCCATTTGCCGTCGCGAGCGTCAACGTCGAAAGCCTCGGCTTCCTGCATGCTGCGCATAAATTCGCCGATTTCCGGGCGCATATCGTCGTACATTTTTTGAGCGGCTTTGAAGATGCCGTCCTTGTCAAGAACCGGACGAGGATCGTCGGCCGTGTAAACCGCGTCATCGTAGAAGGTGATTCTGTCGATTCCCATATCCGCGGCGATTTCTTTTTTGACTTCCGCCACCACAGGAACCAGCGACTTTGCCACGTTCTTTCTGAAAGCTTCCACCATTTTGCGATCGTAGTCCAGACGCGCCATGCGGTAGTATCCCAGCTCCACAAAGTTTTTGTAGCCCATCTTTTTCGCCTGCAAATCACGGTTTTTCACAAGCTTGTCGAAAAGCTCGTCCAGCTCCGCTTTATGCGCGTCAAGCCCTTCGCCGAGAGCAATGCACGCTTCCCTTCTGACGTTTCTGTCCGAATCCTCCAAAAAGCCTCTGACGTAAGAAAGTGGTTTGTTCTCTCCGCGCCACTTTATGGCAATCTGGCTCATAAGCTGGCTGTATTCGGTTACGAGAGCGTTCTCTTGCTTCTTCTCTTCTTCGATGCAGCTGTTGTAGCATTTTTCGGCAATCTCGAGCCCTTTGAAAATGAGCGGATTCATCTTCGCTTCCACCTCTTTTCTGAACTTGTTGCCAAGCATAACTTCGGCGTATTTGTTGCCGATTTCCTCAAACAACGGGCCGTTTTCGTCGTAATAGTTCATTTCGCCGAGGTAAAATTCGTCTCGGGTGTTCAGCGTATAACGGCAGTTGGAAAGCGACGCCGCCGTCTGATATTCCGTTTGCGCCTTCATAAATTCGTTTCTCGCGGCAATAACGTCGTCGGCACATTTCGCCTCCGAAACCTCCTTCTCAAACGCCGCAAACGCCGCGCGCATTTCTTCTATAGTGTACCTTTTGTATGGCAAATCTTTAACTTTAATTTTCATTTTCACATCCTCCTTTGGATAAATAAATATATATTGATTTAAGTATATACTTAACCTTTACTTTCCGTCAACCGATTGAGAGAAAAAACCAAAACCCGCCGATAACTGAGTAAAGCTTACCCCCTCCCTCAAGGAGG
>HF988637.1:171479-186654 GCA_000434675.1 Faecalibacterium sp. CAG:1138 | reverse complement strand
GCATTCTACCACTGAATCACTCCCGCATATATTAAACCGATTTCTTTTGTGCTCGTCGGTTTCCCAACGAATTTGCTATATAATAATACCAAATAATTCCGAAATATGCAAGCTATTTCGCATTATTTTTTGAAAAAGTCCGAAATTTTTAGAAACGCCCAACGTCCTTTATCATCTCGGCATATTTTTGAATGTTAAGCTTGTCGATATTTTGCAGCATAAAGTCGCTGTCGTAAACGTCTTCGGCCACTCTTTTTGCGGTTTTGATGACGTCGGTGTCGATCCTTATTGCGTAATTCGAATCGAAGGTGTCGCCGCACTGACGCGTGCCCAAAAAGTCGCCACCGCCGCGCATGTCAAAGTCTATTTCGGCTATGCGGAAGCCGTCGTCGTTTTCTTTAAGCACGGCAAGGCGTTCGTTTTCGTCCGGAGCTTTGGAGTGCAAAAAGCAATAACCTGCCTTATCTCCTCTGCCGACGCGTCCCCTTAGCTGGTGAAGCGTGGCCAGTCCGAAGCGGTCGCTATCCAAAACCACCATGTTGGTTGCGTTCGGGACGTCGATGCCTACCTCCACAACCGTCGTCGAAACGAGAACGTCGATTTTTCCTTCCGAAAATTCGCGCATAACCTCGTCCTTTTTTGCAGCCGACATTTTGCCGTGCAAAAGCCCAAGCCTAACGCCTGCAAGCGGGCCGTTTTCAAGGTCCTCGAAGATGTTTTCGGCAGAATATAAATCCATACCCTCGCTGTCGGTTATCCTCGGGCAAACAACGAACGACTGATTGCCGTCTTTCGCTTCCTTTTTCAGATATGCGTACATATCCGCAAGCTTCTCGTCGGGCACCAAAGCCGTTTTGACAGCCGATTGCGAGCTTCTCTTGTAGATTGTGCTCTGCTTCAGGTCTTCGTAGAGAATAAGCGCCATAGCGCGAGGTATCGGCGTTGCCGAAAGCGTCAGCACGTCGGCAGTTTTTGCGCGCTCGGCAAGCTCGGCTTTTTGTTTGACGCCGAACTTATGCTGTTCGTCGATAACCACGAGGCCGAGGTTAAAAAATTTCACGGTTTTTTGAATGAGGGCGTGAGTTCCGATGACGAAATCCGTTTCGCCGCTTACAAGGCCTTTCAGGACGGCTTTTTTCTCGGCGGCAGGAGTGCTTCCAGACAAATAAGCAATTTTGATTCCAAGCGGCTCAAGAAGTTTTTTTGCCGTTCCGAAATGCTGCGAGGCCAGTATTTCCGTCGGCGCCATCAAAGCCGCCTGATAGCCGCATTTTATCGCAAAGTACACGGCCGCAAACGCCACCACGGTTTTTCCGCTGCCGACGTCGCCCATCAGAATTCTGTTCATATAGTCCTTTCCTTCAAGGTCCGAAAAGATGTCGGAAAGGGCTTTTTTCTGACTGAAAGTCAGCTCGAAAGGAAGGCTCGATACAAATTCGTTTGCCACCGACGGCGACAAATCGTAGGTAAAATATCGCTTGTTTGCGCCGTTTTTTTGCAAAATTCGGTAGGAAACGATAAGATTTACGGTATCTTCCACCGCCAAACGTCTTTGTGCAGAAAAGCCCTCGGAAACGCTTGTCGGAAAGTGCGCCAAATAGTAGGCCTCCTGCAAATTTTGAAGATTATGGCGCTTTACCACGTCGTCCGAAACGACGCTTCCCGGTGTGAAGCTTTTAAGCGCGGACTTAATCATATTTCTGAACGTGGACTGCGCGATGCTGCCCCTCGTTTTGTAAACCGGCATTATCCCCACCAGATTTTTTCTGGCGTCCGCTCTTTCGAATTGCGGGTTGGCAAGCTCTGCCTTCGAGCCGTCGAAACGGACCTTGCCGAAGAAATAGTACTCGTCCCCCACCTTCACGTTGCCCCTTTGATAAGGCTGATTGAACCAGGTTATAACGATTTTCAAGGCGGAATTTTTGTCCCGCAAACCGCGCTGCCCTTCAGGCTTCGTCAAACATTCGGCATAGGCCTTGAAAAAGCTCATTCCCTTCACTTTAGCAATGCCCGTTACCTTGACGATTTTGAGGTTAAGCAGTAAAAATTGCCCGTCTTCGGCATCATACACCGAGACGGGCTTTGTTAGGTCAATATAGCTTTTCGGGAGATACCCGATGAGGTCGTCTGCTGTGAAGATGCCGAGCTTATTCAGTTTTTGGAGCGAGGCCTTGCCTACGCCCTTTACATCTTCAAGTAGCATTTTTTATTCCAACGAAACGAGATAATAGTAGTGAGGTTGTCCGCCCGGATATGCCGCAACGTCCTGATCTTCGAAAACTTTCGACAGTTCCTCCACGAGGCTCTCCGCTTCTTCGTCGGTTACGTCCTCGCCGTAATAGAGGTTGATGGAAACGATTTCGTCGTCGAGCAGCTTTTCGATGGTTTTCTGAACGGTTTCGTTAACGGTTGCGCCTTTTGCAACCACTTTTTTGTCGTCAAGGCCGATGATGTCGCCTTCTTTGAGGCTGAAGCCGTTGATTTTGGTGTTTCTGACTGCGTGAGTGATCTGTCCGCACTTGACGTGGTCCGCCGCGGCAGTCATATCGCCGAGGTTGTCCTCAACGGAAAGCTCCGGATTGTAGGCAACGATTGCGGATATGCCTTGCGGGCAGTTGACGGTCGGGATCATATAAACCTTCTTTTCGGCGAGATCCTTGGCCTGCTCGACGGCAAGAATGATGTTTTTGTTGTTAGGGAAAACGATGACGCTTTCCGCGTTGACCTTGTTTATTGACGCTTTCCTCGTTGACCTTGTTTATGGCCGTGAGAATATCGTAAACGCTAGGGTTCATGGTCTGACCGCCTTCGACGATGTAGTCCACGCCCAGATCCTTGAATATCGACGCCATGCCTTCGCCCGCGCATACGCTGACCATGCCGACGGGTTTGACGTGTTTCTTCTCTTCCTCGCGCTTTTTGAGGAGCTGACGGTTCTGTTCCATCATATTTTCGATCTTGAGCCTGTCAAGTTCGCCAAGTTTCAAGGCGGCGTTTAAAGCTCTGTCCGGATTGTTGGTGTGAACGTGAACCTTCACCAGACTCAGATCGCCGATAACCAGAACGCAGTCGCCTATCGTCATAAGATAGTCGCGAAGCTTGTCGATGTCGGACAAAGTAACTTTCTTTTTAAGGTTTGTGATGAAATATTCGGTGCAATAGCCGAAATGGATTTCGTCCAGATCGTCCTCGACCATTCTTTCAAAAGCGTCGAGGCTCGGTTTGTCGTCGGCGTCTTCCACGACGTCCGGCATTTCGATGCCGGCAAGAGCGTTGTAGTAGCCCTGGAATATGCACAAAAGACCTTTTCCGCCCGCGTCCACGACGCCGGCTTTTTTAAGAACCGGGAGCATGTCCGGCGTTTTGTTCAAAATGTCCTCGCCCGCCGCGATAACTTTGGTGAAAAAGTCTTCAAAATTAACTTCTTTGCGGCGTTTGGAAGTGATTTCCAACGCTTTTTCCGTCATCACGCGGAAAACCGTCAGAATTGTGCCTTCTTTCGGCTTGGTAACGGCGCTGTAGGCGATTTCGGTGCCCACCTTCATGCCCTGAGCAAAGTCTTTTGCGGTGATTTCGGTTTTGTCTTTCGCAGATCCCGCAATGCCCTTCAGAATTTGCGACAAAATAACGCCGCTGTTTCCTCTTGCGCCTTTGAGCGCGCCTTTGCTGTAGGCCGCGGCAAGGTCAGAAATGTCGCCCGACGTAACCTGTTCGGTTTCTTTCACTGCGGTTGAAACCGTGTAGAACATGTTCGTGCCGGTGTCGCCGTCAGGAACGGGAAACACGTTGAGCATGTTTACGGTTTTCTTGTTTATTTCCAAAAATTTTGCGCCGCCACGAATCATGGCCGCAAACTTAGTTCCATCTAATTTACACATATACCCTTTTTAGACCCCAGAATTTTCAGACTCGCAATCCGACGACGTTTACGTTAACGTTCTTGACACGCATACCCGTAAAGGATTCAACCGAGTATTTAACCGTGCTCTTAAGCGACTCCGTAACGGCCTCAACCGACACCCCGAGCTTCAGAACGACGAATATGTCGATGAAAATCATGTTGTCTTCGGTCAGCACCCTGATGCCTTGCCCCGGGTTCTGCTTGTTGAAAAGCCGCGATATATTGTCCGTCAATTTACGGCTCACAAGCTCCACGACGCCATAGCACTCGCTTGCGGCATGCGATGCCACGGTGGCGACTGCTTCGTCGGAAATGGTTATTTTACCGTAAATGTTAGACGTGTTTAATGACATTTTATATTCCTTTATATAATCGAAGATAGATTCGATACGTTGACATTTTACAATAAAATCCGAAATTTTGCAACTGTTAGCGCTTAATAATCTTGAAAATATGCGTTATTTTGCTTGCAATTTTCAAAATATAATGGTAAAATATCAGCGTTGTAACAAACAAAGGAGGATTTTTTCTTATGTCCAGAGTATGCAGCGTTTGTCAAAGAGGCCAAATCAGCGGTAACCAAGTTAGCCACAGCCATCGCAAAACACGTCGCAGCTGGGGCGTAAACGTGCAGAAAGTTTCCGTCGTTAAACCGGACGGCAAAATTTCCAGCGAATACGTTTGCACCAGATGCCTGCGCAGCGGCAAAGTTAACAGAGCCTAGTTTTTTATCATGCTACAAACCGCCGAAATCTTCGGATTTCGGCAGCCTGAAGAGAGCAACGTAAAGTTGCTCGCTTTTTTGTATTCTTTTTTCGGGCCGACAAACCCGAAATGCAAAAACCGCAGCCTACGCTGCGGTTTTTTTGTTTCTCTTCAGAAGCCGAAGAAGCCTTTTAAGAAACTTCGGCGGATTGATGCATACAATTTTCATAGCGGCCTCCTTGCGCCATAATATGCAAGGCGAGTTACGTTTGTTACCGCTATTTTGTTTTTGCCGCTTTAAGCGCAGCGATTGCGGCTTTCGGATCGGCGGCCCTAAACACCGCGCTGCCGGCAACCAGAATGTCCGTGCCCGCGTTAAGGATTTCGGCGGCGTTCTCCTCGGTGGCTCCCCCGTCCATTTCAATTTCCACGTTTCTCCCGGCGATAAGCTTTTTGAGTGCCTTGATTTTTTCGGTGGTTTCGGGGATATACTTCTGCCCTCCGAAGCCTGCGTAAACGCCCATAAGCGTTACGACGTCCACCTTGTCGAGATACGGCTCCACAAGCTCCAGGCCTTTGTCGGGGTTAAGAACGAGGCCGCATTTAAGCCCTGCGGCTTTTATGACGTCCAGCGTGCCGCCGACGTCGTCCGATGCGTCTGGATGAAAGCTTATGACGTCGCTTCCCGCCTTGATAAACTCCGGAACGTATCTTTCGGGTTTAGTTATCATAAGATGCACGTCCAGAACCATGTCTGTGTATTTTCTGAGCGCCGCAACCATAGGCATGCCGAACGTTATGTTCGGGACGAAAACGCCGTCCATAACGTCAACGTGAACGTAATCGGCATTCCAAAGTTTCAGGTTTTTAACGGCCTCGGCCATTTTTGCAAAGTCTGCGCTCAGAATCGACGGCGCAATTTTGACGTCAGTCATAACGTTTCCTCCATTTTTCGTTAAGTTCGTTGTATAGCTCGACGTATCTGTCGTAGCGCGCTTTGGAAATTTTGCCGCTCTCCACCGCTTTTTTCACCTCGCAATCGGGCTCGGTGGTGTGCGAGCAACCGCGGAAACGGCAAGTTGCGGCGTAGTCCGAAAAATCGTCGTAAAAATATTGCAATTTTGCCGGATCGAATTTTTGCGGCAGTTCGAGCATACTGAAACCGCAGGTATCCACGAACCTTGCGTCCCCCACCTTCACGATTTCGGAAACTCTGGTGGTGTGTCTGCCGCGTTCGATTTTCGACAATCCGCCGGTTTTAAGAACGTCGCTTTTAAGCACGGCGTTTAACAGGCTGGATTTTCCGACGGCAGACTGCCCCGCAAAGCAAGCGGTTTTGCCTTTGGCAAAAGACACGATTTCGTCCACCCCTTCACCCGTTTTTGCCGACGCCGCCACCACTTTGGCGACGTTTCTATATTCGGCGGCGATTTCTTCCGTCAGTTTATCGTCCAAATCCGATTTGTTCACCACGATAATCGGCTCGACTTCTGCCGTAAACGCGTCGACGATAAGCTTGTCCACAAGCGTAAGGTCGGGCTTCGGAACGGGCGCGATGACCGCAAAAACCACGTCCACGTTGGCAACGTAAGGTCTGATGAGGCAATTTTTCCGAGGAAGAACTTCGGTTATGACAAAGCGCGAGCCTTCCTTTGAAAGCTCCACCGTGTCGCCGACGTAAATTTCGCCGCCGCGCTTAAGTTTTCCTCTTGCAAGAGCCGTTACCTTTTCCCCGCTTTGCGTTTCCACGTCGAAAACGGAAGCTACGCCCTTAGTTACTATTCCTCTCATCTATATACCTTCGCCTGAGTTGTCCGCATGCGCCTTCGATGTCGCTGCCCATGCTTCGCCTGAGCGTTGCCGAAACGCCCAAACTTTCCAGCTTCTTCAAAAATCTGTCGCAGTTGTCGCTGCAGGAAAGATTTTTTTCTTTCACCTTGTTCAGCCTTATGAGGTTGACGTGGCACGGGAACCCCCGACAAATCGCCGCAAGCTTCACGGCGCAGTCGTCCGAGTCGTTGACTCCCTTGACCATTGCGTATTCCAGAATAACGCGCCTGCCGGTTTTTTCAAAGTAATAATGCAGCGCGTCTATATCCTCTTTTATGCCGTAAGCCTTGGTTACGGGCATCATTTTCAGGCGGATTTCGTCCGTCGGGGCGTGAAGCGACAGCGTCATCGTAACCGTGAAGCCGTCGTCCGCAAGCTGTTTTATCTTCGGCGCAAGCCCCGATGAAGACAGGCTGACGTTCCTTTCGCTTATGTTGATGCCGTCCGCGTCGCCCAAGAGCCGCAGAAATTTCGTTACGTTGTCGTAGTTGTCCAAAGGCTCACCCGAGCCCATCAGAACGACGTTCGTTACCGCTCTTTTTTCAAGCGTTCCGCCTTCGTCGCGGTTGACGGCGACTATCTGCCCCAAGATTTCGCCGGCAGTCAGATTTCTGACGAGTCCGCCTATCCCCGAAGCGCAGAAAGCGCAGTTCATACGGCAGCCGACCTGCGTCGAAACGCAAAGCGTGTTGCCGTACTTGTAGCGCATAAGCACGCCTTCCACGACGTTGCCGTCGGCAAGCAGATACAAGTATTTGGTCGTCTTGTCCCTGGCCACGATTTTTTCGATAATCTTTACGCCTTCCGCCCTATATCCGTCCGCTTCCAACCGTTCGACGAGGCTTTTAGGCATATTCGTCATACCCGAAAACCCGACTCCCTTGTGAAGCCACGAAAAAAGCTGTTTTGCCCTGAAATTCGGTTGCCCGTAGGCGGACAGAATTTCGGCAAGCTCGGTTTTTGAATAATCTAAAAGGCTAGGCATGTTTCACCATTCTCGCAATGAAAAATCCGTCGAGCTTGTCGCTCGGAAGAATTTGAAGCGTTCCGTCGTTATTTGACGGAAGGTCGATTTTGTCCAAAGAAAAATTCGGATTCTCCCGCAAAAAATTCTCGACTTGGCGTATATTCTCTTCCTTTATGACGGTGCAGGTGCTGTACACGAGCGCGCCGCCGACTTTGAGGTATTTCGCCGCGTTAGACAAAATAGCTTTTTGAATTTCGGTAAGGCCCTGAATGTCCTCGGGCTTTTTGTTCAGCAAAATGTCGGGCCTTGAGGACACAACGCCCAGTCCGCTGCACGGCACGTCGCAAAGCACGTAGTCGAAGCGGTTTTCGAAGTTTTTGTAAAATTTTACGGCGTCCAGCTTAACCGTCTGCACGTTGGTTACGCCCATGCGTTTTGCGTAGGCCTTCACAAGCTCCACTCTGTGTTCGTGAACATCGCAGGCAAGCACGGCTCCGCCCTTGTCGATTTCTGCAAGAAGCACCGCTTTTCCGCCCGGCGCGCTGCAAAGGTCGAGAATCATCGAACCTTCTTTCGGTGCAACCGCAAGCGCGGCCATAACGCTGGTTTCCGATTGATAAGTTATCCTTCCGTCCGAAAAAAGCCTCTTAATTTCCGGACAATCCTTGACGTAGTAACCGCCCACGGTTGACTCGGAGTATTCTAAATTATGCTTTTTTGCATAGCACTCGAAGGAGTTTTTGGTCATTTTCAGGCTGTTCAGCCTTATATGCGCAAATTTTTTGGGTTTTGCGGTGATGATTTTTGCGGCGTCCGCGCGGCCGTAATCGGAAAACAATTTCCGAACCAGCCACTTCGGCTTCGAATACTTAACGCTGAAGTACCCCACGGGATCGGCTTCCTTGTCGGGAAGCGTAACCTTCTCCCTTATGACGGTTTTCAGCGTTGCGTTCAAAAAGCCCGCATACGCCCCCAGTCCTGTTTTTTTTGCAAGGTTGACGTGATTGTTGACGACTGCGTAATCGGGCAGACTGTCCATATATCTGACGCAGTAAATGCCCTGCTTCAAAATGATTTTGACCGCGCTTTTGGGCGGCTTTTGGCAGGTTTTTGCAACTATGTATTCAAGCTCGGTGTCCTTATCCAGAACGCCCAGAACGATCCTCGTAACCAAAGCGGCCTCGTCGGAAGATTCCAGCTCCTTATGCAGTTCGATGTTGCTGTAAGCGCCGTCCTGATAGACCTTGGTTAAAATTTTGTAAGCTGTTTCGGTGTACGTCATTTCAGCCTCCGAACTTGTCGCCGACCGTCAGAGCGTGTCCTAAAAGAAAACTCGAATCGGACATTCTTTTGCCGTTTTCGGGCTGAATTTCCTTAAGCCTTACCGCGCCGCCGCGGCACGCGACCACAAGTCCGCGTTTGCTGTCGGCAAAAATTATCTCGCCCGCGTCGCCCTTTCCTTCCGTTTTTTCGACGGCAAAAACCTTAAACGTCTTGCCGTTTAGCTTTGAAAATGCGCCGGGCCAAGGCGTAACGCCCCTCACGAAACAATCGAGCTCTGAGGCCGTTTTGTCGAAATTTATCTCGCCGTCCTCTTTTTTGAACCTCGGATAATGCGTTGCTTCCGCTTCGTTTTGCGGAGTGAATTTTGCGGTGCCGTTTTCCACTTGGCGTAAAGCCTCGGTCAAGGCCTCGGCGCCGATTTCGGCAAGCTTATCGAACATGGTGCCTGCGGTGTCGGTCGGCAAAACGTCGGTTTCTTTCGTCAAAAGCATATCGCCGCTGTCCACCTTGTAGGCGGTTTTCATGATGGTTACGCCGGTTTTCTTTTCGCCGCTGATTATCGCCCACTGAATCGGCGCGCTGCCCCTGTATTTCGGAAGAAGCGACGCATGGACGTTCAGGACGCCCATCGGCGGAAGGCTCAAAAGCTCCTCCGACAAAATTTGACCGAACGCCGCGGTAACGATGACGTCGGGGCCTATAGCCCTCAGATCGTCCATACCCTCTCGGCTGACTTTTTCGTATTGCAAAACCCTGACGCCTCTCTCCAGCGCCAGTTTTTTTACAGGCGAAAAGCTCTCCGCTTCTCTTCTGCCCCTGACCTTGTCGGGTTGGGTTACGACGGCGACGACGTCAAACTTTTCGTCCAGAAGTTTTTTTAAGCAGCATACGGAAAAATCCGACGTACCCATAAAAACTATTTTCATTTGCTTTCCACCTCGTCTTCGGCGTCAACCTTGTCGTCGTAGAAACGATCGACGAACAAAATCCCGTCCAGATGGTCGATTTCGTGACAGCACGCCCTTGCGACAAAACCTTCGGTTTTGAGCTTAAGGCGTTTGCCGTAACGATCCTGATATTCGACGGTGATTTCGTACGGACGTTTCACTCTGCAATGATAGTTTTCCACCGACAGGCAACCCTCCGGCCCCACTTGTTCGCCTTTGGCTTTGGTTATAACCGGATTTATGAGTTCGACGTAAAAGTCGTCAACCTCCACGACGGCAAGCCTTCTCAAAATGCCAACCTGCGGTGCGGCAAGCCCCACTCCGTCGGCGTAGAGCATGGTTTCGCGCATGTCGTCCAAAAGTTCGCCGAGCTTGTCGTCGAATTTTTCAACGGGTTTGCACTTTTTATGCAGAACGGGATCGGGTTCCTTCACGATAAATCTTCTTGCCATAATTTCTCCTAATTGAGGTTCTGCGGATTGATTTCCACAAAAACCGTGTTCTTTTTGTTTTTATATCGGTCTGCCGCCTCGTAAATTTCGTCGATAACGCCGTCAAAGCGGTCGGCCCCGATACGCATAAGAATCTGGTATCTGAACAAATCCTGCGCGCGTTCTATCGGCGATTTCATGCCCTGAAAATAGATGAACGCGTCGGATTTTTCTTTTTTGAATTTAGTCAGGTCGTCGTATATTCCGCGCGCGGTCTTTTTGGCTTCGGCGTCCTCGGCCGCAGCCACCAGCACCCTGACGATGACGGCGAACGGCGGAAACTTTGCCGTTTCGCGGCTGTTTAATTCTTTGCCGAAAAAGCCCTCGTAGTCGTATGCCGAAGCATAGCGGAAAACGTAGTGTCTCGGCGTATAGGTCTGAAGATAAACCTTGCCGCCCTTTTCTCCTCTGCCTGCGCGCCCCGCAACCTGCGTAACGAGCTGAAACGTGCGCTCGTTGCTTCTGTAGTCCGAAAGATACAAGCTGTAGTCCGCTTCCAGAATACCCACCACCGTTACGTTTGAAAAGTCGTGGCCTTTTGCGATCATCTGCGTGCCGACAAGCACGTTTGCCTCGCCCGATTTGAAAGCTTCCAGTATGTTTTTGTGCGAATTTTTGGTGCGGGTGGTGTCGTTGTCCATTCTGAGAACTTTTGCGTTCGGGAAGCGTTTTGCAACCTCTTCGGCCACCTGCTCGGTGCCGATATGCCCTTGCCTGATGCGTTCGCTTCCGCAGCTCGGGCAACAGCTCATCATTCTGTAAGTCTTCCCGCAGCAATGGCATTTCAGTCGGTTTTCCGTCTTATGATACGTAAGCGACACGTCGCAACTTTCGCATTTTGCGATATAGCCGCAGTCCCTGCACATAAAGTAGCTGAAATAACCGCGCCTGTTCAAAAACAATATGACCTGTTCGCCCCTAAAAAGCGCGTCTTCCATTGCGGTTTTTAAGGGTTTCGACAGAATATCTCGGTTCCCAAGCCTTATTTCGCGGCTCATGTCAACGATTTCGATTTCCGGCATAGCCTTTTGATTGATGCGGTTTTTAAGCTCCAACAAACCGTAGCGACCGGTTTTTGCGGCGTAATAGGTTTCCACCGACGGAGTCGCGCTCCCCAGAACCAGCGGCGCGCCCCATTGCTTTGCGCGGAACTCGGCTATGACTTTTGCGTCGTAGCGCGGGTTCGATTCGGAAACGTAGCTGCCGTCGTGCTCTTCGTCGATTATGACGACGCCTATGTTTTCAACCGGCGCAAAAATTGCGGACCTTGCCCCGATGACGATTTTCGCTTCGCCCTCAAGTATCCTTTTCCACTCGTCGTAGCGTTCGCCGTCCGACAGTCCGCTGTGAAGTATGGCCACGGCGTCCGAAAAACGCGATCTGAAAAGGCCGAATATCTGCGGCGTCAGGCTTATTTCGGGAACGAGAACTATCGCCGTTTTTCCCTTTTTGACAACCTCTTCTATGACCGCCATATACACTTCGGTTTTGCCCGAACCCGTAACCCCGTGCAGAACTTCCGTTTTGTCGGATGCCAGAATTCTGTCCACGGCCGCCTGCTGCGCGGCGGTAAGAAGCACCTTTTTGGCCTCAAACGCCGCGGCCTCGGGTTTTCGTTTGACGTGCACCTCTTCGGTTTTTACGTAGCCTTTTTCCTTAAGGGCCGAAACTGCGGCCGAACCGAAAAGCTTATTTAGCTCCGCCGAGAAATCGCCTTTTTCCTTAAGATATCTGACGCACTCGATTTGTTGTTTTGCCCTTGAAGAAAGTTTTTCTATGATTTTTTCGGCGTCGTCCGTGAGCGTGCAGAACGGAAGCATTATGTCCCTTACTCCTCCGCCGCGCATTTTGGACGGAATAAAAAGCCTCAGAGCGTCGATCTTTCTGAGGTGATATTTCCGGCACATAAAGTGCATAAGCTCGAGTCTGTCCATGCTTATTGCGACGAACGGATCGGGGACAGCTTCGATTTCTTTCAGCTTGTCCTCGGGAACGTCCGATTGCTCTTTCAGGCCGATGACGAAGCCTTCCGTGGTTTTGCCGCCGAACGGAACCAGAACTCTGGTGCCGGGCAAAACGTCGGACGGCGCTTTGTAGTCGAACACTCTGTCGATTTCACTCGACGAGATGTCGACGATTACTTCACAAATCACTTTCCGACCTCTTGTATTTTGTCCAAAATAACGTTTGCGATTTTGCTTTTTTCCATAACGCCGCTGTCCCACCGCTTTCCGTCCGGGGTGATTATGCTGACGACGTTGGTGTCCGAGCCGAAGCCCGCGCCTTTTTGGGTAACGTCGTTTGCAACCACCATGTCGGCGTGTTTCTTTTTGAGTTTTTCGGTTGCGTTTTCGATGAGGTTTTCGGTTTCCGCGGAGAAAATCACCAGCTTTTGTCCATCGGTTTTCAGTTCGCCGACCATTTTGGCAACGTCGGGATTTTTCTCCAAAGTCAAAGTTATCTTTTCGGCCTTAAGTTTGCCGGAAAACTTCTCCGCAATCTTATAGTCGGCCGGAGCCGCCGCCATCACGAAAAGATCGCACTCCTTAGCCAGCGCCTTCACTGCGTTATACATATCGTTCGTGGTTTTCACCTCAACGGTTTCGGAAACGCCGTCCGCCGTAGGCACCGACACTTTCCCTTTGACGACAACCACTTCCGCACCTCTGTCCGCCGCCGCTTTTGCGATGGTCATACCCATTTTGCCGGAAGAACGATTGGTGATGCACCTTACCTCGTCGATAGGCTCCTCGGTGCCGCCCACTGTGATAAGAACCTTTTTGCCTTTAAAATCCCTGACCGGCTGCAACAGATTTTCAACGTAGTCCGAAATGACTTCGGGTTCCGCCATTCTTCCCTTTCCTACGTCCCCGCAAGCAAGCCTGCCCGATTCGCCGTACAAAACGTGAACGCCTCTTTCTTCAAGATGACGAAGGTTGTTTTCCGTTTCGGCGTTTTCAAGCATATTCGTGTTCATAGCAGGACAAATCACCATAGGGGCCTTGGTTGCAAGCGCCGTGGTGGTGAGCATGTCGTCGGCAATACCTCCCGCAAGTTTGGCAACGAGGTTCGCCGTTGCCGGAGCAACCACGAAAACGTCCGCCGCCTTTGCAACGGAAATATGCTCCGTGCTGAACACGAAGTTCCTGTCGAACATATCAAAAACGACGCGGTTTCCCGACAGCGTTTCAAACGTAAGAGGTGTGACGAATTCGGTGGCGTGCTTCGTCATAAGAACGATGACGTTTGCGCCCAGCTTTTTAAGCCTCGACGCAACCTCGCAGCTCTTATACGCGGCAATGCCTCCCGAAACGCCCAAAACGACGGTTTTGCCTTTAAGCATACTAATCTCTCTGAATCTTTTGTTTGCCTTCGTAAATCTCTTTGCAGGCAATGGAAATAGGCTTTTCGCCGTTGACGAGTTTGTCCTTATCCTGCGCCTGAATGGTGCGGGCGCGTTTGGCGACTGCCACGGTCAGAGCGTAGCGGCATTCTGCCTTGGTGATAAGTTTGTCGATAGGTGGGTCAATTAACATATTAACATCTCCTTTATATCGCGGATTGCTCCGCAGCTTTTAATTTTTATTTTTATTTGGTATTTTGTTTTCTTGCGGCAAGAATCTCGATGATTTCCGCCGCCGCTCTTTGAGGAACGTCGTTAAGCACCTTGAAATCGTACTCGTCGGAAAGTTCCATTTCTTTGTCGAAATAAGCTATGCGCTTTTTCAGTTGTTCTTCGTTTTCGGTGTGGCGTCCCACGAGACGAGAAATAAGCTCCTCCCTCGACGGCGGAAGCAAAAACACCAAAAGCGCGTCGGGATAATTCCTCTTCACGTTCACCGCTCCCACGACGTCAAGCTCCAGAATAATATCCTTTCCCTTTTCCAGCTCCGCCATAACGGGCGCGGTCGGGGTGCCGTAGCAGTTTCCGTACGTTTCGGTGTATTCCAAAAATTCGTTGTTGCGCACCATTTCGTCAAACCTTTCTCTGGAAACGAAAAAGTAGTGCTTGCCGTGGATTTCGCCTTCTCTCGGCGCTCTGGTGGTCGCCGAAACGCTGTAGAAGAAGTTGCCCTCCTTCATAACCTCTTTTATTACCGTGCCTTTGCCGCAACCCGACGGGCCGGATATAACCAAAAGTATGCCCTTATTCATCGTCTGTGTTTTCTCCGTTTAACCTGTCCGTTAAGGTTTGGGCGTTGAGGCCTGTGGTAAGAACGCAGCCGTCCTGGTCCAAGACTATGATCGCTCTGGTTTTTCTGCCGCAGGTGCCGTCGATAAGTTTGCCTTGCTCCTCGGCGATTTTAAGCCTGCGTTGCGCCGCATGGCCCGAAACGGAAAGTACCGCCAGAACCCTATCCGAATTCACGACGTTTCCGTAGCCTATGCTGACGAATTTGTTTTTCCTGTCGTTACTCAATGTTCTGCACCTGCTCCCTCAGTTTTTCGATTTCGCTCTTCATGGCAATGACGAGGTTTGTGATTCCGAGGTCGTTTGCCTTGCTGCCCATGGTGTTGGCTTCGCGGTTCATTTCCTGAGTATAGTAATTGAGTTGCGAACCGATGGCGCCCGGCTGCTCCATATTGTACTCGAAGTTGTCGATATGCGCTCCGAGGCGTTGCATTTCTTCGTCGATGCAGACCTTGTCGGCATAGGAAGAAATTTCGGAAATAAGCCTGTTTTCGGCGTCTTCGTCAACCCCTTCGAAATATCTCGTTACCCTCGACACCAGTTTTTCGCGATAGTTTTCCATAACGGACGGCGCGCGGTTTCTGACTTCGGCGAGATAATCCCTGAGGTTTTGCAGTTTGACTTTGAAATCGTTGTAAAGCCCCAGTCCCTCTCTGCCGCGTTTTTCCTCCATTCCTTTTGCCGCCTCTTTCGTCGCTGCGACGACCAAAGCTTCCAAAGCGTCTTCGTCGTCCTCGGTTTCAACCGAAGAGATGACGTCCGGGCTTTTCATAAGAGCCGACACCGAAAAGTCGTTGACGAGATTATATTCCGAAGCAAGATATTCGGCAATGCGCACGTATTCGGACGCCAGAGCGT
>HF988637.1:104120-171425 GCA_000434675.1 Faecalibacterium sp. CAG:1138 | reverse complement strand
TCGGAAGTGTTTTCGTAGGTGATGAAAACGTCTATGCGACCGTGAATAAAAAAGCTTTTGACGGTTTTTCTGACGGCGTCCTCCGCAAAGTACAACGCTTTTGGACTTCTGACGTTCAAATCGAGATTTTTGCTGTTGACGGATTTCATTTCGACGGTGATTTTTCTGCCGTCGGCTTCGGCGAATCCTTTTCCGTAGCCGGTCATACTGTTCATTTTTTACCTACCTTCAAAAGTTCGTCCGCGTCCACCGTAACGGCAACCTTTTCGTTTCCGAACACTGCGAATGCGCCTTCTTTAGTGATTTTTCCGATAACTGCGGCCGAAACGCCCGCTTTTTCCAAAGCCTCGATTGCCCTTTGCGGTTCGGACGTCGTAAAAAGCATACTACCCGACGATATGAACCTGAATTTGTCTGCTCCCAAAGCTTTTGTAATTTTGTCCGTAATAGGGAGAAACGGAACCTTGTCCGCATAAATTTCGATTCCGACCTTCGCCGCTTCCGAAATTTCAGCCGCGGCGCCGAATATTCCGCCCTCCGTAACGTCGTGCATACAGTGCACCGACGAAAGCCCCGCAAGCACTTCGCCTTCCTTAAGAACGCTCAGTTTTTCTTTAAGGCTCTCCGCTTCCGCAAGTTCTTCGTCCGTCAGCCCTATTTCTCTCCCGCGTTCTGCGGCGAGAATGATCGTTCCCTCTATTCCGAGCGTTTTCGTCACCATAACCGCGTCGCCGACCTTTGCCCCCGAGCTTTTAACCGCTCTCTTGCAGGTGCCGAACATCGTAACGCTGGTTATCGGCCTGACGACGGCGTCCGAAAATTCGGTATGCCCGCCGATGATGTCGATGCCCGCTTCGTCTGCGCGGCGCACGGCGTCTGTCATTATGTCTTTAACGGTCTGAAGCTCCGCGTCCGGCGGGACGATGATGGTGAGCAGACACGCAAACGGTTTGCCTCCCGAGCTTGCGATGTCGTTTGCCGACACGTCCACCGACAGTCTGCCCACGTCGAAAGTTGCGGCGGTTATGGGATCGGTGGTAACGAGAACGGTTTGGTCCGTTTTCACGGCCGCGCAATCCTCCGCCAGTCCCGCGCCGAACAGCACTTCGGGATTTTTCAGTTTTAACCTGCCGAAAACGATTTCGTCGAGTTCGGCGTTCGTAAGTTTACCTACACGCATACGCACGCACCGCATAAAAATAATTACATCAATTTTAGCATACTATTTCATATTTTTCAACGATATTTGCGCCGCTTGGCAAAATATTTTCAAAAAACGCAAAAAAATTCGGGCGACAAATTTCGCCCGAACCTTTATAACATACTCTCAAATTCCGCTTCGTCCACGATTTTTATGCCCGCTTTCAAGGCCTTTTGCAGTTTGCTTCCGGCCTCTTCTCCGGCAACCACCAGATTGACCTTGGATGAAATCGCCGACAGCACTTCGCCGCCTCTGTCCTCTATAAGCTTCTGCGCTTCGCTGCGCTTAAACTTTGAAAGCGTGCCCGTAAGAACCACCCTAAGCCCCGCAAAGCTTCCGCTGTCGTCAGCCGAATTATCGCTATCGACAAACCGCACTCCTGCCTCTTCCAAAAGCCGCAACTGTTCTGAATTAGCGGGTTTTTCAAAGTAATTTACCACCGATTTGGCCATAATTTCGCCGAAATCGTCGATTTGTTGAATATCTTCCACAGTCGCCGATTTGACGGCGTCAAGCGTTCCGAACTTTTTGGCAAGCTCTTTTGCAGCCTTTTGTCCGATGTTCGGAATGCCCAGCGCGTACAAAAATCTTTGGAGAGTGGTTTCCTTGCTCTTTTCTATTGAATCCAAAAGATTCTGCGCCTTTTTGTCCTTGAATCCGTCAAGCGTCATAAGCTCGTCAAAAGTGAGGCGATAGAGGTCGGAAAACTCCTTGACCTGCAAATCGTTGTAAAGCTGCTCCACGGTTCTGTCCGAAAGGCCCTCGATGTTCATTGCGGCCTTTTCGGCAAAGTGCGTGATTTTGGAAACTATTTGCGGCGCGCAGCTGACGTCGTTGGTGCAATACAAAAACACGTTTTCTTCCCTCACCGGACTGCCGCATTCAGGGCAGAATTTCGGCTTTTCGACGGGTTTCGAATCAGGATAATCCTCCGCCACTCCCAGTATTTCGGGAATTACGTCGTTGGAACGCCTGATGAAAACGCGGCTTCCGATTTTGACTTTCTTTTTCATAATGTCGCCGTAGTTGTTCAAGGTGGCGCGCCTGACCGTCGTGCCGCAAAGGTCCACCGGCTCAAGCACTGCAAGCGGAGTCAGTTTGCCGGTTCTCGAAACCTGCCACACCACGTCCTTCATAACGGTGGTTGCCTCCTCTGCTTTGAATTTGTAGGCAACGGCCCATCTCGGAAATTTTTCCGTTTCTCCCAAGGTTTCTCTTGCCGAAACGTCGTTGACCTTGAAAACTATTCCGTCAATCAAAAAGTCCAGCGTCGGGCGAGCTTTTTCGATTTCGTCCATCCGTGCGTAAGCGTCTTTCACGGTCTTCACGGTTTTGAAATAATCCACCGTTCCGAAGCCGTTTTTTATGATAAAATCACGCATTTCGGCCTGCGTGGAAAAGTCGGGATCGCCTTCGGCGTTGTAGCACATGACGTCCAGATTGCGTTTGGCGGTAACTTTCGGATCGAGATTTCTGATGGCGCCCGCCGCGGCGTTGCGCGCGTTTTTAAGCCTGTCGTCGGGATACTTTTTGTTGTATTTTTCCAAAACCGACAAGCGCATTATGCCCTCGCCCTGAACTTCGACGTGCCCTTTGTAATCTATCGTTTGCGGAACGTTTTTGATGGTTTTTGCCTGCGCCGTGATGTCCTCGCCCACAAGTCCGTTGCCTCTCGTTGCCGCGGAAATCAGATTGCCGCCTTCGTAAACGAGGTTCACCGTAAGGCCGTCGAACTTGTATTCCACGGTAAGCTCCGGCATATATCCCAAAGTTTTTTCGGTGCGGCTTGCCCAAAGGGCAAATTCCTCTTTCGACTGGCACTTGTCAAGGCTGTAAAGCTTGTGGCTGTGGCGATATTCCTTAAATTCCTTAAGCGTTTCGCCGCCGACGCGCCTCGTCGGAGAATTCGGCAAAACCACCCCCGTAAATTCCTCGAGGGCTTTAAGCTCGTCGTAGAGCTTGTCGTACTCGGCGTCGGCGATTATCGGCGCGTCGTAGGTGTAATACATTTCGGCGTAGCGGTTCATAAGCTCCACCAGCTCTTTCATTCTGTCCATAATTTACTCCACGATTTCGAGGTTTGCGATAAGAAGCAGCAGCTTTTTCACGCCCACCGTCTGAAATTTGATTTGCGCGGCCATATCCATGCCGTCGCCGAACACTGCAATTATTTCCCCTTCCCCAAACTTTTTATGCTTCACCTTGGTTCCCACCTTGAACGCGGAAAAATCGGTGCTTATGGTTTTTGGTTTTGCCGCAAGATCCAGAAGCGGCGTGGTGGCTTTTTGCGTTTTAGGCTGCGGTGCGAAAAGATTTTGCGGACGCGCAGGAATCTGCGGTTTTTCCGCCGACGCGCCCTTCATTTCGTCTATGAAACGGCTTTTTCTGTTGTAAACGACGGAGTTGAACCTGAAACGACGCCCCGCATAAGTGCAGAACAGCTTTTTTCTGGCCCTCGTAACGGCAACGTACATAAGCCGTCTTTCCTCCTCCAGCTCGCCTTTGTCGACGCATCGTTCGAGAGGGAAAATGTTCTCCTCCAGTCCCACGATAAACACGGCGGCAAACTCCAAGCCTTTCACCGCGTGCACGGTGGCCAGCGTTACGAAGTCGTCGTCCAGAATGTCGTCTGTGTCGGACACCAGCGCAACCGATTGCAAAAAGTCGGACATAGTTGCGCCCTCGTTGTCGGAAGCGAAATAGGCAATGGACGACAAAAGCTCGTTGACGTTTTCCAGCCTGTCGGCCTCCTCTTCGGACGATTTGTAGAAATTTTCAAGCCCCGACACTTCCAGCACGCTTTTTGCGTAGTCGGTCATGGACATCGTCTGTTCGTTTTGCATCAGTCGGCACAAAACGTCGCGGAATGCGGAAATCTTTTTCTTCGTTCCCGTCGAAACGGTGGCGGAATCTATCCCCAAAATGCCGTCCACAAGGTCCAGCCCTTCGCTTTTGCAGAAAGCCGAAATTTCGTTTATCGCCCCGTCGCCGATGCCGCGTTTAGGAAAATTGATAATTCGGAGTATGCTCTCCTCATCCTTCGGATTGCTTACGACCTTGAAATAGGCCAGAACGTCCTTGACTTCCTTCCTTTCGTAGAACTTGAAGCCGCCGTAAACCTTGTACGGTATGCCGTAAGCGTTGAATTTTTCTTCGAAGGTGCGGCTGAGCGCGTTTATGCGGGACAAAACCGCAATGTCGCGATATTTATAGCCCGTGCGGCGCAGCATGTCTATCTGTTTGACGACGTAGTCCGCTTCGTCGCGGTCGGAGCCTGCGCTGCAAACGGCAATTTGCTCGCCGTCGGTCTTGTCGGTCCAAAGATTTTTGGCGGCAAGGCGCTGTTTGTTGTTTGCGATAAGGCGGTTTGCGGCGTTAAGAATCTGCGAAGTGGAGCGGTAATTGCGCTCCAGCATATAGGTTTTGACTTCCGGAAACTCCTTTTTGAAGTCCAGAATGTTCTTTATTTCCGCGCCGCGCCAGCTGTATATGCTCTGATCCTCGTCGCCGACGGCAAAAATGTTGCCGTGCTTTCCCGCAAGCAGCTTTATGAGAAGATACTGCGTGGCGTTCGTATCCTGAAATTCGTCGACGTTTATGTAGCGGAAGCGGTTCTGATACCTCTCCAGAACGTCCGGACACGTCAAAAACAAGTTTACGGCGTTCAAAAGCAAATCGTCGAAGTCCATTGCGTTGGACTCTAAAAGCTTTTCCTGATACTGCTCGTAAACGGTGGCGGCAAGGTCGGCGTCCTTGAGGTGCGCGTATTCCAGCCTGAACTTTGGCGGAGTCATTCCGAAGGATTTTGCGTCCGAAATGTAGCATACGATCCTTTCCTTTTGCTTCTGATCCTCGATTTTGAGATCCGCGCACACCCTTTTTATGGTTTTTTCTCTGTCGCTTTCGTCGTAAATCGTGTAGTTAGACGTGTAACCTATCCTGTCCGCGTCGCGGCGCAGAATGCGCGCGCAAAAGCTGTGGAACGTCATTGCCCACACGTTTGCGTTCTCGCCCACCGCGGCGTGAAGCCTCTCCAGCATTTCCTTGGCCGCCTTGTTAGTGAAGGTTATGGCCAGAATTTCGTACGGATCAACGCCGCAATTTTTTATGAGATAGGCTATCCTCGAAATAAGCACGCGGGTTTTGCCGCTGCCTGCACCTGCGATAACCAAAATCTGACCGTCGGTGTCTTCGACGGCCCGTATCTGTTGTTCGTTGAGTTCAATAGATAAATCGTACATAAATATCTCCGTATATATTTTAGCACGTTATAGCCAAATCTCCAAATGCCTGCAACAAAAAAAACGAGCGACCGAGCCTATTTTGGCCCGTCGCCCTAAATCTTTTTCTATTTTACGCCGCGTTTGTCCTCCAGTTGCCGTTTTACGCTTATGTAAGCTTCCGACAATTTGAAAATGTAGCGTTGTTTTTCTTCCTGCCCCAGTCTTTCGAAATAGTCGTAGTCGATAAGCAGCTTCAGCGGACTTTCGACGCTCTTTTCGGCGCGCAGAATGGCGTCGTAAATTCTGTAGCAGTCCACGACGTCCGAGGAAAACACCGTCGTTCTCTCTGCCGAGTAAATCCTTTTCGGATCTATTTTCAAAGCCGCGTTACCCCTGAAACCGTAGCCTTGGCGAATTCTGTTCTTCGCCGTGTTTGCAAGTTGCGATATAGTTGATTTTTGTGCCATCGTAAAAATTTCTCCCCCTTTTTTTTACGAGTTCTACGATAGCAAAAAATAAACTTTCTGTCAATGGCAAAAATTATTGATTTCAAAAGATTATTTTTGATTTTGAGAAATTTTTGGCGATTTTTAAGCAAATTTTGTGATTTTTTTATTTTTTACAAAAAAATCAAATAAATTCAAAAAAATTATTTTTATTCGCCAAAGCGACATTATCCGACCTTTGGTTTTTGTCAGAAAATCTTCAAAAAATTCTTTTTGCCGCCTTCCTCCGTTACCTTGAAAACTCCGATGAATGTCGGAAACCCCGTTTTCAGGAGAGACAAATTGACGTAGCCCGAAGCCTCCGGCCCGCATTTCACCGAAATTCCGCAGCCGACCTTCGCCTCTTTGGGCGTGTTCACCACCCTGCAATTAACCTTGTAGGACCTCAAAAGATCGTAAAATCTCAAAGTATGCGCCCTCGAGCGGAACGCCGTCAGAAGATAAACCATACCCCACCTCGATTTTTTATGTAGAAAACTCGTCTCGGCGGAATATGCCTTAGAATTTATCTCCGAGCTTTTTAATATATTATATTGTAAAAACAAAATCTGCGTTACGGAGGTTATATGATTTATTTCGACAATGCGGCCACTTCGCGTTTTAAGCCAAAATCCGTCCGAAAAGCCGTCGTAAAAGAACTTAAAAACAGCGCAAATCCCGGCCGAGGAGCGCACAGGGACGCTATCCGCGCAAGTATGCTGGTGGAAAACGCGCGCGCCTATCTTTTGTCGGCGCTCGGCGCGGACGACGACTACGAACTGGTTTTCACCAAAAACTGCACCGAGGCCCTGAACCTTGCTATATTCGGAACGGTTATACCCAAAACGCACGTCGTAACCACGGCTCTGGAGCACAACAGCGTTCTCCGCCCGCTCTTTAAGCTTAAGGACGAAAACGTAATCTCCCTATCGGTTCTCAATCCCGACCGCTTCGGAAAAATAAATCCCGCCCACTTCGAACGTATGCTTGGAAACGACACCCGCCTTGCCGTCGTTACCGCACAAAGCAACGTAACGGGTATGACAACGGACCTTGCCGCAATCGGGAAAATATGCGCCGGCCACAACGTTACCCTGCTTGCAGACGGCGCGCAGGCAGTGCCGCTGACGAAAATCAACGTCAAGGAAATGAATATATCCATGCTTGCCGCCCCCGGGCACAAAGGCCTTCACGGCCCGCAAGGAACGGGCTTTCTGATTTTCAAGCGAAATCTGAACGTCAGACCGCTTCTTTTAGGCGGAACGGGTACCGACAGCGACAGCGTTTATATGCCAAAGTCCCCTCCCGAAAGCTTGGAAGCGGGCACCCTTAACGCCGCAGGCATCGCGGGGCTTTTGGAGGGCGCCAAATGGAGCTTCAAGCACGCCGAAGCCTCACGAAAGCACATCGAAAAGCTTTCGGAAAAAATCATATACGGCCTCAAAAAAATCCCCGGCGTAACGCTTTACACGGCAGACGACTGCTTTACGGGCGTCGTAAGCTTCAACGTAAAAGGCGCCGACAGCACGGAGGTCGGCGACATTTTGAACGAAAAATATCACGTTGCCGTTCGTGCGGGGCTTCACTGCGCGCCGCTGGTGCACAACGCAAACGAAACTTTGGACGTGGGCGCCGTGCGCGTGGGAATAGGCGTGGACAACACCGAAAAAGAGGCCGACAAGCTTTTGTCGGCCGTAAAGTCGATTGCGGCAAAATTCCGTTAAATGACGGATAATTCTAAAAAAGCCGCTATTTCATAATACTTTCGGCGATTTTTGACGCGTTAAGCACCCGTACGCCGCCAAATTCGTCAGAAAACGAAAGCAAAAGCTTTTTGATTTGCCAAGGCGTGGCCGTGGGATATTTTTCGTATAAAAGCGCGGCCGCGCCCGCAACGTAAGGCGCGGAAACAGAAGTTCCCGACATCCTGACGTAAAGATCGTTTGCCTGTCCTACGCCCTTTATCTCAACGCCGGGCGCATAGATTTCCGGCTTAAATTTTCCACCAACTTCTCCATAAGACGAAAAGCCAGCAACAATATTATTATCATCGACGCTCCCCACTGTCAAAACTTTTTTTCCGGTCCCGGGCGATTTCACTCCCCCTTGACCGCTGTTCCCCGCCGAGGCAACCACGGTTATGCCGTTTTTTATCAAAACGTCCGCGCCGCGCTCCAACGGATCCGCGTAGTCGACGGGATTTGCCCCGAACGACATACAAACCACTTTGATGCCGTGTCGATCCTTGTTATCGACAACCCACTGCATTGCGTCAAGCACGCTGAAAAGTCCGCACTCGCCGCTCTTTCCTATTGCCTTGACGGCAACGATATCCGCTTCGCTCGCCACGCCCGACACCTCTTTTCCCGAAGCCACTCCTCCGCCCGCCGCAACCCCCGCAACGAACGTGCCGTGGCCGTTGTCGTCGTAAACCTCTTCCTTGCCGCCGTAAACGTCCTTGAAAGCAACGATTCGGTTTCGGGGAATGCAAAAGTCGGGGTGCGCGGATATGCCCGTGTCGATGACGCAAAGGCCCACCCCTTTGCCCGTGAGGTTTCTTCCTACGGTTTTGGGACGAAAATCGCGCATATTTCGCGTTTTTGCGGCAAGCGCAAACACTCTGCCGCCCGTTGCGATATGTTCGACGTAGGGCAAATTTTCCGTTTCAAAATCATCGGCCACGGTCGCTCCTACGGCGCTCAGGAACGGATACACCCTTTTTACGTCGAAAGCGCTCGGAAGATGCCTGACGTAGCCGAGGCTTTTAAGATAAACGATTACGTCCTTCCCCACCTACAACAGAGCCCCCAGAATGTCGTCAAGTTTTTTGCACTGCTCCGGCGTCAGCATAGGCCTGACGTTTTCCGCGGCCTTTTTAAGAGCTTCGGGGTTGAAGGTTCCGTCCGCCTTGCCCTTGGCCGCGCGCTTGAATATTTCGGACATAATTTCGTTTTCGGACATTCCTTTTACGCTGTCCAAGGCTTCTCTGACATTGCTTTCGGTTATTTTTTCACTTTGGGACGCAGAGCTATTCGGGCTTTTTGCGACCTTGTGATCTTCTGAAAAGGTTTTGAAATCCATACTCACCTCCGCACTCATCATTTATATTCGGCATATACTGTGAACGTGATAGGTGAAACCATGAATCTTCAGACAGTGCTTCCTCTTCTTCTTGCCTTAAAGGGCAGCTCAAGCAATCAAAAAACCGCCCCAAGCGGCGGCTTTGACGTTTCCAAGCTCCCCGAAATGATTGAAAAGCTGAAATCGGGCGACGTTTCCGCCCTTTTTAACGGCTTGAATCTGGACGACAAAACCAAAGCTATGTTTCAGATGATTGCGTCTTTCGGCGCGGCAAAAACCGCAAACGTCGAAACGCCTGATGCAGCCGTCCCCGCGCCGCCCTCTGAAAGCGAGACGAAGCCCGCTTCCGCAGTGCCCAACGAAATAAATCAGGCCCTCAAAAAGCTTATGGAGAAAAACACGTAAAAAGCCACGCCGTCCGGCGTGGCTTTGGTTTTACGCTGAATTATAACGCTTGTTTAAGGAAGGCTTCGAAGTCCTCCTCTTTTTTAGGACCGACGAAATAGTCTATCTTTTCGCCGCCCTTAAAGAGCATGATCGTCGGGACGTAGCTGATGCCGAGGCTTACGGCAAGGTCCTCGAATTCGTCGACGTCAACCTTCAAAAATTCGATGTCGGCGTGCTTTTCGGCCGCGGCTTCGAAGGTCGGCGCAAACATTTTGCACGGGCCGCACCAGGTGGCGAAGAAATCGACCACGACGGGTTTGTTCCCTGCCAGAAGCGCGTCAAATTGTTCCTTGGATGAAAGTTTCATACATTATACCTCTCTGTTTTCTTTTTTGGTGACTGCGATGGAAAGATCCGTAAGCTGTTGATCTTCCACGAAGTCCGGAGCGCCGCTCATCAGGCAGCTGGCGTTTTGCACTTTCGGGAAAGCGATGACGTCTTTGATGTTGTCGGTGCCGCCGAGAAGCATAACCAGTCTGTCCAGACCGAAAGCGAGACCGCCGTGAGGAGGCGCGCCGTATTTGAACGCTTCGATGAAGTAACCGAAACGCTCCTTGATGGTTTCTTCGGTAAGTCCCAGAAGCTGGAACATACGATGTTGCAAATCCTGATGGTGGATACGAATGGAACCGCCGCCCGCTTCCTGTCCGTTGATGACGAGGTCGTAGGCCACCGCCCTTGCGTCGCCGATTGTTTCGAACTTGTCAAGAAGCGGCAAGTCGTCGATGTTCGGCATTGTGAACGGGTGGTGAGTTGCGTAGTAGCGGCCGTCTTCGTCGCTGTATTCCATAAGCGGGAAGTCTTTGATCCACAAAATGTCGTATCTGTCCGGAACGAGATCCAAACGTTTAGCAAGCTCCAACCTGAGCGCGCCGAGGCTGTCGTAAACCACTTTGTTCTTCGGAGAAGCAACCACGAAGATGATGTCGCCGGTTTTTGCGCCGAGCTTGGTTTCGATGGCTTTTTGCGTGTCCTCGGAGAGGAACTTGTAGAAGCTGGAGGTGGTGCCGCCTTCCTTAAGCGCCGTCCAGGCAAGGCCTTTTGCGCCGTAATCCTTGACGAATTCGGAAAGCTTGTCGATTTCCTTTCTGGTGAACTTGTCCGCGCCGCCCGGAACCACTATTGCCCTGACGCTGCCGCGTTTGCCGTTTTCCAAAGCAGAAGTGAACACGGAAAATCCGCAGTCCTTCACTTCGTCGGAGATGTTTTGAAGTTCGAGGCCGAAACGAGTGTCAGGCTTGTCGCTGCCGAAACGGTCCATACTCTCTTGCCAGGTCATTCTTCTGAACGGTTTGTCCCCAAAGTCTATGCCCTTGACTTCCTTGAAGATACGTTTGATGAGGCCTTCGGCCATTTGCATAACGTCTTCGTCGCGTTCGACGTAGCTCATTTCGATGTCGATTTGCGTGAATTCAGGCTGACGGTTTGCCCTCAGATCCTCGTCGCGGAAGCAACGCGCAATCTGATAATAACGGTCGTAACCCGCCACCATAAGAAGCTGTTTGTAAAGCTGCGGGCTTTGCGGAAGCGCATAGAACGCGCCCGGGTGCACGCGGCTAGGAACGAGATAGTCCCTCGCGCCTTCCGGAGAAGATTTGCCGAGGCACGGAGTTTCGATTTCCAAAAAACCGTTTTCGGCAAGATAGTTTCTGGTGACGTGCGCAATCTGACTTCTGAGCATAAGAAGGTTCTGAAGATACGGACGTCTGAGGTCGAGATAACGATATTGAAGCCTCAGGCTTTCGCGGGTGTTCACGTCGTCCTGAATGAAGAACGGAGGGTTCTCCGCTTCGTTCAGAATTCTGACGTCGGTGGCCAAAATTTCCACTTCGCCGGTCTTCATGTTAGGGTTGACGTTTTTGCCGGTTCTCAGCTGCACGACGCCGGCAACCGCGAGAACGTATTCGTTTCCGACGGCTTCCGCTTTTTCGAAGAGGTCTGCGTTTTTCGAGCCGTCAAACGCAATCTGCACAAGACCGGTTCTGTCCCTCAGGTCGATGAAGATGAGGTTGCCGAGGTTTCTGACTTTTGCGGCAAAGCCCATGACGACCACGTTTTTGCCTTCGTCTTTTGCGGTCAGGTCGCCGCACATGTTTGTTCTTTTCAAACCGTTGATAAATTCTGCCATAGATGTATTCCTCTTGTTAAAATTTGTAAGTTGAAAGGCTTTCGAGGTTCACTTCCGCGCTTTCGCCGGAAAGCATGTTTTTGAGAGTGGCTACCCCGCGCTGTATTTCGTCGTCGCCCAAGCAGAGCGTGTATTTGGCTCCGATTTTGTCGGCGTATTTCATTTGTGCTTTTACGCTTCTTCCCATAAGATCGGTGTCTGCGGATATGCCGGCTTTTCTGAGCTTTGAAACCAGAACTCTCGCCGCGTCCGCCGCCGCTTCGCCTATAGGCGCAACGTAAACCTTGACGCTCTCGTGATTATCCGGCAGCAGATTCAGCGCTTCCAGAACGTTCAAAAGTCGTTCCACGCCCATGCCGAATCCGACCGCCGGCGTAGCTTTTCCGCCCACTTCTTCCACGAGATGATTGTATCTTCCGCCGCCGCATACGGTGCCCTGCGCGCCTATATCCGTGCTGACGAATTCAAACACCGTGCGGGTGTAGTAGTCCAACCCTCTCACGATTTGCGGATTGACGACGTAAGGTATGCCCACTTGGTCCAGACCTTTTTTTACGCCCTCAAAGTGATTTTTGCACTCGTTGCACAAAAAGTCAATGGTTTTCGGCGCATTTAAAGTGATTTTTTTGCATTTTTCTTCTTTGCAGTCCAAAATCCTGAGCGGATTTTTTTCAAAACGCTCTTTGCAGGAAGCGCACATTTCCGAAACGTTGGCGGCAAGATAGTTCCTGAGAGCCGCGTTATAGTCCTTTCTGCAATTTCTGCAACCGATGCTGTTGAGGTTAAGCTCCAGCTTTTTAAGCCCCACCGTATCGAACAGCGTCTTTGCTATGGATATGGCCTCCACGTCCGCCGCCGAGCTTTCCGCGCCGTAAATTTCAACGCCGAACTGGTGATGCTCCCTATACCTTCCCGCTTGCGGTTTTTCGTAGCGGAAGACCGGAGTTATATAATACATTTTCACCGGCATAGGCAAGTTCGAAAGCCCGTTTTCCACAAAGCTTCTCGCAACGCCCGCCGTGCCTTCGGGCTTAAGGGTTATGCTTCTTCCGCCCTTGTCGTTGAAGGTGTACATTTCTTTGTTGACGATGTCGGTGGTGTCGCCGACGCCGCGCAAAAACAGTTCCGTATGCTCGAAAGTCGGAGTGCGGATTTCGGACAGTCCGAACAGCCCCGCCACCTTTCTGATGTCGTCCTCAACGTAGTGCCACTTGTAGCTTTCCGACGGCAGTACGTCTTTCGTACCTTTTGGAATGTTTATCATTTCCCTCTCCTATAAAATGTATTTCCTGAAGTTGGTGTCGTCCAGACTCGACGCCAGATTTTTGTCGACGTAGTCCTTGTCTATGGTAACCTCGGTGTCGGGCATGTCGCCTCCGGCGTTGAAGCTCAAGTCTTCGATGAGGCGTTCCATAACGGTGTGCAGCCTTCTTGCGCCGAGATTTTCCATGGTTTCGTTTTCCGCTTCGGTGATTTTTGCGATTTCGTCCACTGCGTCGTCGGTGAATTTCAGCACGACGTGATCGACCTTCAGAAGCTCGGTGTACTGGCGGATAAGCGCGTTGTCGACCTGCGTCAGAATCTTGACGAAGTCGTCCTTGGTGAGGTTGTCAAGCTCCACCTTCACGGGGAATCTTCCCAAAAGCTCCGGAATTAGGTCGGTTATCTGGCTGACGTGGAATGCGCCCGCCGCGATAAACAGCATATAATCGGTTCTGATGTTGCCGTATTTGGTTTTCACGGTACAACCTTCGACGATCGGCAGAATATCTCTCTGCACGCCCTCGCGGCTGACGTCCGGGCCACCGCCCTGACGGCCTGAACCCGCGATCTTATCGATTTCGTCGATAAAGACGATGCCGTCCTGCTCGGCGCGGCGAAGAGCTTCGGTGTTTATCGCGTCTTCGTCGATAAGCCTGGACGCTTCATCGGACGAAATGATTTCCATCGCCTGTTTTACGGTAACTTTGCGCTTTTTCTTGCGTTTTCCTCCCATAAAGCCGCCGAAAATGCTGCCGATGTCGATTTCCTGCGTTTCCTGCGCATTGAGCTGAATAGGCTTCGGCTGCTCCACCACGTCAAGCATAATCTCGAGATTGTCGAGTTTTCCTTGGCGAAGCTCCTGCAAAATTTCTTCCTTCAAAAGTGCGTCCGGCGTTTCCGAGGCATTTTGCTTTCTTATCGGAAGCACCGCTTCGACCACCTTTCTTTCGGCGATTTCGGTAACTTTAGGCTGAACCTCTTTTATCTTTTCTTCCCTGACCATTCTTATGGAGGCTTCCACAAGCTCTCTTATCATGGATTCGACGTCGCGGCCGACGTAGCCCACTTCGGTGAACTTGGTGGCTTCCACCTTGACGAACGGCGCTTTGACGATTTTCGCAAGCCTTCTTGCAATTTCCGTCTTGCCGACGCCGGTAGGGCCTTTCATAATGATGTTTTTCGGGGTTATCTCTTCCCTGAGTTCTTCGGGAAGCTTGCTTCTTCTGTAACGATTTCTGAGAGCTATGGCAACCGCCTTTTTGGCAGACGACTGACCGATGATGTATCTGTCCAGTTCCTGAACCGTTTGTTTAGGTGTCAAATCCATAACTTGCCTCCTATACCTTTTCAACCGTCAGGTTGTGATTTGTGAAAACGCAGATGTCGGCCGCGATGTGCATGGCCTTGACTGCGATTTCTTCGGCGGAAAGATCGGTGTTTTCGATGAGCGCTTTCGCCGCGGAATAAGCGTAGTTGCCGCCGCTTCCTATAGCGCAGACGCCGCCGTCGGGTTCGATTACGTCGCCGCCGCCGTTAATTATGAGAAGGTGGTCGTGATCGGCAACGATCATCATTGCCTCCAGTTTTCTCGCTTTGTCGTTGCGCCAAAGCTCCACCAGCTCGACGGCGCTTCTCGTCAGATTGCCGCCGTACTTGTTGAGCATGGCTTCGAATTTTTCGCTGAGCGCAAAAGCGTCCGACACGCTTCCCGCAAAGCCCAAAACGACTTTGCCGTTATAAATACGTTTGACTTTTTTCGCAGTGCCCTTGAAAATCACGCTTTCGCCCATCGTGACCTGTCCGTCGCCGGCAATCACGGTGCTGTCGCCTTTTTTGACTGCGCAGATTGTGGTACCTCTGAATTCCATGTAAATCTCCTTTCAACGCTAAACGTTGACGATGTCCGCAAAAACCCCAATATCGTTTTTGCTGCGTTCGGCGTAAAGCTTTTTTCTAAGCTTTTTGTCGCGAACGGCGATGTCCGGCAATATGCCGAAGTTGCTGTTCATCGGCTGAAAATTTTTGTCCGACGAATGAGCTATGTAGTTGGTAAGCGCGCCGCAAACGGTGCTTTGGGGCGGCAGGACTTTTTCAAGCCCCCTCTGCTCCCTGTAAAGGAAAATCGCCGCCAGAAGTCCGCTCATAGCGCTCTCCATATATCCCTCTACCCCGGTGATCTGACCGGCAAAGTAGATATTTTTGCTGTTTTTAAGTTTGAAAGTTTCGTCCAGAACCCTCGGCGAGTCCAGATAGGTGTTGCGATGCATAACGCCGTAACGCAGAAATTCCGCTTCTCTAAGCGCCGGAATCATGCCGAAAACGCGTTTCTGCTCCCCGTACGTCAGGTTGGTCTGAAATCCCACCATATTGAAAGCCGCGCCTTCGTTCGTTTCTTTCCTCAGCTGAACGACCGCATAGTACTTTTCGCCGTTCGGTCCGAAAAGCCCCACCGGTTTAAGCGGCCCGAAGCGCATGGTGTCCGCGCCTCGCTTTGCCATAACCTCGATAGGCATACAGCCTTCGAAAACCTCCGTGCCCTCGAAGTCTTTTAGCTCGACGGTTTTGGCGGATATAAGCGCGTCGTAAAAAGCGAGATATTCTTCCTTGTTCATAGGAAGATTCAGATAGTCGTCGCCGCCCTTATTGTATCTTCCGCCGTAAAAGGCTTTGCTCATATCGATGCTGTTTTTGTCAACGATAGGTGCGATTGCGTCAAAAAAATGCAAATCTTTGCCGTTTTTCTGAAAAATGCTGTCGCAAAGCCTGTCGGAAGTCAAGGGGCCGGTCGCATAGATGACGGGCATTTCGTCCGAAAGCTCGACTTCTTCTTTGGTGGTTACGGTAAGGTTCGGGAAACTTCTCAGTTCATTTTCCACCGCAGCCGAAAACTTCGCTCTGTCCACGGCAAGCGCGCCGCCGGCTTCCACCTTTGCGCTGTATGCGCATCGCAAAATAAGGCTGTCCAAGGCGGCAAGCTCGGTTTTCAAAGCGCCGGACGAGGTATCCGGATCCATGCTTTTAAGGCTGTTGCTGCAAACCAGCTCGGCAAAGCCCGCGGTTTTGTGTGCGGGAGTGAATTTTTCAGGGCGCATTTCCACCAGTTCCACCTCCGCTCCTCTTTTCAGAAGCTGATAGGCGGCTTCCGAGCCTGCAAGACCTGCGCCGACGACTTTTACTTTCAATTATGTTCCTCTTTTTTGACGATAGTTTCGGAATGCGCGCAGTTTCTGTTTACGCAGGTGTATTTGACTCCGTTTTTAAGCTCGGTAACTTTCATCACTCCGCCGCATTTCGGGCAGAAGTACGGCGCCGGAATCTCCCACGACACGAAGTCGCATTGAGGATAACCGCTGCAGCCGTAAAAAGTTTTTCCGCTGTGAGAAGTGCGTTTCAGAACGTCCTTTCCGCATTTCGGGCATTTGCCGACCACTTCGGAAAGCGACTTGATGTTTTTGCACTTCGGGTAGTTCGGGCAAGCGAGGAATTTGCCGTATTTGCCCTCTTTTATCACCATCGTAGCGCCGCATTTTTCGCATTTGACGCCCGATTGTTTTTCTTCCATGTGAACCTTGTTGCCGTTTCTGCCCGCAGCCATAAGCTGCTGGTGGAACTTAGGATAGAAGCTGGCGATGACGCGTTGCCATTCCACTCCGTCCTCGGCCACTCTGTCCAGAGCGCCTTCCATTTTCGCGGTGAACTTGAGGTCCATAATCTGCGGGAAGTGAAGCACCAGATAGTCGCATATAACTTCCCCCAGTTCCGTCGGAACCAAAGCTTTGCTTTCGCGCTTGATGTATGCCTGCTTTTCGAGCTTGGACACGATCTGCGCGTAAGTGGACGGACGGCCGATGCCGTTTTCTTCCATAGCCTTGATGATGGTTGCGTCGTTATATCTTGAAGGCGGTTTGGTGAATTTTTGCTCCGGCAAAACTTCTTTGACCGTAAGCTCGTCGCCCTCTTCGATTTTCGGGAGAGTTTTTGCGGTGTCATCCTCTTCGTCATCGGAGGAAGTCTGGTTGTAAAGCACGGTGAAGCCGTCGAATTTGACGGTCCTTCCCGTCAGCTTGAAGCCGTATTCCCTGCCGTCGGCGCCGTCGCCGTTTATATGCACCTTCAAAGTGTCGTAAACCGCGTCGGACATCTGACTTGCTAGATAGCGGTCGTAAATAAGCTTGTAGAGGCGCAAAAGGTTTTTGTCGATTTTTCCCGACAGGCTTTCAGGCGTTCTGTCGAGGTGAATAGGCCTTATGGCTTCGTGAGCGTCCTGCGCGTCGGCCTTGGTTTTGTAAACGTTAGGGCGTTTAGGCGCGTAGGCTTCGCCGTAGTTTTCGCGGATATATTTGAGGGTTGCAAACTGCATTTCCGGATTGATACGGACGCTGTCGGTACGGATATAGGTAACCAGCGCAACGGTGTCGCCGCCGATGTCCACGCCCTCGTAAAGTTGTTGCGCGAGACGCATGGTTACGGTTGCCTGCATATTGAGCTTTTGCGAAGCGTCCTGTTGAAGAGTGGACGTCGTGAACGGAGGCTGCGGACGACCTTTCGCTTCGCTCTTTACGGCGCTGTCCACCCAAAAACGCTTTGCGGAGGCAATCTGCGCCACGATTTTGTCGGTTTGTTCCTTGTTTTGCAGTTTAACTTTTTTGCCGTCAACGTCGTTGAAAGTGGTTTTGACAACGTTCTTTTTGAGGTTTGGAAGGCCGTTTTTCAGCATCATTGCCGAAACCGTCCAGTACTCTTCAGGCTTAAAATCCCTTATTTCGCGTTCTCTGGTGACAATCATTTCCAAAGCCACCGATTGAACTCTGCCCGCAGATTGCGCTTTTTGGGCCGAACTGCCGGTTTTGATTTTGTTTGAAAGAATCGGGGAAATTTTGAACCCCACGAGCCTGTCCAGAACCCTTCTCGCCTGTTGCGCGTCCACCAGTTTCATATCTATCTCGCGCGGATGTTCGATTGCGTCGAGTATGGCTTTTTTGGTGATTTCGTTGTAGGTTATGCGGTTTTTCTGCCCTTCCGGAAGCTCCAGAACCTTCTGAAGATGCCAGCTTATGGCTTCGCCTTCGCGGTCCGGGTCGGTTGCGAGATAAACTTCGGGATATTGTCTGACCGCCGCCTTAAGTTTTTTGATGATTTCCTTTTTGTCGGCGTTGACTTCGTAGATAGGTTTGAAGTTGTTTTCGATTTCCACACTCAAGGCCTTCGGGTTCAGATCCCTCACGTGTCCGCTCGACGCCATAACGACGTAGTCGTTCCCGAGGTATTTCTGAATTGTTTTCGCCTTGTTAGGCGATTCGACTATAAAAAGTTTTTTCATTTCTTCTCCATTATCTCAAAGAGTAAAAGTTTCCGTCGGATTTGACGACGAGGTCGTCGATTTCCATCTCCGCAAGGATACTTTGAAGCTCGTTGACGTTAAATTCGCTTTTTTCGAGAATTTCCTCGAAATGCATTTCGCCCTGTTTCAGCACGTCCAGAATCACTTGTTCCGACAAACTTATCTGCACCGCTTTTGATTTTGCGCCTAAGGACAAATCGTAAAAGTCCAGAACGTCCGAGGCCGAAAGCGCCATTCTCGCGCCCTGTTGAAGGCATTTGTTGCTGCCGGAGGCTTCGGGGTTATTGATGTTGGACGGCGTGATAAAAACCTCTTTCCCCTGCTCGGCGGCAAGGTTCAAAGTTATCATCGTTCCGCTTTTCGACGCGGCTTCGGGAACGAACAACGCTTTTGCCAGGCCGCATATAAGTCTGTTTCGTTCGGGGAACTGATAGGCATTCGGTTTTGTCTTTAATTTATACTCCGAAATTATTAAACCATCATTAAGAAGAATGCTCTCCCTAAGTCCCCTGTGCTCCGCCGGATAAACTACGTCCAGTCCGTTGGCAACCACCGCAACGGTTTTTCCGCCCGCGTCGAGCGCGGCCCTGTGCGCCGTGCCGTCTATGCCCGCGGCAAGCCCCGAAACGACGGTAAGCCCCGCTTTTGCAAATTCGGTGCAGAAATCGTAAGTTACCGTTTCGGCATAGCGAGTCGGTTTTCTCGGCCCGGCAACCGCCACGGTTTCCGACTTTAAGAGCGAAACGTTCCCCTTGACGTAAAGCAAGAGCGGCTTCGGATAAACCCCGTCGAAAATTTCAGGGTACTCGCCGTCGAGATAAGACACCGCAAAAACGCCCTCTTTTTCCATTTCTTTCGCTCTGTCGGAAACGTAGTCGCTTTTCAGATTTTTCAAAAGAGTCAAAGCGTTTTCTTCGCCCACGGCTTTTTTAAGCTCGAAGAGCGCGTCCTCCGCTTCAGTAAACATGTCGGCAGGCTGCTCGAACAGCGACACCGCGTTATGTTTTCTGGAAAGACCTATTTCCAAGCCGTTCAGCGCGATAAGCGCCTGAACGTTTTTGTTAAATTCCATTTCAGTTTCTGTATTTTCTGTCCAAAGACCGATACTGCACGGCTTCGGCGATATGTTCCGGCCTGATGTTTTCGCTGCCGTCGAGGTCGGCAATGGTCCTTGCAACCTTCAGCACTCTCGAAGTTGCCCTTGCGGAAAGATTGAGCTTCTGAAACGCTTTTTCCAAAAGCTGTTCGCATCTGTCGTCCAAAGCGCAAAATTCCTTTATCTGCCTGTTGGTCATCTGGCTGTTGGTGAGAACGCCCGTACCCTTGAAGCGGCTGCGGCAAAGATTTCTGACGGCGTTGGTGCGGCGTTTTATGTCGGCGGACGACTCCAGCGCGGTTTTGTCTCTAAGTTCGCCGTAGCTGACGCTGTCGACTTCGATTTGCAGATCTATTCTGTCCAGAAGCGGACCGCTGATTTTTGCAAGATAATTGTGAATTTGCGTCGGCGAGCATTTGCACACCGCCGTCTTACTGCCATAATTGCCACACGGACAAGGATTCATACTTGCGATAAGCATAAAGTTCGCAGGATATTCCACCGTTCTTGCGGCGCGCGCGATAGTAACCGTTTTGTCCTCCAGCGGACCTCTCAGACTTTCCAGTTTTTTTCTGTCGTATTCGGGCATTTCGTCCAAAAACAGCACGCCGTTGTGCGCCAGACTGACTTCGCCCGGCATAGCGTTGGAACCTCCGCCCACAAGCGACGGCAAGCTTGCCGTATGATGCGGCGCGCGGAACGGCCTGACGGTGATTATCCCCACCTGACTGTCTAAAACGCCCGCAACCGAATGAATCTTCGTAACCTCGATCGCTTCGTCAAAGCTCATATCGGGCATAATCGTCGGCACGCATCTTGAAAGCATGGTTTTGCCCGCGCCCGGCGGCCCTATAAGAAGAACGTTATGCCCTCCCGCAACGGCGATTTCCAAAGCGCGTTTTGCGGTAGTCTGCCCTTTTACGTCGGCAAAGTCCACGGCGTACTGCGTTTCGTTCACCATTTCGTCGTACTTTTTGTGCGGAACGGGAGCCAAAGCCTCGTCCCCGTTCAGAAATTCCACCACGTCCCTGAGGCTTTTTGCCGCATAAACCTTGACGCCTTCGATAAAGCTGGCTTCCGCAGCGTTGTCCGCAGGAAGAATAAATTTCGAATATCCTTGCTGATACGCGCTTATGATAAGCGGCAAAACGCCGTCGATTTTCCTCAGCTCGCCGTTTAGGGAAAGCTCGCCCATAATTATAAATTCCTTATAAACCGAGCGTTCCATCTGTTCGCTGGCGGCAAGTATGCCGACGGCTATCGGAAGGTCGAACGTCGAGCCGTCCTTTCTGGTGTCGGCTGGGGCAAGGTTGACGGTTATCCTTTTTAAGGGATAGGTGTACCCGACGTTTTTTATGGCGCTTCGTATCCTTTCTTTGGCTTCTCGGACGCTGGCGGAGGCAAGCCCTACCATTTCCACGCCCGGCAACCCTTGATTCAAATCGACTTCCACGTCCACCTTGTAGCCTTCGAGGCCGGAAAGAGCGAACGTATTAACTTTTGCAAGCATTTCAAATCTCCATAGAATAACTATCATTTAGTGTAGCAAACTATGACGGAAAATGCAATATAATTGTATGCGTTTTTTTGAAAAATAAGGCGTTTTTTTGCCGACTTAATAATGTACTTAAATAAGCACATATTATATTTAAGTATTGTCTTCGCACGCACGTCGTGCGGGAAAAAACAAAAAACCCTCGCAGACTGCGAGGGTAATTTATCGGTTTATCAGAGAGCTTCTTTTCCCATCATTCTCAGAACCCAGTTTTTGAAAGCAACGCCGGTTCTGTCGTAGAGAGGGGTGATTTCCCTGTGATCGTCATTGATTGTGACTTTGTACGCCAACCAGCCGTAAACGCCGGTGAGGACGACCGCCACGATGCTGCCGACGATGAGCAGCGCGTTTTTGGCGCCGAAGCCCACCTCAACGTGTGCCGTGCCGAATGCCGATTGCAGGTTGAGGAGCGAAGCGTAGTTCACGAATCCCAAGGTTGCAAAGGCAACGAACAAGGCGTAGAAGCGTTTGTCGCCGGAAACTATCGCATATACGAGAAGCATAGCGAGGCCCGGAACGAGGCTGACTGCGCTTTGATTTAAGCAGCACGTCGAAACGCCGATCATAAACAAGCCTGCAAGCATCAGAAATTCCGCACGATGACGGTTTTTGAAATACAGGCAAATGACAAGCACGCCGAACGCCACCATAAACAGCGCGTTCAAAACCATAGCTGCGGTGTTCACCGCTCTGCCGTCGTTAAGTCCGAAAATTGCGTAGAGGTTGAAAGCGTTGTCCACGCAAATCTGGCTCGTGAACGTCAAATCCCAGTAAACCTTGAAAACGTTAAGCGGATTTTTGACGTTGAGCGGCAAGCTGAGCAAAAACCAGCCGGCCAAGGAGCAAGCGGCGGATATGCAGACTTTTTTCAGCACTTCCCTGTCCTTCACCGACATATAGACGGCGTAAGTCAGAACGAACGGAACGATGACGATTGCTTTTTCGGTAAGCAAAAACGCCAAGGTGCTGAAAACGAACATACCGACGTACTTTTTGTCCAGAAGCATCACCGCAACCAACACGACGAGCATCGTCAGAACGGAAATTTCGTATCCGCTCTGCGCCGCAACGGTGAACGTGAGCGGCAGAAGCGCGTAAAGCAAAGAATACAGACCCGCGGATTTTTCATTGCCGAACTTTCTGGCCAGAACGAAAATGCAGTAAACGGTTACGACCTCGGCCAGAACGGCAGGCGCGCTTGCGAGAACAGCAATGCCGACGACCGTGTTGACCTTCAGAAGCGCGGCGACTTTTGCGACCGCCCACATAATGAACATGCCGCCCGGAGCCGCGGTTACGTCGGTGGTGTAAACCTTATCCAACGAAACTTTGCCGACTTCCTTTATCGTTTCGACGAGGTGCGCGGAAAGATGACTGTCCGCAAACACGAAGTAGGAAAGCAAAAATCTTACCAAAAACGCCGCAACGAGGCTGATCGTCAAGGTAACGTAGGAGTTTCCGAAAAGCGCTTTGTCTTCGCCCGATTCGCTTTCTTTGGCGTAAAAACGACGCATTGCGACGTAAACGGCCACGCAAAGAACCACGGTGAACACGGCAAGAAGAACGTCGTACCAGACGCCTGCGGTGCTCTTGCCCGCTTCTTCGGCTTTATACTGCTTGATTTTCAGAACGGACGCGCCGGACGGAGCCGATTTGACTCTCTGAACGGAAACGTTGTCGAACATAGCCACGCCGGAAGCTTTCGCCGTTTCACTGCCCAGACAAAGCATCAAATCTGCGGTTTCGCCGTCGGCCACCTTGAAATAAACTTCGTAAGTATGCCACTGGTTGTCCCCGCTTCCGATGCTTACGAGCGGACTGTGAACGTTGGTGCTGAGCCTTACGGACACAGCGTCTTCTTTGGAAGAGGTTACCGTTGTGACTTTAATGTCGATCGTCAAACGATATATGGCGGAATTGTTGACCGCAATCGTTTGATACATGTAGGCATAATCCGACTTGGCGGCCGTGATTTTGCCCACGTTTTTGTGAGTGCTGTCGGTGGATTCGCTGAGAGTAACCTTCTGAACCGTTGCGGAAGAATATTTGCTCTTCCAGTGGTTTTCCGCTACGCTCGATTCGAACGAGCCGTATTGAATCAGTTCGCTTTTCTCGCCATACACGACGTCTTTGTCGCATCCGGCAAGCGAAATGATCATGCCCGCTATCACCAACACCAGCAGAACAGCGGTAAATTTTTTCATTTTCGTTATCTCTTGATTTCTTTGACTTTAGCTGCCTTGCCCTTGCGATCACGCAGGTAGTACAACTTGGCGCGACGAACACGACCGCGTCTTACGATTTCGATTCTGTCGATTTTCGGACTGTTCAAAGGGAACGTTCTTTCAACGCCGACGCCGTAGCAGATACGACGAACGGTGAAAGTTTCGCGAATGCCGCCGTTCTTTCTTGCGATGACGGTGCCTTCGTAAGCCTGAAGACGTTCTTTGTTGCCTTCGACGACTTTGACGAAAACTTTGACGGTGTCGCCTACGTTGAAGTTAGGCAGATCCTTGCGAATACCTTCGCTTTCAATTAAATCGATAATGTTGCTCATGTGACTTTACCTCCAAAAATTTACTAAGCGTTCTTGCCCCGCCGGCAGAGGACCGCCCGAAGTCATAATGCAAATATTTTAGCATAAAATATAAAAGCCGACAAGCGTTTTGGCGGCCTGTCGGCAAAAAATAAATATTTTTTTATCAAAAAGCGTCGGGAACGTAGTTTATCGAGTCGCCCACGATGCCCACGGCGTCGAAACGAACGTCTTTGTCGAACAAACGACGTCTGACGATGTATTCTTCCGCCATTTTCCTGTACTTTTGCACCTTGCGCCTGTCGATGGCCTCCAACGGATCGCCGAAAGCAAGCGTGCTTCTGGTTTTCACTTCCACAAACACCAGAACGTCCCCGTCGTAGCACACGACGTCTATTTCGCCGACGGTCATTCTGACGTTTTGCTCCACCACTTTAAGCCCTTGTTTTTTGAGATATTCTATGGCAAGCTCCTCGCCCGATACCCCCTCTTTTCTGGAATTCATCTACTCCTCCGAACAAAAGTTTTTAATGAAAGTTTTTCTGTGGATCGGCGTGGGACCGAACTCTTTCAGGGCGGCGATATGCTTTGCGCTGCCGTAACCTTTGTTGGACGAAAACCCGTATTCGGGGAAAATTTTGTCATAGTCGTCCATCAGTCTGTCGCGGTAAACCTTCGCCAGAATCGACGCCGCGCCTATGGAATAGCTGAGCGCGTCGCCGTGGATTATGGAATGTACGGAATAAGGAATTTCCAGCTTCACCGCGTCCACCAGAACGACGTCGGGTTTCACCTTCAAACCGCAAACCGCCTGTTTCATTGCCTCTTTTGTGGCCGCTAAAATGTTGATTCGGTCGATAACGTCGTTGTCCAGACTGACGATTTTGTAGTCGATTGCGGAGGCGATGATTTTGTCGTAGAGCGCCTCTCTTTTCTTTGCCGTCAGCTTTTTGCTGTCGTTTACGCCGCTAACGAGTTTATCCAAATCCATAATAACCGCGCACACGGTAACGGGGCCCGCAAGCGGCCCTCTTCCGACCTCGTCCACGCCGCAGATATACCTGCAACCTTTTTCGAGGTAATATTTTTCGTAAGTCAGAAGACTTTGAACGTCGGTGTTTTGTTTCATATTCAGTCGGGATATTCCAGTATCAGTTTGCCTAAGCGTTGTTTTCTGAAATCGTCCAAAACGGCGGCCGCGGTGCGGTCGTAATCTATTTGGCCGCCTCTGACGACGTAACCTCTTGCGCGGGCGATCTGCTCGTAAATTTCAATCGGCGTTTCCGAAAGGACAGAAAGATTGTACCTTTCGCAAAGATTTTTCGGATAGTGCTGCTGCATAAAGCCCAAAAAGAACAGACAGATTTCGTTTTTGTCCACGACGTCGTCCTTTATGCTTCCGATGTAAACGAGATGCTTTGCTGTCTCCTGATCCTCGAAGCTCGGCCAAAGCGTGCCCGGAGTGTCCAGCAGGTCTATCCCCTTCGACACGGCAATCCACTGCTGGCCTTTGGTTACGCCCGGCCGGTCGCCCGTTACGGTTTTTTTGCCACTGCACAGGCTGTTGATGAGCGTGGACTTTCCGCCGTTAGGTATCCCCAGAACCATCGCCCTTATCGAAGCGTTTACGCCTTTTTTCCGATAGTTTTCCAGTTTTGCAAAGCAAAGTTCTTTCAGTTTTGCAACAATAAGGCCGCTTTCCTTCCCCGCCACGCTGTTGGCTTTGACGTAGGTTTTGCCTTCTTTTTCGAACTTGTCGCACCAAGGCTTAAGCATAAACGGCTCGACGGTGTCGGCCTTGTTGAAAACGTACAACACGGGTTTGTTTTTTATAATTTGGTCAAATTTCGGGTTTATGCAGGCGGAAATCGCCCTGCTGTCCAGAACATAGACGATGACGTCGCATTTTTTGACGTTTTCCTCCATTTCTCTGGTGGCCTTGGTCATGTGCCCCGGGTACCATTGAATGACGCCCATCACTCGCCCTCCTTTTCCAAAAGATCGGGACGGCGCTTTTTGGTGATTTCCAAAGCTTTTTCATAGCGCCACTTGTCAACCAACCCGTGATTTCCGCTGACGAGAACCTCCGGCACTTCCATGCCCATATAGTTTTGCGGCCTCGTGTATTGCGGATATTCCAGCAAATTCGTGCTGAAGCTCTCTTCCTCGGTGGACTGCTCGCTTCCCAGAACGCCGGGAACGTATCTTACGACGGAATTAAGCGTAACGAGAGCCGCGGGATCGCCGCTCGTCAGAACGTAGTCGCCTATCGACAATTCCTCGTCGATGTCCATGTCCACAACTCGCTGATCGACGCCCTCGTAGCTGCCGCACAAAAACAGAATTTCCTCGCCCGACGAAAGCTCTTTGACCTTCTTTTGCGTAAGCACCTGCCCTCTCGGCGACATAAAAATCCTTCTCGCCTTATGCTCCGGATCCACGGCGCAAATTGCCTTGTGAATAGGATCGGGCGTCATAACCATGCCCGCGCCTCCGCCGAAAGGATAGTCGTCGCAACGCTTGTGCTTGTCCTCGCTGTAGTCGCGGATATTCACTATTTCCACGCCGAAAAGGCCACGCTCGATGGCCTTGCCGATTATGCCGCTTTTCAGGCATGAGTAAAATTCGGGAAACAGAGTTAAAATCTTAAAGGTTATCATACACCGCAAGGCGCGAAAAGGCCTCTTCGTTTAAGGTGATCGTTTTGTTTTCTACGTCCACTTTTTCAAGTACGTTTTCGGCGGACGGGAACATAATTTTGCCGTCGTCAAGAACGTAAACGTCAATCGGCGCATTCTGATTTACGTCGGTAACTTTGCCGATGACCTTGCCGCCGAGTACCGCGTCGCAGCCCACGACGTCCACGATGAAATACCTGCCCTTCGGCAGCTTCACGGCGTCGGCTCTTTCGACGAGAATCTCTTTCCCCGAAAGCGCTTCCGCGTCGTTTCTGTTGTTGCACTCGGCAAATTTGACATAGACGAAACGATCGTCAAAACGCAAAAAATCGATGTTCAGGGGCTTGTTCGGCCCTATAAACACCGTTTTCAGCTTCTTGAATCTTTGAGGGTCGTCGGTAAGAGGAACGATTTTCACTTCCCCCTTTATACCTTGAGCCTTCAAAATTTTGCCAACCGTCAAAAAGTCAGTCATTTTTCGTTGATGGTAACGACGTAACGTTTTCCGGTCTTGCTGCCACCCGCCTTAACAAGCGTTCTGATGGCTTTTGCAATGCGTCCTTGCTTACCGATAATCTTGCCGATTTCCGATTTCGGAGCGGTGATGATTATCTCGGAATTATTGTCGTTTTCGATAAGCTCTACGTCGATGTTTTCCGCGTCGTCAGCAAGGTTTGTTACTATAAATTGAACCAAATCCTGCATTACTTGCTCTGCCTCGAACTATTTGCTTTCGATAACGCCCGCGCTCTTGAGCAAAGAACGTACGGTTTCGGTAGGTTGAGCGCCGTTGTCGAGCCATTTTTTGGCGATTTCGGTGTCGATTTTGACGACTGCCGGTTCTTTGGTCGGATCATAGTAACCGATTTGTTCGATGTACTGACCGTCACGTGCTTTTCTGCCGTCCATAACGACGATGCGATAGAAAGGTGCTTTCTTTGCGCCCATACGGGTGAGTCTGAGTTTAACTGCCATTGTTTTCTCCTTATTAGGCCTAAGCCTTTGTAATGTATTTTTTAATATGTTTCAACCTAAAGGTTGAGGTTTGCTATTTCATTCCCGGGAAGCCGCCGCGCATAAAACGTTTTGCGCCGCCGCCCGACATTTGCTTCATCATTTCTCTGGACATTTCGAACTGCTTGAGCATCTGGTTGACTTCCTGAATGCTGGTGCCGCTTCCCGCCGCTATTCTCTTTCGTCTGGAAGCCTTCAGTATTTCCGGATGCGCCCTTTCGTACGGCGTCATAGACTGAATGATCGCTTTGGTCCTTGCAATCTTCGATTCGTCGATGTCGGCGTTGGCGAGCTGTTTGCCCATGCCCGGAATCAATTTGAGCATATCTTTGAGGTTGCCCATTTTTTTGACGCTGTCAAGCTGATTGAGATAGTCCTGAAGCGTGAAGGTTTTTTCCTTAAGTTTTTTGGTAAGGGCAAGAGCCTCTTCTTCGGAAAAAGCGTTCTGCGCCTTCTCTATGAGGGTGAGCACGTCGCCCATGCCGAGAATCCTCGACGCCATTCTGTCCGGATAAAACGGCTCCAGATCTTCGGGTTTTTCGCCTATGCCGCAAAACTTGATAGGTTTGCCGGTAACGGCTTTTATCGAAAGCGCCGCACCGCCGCGGGTGTCGCCGTCGAGCTTGGTAAGAATAACGCCCGTTACGTCCAGTTTCTCGTTGAAAGTTTGGGCTACGTTTACCGCGTCCTGGCCCGTCATGCTGTCCACGACCAGCAATATCTCCTGCGGAGATACCGCGGCTTTGACGTTCTGAAGTTCGGTCATCAAGGCTTCGTCGATGTGAAGCCTGCCCGCCGTGTCGACGATAAGCGTGTCGGCGCCCTGCTTCAACGCTTCTTCAACGGCGCATTTCGCAATTTTCACCGGATCTATCTGCCCCATCGTGAAAACCGGAGTTTTGACTTTTTCGCCCACAACCTGCAACTGTTTTATTGCGGCCGGTCTGTAGATATCGCAAGCCGCCAGAAGCACTTTTTTGTTCTGCTTTTTAAGGTGCAAAGCAAGCTTGCCGCACATGGTGGTTTTGCCCGCGCCCTGCAAACCGCACATCATTATGATCGTAGGCGGTTTGGAAGCCACGGAAAGCTTGGCGTTCTGGCTGCCCATAAGAGCTATAAGCTCTTCGTTGACGATTTTTATGATTTGTTGGGCAGGATTCAGGCCTTTTAGGACGTCTTCGCCCACCGCTTTGTCGGAAACCTTTTGGCAAAAGTCCTTTGCGACGGCGTAGTTTACGTCGGCCTCCAGAAGCGCGACTCTGATTTCGCGCATGGTCTGCTTGATTTCCAGCTCCGTAACCTTGCCCTTATTCTTCAGTTTGGAAAAAATGTGGTTGATTTTGTCGCTTAAGCTGTCAAAAGCCATATTATTCCTCCTCGATAAGCGAAGTCAGGATTTCCTTCGCCGATTTTTGATTGTCCGAGTCGATAAGTTCCACCGCTTTTTTCAGTTTATCTGCGGTTTCGGCGCGTCGCTTCAAAAGTCCGAGTTTCGCTTCGAATTCGGAAAGCGCTTTTTCGCCTCTGACTATCGCGTCCCTCACCGCCTGGCGGGAAATGCCGTATTGCTCGGCAATTTCGTTAAGGGAAACGTCGCAGTCGTAATAAAGTTCCAAAAACTCCCTCTGCTTTTCGGTGAGCAGACTGCCGTAAACGGCGTTCAGGTCGGAATAGGAGAGGTTTTTTTGAAATTCAATCATATCGCACCTCGGTGTAAAGGCCTTAACCTTTACAGATATCTTATCTTTTTTTTCGGATTCTGTCAAGCGATTTTTCTCTATACTTTTATTTTTAACAAAAAAAACACGCCTCCGAACGCGAATTCCGAAGGCTGTGTCAAAAAATCGGTTATGTGTGTCAAAAATCCTTATATGTTTTTGCCGTTTTTTCTGATTATGCTCATTTTGAGGTCGTAAAGCTTGTCGGAAAGATCGACTTTGAACTCGGCAGGATACAAGGTTCTTCTGTATTCCTCGTGGAATTCGGCCATGCTTTCGTCTTCGTGACGGCCGATTTCGTGAAGATTCGGAAGATTATAAACCTGTTTGCCCTTTTCAAAAACGGTAATTTGCAATTCCTTTACCGTGAAGTTTTCCAAGGTTTTGGAAATCCAGTGCTTTTCGGGATGATAGATGGTCAGCGGTTTGGTGGTGTCGAAGGTTTCCTCCTTCAAACAGATAAGGTCCGCTTCGGCCATGCCGTCCGCGTTATAAAGCCTGACGACTTTTTTAAGCCCCGGATTGGTCATTTTCACCTTGCTGTCCGAAAGCTTCATTTTCGGAACCAGCACGCCGTTTTCGTCTTCCATGGCGGCAAGCTTATAAACGCCGCCGAGGCTCGGTTGACGATAGCTGGTGATAAGCCTCGTGCCGATGCCGTAGATGTCGATTTTCGCGCCCTGAATCTGCAAGCTCAACAAAACATCTTCGTCGATGTCGCCCGACGCGAAAATTTTGCAGTCCTCGTGGCCTGCCGCGTCAAGCATCTTTCTGGCCTGTTTGCTCAGATACGCCAGATCGCCGCTGTCCAGTCTGATGCCGGACGGCTTGTAGCCTTTCGCTTTCAGCTCGTCAAAAACCTTTATGGCGTTTGGAACGCCGCTCTTTAAGGTGTCGTAAGTGTCCACGAGAAGCAGGCAGTTGTCGGGATAAAGCTCCGCGTAAGCCCTGAAAGCCGACAGTTCGTCAGGGAAACTCATAACCCATGCGTGCGCGTGCGTGCCTTTGACGGCTATGTCGAACATTTGTCCCGCAAGAACGTTGCTTGTGCTTCTGCAACCGCCGATATAGGCCGCTCTCGCACCGTAGATGCCTGCGTCAGGGCCTTGCGCGCGTCTTAATCCGAATTCCAAAATGGTGGATTTGGTGGCGTTTGAAAGCCTTGCGGCCTTGGTGGCGATGAGCGTCTGGTGATTCAAAATGCAAAGAATGGCCGTTTCCACCAGTTGCGCCTGAAACAGCGGCGCTTTGACCGTCAGAAGCGGTTCGAACGGGAACATAACCGTGCCTTCCGGAACGGAATAGACGTCGCCCGTGAATTTGAAGTTTTTAAGCGCAGTCAAAAATTCCTCGTCAAAGCATTTAAGACCTCTCAGATATTCGATGTCCGTTTCTTCGAAATGAAGATTTTCGATGTACTCCACAACCTGCTCGAGGCCTGCGGTTACGACGTAGCTGAGTTCGGCTCCGCCGCGATAAAAAACGTCGAAAACGGCCTCTCTGTCGGCAGTGCCGCACTTAAGATAACCGTTCATCATGGTGAGTTGGTAAAAGTCGGTAAGAAGTGTTAAGTTTCTCATAATTTTTTGCCCGCTATCGCCTTTTCTTCGGCTGCGGCAATCTCCTCTTTTATTTCGGCGCGCTTAAGATTGAGAACGCCGTGTTTATAATATAATATACCGCCCACGACGCCGATTAAAGCGCCGATAAGCATTGCTATCTGCGTAACGCCGATTCCGCTGGCCGTTTTAACTGCGTCAAGGCGAATAAATTCCATAAAGAAACGTTTGGTGCAATATATCGTAAGATACATAAACACCGCCAAGCCTTTGACTTTGTTCTTTCTGGTGCAAAGGTAAATCGCCAAAGCGCCCAGAAGATTTATGACGAACGCATAGAAAAAGGTTGCCAGATGCCACTCGCCCACCGCGTCGATATAAACGGCGAAAGGGAACCATTGCCATTTAGGATCGGTTACGACGAGGCCGTAGGCCTCTTGATTCATATAGTTGCCCCAACGGCCGATTGCCTGACACATCAGAAGAACGGGCACGCAAATGTCGGCCAGAGTGCTGAATTTGATTTTGTATTTTCTGCTAAACAGCCAGCCGCCCAGAAGTCCGCCGATTACGCCGCCGACTATCGTGATGCCTCCTTCCCATATTGCAAAAAGATTTATGAGGCTGTTTTCGGGCGTCGGGGTGCCGATACCGCCGTTTTCGATCCATTCTTTTATGCCGATGGATTTTATCGGGAAATACTCGGGCCTGACGATAACGTACACCAGCCTTGCAAAAATGACGGCCAGCGGTATGATATACAAAAACAAAGTTATCATATCGTCCGACTTGATCTTTTGCTCTTTCCCCAGCAGAATTATGCACACAAGCCCCAGAACCATGGCGGAAGTAAGGATAAGGCCGTACCATTGCACGGAAAGCCTGCCTATGGTGAAAGCCACGTTGTTAGGAGCCGAAAGCAAATAACCTAATAAATTCATTTGACACCTCAGAAGTCGATTTTGGTTGCGCCGACTTTTCTTATTGCAAGATTGAAAATGTTGTTTTCTCCGAAAACGGGTTTTATCGCTTCGATAAAGCGTTCGGAACCCGATTTTTCGACGAAACAAATGATCGTGCCGGCAAAGCCTCCGCCGTGAATACGGCAGGCCTTAACCTCCGGACGGCGTTTCACCACCGCAAGCGCAAGCGGAACCGACTGCACCTTGTCGTTTTCGGGATAGCAGTTCTGAAGCATTTTGTAGCTGGATTCGCCGCTGTCGTTCACCGCTTTCAGAAAAGCCGCTTCGTCGGCTTTTTCCAAAGCCTTCACCGCGTCTTCCACGCGTTTGTTTTCCTCAAAAAAGTGCATTGCGCGAAGTATAGCCCTTCCCGAAACTTTTTGTTTCAGGTCCTTTATCGAAGCGTAGAACTCGTCTTCGTTCACTTCTCTCAAAACCTTTTTGCCAAAAAGCCCCGCGACTTCTTCCATTTCCGAGCGGATTGCAGCGTAGTTTGCGGTGAGGTCGCTGTGGTCGCCGCCGGCGTTTGCGATAACGATGTCCAGATCGTCGAAAGGCAGATCGTAGTTTTTCACCTGCATTTTAAGCGGATCCTTAAAGTCGATATAACTGACGTCGCCCAGTGCAATCGCCGACTGATCCAGCAGTCCGCACGGCTTGCCGAAATAGAAATATTCGGCGTACTGGGAGGCGACGGCTTTTTCTATTGCGGACATTTTGCCGTCGTTATACAAAACGTTGAGAATTTCGGCGATAAGCACCTCGAACGACGCGCTCGACGAAACGCCCGCGCCCTTTATGACGTCGCTCACCATCGTTGCCACGAACCCGCCCACCTTGTAGTCGTTTTCCTTAAACCAGTTGCAGACGCCCTTGACGAGCGCCACGGAAGTGCCGCGCTCCTTTTCGGAAGCGAGAACCTTGTCGACGTTGACGATGAAAATAGGATAACCGCCGGAGAGTATTTTTATGTAGTTGTCGTCGGTTTTGGTCACGCAGGCCAAAGTGTCCAGACTTATCGCCGCGGCAAGAACCTTGCCGTTGTTGTGGTCGGTGTGATTGCCGAGCACTTCTATCCTTCCCGACGAAGAGAAAAAGTCGCAATCCGAAACGGAAAAATTGTTTTTGTGCGAAAGGTACAGATCGACGTAACGCTTTTGCTGCGCGCCCAGATTATGACGGCTGTAAAGCCCGCCTACGACGGACAAAAATTTGTCGGTGTTTTCAAGTTCTGCGAAGAATTTGATTGCCATTATAGCCTCGCGAGTGTATAATTATTGATAGTAAAAGTATAACACATATATTTTCAAAGAGCAACAATAACGTTGCAAATACTTTAAAAGAGGTTTTTTATGCCAAAACAAACCGACGTCGCCAAAATCGCAAATTGTGTGGCCGAGCTTATGCTTTACGCCGAAAAAAAGCTGTCTCTTAATCCCGACGACGGGGTTTACGTCCGAAACCTTCTGCTTGCCGAGCTTAAAGTGCCAGAGCCTGCGGAACCTGCCGTAACTTACAGGCCGATTCAGACCGTTCTGGACGAAATCACCGACTACGCCGTCCGAAAAAAGCTTACCACTGAACAGGAAAAACTGCTGTTTGAAACCAAAATCATGGGCATTTTGACGCCGATGCCGAGCGCCGTTATCAAAAATTTCGACGACGTAGCGGCGGAAAGCGGCGTCAAAGCCGCCACCAAATATCTTTTCGACCTTTCCGTGGCAAACAATTATATCCGCAAGGTTGACATCGACAAAAATATAGGCTGGGAAGTTCCGACCGAAAAAGGCAGCGTCAAAATCACCATAAACCTCGCAAAACCCGAAAAGGATCCGAAAGCCGTGCTTGCGGCGTCGAAAGCTCCGCAAACCAACTACCCTAAGTGCCCGCTCTGCGTGGAAAACGTCGGCTGGTGGGGCAATCTTCAAAAACCCGCAAGGCAAACCCTCAGGGCCGTTCCGCTGTTTTTGAACGACGAAAAATGGTGGCTGCAATTCAGCCCGTACGTTTATTTCGACAATCACTGCATCTGCTTTTCCGACGAACATCGCCCGATGCATCTGGACGTAAATTCATTTAAGCATATGGCCGATTTCGTGGATACCTTCCCTCATTATTTCATCGGCAGCAACGCTCCGCTTCCTATTGTCGGCGGCAGCATTCTTGCGCACGATCACTACCAAGGCGGCGCAAAGGTTCTGCCTGAAATGAAAACCGCTTACCTCAAAAAGTTCCGTCACCCGGACTTTGAAGGCGTAACCGCAGGCATTGCCGACTGGTACAACAGCGTCGTCAGGATCGAAGGCTCCGACGCAGAAAAAGTGATTGCTCTCACAAATCACATTTTCGAAACCTGGAAGACATACAGCGACAAAACCGTCGATATTCTGGCGTTCACGGACGAAACTCCACACAACACCGTCACCCCTGTCGCGCAAAAAACCGACGACGGAAACTATCGTTTCGACCTCATTCTGCGCAACAACCGCACCGACGAAAAACACCCTTACGGCATCTTCCACCCGACCGAAGACATGCACAACATCAAAAAGGAAGCAATCGGCATAATCGAAGTTATGGGCTTGTTCATTCTTCCGGGCAGACTTGCCAAAGAAGCCGTGGAAATCAGAAAATACCTTACGGGCGAAACACCTCTTAACTTCAAGGAACTTTCCGATCCCGAGCACCCGCTCTTCAAGCACGTCGGCATGATTGCGCAGCTTGCAAACGACAACGGCCTCAACCTGTCCGAAGGCGAAGCCGGCGACGTTATCACCGACTATATCAACAAAACCTGCATAAAAATCCTCGAAACCACCGCCGTTTTCAAAGCCGATCAAAAAGGCCGAAAAGCCTTCGACCGCTTTATGTCAAAATGCGGTTTCGAAGAAGAATAAAAAATCAAAGCCTCCCGTTCGGGAGGCCTTTTTTTAGTCGTCCATGGTGAACATAACTTCGAAGTTATGCGCGCCGCGTTTGATTTTGTATTGTTTTTTGGTCATTGCCAAGGCAGGAACGTCGCCGCCTACGCCGCGCTGTTTGCCGTCGATGTTCACTGTGAGGTTTTTGAGAGGTTTAAGCGCGTGCAAGTGTTTTGCCCCTTCGATTTCCTTCACGGTGTACGGATAAACGCTGGTTTCAAAGCTGCCCGTCACTGCGTTGAAGTTCACGGCGTGCTTGTCGTCGCCGTCCAAGGTAAGGCGTTTGACGAAGGTATGGTTGCCGTTTTCCTGCGGATAGAGATAGTCGTGCCTGAAAAGCTTTTCGTTTCCGACGTACAGCCCGAAATCGGCCGCGCGCTGTCTGTCGCAATAGTTTTCGTGCGGGCCTCTGCCCAAAAGAACCATGTTTTCGTAGCCCTCTGCCAAGCTCATCGTGAAGCCGAAGCGAGGCATGCGGAACAGCGGATTGCGGAAAGTCATCTTGAGATAAGCCCTTCCGTCGCCGTCGAACGTGTATGTGGTGACAAGGTTCTCGACGCACGGCATGCTCCATTTGACTTTAACTACCACGGTGTTGCCCTTTTGTTCGACATTCACCTTTCTTGCCTTGAGGCGTTTTTCCGCCGAGCGGAAGAGGTACGTCCCTTTTAGATACGCCAAAAATTCAGGCACCTGCGGAGTTCTGTCGTTGTCGGTTGCCGCGCGCCAGAATTGCGGTCTGACTTCGCCGGATATAACTTCTTCGCCGTTTTTGGTCGCCGTAAGTCCGCCGGTTTTTTTGTTTATGCGATAAACCGCGTCGTCCGCCGAAACGGAAACGAAATCGCCCGACTCGTTCACCACCGGAAGCACCGAGCTTTCAGGCTTTTTGAACGAAGAGGTCGTAACCACGAACTGCTCGGACGCCACAGGGAAATTCTCCGGACACCACGAGGTTCGCGCCGCGGTTTTAAGGGTAAGATTGACGCAACATGTTTTCTTTTCGTCCTCGAAGCGGATTTTGAGGTTCACTTTTGCCATTTGTCCCGCTTTTATTTCAGGAAGCTGAACGTACGAAGCCGAAGTTTCCACGCCGTCCTCCGTCAGCGTAACCAACAGTTTGTAGGCCGACAAATCGGAGAACATAAAGTTGTTTATCACGGTAAGGGTTTTGCCGTCAAGGAAGAAATCAACCGGCTGATAAACCTTTTTCACTTCAAAAAGCGCAGGATTAGGGCTTCTGTCCGCGCGGACTATGCCGTTGAAGGCAAAGTTGCCGTCGTTAGGCTTGTCGCCCCAGTCGCCGCCGTAGGTCCATTCGGTTACGCCGTCGCGAACGCGTTTTATGCTCTGATCTGCAAAGTCCCATATATAGCCGCCGTGCAGTCTGTCGTAGCGCTTGAAATCGTCCATATAGTCGCCGAAATTGCCCAGCGAGTTACCCATGCAGTGGGCGTATTCGCACAGAATAAACGGCCTGTCTTTGTAATAGGACGGTTTCATAACGGAACCCATCATGTTGTTCCAGAGCGCGCGGCAATGGATGACCTGCTTGTTCTTGCCGATTTTTTTCATCTTGGTCTGAAGCGTGTACATTTCGCTGTACAAATCGGAGGCTTTGAGGCGGGTGTCAGGCTCGTAGTGGATAGGACGGGAATTGTCTATGCCCAAAACCGTCTGGCGCATAACGTCGAACGCTCTGCCCGTGCCCGATTCGTTGCCCAGACTCCAGAACACTATGGACGGATGATTTTTGTAGCTTTGAACCATGTTGGTTATGCGATACACGCACGGAGCAATCCACATCGGGTCGGACGACGGAATGTGTTTGGCAAGGCCGTGAGTTTCGAGGTTGTTTTCGCACATAACCAGAATGCCGTAACGGTCGCAAAGGTCGTAGAAACCTCGGGAGTTAGGATAATGGCTGGTTCGGATGCTGTTTATGTTGTTCTGTTTGCACAGAACGATGTCTTTTTCCGTGAGAGAAAGCGGCACTGCGTGGCCGTAGTCCGGATGAAATTCGTGGCGGTTGACGCCCTTTATCATATACGGCCTGCCGTTTAAAAGAATAAACGGACCGCGCCCCGTTTCGTCGTTATACGGAACGATGCGCACGTTTCTGAAGCCGACCTTCAGAATCCTTCTGTCCAGGACCTTCGCCCCGACCGACAAAATGAGGTCGAGAGTGTAAAGATTCGGAAATTCGCCGCTCCAGGCCAGCACTTCTTTGACGGTTTTTGCGTACTCGACCGCCCTTTCGCTGCCGTCCTTCATAGGAGGAATGTCGGCTTTGGTTTCGCCGATAAGATCGCCGTTCGGAGCCTTGAAGCGAATGATAAGTTTAGCCGCAGGAGAATCGGCGCCCATTGCTCGAAGGGTTATTTTACTGTTCAAAACGCCCGTCGAAAAATCGTCGCGAAGATCGGTGCGGTTGTGGACGTCGGCAAACGACAGCTTGGAAACGTAAACGAGGTTCACGTCCCTGAAAATGCCCGCCAGTCGCCACATATCCTGATCCTCGAGGTAGCTCGACGTCGTAAACTGATAGACGGTTACGGCAAGCTTGTTTTTGCCCGGCTTAAGATATTTGGTTATATCGTAGGTAACGCTGTCGAAGGTGTCCTCGCTGTAGCCGACGAAAAAGCCGTTCAGATAGACCTCCCCCGCCTGATTTATGCCGCCGAAATCCAGAAGCACGTTGTCGTCCGACGGCGCGTAATCGAATTCGGTAACGTAAAGTCCGCAAGGAGCGATCTCCTCGTGGATATACGGAATTTTGCTTTTGCGTTTGCTTTCCAGCGCGTAAGGATATCTGACGTTGGTGTACTCCGGCACGCCGTAGCCTTTTATCTGCCACTCGGACGGAACTTCGATGGTGCCGAAATCGTCGTTGGTGTTTTCCGGAAGATAGTAGCCTTCGGGGATATTCAGAACGCTCTCTAAAAACTTAAATTTCCAAAGGCCGTTCAGGCTGACGATTTTTTTGCGCCCCGCCTCGTCGTACGGAAACCCCGCCGCGTTAGGCTTCAAGACGTTTACGGAAAAAACGCTCGGGTCTTTGTAAAAAGGTATCACTCGTTTTGCTTTTGCCATATTTGCCCCCTGAAAGTTTTATTTTATATAAACCAATCTGCCGCAGCTCTGACATTCCACCACGTCGCCCGGATTTTGCAGATTTTTAAGGGCGTTGTCCAAAAGCTTAACGCCGCATCTGCACGCCTTGAATTCCGGATTGAGCGGCACGAACGCAGGCATTTTTTTGCCGTTTCTGCGTTTTATATACATCTCCATAACGTCCTCCGGAACGTCCTTTTTGATTTCGGCCAGACGGCGTTTGATGGCGGTAACTTCCTCGCCCTTGCTGTCGATAAGTTGCTTGAAGGCGGCGTTTGCCTCGTCAAGTTTTTTCTTGCAAACGGCGCATTGTTTGACTTTTTCGTCAAAATTTTGCAAAATTTTCTTCATTTGCGCTTCGTTTTCGTCCATAGCGCGTTTGAAAGCGTCGGCTTCGGCGGCAAGCTTTTGCGCTTCCTTTTCGTAAAGCTCAAGTTCCTCTATGCCTGCGTCCTCGATGTTTATGTGAGCCATATCGTCGATTTTCGCTTCCAGCGCGACAAGTTCGTCCGCCTGACGTTTCGCAAGCTTGACGGCCTCGTCCATTTCGGCGTTAGACCTTATAAGCCCGCCGGAATATTCCTTCATAAGCTCTCTGTACTTTGCAACGAGCTTGCTGGCGTCGCTGCCGCTGACTTCTTTTTCCAAAGCGTAAAGACGCATGTCCACGTCCTGATATGCCAAGATGCTGTCAAGTTTCATTCTACAAAATCTCCTTGTTGTACGGATTTTTTTGACTTTTGGCGCAAGCGGTTTCGATGACGCCGTCCAAAAGTCTTTCGAAAATTTTCACGAAGCTGAATTCGCTTGCGTAATGGCTGACTTCGATGATTTTGAAGCCCGCCGATTTTGCCGCCACCGCAACGTGGTGTTTAAGCTCTGCGGTTATATAGACGTCCGCGCTCTTACTTAGCGCTTGTTTAACGTCTTCGGTGTCGCCGGCGGCTCCCGAAACGGTCGCCACCCTTTTGACGGTTTCGTCCAGATTTCCGATGGTTCTGACGTTTTCGTCCAAAATTTTCGCCACTTTCGCCGCAAGATCGCGGTATTTTATTTCCTTAACGTCGCCCACTGCCCCGAAACCGTTGTCGAAAAGCGGTTCTGCCGAGTCGCAACCGAGGTCTTTCAAAAGCTCCCAGCTCATGTTGCCGGCCATTGCGTCGACGTTGGTATGCGCCGCATAGACGTCTATGCCCGCGCGAATCGCCTTAACGACGGGATCTGCCGTCGGATATTCCGGCGTAAGTTTTTTTATGCCCGCCCAGATGACGGGATGGTGACTGAGTATGAAATCACAGCCCTTTTCCACCGCTTCGTCAACCACTTCGGACGTAACGTCCAACGTAACGAGCACTTTTTTCACTTCGTCGTCGGGACTTCCGATCAAAAGCCCCGGATTGTCATACCCCAACGCCGATTCGACGGGAGCCATAGATTCGATAAAGTACGTAAGTTCCCTTACTTTCATTTCAATTCCTCCAAAAGCGCCAGCTCTCTCTGAAGCTGCGCCTTTCTTTCGCCCCGAGCCACTTTTTCGACCGATTGAATCTTTTGTTTTTCGAAGGAAAGGTATTCTTCCCTGTCGCCCTCGTCGGTCTTTCCGAACAAAAGCTCGGCTTCGGTATAGTCGTTTTCGGCTTTTTCGCCTTCGCCGGCAACTATTATGCGGTAAAATTTACCCTTGGAAAACACCGGATAATCGCGCTGAATGACTATTTTTTCGCTTATGATTTTTTCGCGAAGCTCTTCTTCCGAAGAATGCGGACACAAAACGTATTTCTTAAATTCGAGCGTCCCGATCATTCCTGCAATCTCGATGCCGCCCATACCGGCAACGACCAACGTGTCGGCCTCGCCGTTTTTCAGCACGCTAACGCCGTCGCCGACTCTGAAATCTATCATATCCGAAACGCCCGATCTGTCCGCCAGCTCCACCGCCTTTTTCAGGCTCGGCGCGGAAATATCCGTGGCAATCACTCGGTTTTCGGTTATTTTCACCGCCGCCACCGCAACTTTTCCGTGGTCGCAGCCGACGTCGGCCACCCTGTCGCCGGGTTTTAGATTAGAGACTATTTCGGAAAGTCTTTTGTCCAAACCGTTCATTATTGATAATCTTTGAGGTGCTTGATGCGGTTAGGATGGCGAAGCTTTCTGAGCGCTTTCGCCTCGATCTGACGGATACGTTCACGAGTTACGTTAAATTCCTTGCCGACTTCCTCAAGCGTTCTCGGGTGTCCGTCGTCCAGGCCGTAGCGCAGACGCAGAACCTTTTCTTCACGCGGAGTAAGAGTGTTAAGCACTCTGACAAGCTGTTCCTTAAGAAGCTGACTTTCGGTAACTTCCACAGGGCTTAATGCGCCTCTGTCCTCGACGAAATCGCCGAGATGACTGTCTTCCTCTTCGCCGATAGGGGTTTCCAGCGACACGGGATCCTGCGCGATTTTCTGAATTTCACGCACTCTCTCTTCACTGCAACCGAGGTATTCGGCGATTTCCGCAGGGGTCGGTTCGCGGCCGAGCTTTTGCAGAAGCTGTCTGGTTGCGCGAACTTGCTTGTTGATGGTTTCAACCATATGTACCGGAATACGAATGGTTCTGCCCTGATCGGCAATGGCCCTCGTTATCGCCTGACGAATCCACCAGGTGGCGTAGGTGCTGAATTTGAAGCCTTTCGTATAGTCGAATTTTTCAACCGCCTTCATAAGTCCCATGTTGCCTTCCTGAATGAGGTCCAGGAAATGAAGGTTGCGTCCGACGTAGCGTTTGGCAAGGTTGACAACCAGTCTGAGGTTGGCTTCCGACAGTTTTGCTTTTGCCTCTTCGTCGCCGGCTTCCATGCGTTTTGCAAGCTCGATTTCCTCCTCCTTGGTGAGAAGCGGAACCTTTCCTATGTCTTTAAGATAAACCTTCACCGAGTCGTCGACATTTGCCTCGCTCATGATTTTTTCAACCAGCTCGGCGTCGTTGACGGGTTCGTCTTCTTTTATCTTCACTCCCGCCGCTTCCAGGGCTTTGAAGACGGCTTCCATATCTTCGGCAGAGGAATTAAGGTGCTCCAGTCTGGCCATGATTTCGTCTTCTGTCACCATTCCCTTTTGTTTGCCTAAGGTTATCAGCTTGTCTATTTCAACCTGCAACGGCGATGTTTTGTTGTCCATATAAACCTCCTCGGACGTTCAATTTTTTCTCATTAAAATTTGGTATTCTTTGATTTTTTCCGCAATCTCGGCCTTTTTTTCGTCGTCCGCCGACGAATATTCGGTCAAAAGGTCCTTGATTATTTTGTTGTAATATTCTTTTTTGAGTTTTCGTACACAGTCTGTGTAAACTTTCTTTTGCGACTGCTCGTCCTGCACTCCGAAATCGCCCTGAATGATGCCGAGCACTTCGTCGGTGCTGTCCATAAAGTCAAACAGCATTCCGGGCGACGGCGTTTTGCCGTTTTCGTCCGTCATTTTGAGATACGCGTAAACCTCTTTGTGCGGCGCGTAGGTCAAAAACTCTTCCGCCACGTCCTGAAGCTTCGCAAACGGCTTTGCGTACAGCAGGCATTTTAAGACGTATTCGGCAGAATTCAAGTACGGCGCGGACGGCTTGTCCTCTTTCGTTTCGTCGTTTTCAGGGGCTTTAAGCGGCTTTGGCGGCTCGCTATCGTCGTCTGCCGTCAGTTTCAGCTCGCCCGAAAAATACTTCCTCAGTTGTTCGTCCGGTATCCTGCTCTTTTCCGAAACCACGCCGACGTACACGTCCCTCTCCGTAGGGTTACTTAGCCCTCTCAAAACCTCCATTGCGCCCGTGGCATATTTCGCCCTGCCGTTGGCAGTCGCCATGTTGCACCTGTCTTCCACAAGCTTCAGTTTGTAATCGGTGAGCGGGAGCGCCTTTTCCATAAGGTCGAAAAAGCCTTTTTGCCCAAGCTTATTTGCCACGTCGTCAGGGTCCATGCCGCCCGTAAGCGTTATGACGAAAATTTCAAGCCCCGCTTTTTCCAGCACTTCCAAACTTTTTGCCGCGGCGTTCTGCCCCGCGCCGTCGCCGTCGTAGCAGACGTAAACTCTGTCGGACAGATACTTAAGCTCTCTGGCTTGTCCGTCGCAAAGAGCCGTCCCCATGCCCGCAACCGCGTTTGCGATGCCCACTTTGTTGAGGCTGATGACGTCCATATATCCTTCGACGATGATAACCTCCGTTATCCCCGCCTTCTGACGTTGTTTTTTGGCGATATTTATACCGAAAAGCGTTTTGTTTTTTTCAAAAACGGGCGTGTTCGTGGTGTTGCGATATTTTGCGACGCCGTCCTTTTTCTCCAGAATTCTGCCGCCGAAAGCAACCACCTTGTCGGCCCTGTTTATAATCGGAACTATAAGCCTGTCCGCAAGCGCGTCGTAAAGCGAACCGTTTTTGTTTTTGGTGCCGACGCCCGAATCCAGAATCTCCTTGTCGGAAAAGCCTTTTTCCCTAAGATAGTCTATGACGGAATTAAAATCCTTGCTGTAGCCAAGCCCGAACCTAACCACCACGTCCGACGGAATCTTGCGCTTTGCCAGATATTCTCTGACCTTTTTCCCGACGACCGGGTCTGCGAGGTTTCTGTAATAATGGCCTGCCGCCTCCTTGAGCGCGGCGTAAAGCCTGTCGCGGTATTTCTTTTCCGTCTGAAGAGCTTCGCTCTTTTCGGTTTCGGGAACCTGCATACCCGCGGCGTCCGCCAGCAGCTTGATAGCCTCCGGAAACCCCACGTTCTCCATTTCCTGCACGAATTTCACGACGTCGCCCCCTGCGTGGCAACCGAAGCAATAGTAAAAACCCTCCCTCTGATTCACCGTGAACGAAGGAGTTTTTTCGTGATGAAACGGACAACAGCCCCAGTATCTTCCGCCCTTGTAGTCCAACCTGACGTAGCGCGAAACAACCGAAACGATGTCGTTTTTGCTTTTAAGTTCGGCCATCCAGTCGAGAGGATATCCTTCTCTTGCCATTCTTACCTCGAAAATCTTGCTAATATTAACTACGACAAAAAATCAAAAACTCCTACCCGATTTTTCAACTTTTTCTGTGGAATTCAGTCATATTTTGCTTTTGCGGCGATTTTCGTGCAAAGTATTCTATTTTACCCGCATTTGTCATAATAGTTTTCAGTCTTTATATAAGGTAATGTATAAATACTATAAAATAAAGTCAAACTTTCCACACACAAAAACAGCCGCCCTTTCGGACGGCTGAATTGATTGTTGTTTTGTTTTTTAGTCTTTTAGCCCCTGGTTTTTGATGTTCGCTTGCGCCTTTATTGCGATATAGTAATATCTCAATCTTGCGTCTCAAGCTCTCTTCAAAACCGATAGCCCTTTAGCCCCGGGTTTTTGATGTTCGCTTGTGTCCGTGTGTCCAAAACGGGGGTCTATAAAATGCAATACAGTCGTACCATACTGATGTGTAAGATTTAGGGTCTATATTTATTAGATGCTTATCTAAACCGCAATTCGTTACATACCTAGCAACAATATATGTACCACCGTGTGTATTCAGGGGTCACCCACTTTTTGAATGCATATTTTTTACAGGGGCGTTTATAGGGGCATTCATCTCTTTTTCTTTCCTTAAATTAAGATTCTTGGTCTATTGCCCATCCCGTTAAATAGGAAAGCACACTGTTGTAGCCATCTTCAAAAATACTTAAACTGTCCGCTAACAATCTTAAATTTAGCCACAATAAAACTAACTTACCGACTTCCACGGCGTTAGTATCAATGGCATCTTCTGAATAATCTCCATGAACAATACCGTTCCTAAAACAAATATCTTCAATCTTGTCATTAGCGAAAATCTTTTTATAGTAATTATTAATTTTTTCCCAACTATGCTGTTCCCATTCTATACTGATTTTATCCAATAAATCTTTTATCTTATTTGCTCGCTCATGCCCCTTTCTATACTCTTTCTTTTTTGTAAAATATCCTTCAAACGCATTTGCACAACGCTTGTGTTCACTTTCTAATAAAGCAAAAATATTTCTGGCTGCTGAACGGTAACAACCTTCGTTCAAAAGATTAATAGCTACAATTATATCTTCACTCTTCCTTCGCATAATAGGGCTTGGATTAAGTATGCTTACATATCTATCAAGCATTATTTTGAAACCAAGACAATCATTATATAAATAAGTGTCAATTAAATAATTTTCCGTCAATTCTTCATCAAGCAAATCAATATCCGGAGTTTCAAGAAAATAAAGCAGCAGTCCTTTATCTGCATATTCATCCATTTTTTCTATATATTTTTTTGAAAAGAATTTATTTCTATCTGAATCTATTTTTTTGTTCAAAACATAGACAGCATTAAAATAATTATAGGTTGCAATACCAAGTTCATCTAGCAATTTTTGATTTTCCTGAAATTCCGGTATTTCTTTCATCCGTTCAGAAACATATAAAGGTCCTGTCAAAATCCCACACAATTGCTATTCGGTTTGACATATTTTCCTCCAAATCATTTTAATTATATTTTTGCACTCGGCAGCCGAAAAAATGCTGCGATATCCGAAATTATTTATCTTCTCTCAAGCTCTTGTAAATCTCGCTGACGAAGATACCAAGAACCTCTTTCTTCATTTCGTCGTTAGAAAGAAGCAACGAGAAAAAGTCCTGATTTTGCGAAAGTCCCTCGATCAGCGCGTCGTCGATACCGTCGAAATACGAAAACGCAAAGTCGCTTTCCGTGTTTGCTTTCGCACTCTCGCGCAGTTTTTCGGACTTCATCATCAAGTCTTTGATTTGAAGCATTGCCTTGATTACGACGTCGTTATCGTAGGTTTTGCCCGTTTTGCTGTTGATTTCGTCGATAATCTCCGAAAGGCGTTTTACTTTGTCCTCGTTCAGATTAAAGTCGTCCGCCGTCGGCAGTTTTACGATCGGATCGGGCGTAACTTTGGTTGTTTTATGTTCTTCGCCTTTCTTTTGGATAAAGTTGTCCGCTTTTATCTTGCCTGATAAATCGAAACCGCCGCCCGGCTGAGAAATATTTACGAACGACACGAAATAAGTCAAAAACAAATACTTTTTATGCAGCTCCACGTCCTCAAAACACGATACCTGTATCAGGAACTCGTAGAACCGGATAAAATGCCGCACGACCGCCATTATCTCGATTTGTTTCATCAATTCGTATTCTTTCAGCTTTTTCTCGGCGCGTTGCAGATAGAAACGCAACTGATTTTTGTCCTTTGATTCGATAATCTTTTTGTAGATAATCTCTGCCGCCATATTCAAGTCGTAAGGATCTAAAATCATATATCCGTCGAGTTTCGCTTCCAAGTCGTATACCGCCGTCGGCGTAACCGAATTTGCAAGCAACGTCGTGGTATAATACGGCGCAAACGCCTTGACAATATCGTCGTATGTATTCACGAAATCGAGAACAAACGTCTTTTTCTCAAACGGCGGGCAGATACGGTTCAGGCGCGACAACGTCTGCACCGCGTTCACCCCGCGCAACTTCTTCAAAACGTACATTGCGCAAAGTTTCGGTTGGTCGAAGCCCGTCTGATACTTGTTCGCCACAAGCAAAACATTGTAATCGTCCGAATCAAACTTTTTAGGCAGTTTATCTTCCGAAAATCCGTTCAGAAGCGTTTCCGTGTATTCCGCTTCGTCGTCGGGCAGTTTTACTTTTCCCGAAAATGCCACAAGCGCGTGAATACCCGCGTAGCCTTTCTTGGTAACGTAATCTTCAAACGCCTGTCGGTACTTCACCGCACTTGCGCGGGAAGCCGTTACCACCATTGCCTTTGCCATTCCGCCGAGTTCAGATAAAACCGTCGTGCGGAAATGTTCGACAATCACTTCCACCCTTTGCGCGATATTCGTTTCGTGCAGTTCCACAAACCGCGCGATTTGCTTTTTGGCTTCCGCCGTCTTATACTTCGGATCTTCCGAGATCTCTTTGTTCAGCCGATAATACGTATTGTATTCGGTGAAGTTGGCAAGCACGTCTAAAATAAAACCTTCTTCTATCGCCTGTTTCATCGAATACAAGTGGAAGGCTTCTTTCTGCCCTTTTGCGTTCAATCTGCCGAACAAGTCGAGAGTAGTCGCTTTCGGTGTTGCGGTAAAGGCAAACATAGAAACGTTCTTTTGCTTGCCGTTGCGACGGATTTCGTCCGCAATCATATCCTGCGTATCGATAACGCCTTCTTCAAAATCCACTTCGCCCGCGCCGAGCGTCATCGTGATTGCCGCCATATCTTTTCCGGCGGTGGAAGAATGCGCTTCGTCGATAATCACGGCAAAAGTCTTGTTTTTCAGATTTCTCACCGTGTCCACGATATACGGAAATTTCTGTATCGTCGTGCCGATAATCTTGATATTGCTTTGAAGCGCGAGAGCAAGGTCTGCCGACGAACATTTATCGTCCATCACCTTAATAAGCCCCGTCTTGTGTTCGATACCGCGCACCGCGTCCTGCAACTGCCTGTCCACCACCACGCGGTCGGTGCAGATGATGATATTATCAAAAACGATTTTGTTTTCTTCGTCGTGAAGCGAAGAAAGCCTGTGTGCAAGCCACGCAATGGAATTCGTTTTGCCCGAACCCGCGCTGTGCTGTATCAGATAGTTTTGCGAAGTGCGGTTGACTTCCACGTCCGCTATCGTTTTGCGGATCACGTCAAGTTGATGATAGCGCGGAAAAACCACCTTTTCTTTTACCGTGGTTTTGCCCGTTACTTCGTCCGTTTCTTCCTTGCGCTCGATAAAGATAAACTCCGAGATAAGGTCTAACACCGTATCTTTTTTGAGTATATCTTCCCACATATAATAGACGGAATATTTGTCGGGATAAACGGGATTGCCCTTGCCCGCGTCAATACCGTTGCCGCTACCCATATTGAACGGCAGAAAGAACGTGCCGTCGTTCGCAAGGCGCGTCGTCATATACACTTCTTCCAAGTCCATTGCAAAGTTGACGATACACCCCGCCTTGAAATAGAACAACCGCGTTTTCGGGTTTCTTTGCGTGCGGTATTGCAAAATCGCGTCCTGATAGCTCTGCCCCGCAAAATTGCATTTGAGTTCAAACGACATAATCGCAAAGCCGTTCAGGAAAACCACAAGGTCGATTCTCTCGGTATCACTCGCCCACACTTCTTCCATTACGGAAAAGATATTTTTATTGTATTTTATAAGCAAGTCTTTATTGAAAGTCGTTGCGGGCTTGGTATACATAAGGTCTAACTTATACCCCGCGATTTCCACGCCGTGTTTTAATACGGATAACAGACTGCTTTTCGCTTTCGTGATTTCGGTATTGATAAAGTTCACCACCGTATCTTCGGTAACGTCTTTATACACCTTGCGAATCTGCGCCATCGCTTCGGGCTGTGTATCGTCAAGAAACTTGAACAGCATTTCACGGTCGATAGCAAACTTACGGTCGAACTTCACGTTTTTCCGCTCTACGTAGCCGTTTTCAGCAACGAGCTTATCTATGATAAACCGCTGATATTCTTTTTCTGTGAGTATATTATTCATTTTATGCTCCCATCAATTGCAATTTTTTATTTCCTCGTATGTATAGAGTTTTATTTTCAACGATTCCATTTAATTCAGCCTCGTATTTGTTTTCTATCAAATCCTCTACACAAATAGCCATCTTATGTTCGCATGTAAAACTCAAATCATCATCGAAATAAACACAAAAACCATAATCTTTCTTTATGAGATATTTTTCTTGTGTCGCATAGAAAACGCCATCGAACAAAAAACCGTACACATAAAACTCTATTTTGCTTGAATTTTCTATGAGTACTGGATAAAGTTCGATGTTGTTCTTGTTTTTTTTGTTAGTAGTAATCTTATTTATGTTTTCAACCGTGCTTAAATTAATTAATATTCGTTTTTGAGGATCAGCGTTTTTTTCCACAACGCTGAATACAGGACTATATTTTATACGTTCCTCTTCTTTTCGTTCATTTTCGAGTCGCTGTAAATCTTCTTTTCTATCTTTGTCACCTTTCTTTATTGTCCACGCAACGCCGACCAAAGTCATCATTCCGCCATATACCGCTGCGACAATTGCCAAAACAACCGTTCTCAAATCTTTGTTTGGGATTATGTAAATCAGATATATAGAAAATCCAACACCGCACAAAAAGTCACCAATCAACCCCAATTTTGACAAAAAACCTTTTGCACCAACAACAGGTTGCACTGCTAAATTTGCGAAGATACAAATCATAACCATAATGCCAAACGCAAAGCGACATGCGATATTGTCTATGATAAAAGACATGCCAAACAAATCGCAGAGCCAAAAGAATGCCGTATATAAAACAGCTTTATTCCGTGCATAACGCTCTTGTTCTTTTGTCGGTGTAATTTCCGAAAAAGCAAGCTTTTTCAAACCCTTTACTCCAAATGGAACAATCACAAGCACAATGGCAAATATCATCCATTCCCACCACATTATTCTATCCCTCCTTTCATTTTATTTTACTATCGACACAATCACCGAAGCAATTGCTATTGCCGTACTCACGCAAAATGAAATGATGCTGAGATTTTTCGCTGATCTTGCTTCCTTTCTGGCTCTTTCTTCGCTTTCTTCAAGTTTAGCCACCTGCTGTTTTCGTATTTCGTTTTCTTCTTGCAAAACATTGACTTGTTTATTACTTTGCTCAACCAATGATCGCAATTGTTCTACAATCGGCGAATTTAATATTTCTATTTTTCTTTCTTCTTCGATTTTTTGCTGTTTTTGTTCTTTTTCGGCTTCTTCTAAGGCTCTATGATACTGCTCAGCCGAACAAAAATTACCGCTCATTAAATTTATATCCATTTTATCCCACCTCCTTTTTGCCCGTAACATATTCGTAAATGAGCGATTTTTTGTAGCCGTCAAGCGTTTCGATTTGCGATTTTTTATCCGCGATAATCTCGTTTGTTCGAGCAATTTGCTCATCAATATAATTTACAATATTATTTTGCTCATCTATCGGCGGCAACGGATATAGCAATTCGGCAAGTTTGTTCCACCTCAAATCGCAAGAACGTACTCTGATTCCTGTCGATAAAGCCGTAAAAACATCCCCATACGCCATACTTCTCAAATAATACATTATGTATTTTTTATTTTGCTTTGTATTTAAGACGTTTAGCACAGGTGACGCTTTGCCTCTTGAATCCGAAATTCCGATAGCACCGGCAAAACCGTCCATTCCGTGAACAACCAAATCTCCCACATCAACGCCTTGATAACCAATTTCTTTGTCTGCCATCGTAAAACCATCTTCTCGGCGATTACTGCGAAGCGTAACCTCTCCATCCCTGAAACAGGTTATAACACCGTCATCTTGCTTTACGGGTTTAGACATATAACGAAGAATATACTTCCCCTTTTTCTTTGTCCAATGAGTTGGAAATTGTCCCACCCACGGAATACCGCTGTCTTTCATCGGGGCGGACGGATTCAGACCGTGAGTAACGGCTTCGGTAATTACGGAACGCTTATATTGTTCAAGCGTATCAATCTGCGCCTGAATATCCGCTTTCAATCCGTCAATCTTCCCGCACTCCCTATCCAAAAACTCCGCAATTCTCTGTTGCTCGTCAAGCGGTGGTAAAAGCGAAAATAAGCGATTAAACTCATCAGCATTTAACGTGAATCTCAAACTTTTAGAGTATTGCTTATAAAAACGTTTTGAACCAACATAATTAAACCAATACCTATAATACTGCTCGTTTGCTATACGTTTCTTTACTTTTAAGACCTTGTATGCCGGGGAAATCATACCGTTATACGGGCTTAAACCCGAAAAGACTGCCGAACAATCAAGATCAAATAGACACATTACCAAATCATTTTCTTTAACAATTTGATATCCATCATAATTTTCAGGCACTTTTCCACCATTATCGTTTTCATCTTTTTCTTTTATTCCGGTTGTAGTCAACGATAAAAGTTGGTAACTTTTGCTTGGCAAAACAATATCCTTTGTTATTTTAAAAATATATTTATTGCGCCAAACACTCCACTCTTTGGGTATCTCTCCTACCCAAGATATTCCGCTGTCTTTCATCTCTCTCATATTGCACCTCACTTTTTGAATAATGTGGCAATACGAGCCGAAACAGATTCTTCAAGCGTTAGGAATTTTTCTTCCAACACTTCGCTCTTTTCAGGCTCAGTGTACTTGTAGAAATATCTTGTAAAAGGTATTTCTGCGCCGATTTTTATCACGGGCTTTTTCGCGCCGAGATTTTCTTCCCAAAACCATTTCGCGTCCGGAACGTAAGGCAGCACTTCACGCGCCATATAGGTTTCTATATCCTCGGTATATTTCACAATTTCGGTGTCGCGCGTTTCTTTGTCGTAAATAATATTGCCCTTTTTATCACGCTGAATTTCCGCCGTTTTGTCCATCTCGGAAAGCCCGTCCGCGATACGCTCTGTCAGTTTTTTATCGCACGACAAAATTCCCGAAAGGCACTTGATGAAACTTTCCGGTTCTTTATACACCTTGTCCGAGATATGCTCTTTCAGCGTTTGCAGAATGTCCTCATATAACGGCTTTCTTTCAAGCATTTCTTCGTATTTTTTCTTATCCTTATCGGCAAGCGCAACACCCTGACTTTCGTAGTCGGCAATCTTTGCTTCGTCGTAAACGCCCGAAAGCGCGCCTTTCATCAGCATTTTCTCGATACGCTCTTCCGTGATAGCGTAACTGCGTTGAAGCGGTTGCATAACGGCATATTCCTTGTAAAGAAACTCCGTGTTATCGTAAATCTTGCAAAGGTCGCTCGGCACGAAATCGGCGTAAAGGTGCGTAATTCTCTTTCTGTCCTCTCTCGTAATTTCGTTTTTCTTGTTGCCGACGGCTTTACGCAGTTTATGGTAAATCTCGGCGGCGTTGATGAGTTGTATTTTGCCTTTGCGTTCTTTGCGCTTATTTTTCGAGAGAATCCAAACGTAGGTCTGAATGCCCGTGTTGTAGAACAAATCGGTCGGCAAAGCGATAATCGCTTCAATAAGGTCGCTTTCCAAAAGCCAACGGCGAATCTGACTTTCACCCGAAGCGGTATCGCCGTTAAACAGCGGCGAGCCGTTTTCGATAATCGCCGCTCTGCCGCAAAAGTCGTCCATTTTGTCCACGGCGGACTGCAAGAAAATCATTTGTGAGTCGCCACCGCTCGGAAGTCCGTGTCCCCATCTGCCCGTTTCGCCTTTGGCGTATTCGTCGCGCACGGCTTGCTCCTGTCCGTCCTTTGCGTCTTTACCCGACCACGGTGTGCCGAACGGCGGGTTTTCGATGACGAAACGCATTTTCGTATCGGCAAAGCAATCGGTTTTGAACGTATCGACGTGACGGAAATTATCCGAGTCCTGATTTTTAATGAGCATTTCAGCAAGCCCTACCGCGTAAGACTGCCCCATAAATTCCTGCCCGAACAGTTTGACTTCCGCCGTAGGATTATAGTGTTTTATGTAGGTATACGCCGTGGAAAGCATACCGCCCGTTCCGCAGGCTTGGTCGAGAACGGTAATAACCTTGTGGCTGTCGAAAATATCGTCGCAACCTTCTGCCATCAAAATTTCTACGAGCAATTTGATAATATCTCTGCCCGTATAAAATTGTCCGGCGTCCACGTTCTGATAAAATCTGCCGATCAGGTTTTCAAAAATATATCCCATCTTGATACTGTCGTAAGTTTTTATGGATAGGTCAAGCACGGAAAACGCCTCGACAACGGAATACAGACAGCCGTCCTTTTCCATTTTGTCGATATGCTTGTCCATTTCAAGTTCGGCAAAAATGTCCTTTACGTTAGCCGAAAAACCGCTGATATAATTTTTGAAGTTCGCCGCAATATGCTTGGAATCGTTGCAGAGTTCTTTTAAGTCGTACTCGCTCGTGTTATAGAACGAAAACCCCGCGATTTTGCAAAGTGCTTTCGACGGGTAATTCGGGTTTGACTGATAGGCTTTTAACACCGCCTGCTTTGTGGCTTCAAGCGCACACTCGAAACGGCGCAGAATCGTCATAGGAATTACGACGTCGCCGTATTTATCTGGCATATATGAGCCGCGCAACTTGTTGGCAATGCTCCATATAAAATTCGCTTCCTGCGTGATGTCTATCGGGTTATCGTCCCACATTGTATCAAGTATCTTGTTTTCGCTCATCGTGCTTTATCCTCTGCTCTCGGCTTTTTATTTACCGCTTCTTGCTTTGGATAGACGAACAAACACACTTTATTTTGTTCGCCTATTCGCATAATAGGCGGCTTTAATCTATGTTATATTATACCATAAAAAAGAAGAAAGGTCAATATAAAGCCTTTTTGCGCAAGTGAAAATCTCTTGTTTTTCCATAAATCTTTTCGATAGGTGAACACAACTCTTTCGATTGTTCGCCTATTATGCGAATAGACGGCTTTTTAACTAACATTATCCAAGCGAAAAAGGTTGAAAAATCCGACCTTTCGCTACTTTTACTTTTCGTAATTATTTTTGATATTATCCGCTATATTCATAATCGGCACACCAAGTTCCTGTGCGTACTTATAGCATTTATACGCACCGCCATAATCACGCTTGATATAGACGACCATCATATCGCAATTCTCGGCAAGCCATTTGTTGCGTTCTCCTATCGCCGCTTTGTAATGGCATTTCCTATCGGTCGGGATAATAACGCTATCATAAGACTTCTCTATAATATCCAAGTTCGCCACGGGATACGGTTCGACAAGCGTAAGCTCGCACCACTCTTCCCATTCTCTTCGGAATCGTCTGACGGCTTGTGTGGCAAGTTCGTCAAACTCGCCGTTTCGTCCCACGTTAAAGTCTATAAACCCATATTTACGGTGCAGTAATTCGATTACTTCGTCAAGTTCTTCTTCGACTTGCCGGTACTCGTACACTACTCTATGACCTATAAATGAAACCCGAAAAATATCCAATTCAATGACTCCCGATAGGTGAATTATCTCGCAGAATTTTGTTCGCCTATTAAAGCAATAGACGGCTCAAATATTATGTTTATTATACCATAAAACGGTAGTAAAGTCGATGTTCAGTGCTTTCGCGCGGTCAGAAAAATAATAAAATTCGTAAATACTCTCGATAGGTGTCCGAAGTCTATGGTTTTGTTCACCTATTGCTTTAACAGACGGCTTTTTTAGTTGAAAATTTTGCCGAGCTTATTCATCATATCCTGCTTGTGTTCCATAAGCGAATGGGCGTATCTGTTCAGCGTTACCGTGGCGTTTTTATGCCCCAATATCTCCGCCAATGTTTTCACGTCCATCCCGCATTCCAAAGCGCGTGTAGCAAACGTATGCCGAAGCGAGTGGAAACCTTTACGCTCAATATGCAAACGCTTTTGCAAAAGTTCAAAGGTTCTCTGATAAGATCGCACCGTAGGCGGCTCGCCCTTTTCCGATTCCACAACATACTCCGAAATGCTTTTTCTCTTATATTCTTTCAGAACGGGAAGCAACTGCTTCGGAAGCGGAATCATTCTTTTGGAAGAAGTTGTTTTCGGCAAGTCCGTGATCCGGCAGAGATTCCCGTTTTCATCTCGCCCGTCGTGGCAGGTTTTGTTCACCGCAAGCGTTCCTTTCGTGAAATCAATATCTGCCCAAGTAAGCGCAAGCAATTCTCCGATACGCAACCCGAATAAAGACAAATCACGATCCCGATGAATTTACGCTTCTTACTCGATAACGCCGCCTGCTCTATCTTCTTCTGTTCGGCAAGCGAAAAACAGGATACTTCTTTCTCTTTCGTTTTCGGTAGTCTGATTTTGTCTGTCGTGTACTCTTTTAGCTCTCCGAGCGTATACGCAAGTTTCAGAGAATTCTGAATAACCGTAATAATCCTGTTTACGGAATTAGCCGCTAACCCCTTTCCGGTTGTCAGATTGCCCGACTGCATAAGTTCGGTAATATACTTCTGTATGACGATGGGCGACAGTTCTTCAAGCTCGTACTCGCCCAACTTTACCTTCAAGTGCTTTTCGATAATCTCCGAATATCTTTCGCACGTTTTCGTTTTAGACGAAGGCTCTATGTAGTTCGCAAACCATACGTCCAACCAATCTTTGTATTTCATTGAAAACTCCTTTCGATTTACTGTTATTATTATAATTTTTCTCACCGTAAATAGGAAATCACCCCTCGAAACGGCATAAAAAAGAGAGAGAACATTTATCCTTGTTCTCTCTTATGTTTCTTATATTAAATTACAAAGTCGAATGTTCTTTTACGAATATCCGAGTTTATGCAATCATTTAAATGGTGTTTTCTATTATCGTTTTGTATATATAAATTCCATTTTTATTTATTGACTATCCTATAACTCATAGGTTTTGTCTACTATTTTGCTTTCGTCAAGGTGTAGTGATTTAAGCCACTCTTCCTTTTCTTTCTTTAACTTTTGATATTGCTCGCCGTTTGGATTGCAATATGACAGCATTAAATTATAATGTTTCAACTTGTTTCTCACTTTATCTTTTGGATCATCTTCATCAGAACACGGCTTACGAAATTGACCATAGAAGAAAACAAAGCTTGCCCAACTATACGCTTTAAGATTTTGTTTCAAAGCGCGTTTGCAATATCTTCGCCAACATAACCGAAGTGAAGATTGATGTTTCCTCATTTGAAATTCTTCCCATTTGAAGTCGGGTATCAAATAACCGTTACCTTTTTTTATCCGTTCGGGAAACAGTAAAAAGCGAAGTTCTTCTTCCTTCATTTCCTTTATCTCGTCAAGCGAAATACTCAAAAAATCAATGCGCTGCAAGACCCGCCATACCGTCATTCGCGAACATCCGCATAGCGTAGCAACTTGAGAATAGTTGTTGTTTTTCAAAAGATATTCTATCATAAGTATATATTTTACCATAAAAACGCTCCTTTTATCGCCCTCTTTTACCTGTATCCGTATATACGGGAAAGTGTAACATTTTTCTGACCACCCCCGTTTTTTAGGGTATTTTTCGAGTTTTGACGAACTAAATGCAGAGAAAAAAGCAGTCACTCTTTCGCAAGAATGACTGCTTTTCGTGCGTTTTAGTATAAATTATGCGTTTTTTAGCCGATTTCGGACTTATTTGGTCGCCCTCGGATTACGGATGTTCGCCTGTGCTCGTTATCTTTTGCCCTTAGCGACAAATTGCCCGTTTAGTTTTAGGCTGTTATCACGATACTATTATCCATATATTTATCCGCCGTAGCGGTTGTATTCAGTTTTAATTTTTTCTAAGTTTTTCCCTTATCATTCTTATGTTATATAAACACTTTTACCGTTAAATCTTGCCATTGATTTGGTCTAAGCATACCGTTCTTTTCCTTTCTATAAGACCTTGCCGATTTATAATCAATCGTAAATTCCCATACTAACTTTTTCATGTCGTTTGGCACGTCAATTAAGTCAAAGTTCATATACCAATTAAAGCACGTTTCCGTTACGGGAACAATGGTATGAACGAACTGTTTAATCACTTCTCTATCTACGTAGTGTTCGGTAAAATCCATTTTCGACAACAAGAAGTCTTCCACCTTTTTTGCAGGCTCTTCTTCCCCGTCTTCGTTTGGAACCATCCCCGCATCAAGAATACGCCTTTTGTTTATAAGTTCGATTTTCTCTTGCTCAATTTCCTTTTTGAGTTCTAAGTAAGACTCTTTTGGAATTTCGTCTTCCAAGCGCATACGAGTTAAGCGTTTTAGTTTTTCGTCTAACTTTGCTATCTCTTTATCAACCGTTGCCTTAATTTCCGCCGCTTTTTGATATTCTTGAAACACACCGATTTGATATAAAGAGGACACGTTATTTAGAATATCTTTCTTGTTACCCCATAACCCTGCAAAAATATGCCTTGCCATCATTTCTAATTTCCAATCGCATATTTCTCTAAGATTACAACTTTTTGAATCGTCAATCCCTGCTTCAATTCTAATATCCTTAGAACCATAGTTAAGTTGGTTATAGCATTTATATCCATAGGTGACTTCGCCGTTTTTATTCTTACGCCATTTGTTTTTGCGCATTTTATAACCGCATCTACATTTTAATTTCTTCGTCCAAACGTCGCTACTTTCGTGAATGCCCGTTTTGTGAAGAACTTCCCCGTTTTCCGTGCGAAATTTTCTATACCTTGTACGTTGCTCTCTAATTTGCTTGCATCTATCCCATTGCTCTTCGGATATAATCGGCTCAAAATCGCCTTTTACGTAAAGATAGGTATCTTCGTCACGGTTTAAAATAATTTTTTGGTCAAGGAAATTATTTCTTCGTGATTTTAAGTAGGCAGGATAGCCTTTATAGGTTGAGTTATGTAGTACTCGTGATACTTTCGCATTCTCCCATCTAACTAACCCCGAACTATCTTTTCTTTTAAGTCGTATCATCTCGTCACGAATTTGAGATATTCCTTTGCCTGCCGAATACATATCGTAAATCATACGCACCGTTTCGGCTTGTTCTTCGTTGATTACGTAAGTTCCTTTTGCCTTGTCCCTATCATAACCAAGAATATTACCACTTCCATACAAAACGCCTTTGTCTCTACTGATTTTCTGCCCTGCTCGAACACGTTCGGAAATTTTTCTGCTTTCTTCTTGCGCAAGCGTTGCCATAATCGTGAGTCTTAATTCTCCGTCTCCGTCCATCGTCCAAATGTTGTCTTCCACAAAATAGACTTCGATGCCGTACTCTTTTAACTCTCTCGTAACAACAAGCGTATCAACCGTGTTTCTTGCAAATCTACACACTTCTCTCGTTACGATTAAATCGAACTTTTTTTGTTTAGCGTCTTGTATCATCCTTAAAAATGCAGGTCGCTTTTTCGCTTGCGTTCCCGTAATCCCTTCGTCGATATATTTCTTAATAACATACCAATTAGGATTTCTATCCGCCACGTCGTCGTACCATTGCATCTGATTTTCTAACGCCGAAAGTTGCGCTTCGTGTTCCGTGCTTACTCGTCCGTAGAAAACCACTCTTCTTTGCCTTGCCCTGTTAAAATTAACGTTAGTGGGCATTACCATTCCGTTTTCAATCAAGTTAAATCGCCTCCTTTAAATAATTTATTTTGCTTTACTACACTTTCCCCAAACTGAGAACGCTTCTTTTCGATTTTGGCGTATTCTCGCTCGTCAATCATTTCGTTATCACGCATAATCTCTAACATCTTAAACGCGATAATCTTATTTAACACCTCCATATTTATTTTTGACTTGTCGATTTTCTCCACGTTTTGGGCTTTGTAGCAACCTTGATTTTCCACTTCATTATTTAATTTTTCTTCTCTTAAATTTAATTCCTTATAATTCAATTCTCCTTAATTTTTATTTTATAGGGTGATATCCGCACTTTTAACGGAAAGATAAATACGGATGCCCTATTCAATCATTTTTCTCCTTATTAATTCCCGACATTACGGGTGTATTAAGCACATATAGTGTCCCGCTGTTATTTGCTTTCTTCAAATTCTTTTCTTAGCGTTTGATATCCTAATCTAATCAAATCTACTTTTGAAATTCTTTTTTGTTTTAAGAAAGCCATTATTTCATCGTGCTCTTTCACAGGAAGTCTCGTGTTAAACTGTCTTGTTGCTTGCTCACGCTCTTCCTTATGCACGATTTCATACTTAATTCTTGCCTTTTGTTTCGGCGTTAATTGTTTTTCCATTGTATTTTCTCCTTAAATATAAACTATTTCGCTTAAAATCTCTTCTTCAATCACTTGTTTCATAGCGTTAATTCTTTTAACGTCTTCCAAGTAATTACCCGTAGGGCAATACTGTTCGCTTTTAGAAAGTTTGTCCCACATAACGTCATAAAGTTCTTCGGCGGCTTTATCTACTCCGTGCAAATATTCAGGCAACTGCCCTGCTAAACTTAACAATTTACCAAAGTTATGCTCTTCAATATACTGTTTTGCAAGCGTTCCATACTTGCCGTAAACGTGCTTTATAGGTTTAACTGCTTGTTGATAGATTTTTACTTCTTCCACAGTCAACCCTTCGTTTCTTTCCGCTTTTTTAATGATTTCTTCTACGTTCATAAAACCCTCCCTTAGATTTATTGTAGCTACATTATACCGTGATATCACGAGATAGTCAAGCTGTTTTATATTCTTTTGAGAAAATTCTTTTAACCAAATATCACTATTGCAAGCGCAATGGTTTGCGCAATCGCTAGTACGGGTGAAAGCCAAAACATAAACTTTCTAAAACCGCTTTCAAAACGGATACCGTCTTTCGCTTTTTCAATTTCTTTCTTCGCTTTATTAACCTCGCTCATCATCTTACCGGCACTTTCATTTACAGCGATTACGGCGTTATCTGCCATTTTAGTAATGCTTTGCTTCATCACTCTTACCGCTTCGTCAGTCGCCTTTGCCGTAGCTGTACTTACTTGATGCTCGATGTCCGTTACTGTTTCCGATATCTTGCTCAGCGTTTGGTTGAGACTCTTCGACAATTGGTTGTTGCTCTCTTTGACTTCTTTCGATAGCATCCAAACGTCTCCTCTCAGCTCGTTCACGAGCTTTTTGTTGCTCCATTCTAAGTTCTTCACTTGCTGCGTCTGTTCCGCGATTCGCACATTTTGCGTCAAAATCAAGTCGTTGCATTGCTCTCTCGATGTCGCCAATGCTTGCAAAAACATTGCCTCGCGCGCTTCTGCTGTTAATCTTTTTGCTTCTTCTTGTAAATCCAATATCGCCGGATTTCTTGAAATATCCACCGGTTGGTCCTCGATTATGGGCTGAGGATATTCGCCCGTTATTTTGTTCATCAATTTTCCTTAAAATCTCCTTTTTTGTATAATTTGTTCCGAGCTTTTCCCCTCGGATAGGTTTTTGCTTGTCGGGATGCAGGTAAGAATAATCCTTTCCATCCCTTGTGATTTTTACGCCGTAACATTTTTCAAGATAATCCTTGAAGTTGTCAGGCGTGGTTGAGTTTTTGGTTGCTTCCGCAATTACTTCTCTAAGTTCTTCTTTCCAACTAATACCGCCTTTGAGCATTATCTTTTTCTCAACTACCGTTCTGCTGTTTTTACCACGCTTTCTAAAATCCGTTTCGCTAAACCCGTATTTCTTCCCTATCCTATTCGCTTCGTCTTTCATATTTACGTAGTCTTGTTTATTAAACTGCAATTTCTTACCCGTTATCGGGTCCACCGCGTTTACGATAATATGGCTATGTACCGTTTGCGTGTCCGTGTGGGTAGCGATTACGCACTCGTAGTTTTGAAATAATTTTGCCGTAAGTTCTTCCGCGTAAGCGTGCGCCTTTTCAGGCGAAACGTTATCTTGACGTGCGCATGATAATTTACAATGATAATATTTACGCTCTTCAAACTTATCCCCCTTGCCGAACCGACTTGCCGTTTCGTCAAACTGCTGTGCGTAGTCCTCGTCTTCAAAAAGATTTCTAACCGACACTATCTTTGCTTTCTTTTCGTCGGTGATATACGCGATACCGTTTTTCGGTTTTGCTTTGCTTGCACTACACTTAAAAAGTGGCATTATCCACCTCCGATTGCAATAGATATTTTGCGGTATAGTTCTTTCAGACTTTTGATGCACGCCTTTATTTCTTCTTCCGTAACCAAGCCGTTATAACTGTTTCTAACGACTTGGTTTAGGTTGTTGCCTTGCCGTTTTAGTTCGGCTAAAATCTCGTTGCCGTTTTCTATCACGGTAATAGGCTTATCAATAATTGCCCGAATTACAAAGTCCGTTATCGTAAGTCCGCTTTTTGCTATTGCGCTATCTATTAAATTTTTCTCTTGTTCGCTTGCCCTAAAATTGTAGGCAAATTTTCTTGTTCTGTTTCCTATAATCTTCCCTCCTTTTTTATTATTTGTTTTCGGGGTATTAGGGGTTGTCCCCTAACGAGGCGATTTGAAAAATCGGTATTTGGCAAGACAAATACGTTCCTCGCTATAGCGTCAACAACAACCTATTCCCCCCATATTAAGTTGTCTTTTGGACCTAGAAAAAGCCCGACAGTTTATCACTGTCGAGCCTTAATTTCCACGCTTTTGAAAAACGGGTTCTATTACGCCGATTACTCATTTTTAATTTTTGGCAAGCCTTTTCCTTTCTATGAAAGGAAAACCGCTAATTTTTGTTCTCTTTATATCCGCTTTTCAAGACAAGCTCTTTCATTTTTTATCATTTTCTTGCGAATTTCTTGCCATATACAACAATACTTCCATTTTCATTTTCTTCAACGAAACCTATGGGAGAACCGCCTTTAAGCATAAAATCCTTAAAGTGATGAGAATTAACTATCGGCGCGTAAATCCGCCAATCGGACGGACGATTCTTTTCATAATGACGAGCCACGAATATAAGAATGTTTCTACTCGTTAGCCATTTGGAAACTTGCTTATCTCTTTCGGCTTTTTCTTCTTCTATCCTTTCGTAAAGAACTTCTTTTTCTTGGTTATCCACTACACGAAGTTCCATATACAAACGGTCAATTTTCTTTCTGTACTCTTCACAAATTTCAATGATTTTATCTCTATGCCTATAATCGGTAGCATTGTCAGAAGTTGTATTTTCTCCCACAACCCAAGAGATAGGCATATAATTAACTCTTTTCCTTTTGCATTTTACGAAGTTGAATTTTTTAACGGCTTGATAAATATAATCCATCGCAGTATCGTAAAAAGCGTACTCGTTTTCTTTTCCTTTTTCGTCTATCTCCTTAAAGAAAATAGGAGCAGGACGATTATACTTTTTACGCAAGGCGGAAAGCTCTTTCCCGACGTTCACGTTGTCGTAAGCGCGCTTTGCCTTATCTATTTCCAATCCCGATAAAACGGCAAGTTTGCAAACGTCGTTATAAATATCCAAGATTTTCTCTATGGGCGCGCCGTGATGGATTTCGTTCCATATAATACTGTTTAACTTTTGCGAAAGGTTTACTATCTCACCTATTTTATTTTCGCTCGTATCGTGGTCAAGCTCGGCAAGGGTTTGACCGTTTTTACTCATAGACGGAATACTACAAACAGGCACTTTGAAATTCTCTTTATGCTTCTCGGCTGCTTCTACTAATAACTTATCATCGGTTATGAGCATAGCGTCTGAGTCGTAATCACAACCGTTTAGGCGCTGTTGAATATTCTCTCCAATAGCGTTTACGCACACAATATTTTTACCCAAATCAAAGTAATTCCAAATATCGCCGTTAAGATTATTTTCCACGCAGTAAAGATTGCCCATCGTAATATGCGGTGAGCGCACGCAAAGAAGTTTTGCGCCATTTGCAAAACGTTTAGAGTATATTTGCCCTTTCTTTAATTCACTTGTTACCCTTTCGCCTGCTATGTATTTCAATAGTTCAGGACCATTACCGAACAACGTTGCGTTCGTTCCGTTAAGTAAAACATGTCCACGGCGCAAATTACTTTTAAGTCCACTTACTACGTCATCTCTAAAATTAGCATACAAAGCCGTACAGTTAAAATACGGACAACTAAACAGTAATCTAAAAATAACGTCGGCGCGCTCGGCAAGTCCGTCGGGAACTTTCTTTTCTTTTTCTTCTTTCTCCCTTACGTACGCATCGGTAAAGTGATAGCGCATAAATTCTACGTCGTTACGGACAAGGGAAATATAATCAAAGCTCGGCTTTAATAATTCTTCCGCTTGTGCTTTATCAAAGCCCAATGTATTGAGAAGTTGATAACTGCTTTGCACCATATCGCCGTGAAAAAATCTCGTGTCTTTATCCCATTTCACCACGCCGAAAGTATTATCTACGTTTTCTATCCACTTGCGAATATTCTTCTCGGAAAGACCACCTGCAAATTTAAGGTATTTCAAACTGTTAGGCGTAGTTACCATTACGATTTGGCTTACGTCTGTTGCAAGCGTAAATCCCCTTTTCTTTATGTCGTCAAGTGTAATATTTTTATCTTTTATCCACTTTTGGAGTTTCGTTCTGAACGCACAAGACTTAAAGAACTTGTTACGAAGCAGTAACATATGTCTGTCCGCATATCCGCTTTCAAACACACTCTCGTCCAAAAGGCTTTCGCCGTCCCAAATATCGTTTGTGATTTCCGTTTGCTTTTGTTCAGCTACAAGTTTGCCATCCTTAAGTTCTACTGATATTACTTCTTCCGTAAACGTGCTTTTATAATCGGGAACAAAAAGTATTCCATCAAGCGGAATATTGACATTTGATTTGATACTACTTAAGGATAACGCCTTATACGATTCCCACGAAGCAAGGTCAGTTTGCGCTTTCAAACCACAACTACTCCATTTATCCATTGCCTTATATAAACGCTCGTCTATAAAAAGGCACTTACCCTCACGCGAACTGCCCGCGCTACGCTTATATCTTACGTAGTGAACGCCGTCTAAATAAAAACCATTTTCGTAAAAATGCGCACGCAAGTCTTTTATTTTTATAGGCTTTCCATCTTGGTGCTTGTACGTATAGTTAAACTTTAAATTTATTACGGCAAGGGTATATTCGTTTTCGCTCTTATCTTGAAAAGAAAACTTTTTACGGCAAATGCGCGTATACGCCTTTTCAAGTTCTACCAAATCAAGCGAGTTGTCCAAATAGATTTTGAACAACTTAAAATATGCGTCGCTTTTGCTTTCGGGCATTTTATACCCAACGCTAACGCCGTTTTCTTGTTCGTGACGATAAATATCCGCCGCTTCAATTGAAATAATTCTATACCCTTGTTTCATTTTTCCTAGTCCTTCTAATGTCTGCTCTTATTATATCATAGTAAATATGACAACTTACGTCATATATTATATAAAATTTCGCTAAAAATAGCAACGGTCAAATGTCCAAGTTTAGGTACATCTGACCGCTTTGTAAAAAATTTTACATCAACTTATACCAACATTACGTAATTTACGAATAAATATTAACGCCTTTAACGCAATTTAGTCATTTTAACCGTTTTAACACAGAACACTTCATTAACCAAGGGTTTTATGCTAGTTTAGTTAAAAATTAATTTAATAATAAAAAATTAAGACCCTTAATCCTAGCCATTTATTCTTTTAACAATCTTAACAAACCCGGAAAGATTATTAATACTGTTGCAAATGTACAAACAATTTGAGGGATTACAGTATATAAAGAAGCAACGAAGTATGCTTTAGCCGTATTCGCTGTAAAACCATATATTAACGGTGTTAATACGTTATCTGTTATAGTAAACAAAACCGTCATCACAACAGCGACAACAATCACCATTATATGCTTTTTTATACTATATTCGTGTCTAAATACTTTTCCCAGAAAACCAAACACAAGGACAAAGATATTATAATATAATAAATTAAATATAATACTATGACGTTTGGTATAAAGCCAAAAATAAAACACCTAAGTAATGAAAAAGAATTAGCAACTAATAGCCCCTGCCCTATACCATATTTGTAAACAAACGTCAACAAAAGCACCGTAACAACTTCTATACCCGATATTCCACTTAATGCTAATTGTCCGCCGATAAGTAATGCAGTAAATACTCCCGGCAATATTATTTTCTTTGCTGAATTCATTTAACTAAAAAGATTGGAAAACCCAAATATACATACAACCATCTTTAATAATTAAAGATTCCGCACCAAGCACCGCAGACCCATAAACATTGCCATTGTACTCAATAGTTCCCCATGCGGTATTTGAACTATCGCTATCGCTTGTATAAAGCATCCAACAACTAGACCAATCAGCTGGATTGTCAATTCCATTTACAGAACTAACCATTCCGTTATTAATCTCAAAAGTCAATTGTCCATCGTCCTTCAATGAATTCATATAATCAACCAAAGTCGTAGTATCTGTAATGTCCATTTGCTCATTAGAAACGTTTATTACAATATAAGTGTCAGATTCTTTTATTACTAACGGCTCTTTGGGAGAACAACCTACGAAAGAAAACAATCCTACCACAATTACTAATACGCCAACAAATAAACTAAAAACTTTTTTCATAAAACCTCCTAAAATAAAAATTGCGTACTCTTCGAGCACGCAAAAAATAGTCTTTCGACTTTAATGCTTTTTCTTCACTGCCCAAGAAAATTTACATTCTTACTTTAACGGGTAGGCAATCGGACTATAACCGTAATGACTGTTGCGACGGGTTTTCACCGTTCTTCCCCTACTTTCTGCAATTACTTGCAACTCGCGTCAAATATATATTTGTTATATTATACTATTTTGTTTTGTTAAAATCAACAAATTTCATCTCTTAGATAAATCTTTTGATTTATATTCTTTTATAATCGTCGAAATTAATCCGTCTGCCTTATCTGGATATTTCTCCCGTATAATATCAAGCACCGTCTCTAAAATCTTCTTTTCGTCAATTGTTATTCCGGTTTGGAGATTTAATGCGTTGTATTTCGTACAAGCGTGCTTTTTATTTATCAAGATATCCAATTGATTAATTAACTCGGCGTGAGCGACGTCGTCATATTCTTGTTTATCGTTAATAATAATTTCAGGAAGGGTTTCAACGTCTGCGATAGTGATATCTGAAATAGGTGTTTCTTCAATCGTTTTCTCTAATTTCTTATTTGTTTTATCAGAATTTCTGGAAATGGATATTTTCCTAATAGTTGCAGAAATCTCGTCTGCCCATACTCTCAACTGTCCTTGAAGGTTATAATAAGAATTCGTTTTCTCCAAATTATCTCTACGAGCATTAGGGATAAGATTTGGAGAAATAATATGTAATTCTCCTATCAACCAGCCATTAAATCTTTCATCTTTAAAGAAAGAATTTAACACCGATCTTTCTCCTAATTGGATATTTCCTTTCCTAAGTCTTATACCTTTTACTGCATCATTTTGAACAGTACCAGAATAACCCGTTTTAGCAAACCATAAGATTGCCAAAATTTCATCATTGTCATCTTTAAAGATTCTTTCTTCTATATCCTCAATTTTATCTTCAGATTTTCTCACTCTATCAGCTAAAAAACTATCACTATAATTTTTATATAATTGAATCTTTTCTTCTGACTCTATAAAAATATTGTATTCGCTAACTTTTAAGCCCCTATAAAGAAGTTTAGAATTAATGATATCTTTCCACTTAAAAGTAGGAGAAAATGGCGCTGGTGCGACTTGAGATAAATATTTATAAACTTCAACATCATCTAATATTTCATCAGAGTTAGAAACCCCACTCAAAGTCACTGAAAAATAGTGTTTGCTTTTGGTTTCGTGTTCATTTGAAATAGAGACTACTCTTGTAAAAACTTCTTCAAGCGAACCATTGTCCTCAATTGCGTATAAACTCTTTCTAAGTTCATGTGCATTAAATATAATGGTCGTCTTAGTTTCTTCACCGTAATAACTTGTTGTAAAAATCAACTCATCGCAATACGCTAATCCCGCAAGTCTACCTATTCCTCGAAAGCCACGATTACTAGTATTAAACTTAACGGAATCACCTATGTTAAGGAGATAGTCTTGTGCCTTTAATAAGCTAACACCTGTTCCATTGTCGATTATTGTAATGCATCCATTTAAACGATCTATTTTTATTTCTATACAATCTTTCCCCGGTTGTAATATACCTTCAGCTATTGCATTATCTATAGAGTCAACCGCGTTTTGAATATATTCTCGGTATATATCTTTGGGTCTATCATACATACCGGTAGTCAAGGTTTCTAAAGTAAATTTCCCAATTTTTATATCCATTTTAATCACCAAAGAATTGCAAAACGGAACAAATTATATTTGTTTCTTTTTCGATATTTTCCTTAATAATTTCTTTTCCTAACTCTTCTTCGTTAATAAGAAACAACTTCTCTTTAAACACATCTAATTTGTCAAACAATTTTTTCTTTATGAAAGAAATGTTTTCCTCATTAAAAGAATTGAAAATATTTTTCAATTCTCTATTAGAAATTGCCCCAACTTTGTTATAACGTACAGCAAAATCTAAAATACGAGTATCCATTAAGATATTTTTATTCTTAGCTTGAATTTTATATAAAGCATCGAAAATATTGCTTTCTATGTTGCCACATTGAATAAACTTATTTGCAACCTCTTTTATAAATTGTTTGCCGCGTAAATCAATTATTCCTTTAAGGGCTGAATATTGAACGCTTCCTGCCACAACCAAATATCTAAGCAATTCTTCATGTGAAACAGCAAAATTAGAAGTAAAATATTCTAAAATAACTTCACCGAGTTGGTCAATATTTTTAAGAATGCTTAAGTACGACATATTGTAAACAAACAATATTCTTTGTGTATCTGTTTTGCAATTTCTGTAATTCTTTATACTAAAATCATTATTTCCAATAATAGATATAAACTCTTTACGTTCAGTCTCAGATAAACTTTGATATAATCTTCTCCATTCATCTATTCTCTTGTGATTAATCGTCCATCTTTCATATCTAGCATTGCGCTCGGTCTTAGACTCATCCTTTTTCTCAACAAAGTGACCACGCAAACCAAGCAAATCTTCCGGCATCGCAAGATTTTCTACAAATTCTTCAACCGTTTTACCAAAATCAGCCTCAAAGAATGACCTTGACGAAACACCTTTACCTTGCGTAGGAATAAGCATTCTTTGAACGGCGCGTAAATATTTACCGTTCCAATTAGTACCTATATAAGTACGGTCCAAATCTTTCAATGGAATATATTTCATCGGGAATGAGAATATATGAATACGTCCGTCTGCACCATATTTTTCATTAAGTTCATCGCAGAAGTCCATAGAGATTTTCATTCTATTATATAAATCTTCTGGAGTATCGGCGTGATATTTACTTCCTTTACCAGTAAAATCTTCGCCATTAAATAAAATATAGTTAGATAAATACTTGATACCATTTTTGGCACACATCTCAAGCGCACGTTTATAGTAAGACTCATCTTCTATGTGGTCAAACGCAATACGAGCTGGTCTTAATGCAATTTCGCCAAGTCTTTTCGCCTTATGTTCCGTCATTAGTTTTGCATCAAGTCCTTGGTTGAAGTCAACGTATCTATTACATTTTGCACCAGTCTTAGGATTTGTAAATTTTGCACCTTTTCCAAACCCTAAATCAATAATTTCGTCTATAATTTTGTCGAAATCCTTAGAACGCAAGACATTATTATCCATCAGCAATAAGTCTCGCTTCTGTCCTGCCACTTCATCAATTTTAGCTACCTGTTCTCTTATTGAGATGTAAGGAATATAATTAGGTTCTAAAGTTTGAACTGCACAAAATTGGCACTTCATACCACAGCCACGCGTCATATAAAGGAAGTAGCCGTCATTCCACGGATATACATACTGTTCTTTTATGTCTTCAAGAATAGAATAATCCGGAGGTAATCTATCAATACATTCTTCTTTTTCTAAACCCAAAGTTCCTTTCTTGTCTAATAACCCAGTATTGTTTATAACCGTTGGAAAATGTTCTGCAAATAATTCTGGCATTAAAGTAGACATAATGCCACCAATATATACTCGTCCTGTATCTTTAACTACTTTAAGCGCATATTCTATAGATTTTTTAGTTTCTTCCCATTCAAAAGTAAATAAAGTTGTCACATATACTCTATCCCATTTCTTATTGTCAAATTCTTCAGGAAGTCTTCCTTTAGCAAATCTGACGTAGTCATGGTGTATATGTTTATGAAAATACGATATTTTCATTAACCCAAGTGGCGGGTATTTGTTTTTATAATTTGGCTCTATTAATAAAATATCACTCATTTTATTTTATCCTTAATGTTAATCAATTTTTATTTCTACATTCTCTTCATAATCAACACAATACAAGAAGAATCTAGCTCTTGTTAATGCCGTGTATAATATAGCTCTTTTCCTATCTGTTAAAGGTTCATTTTTGTATGTATGATTGACAAATATAATCACATCAGACTCTAACCCCTTAAAACTTTGAATAGTTCTATATTTTATTGTGTCCTTGTTGTCGTCATAGATGTCGC
>HF988637.1:4738-104104 GCA_000434675.1 Faecalibacterium sp. CAG:1138 | reverse complement strand
CTCGTAAAGAGTGTCGCAAACGCCACCCCCACCTATAAAATCAACATCTTTAAGTACAGATTTTTCCTTTTTTCTATCGCTTAAAACAACTATCTTGCTTTTTAAAACACCTTCTTTATTCACCAACTTATTAATTATTGAATCAATATACGAAATAAGTTGAGCCTTCCTTGAAAACATTCTAACTTCAGGGTCTACGCCTTCAATTTGATTCGTTAAAGTGTCCATCCCTAAACACGATTTGTCTTTAGCATATCTATAAATATTAGCCGTATTTCTAATATTATATCTTAAAACAAACGGAGGATTTTCTATATAAAATTTATCAGCAAAATCACGTTGAAAGATATTTTGACTTTCATCAAATAACACATATAATTCGCCGTCTTCTTTTGCAAACAAATTAACACAATACGCCCAATCTTCTGAGAAATCTTGTCCTTCGTCAACAATAACCAAATCATATTGAGAAATATTGGCTTGTTCTAATAACGAAGAATATTCTTTACTCCCATTCCTTTCCGGGGCGTCCAATGCTTTTGATTTTAAAATATTAAACATTAACGCATCAAAATTATAACAATCAACTTGTCCACCAAACATCTTTCTAATAGTATCAGCCAAGGCTTTATTATAGCAGACATATAGAGGTTTCAATCCATCTTGCAAGCATCTTTGAATTTTTTTAATGCCTATCCAAGTCTTCCCTGTCCCTGCGCCACCAACAATAAACGCTCTTTTATAATGTGACAACAAATCAATAATTGTATCTTGTACATTATTTATTTCTACAAGCTCTCGGTTTTTATCTTCTATAAGTGCACCTGCAGAAATTGACAGAGCAATTCTTTTATTAACAAGATTGATGAATTTTTTTTGCATCTCCGGTGCTAAAAAGGCAGTCGTTCCTTTTCTGTGTCCACGAAAATATCGAAAAATCTCAACAATCCTTTTTTGAAGATTTTCCATATCATTTAAATCTATGGTCAACTCTAAAGGAGAATCCATTGTTAATGGAGAATCTATAACATAATTAGGAAAAGCAACGGCATTACCATAAACCCCAGCAAATTGCATTTCAAGTTCTTCTTCAAAATATTTCTTAAAAAAGCGCATACTTTGTTCTGCTTGATAATATGGCGATTTATCTAAAAATCTTCCCCCTGTAGAATCATAAAGTCTCCACTCTCCTTCTTCAACGCTTATCGCATTACCTCCTTTAACTTCAATACACAAAAAACCATAATCCGGATTAAAAATTAAAAAATCGCACTCACTATCTTCTCTTACTCCGTCTTTAAGAGTGTACCATCTTACAGAATAAAAAACATGATATTTATCACTTAATTGTTTTTTTAATTCTTTATAAAATTTTACTTCCGAATACACATGAGCGCTTTCTAAAATGCTCGCAGGGTGCATAATTGCCATTGTTAAATCTCCCAATATCCTTTAAGTTTCTTTTGTAGTTGGTTGTCAAAATATCCACACAAATAACTACGATTCAAGTCTTTATTAAAATGTCTACACGACACTTCATTTAAGAATAAACAGCCAGCACAGGCTTTTTCTTTGTTAATGCAAACAGGGTCGAAAATACACTTCTTTACACGTTCGTATGCTCTCTTAAGCCACTTGTCAAATTGCGTTTGGAATGCACTATACAACGCTCCCATATTGAAACCTTGTGAATTAGAACAATATATAAACACTGCAGGAATGTTAGGCAAAATGTATTCCGATAAAGAACTTTTATCCAAACCACAAATTTCTGATGCCTCATTAATTAAAGCATGCGAAATACTATGCAATAAAGTATAAATTTGCTTAGTTATATTACCGCTTTCACTACCATCAATTTCAGAAAAAGGCAAAATCAAGTTAGGATGAATTCTATCCAAGAACCACATCTTTATTCCATTATCGCTCATATCGGTTGGTAGGTCATCTCTTTCAATCAACTCATTCTCAAGCAACCAATCAAGAACCTTTCTTCTGTCAAGTTCAAACAGCACTCCTTCTGTTTCCAATCTTGTGGCATAAATATTTCTTTTCGTCATTTCAATTGGAAATCCGTGAAGCTTTACACCCGTTCCACATCTTTCAAGTCTTGTATATCCATAGGACGAAAAAACAATTGGCACGGCAGAACATATTTGAGCATTAGCAAAACCCAAATCATTGCAAATTTTCTTAAAGTTTGGTTTTATTCCGTCATTTACAATGGACGCATCTTCTTCCGCTTTATCTAAACTTAACGTGATTTTTGCATCGATCAATTCATCGTATTCTAATATCTCTTCCGCTATTGTCTTTAAATCATCTGAAGATTCTACTGAAATGCCTGTAGAAACTTTATTAATCGCGTCAAAAATTTGATTACCAGGATTCATCCTACGTTCAGCGTCGAGTACAGTATTAATTGTAACCTCGTCAAGCCCCATCGCTCTATAATCATCAGCTTTCTTCTTGAGTGCTTTCTCAAACTCTTCTGATTGTGTTACCTTGCCTTTTTCAATAATTTCTTTATAACTTTCTTTCGAAATCAAATCAAGATATTGAGCAATTACTACTTTTTCACCTCTACCGTCCTTTTCTGCGTCTAAGAAGACGTCTTTTTTCTTATCTAATAAATCTATTAGGGGAAGAGAGAAAGGAATCTAATAAAAATTAGGGAAAGAGAGAAAGGAATATAATTAGATGAATCTAATGCTGGTTTAATTTTTAATTCTTGTTTACACTCCGGACAATAGTGAGGCAACGAAGCCCTTTGACCGCACGCAGTACATACAAAATCCAACCCACTGCCCTTTCTTATCATATATTTTGTACCATGACCTGGAGTTTTACATTTAGGAACAAAAACCCCATCAGCATAACCACATTTGCAAACACGAATCATTCTTAACTGCGTTAAATTTTCACCACATTTACATCTTTCGTGCTCTCTTCTTTTGAATTCATCGTAACTATAATACTGTCTTACGTGTCCACATTTCTTGCAAACAAAAACCCAAGGCTTAACAGAGGTTTGAATCGCAGCAATGTTATCGCTTATTTTAGGAGTTAAAACATCAACGTAATCCTCATTAATTTCCGACGGAAAACCAACGACAGACTCGTCGCCGTTAAGATTTTTGTATTCTTTAATCTGTTGATTTACAACACGCAACAATCTTTTATTGTTTATCCCCATTAATTGCACGCTATTCCAATTATCCACGTGCACGGCATAGGTTAAACTTCCTCCACTTTGTGTGAAGTCTACCCAATTCTCTGGCAAATATTTATACAAAGCTTGTTGCACACCCCTGTGCATTGTTTTATCAGATGCCATATCTTTTCTCCTATCTCATTTCCACAATTATTTGCTTATCTGTATCTCTTAAACTATTCATAACATGGAAGTTACACTTATCGAAAACTTCAGTTAAGTATGTTTTAGCTTCAAAAGAGTTATTACTAAGCTTTTCAAACAATTCTGAAACTTTTAAATCAATTATTTGTTTATAAAGTTTACCAACTGAGCTGTCCTCATTTGAACACTTAAAAACATTGTATGCGTGCTGTTTAATTTCTTCTTCTGAAATTTTCCCTGTTTTGATTGCGTTTTGCAAATCCGCAAACTTACTAATATCTTTAACGCCTTCTGTATATTTCAATTTATATAAATAATAGTTTAATAGTAAACTTGACACTACGCCTGGCAATGTTATTTCTACAGCCTTCGTTGCCCATCTATTTATTGAAACAGCATCAACTAAAATATCCTTATATTCATGGAATTTATTAAAGTTTTTAAGATAACTTCTATCTTTCTCCCTTGACGGACGAATAATATCTATAACAACACCGGTATGCTTTCTTCCTACACGTGAATAAGCTTGAATATACTCTGCTGTACTTCCCGGAATACCATAAAAAACCATTAAATTAAATCTATCAGCGTCCACACCGTGAGAAATCATGCTTGTTGCTGCTATCATATTAAAATCAATACCGCCTATTACACTATCAGCATGCTCAATAGCAGATAAAGTTGACCTAACTTCTTGGAAAGAGTCATCGCCTGTCATTTTTCTAGGAATTAGTGGCTCAATCCCTTCTTCGATTAATTCTGTATTGATGGGGTCCTCTAAACCTTGAAGGACCCTGTTGCTTTCCATTTTTACATTATTGTACTCAAGAATAATCCAGTATTCTTCAATAAGTTTTTTAGCCGCCTCTATTCGTTCTTCGTCGGTACCATTAATCTCAATCCCTGCAAACGATAAAATTTGTTTAGGGTCTTTATACAATTCCCATACTACTCGTTTGAGATATTGCAAAGAATAAGCAACGCTATTTACTATTGCTTTACCAAAAGGCGCATATCCAAAAATAATACGACATATATCATTTTTATCTATTTTTGAATAGAAATTATGATCTAAATAAGGTGACGCCGCAGGAAATCTAATTGAGTTTTTCCAATATAAATGTTTTGCCTGTTCTTCATATGCCGAAATTGTTGCCGTAGCACCTATAACTTTTATTCCACGATTACTTCCAGAAAGATTTTTAATAAAATAATCAACTAAAGTTTCATAATGCCCAGCATACGTACCTAACGATTCTTTAATTAAGTGTAATTCGTCTTGTATTAATAAAGAAGGCGCAGGGTCTTTCATTCTAACCCTTTCAAATTCAGACGTATCACAATCACAATTATCCGCTAAACACTTTAATTTATCGGTATATCCATGTTTAGGACATCTAAAATCAGCTCCACATAAAATATTGTGAAACTTTGAATTAAATCCTATTGCGGTCATTTTATCTACAGTAGATATTATAACGCTAGGTAAAAACCTATAAACGTCATCGTCTACCATATATAATGGCACTGTTCCTTTTGAATCACATCCTTCCGCATCACAAATATGTACAAGAGAATTTTTTTCTTCATCATATATAACATGTACACTATGTTTCCCACAATACGGACAAACATCTAAAAGTTTATACTTCTCGTCAAGCTCCATTTGAGACATATCTAACAAAGCTTGTCTTTCCTCTTTTTTTATACTATTAGGGGTATTATGTTCACCGACAAAATAGCCTAATGCAAATCTATCTCCATCTGGAAGATTTTCTCTACGAATTAATTCTGCAGAAGCTAATATGTTGGATACACGTTGAACTTGTTGAACAGATAAAAGTCTTAACGGATACTTAAGTATTGCAGTCACGCCACACCCTTTTCCTCTAATGCGGTCAAAGAAAAGATTGAAAACCATAATACCAAGAAAGGCTTCTGTTTTACCGCCACCAGTAGGAAAATACAAAATATCTATTTCGTCTGTTTTAGCTTTTTGAATCAAATCGTCGTCAAGCATTAAATCTGGTTCATTGGCAACAATATCTAAAATAAGTGAAACAATAAAGACAATCTGGAAAAGTCTCCACGTCGAATAACCTTTTGCCGAATTCTTAAATGCTTGATTCATATAACAAAAGGCTTGTCTTATCATATTATGCTTTTCTATTAGGTTAACGCCTGTTTTAAAGCGTTTAATTTCAGTTCTAAAACCGTCTATTTCTTTCCTAAATTGTGCCTTCCCTAATTCTGTTAATTCCTCGCCGTTAGAAGGGTTTTTCCCTGTCGCAAAATCACTTTCCCACTTTGAAAGTTCTCTAAGCATATTGTCATACACTTTATTTAATGTCTCAACTGGAGAAACTATTAACTCGTCAAATTTTACAGCCAAATCATCTCTCGTTTTTAATCTATATTGAATGAACTGCGGAACATGCGTTGTTTGAAGTTCTGCGGTTTCTCTGTTATATTCAACATTGCAATTATTACCTAAAGCATAAACGTTTTTGTCATACTTATAGTCATCTGCGAAATAATCAAGTTCTATAGGCAAGAATGTTGTATTTTCACATGTTACTTTTATACCTGAATTGAACAATGTCGTAATTCTATACTTATCGTTTTTAGGTTTAGCTTGTCCTTTATCTTGAGTCTCGTCTTGCCAAATAGTTTCATTACTTAAAGCCACTGTTACCGATATATAGTCTCCAACGCCTTTAAACTCTACATCCAGAGAATAATTAAAAGATGTAAACATTTGAGTTTCTTCTCTTTTTATCTGCCTGCTCTTATATTTCTCCCAATTCGCCTCTGATAATAGGTTTTCTATTTTTAATTTCTCTCTAAATTGACACGGTATAACATTATGCTTTTCCTTTAATTCAGCAGCTATACTTTCTACTTCTCTTTTTATTTGTTTACGGAATTCACAAGTTTCTTCGTTTTTCGGAATAGAGCCGCTTGAATATTGTTTATTATAAAAATCAACAACGTTTACACTAAAAAAGACATTGTTTCTATCAATTGCAATTTTCTCATACACGGGCAATAACTGCATCTTATGTTCTGACATTTCACTTGTAAAAGAGCCAGAATTATAAGCGTCCACAAATTCCTCAAAATTTTTGTAAGAAGTTTTAAACACCAAGTTGAAATCTTTTAGAAAATAATCTCGTTGCTGCTCTAATGTTGGAACCACTCTAAAAAAGAAGTTGCCTTGAGGATAAATATTTAATTTTGCAGTATCAACATCATTCTTAGAAATCCTAAAATCAACACTTATTTGTTTAATAAGAACGCTCGAGGAAAAACTCTCCTCTTTGCTTTGAGGAGATAATTTACCTACGTATATTCTATCTTCTGGATTATGTTCTAAAATTTGCGTTTTATCGTTACCAGAAATAGCACTTATAAATCTTTCCGAAATGTTTTTTGCTAATATTTCGCGATTGTTCATTACTCATTCCACCCGTTGTCTTTTATTCTTTCTTCGATAAACTTAGTCTTTAAACCTATTTTTGAATACAATAAATCATTTAAAATTTTATTCAAATTAGGACTATACATATGGTCATACATTTCCATAATACTTAAAAAGGCAAGCCATTCACCATATTCGATAGGAGCTATAAATAATTTTTCTTTAAGTTCTTCCGGCGTATATTTAGACTCTTTTTCCAAAGAGAAAAATTTTATTGCTATATCAAGCTTAAATGATATGGTTTTCCCTCCGTCAAACATTATATCAGCCATTGTTTCTCCAGAAGCCTTCCTTGTTCCAGTCACCTTGCCTGTACCATACTTATCATGCCTAACCCTTTGATTAATAGTAAAATCAGCCATTGAAATCTTCTTTTCCACACCAAGTCCTTCACCATTAGCTATACTATCAAAATGCTTAAATAGTCTATTCCACCACTGACTAATCGTATCCCAACCCTTAAAATAAGAGGAAAAATTAATTTCCGTCAATGTTAAAAGCAATCCTAAGTCAAAACACTCGAGTTCCTTTCCTTTAACAATTTTCTCTACTTCAGACAAAGCCCTACGCCATCTAACAATGTTATATTGCATAACATCATCGCACTCTGCCCATAAATCTGTAAAATATGCCTCATAATCATTTTTATCTATGTATTTTTTTCCATAATCAAAATTTCTCTCACTCTTTTTCCCTTCAAATACAATTTTGTTGGGTTCGACAACAGCATCTTCACCGTCGTCCATATCCAATTCTTCCACTGTAATAATAGAATTAGCAGAAATTTGACCAGCTCCGTATGCAGTTTCACCACACAAAATATTCTGCTCGCTAAATGCAAGCTCCTCCGTAGCTAAAGTTTGACCAACAATTATATTGCCATCAGCTTTAATCACATCAACATCAATTTCTTGTGCAGTAATCTGATCGTGTACTTCGATATTTTTAGCTTTTACTTGTTTAACAAACATTTTGTCTTGGACAATAATCGAATTTTCAACCGTACAATCGCCCATACATATAAACTTACCTTTAACTTCTATATCGTCAGCTTCAACGTCTCCTAGTACAATAAGGTCAAATAGCGCCGTAATCTTTCCTGAAACGCGCATGCTTGAAGCAACAATATAACTTGCTTTAAAAACCGCCTCTGTACGACTTTTAACATTACTAATAATAAAGCAATTATCTCTATCTCCTGCTTTTATAATTCCAGAAGTTTTATCGTCATAAACTGCCATCTTTAGTCATCGTCTCCCATAGAATCTCTGATTAAATCCATATACACTGATTCCCCTCTTTTTGCCGACAAGACAATCGACAACTCGTCCTTTGCTCTTGTACAACCTGTATATATCAAGTTTATATTTCTTTTATAAATTTCTTGCTTTTCACTTGTAGTTCCTGCAAAATCGCCAATTTTTATTAATCCTTCACGACCGCTAAGAGGACGCAACCCTGCTAACACCACAGCTCTAAAGTCCAAACCAAGCGAACCTTCAATAGTTGTTATAGTAACACCTTTTCTAGAGCCATAAGTCGCTCCTGCGTCTTCATGAGAAATTAACACAGCGGGTTCCTCCCAGCGATTTCTATCAAATAACTTCCTTAACGGTTCTAGCAATTCATAAAATTTATTTTTCCATCCAGGAATATAATTGTGCCCCTTTCGATTGTATAGAATAATCGCTATATCAACTTCACTCATGTCCTTATTATCAATTAAATCTTTTACGGCTTTACAAATTGCCTCTGCTTCCCCTTCATTACTAAAATCTCTTAATTCTATAATTTCAGGAGAATTACCTTCTCTGTATGCCGTACCACGAAGAAATAATTCTGGGTCTGAACTTAAATCTACACCAATTCTTTCACCAAATCCTTTTGCCTTCTCAACAAATTTATCAACAGCGTCATTAATAGGCTTTGAATTCCTATAATTTGTTTCTATAGGTAAAGTCTTTCCTCTGTATTCGGGATAACCTTCTCCATTTCCTTGCCACGGAGCTTTACCACTTTTAATATGATTTTTTATATCTTGAGACTTATCCCCAGCAATAACGAAGAAATGATTTTCAGGGTTTTTGTTCTTTAATAAATTGAAACAAAATCTATACCACTCAGGTTTGAATATTTGTATTTCGTCAATAAAAATTCCCGTAAATCTTTCTTTAATTCTTCCTTTTGCTAAGGCGTCATTCGCAACTTTAAAAAGCGCATCAAAATACTCGTTTGTATCTCCGTTATATACAGTTGGTATTGGAATATGGTTACTTTCTAACAAATGTCTCAACAAGCCAAAGAAAGTTTGACACTTTACATTTCTATTTAAAAAGCCTGCCTGAGCTATCGCCCATTGATAATAGTTGTTTAGATTTCTATTATAACAAGTAATTAAGAAATCTTCAGCAGGATTTAAGCTCGCCAACTTAAAGCACTTCGATATCAGCAAAACGCTTTTTCCACTACCAGCACACGCCAAAATTAGCTGGTCCCCCTTTTTAATCTTGTTGATTATATTAATTTGAGAGGAATCAAGCCTATACGACAACACTGACCTATCAGAACCATCCACACCCTTATCGTGAGTAGTTACTGACACGTCGTCACTTAAAATATATTTTCTAGCAATAGTAATTTCTGGACAAAGCCTTTGAAAAATATTGTTAATTATTTTTTCTTCAATAAAATTTCTTCTGGAAATATACCTTTTAAGAACGCTTTCTCCTTCTTTTCTAACAGCTAAAATTGTATCCTTAAATAAAACATGCTTTGTTACAAATGATCTACCATTTGGTGTCAATTGTGATAAAACTTGTGAACTTTCTACTTCAGGGAAAACAAAACAGATATTAAAATTAAACAATAATTCTCCTGAAAAATCTAGAAGATATCTACTACCTTTTAATTTTTCATAAATATCATTTTCAATCTTGTCAAAAACACCTCTTTGTGCATTAAGCTCTATAGTCATTTTTACTGCATTAACATTATCAACATCAAAAAAACGCAACAAAAGTAAACCTTCTTTGCAAATTAGAAGATTGAATAATTCCGGTTTACCACCTTCGAGCCCAATTTTTCTTGGATTAATATGTAATACGTAATAACCAAGCTCGTCCTCGTTAAACGCCCTGCTTACTGTACGTAAAAACGACCTTTCATTAGATGTTAATTCAAGCTGGTCATATTTTTCAGGATAAATTTCCATATTATTAGCCCTTTTTCTTTAGTTCTTGTAAAAATTCTTTATATAAGCTATCCACTATCGGTCTTTCAAAATTTTTCGTTAGTACTTCTAACATTGCCTGTATTATTTTCTTTTCCGCTTTTGAAAAGTCCGAAGGAATATCTTTCTTTGTTTTATAGTTATTTGACTCGTCAACTTCAGTTGTTAATTCAGTCAATTTCCCCATTAATTCAGCCTTTTGAGTAGCAATCTCTGTTGGTGCGTCCTTAGGTATAACATAAAGGTCTTTTCTTGCACCTTCTAAACTTTTGGCTATTTGTTCTTTCTCAAAAGAAGAATTAAAACCACTTTCTAAAACCTTTTCAACAGCGACAATAGTTTTCTCAGTTTTGGTTAAGGCTTTCTTCATTGGATTATTTCGAGTTTTAGACGCTGTCCTTATCTTTAATCCTAACTCAACACCAACTGTCATCTTAAAACAATCGCAAAACTCAGAAAATGCCTTATTGCTTTCAAACCCGTCCCTTCTTGCATTCGGTATTAAATCATCAGAAATTATATACAATTCACCAACGCACCAGTTGTTAAATCTCGCTTCTATAAAATATGGGGATAACGTTTTATTGTCACCAATTAGAATATTTCCTTGTCTAATTCTAATACCAGAGACTTTTTCATCGGCAATTGTCCCATAAAAATCAAGCTCACCATACCAACCAATAGCTAATACTTTATCGGAAGAATCTTTGATATCAAAATATGATATCCCTTGAATTTCATCTTTCGCCACCCCAGCTCGAGCAGAAACATCTATTGTAATTTTATAAGGTTTATATACTTGGGACAATGTCTCAAAAGAATCACCAACAAACACAGCATATTCGGCAACATTAAAATTGCTTTTTGCAAATTCGTTTTTAAGTTCTCTCCCCCAATAAAAACGGTCTCTAAATGGAACAGGCGCCACTTGAGCGATATAATCCTTAACAAATTCAATATCAAGCAATGTGGAAATATCGTCGACCCCTTCCATTTTTACTATGAAGTAATGAGCCGACGCTTGCTCAGACAATACCTTTACTTCAGTAACAGCAGAAATAACTTTTTGCAAATTATATTCAGTAGCTTGTCCAGGGATTAGCAATTCTTTTAACTTCGCACAATCAAAAGTAACTAATGTTTTTTCCGGTTCATTTTGAGCAGAGGTGCAAAAACTTAATTTTTTACAATAAGATAATCCACCCAAACGACCAATTCCTCTAAAACCTCTGTTGCTTGTATGTGTTTTAGTAGAATTGCCTATATCCAACAAGGTTTTTACAGCAAGTTCTTTTCCGATACCCGTACCATTATCTTTAATACTAATCTCTTGCCTATCTGCGTCAACAATTATCTCAATTCTGCAGTCGTCAAGTTTCATTAACTTCTTTGATACTGCATTATCAAATGAATCTACAGCGTTTTGAATATATTCTCTATAAACAATTTCGGGATTGTTATACATACCCGTCGTCAAGGATTCTAATGTAAATTTACCAATTTCTATTTCAGCCATGATTTTCTCCTTTGAAATGACTAAATTTTATCTTCTTTTTCTGTTGGGCAAATAGTCAATATTCTTATATATTTTCTCTTATGCGCCATAAGGATGCTGGGTGATGTTTTATATTCGCTACGATTTCTTCGTTGTCGAATAATAATTCGGGCGCATAAGTTTTATCTTTTAATTTACTTAGAAACTCTTTTTCGCCGTCCGTTAAAACAAGTAAATCTTTTACGTACGCCAGAACTTTTTCTTTTGCCTTTTCAATATCAAACTTATCGTCTTTTGATACAACGGGTTTTAATTGAGTTTTATACTTCCTATAATCTAATCTTTCAACGTTTTTATAGTCTAAATCTTGAATATCATAATCACCGCCAATAGCGTTATAAAATACAAGACATTTTCTTAAAAGCTCGGTGTCCGTTATAACGTTATTTTCTATCATAGCGTTAACGTCATATAAATCTCTTGGCGTAGCACGTGATAGAAGAGCGTTGATTTTACTTGCATATAGTTCAGTAGTGTTTAAGGCTAAAACTTCAAAATCTTCTACGATACCTTTCGTTAAAATCTTTTTCTTTTCAAGCGGTAAAACGTGGCATCTATCCAAGAAGTTGATTTCAACCTTTATATTATCACGATTGCCTGCATTATTAATATAATTAAACAAGAAAGACGTTAAAGCGAAATGGTCGCGAGAATCTGCAAGAGAATAACCTTCTTGCCACATATAGTCGGTTAGGCGCTTTTTGAACTTTTCTTTTATTTCAGGCAGCTCGTCCCTGCTAACGTTTACGGTAAAATCCAAATCAATATCAACCGAAAGGCGCGGAAGCTCTACTGCAGTTAGATTTATAGCCGTACCACCTTTAAGAGCAAGTTTATCCTTAAAGACAACGTCGCTATTTAAAAATTTTAATATTTCAGAAAGACGTAAAACTTTTTCCAAAGTATCTTTTATAAAGTTGGATTCTTGGGCAAGTCTCGTCAAGTATTGTCTTGAAAATTCCATTAATATCCTCCGTTTAGTCGAGATTTAAGATTTTTAGGCGCCATAAGTTTCCACTTAGAATTAAACTCTATATCTTTATACTCGTCTTGTAAAAAATACTTTATCTGATTGGTTAGTTTGCTTTTACATTCTTCAAAAAACGAATCGGTCAACATAAATTTGTCTTGAAAATGTTCTAACACGTAGCCCGCTTTTTGATATAGGAATACCGAATCGTAGGCTTTTAACGTTTCAAGTAGTTTTGTTTCGTCTAAAACACGAATTTGGTCAAGCGCATTTAAGATTTCATCAATTCCACCACCTGCGTCAATATCGTCAAGGCAGTCAACAACCGTACGTTCAAGAGAAGTCACACGAACCGCGGCGGTTACTATATTCATAATTTGAACGTCGTGTTTTAGAGGCTTACGAACATAGTCGATATCGTCAAAAGTAAAATCGTTGAAACGCTTTTTACTACCCACCGTTACGGTATTAAAAACTTGATTAGCCACGCCAAAATATTCAAAGGCAGAATGATAGCACACGAAAGCATCTTCAGCAATTTTTGTAGCAAGTTCAAACTTTGTTGTAAGTGGATATCCCGACACGTCAACGTGAACGTATAAACCGTTGCGAACCTTAACAATTTTTTTGGAACGAACTTGCCCCGCTATCCAATTTTCGTATTGTTTATCATTTATAAAATTGCCTATTACGTCCTTTTTTGTAAACGTATAAGGGATAAATTTTGCCATTTTCATATCCTCAAAACTAATTTTAACCATTTTAATATAAAACACTAAAAAAGTCAAGTGGTTTGTGTAGATTTGGTTAATATTTAGTAATACTATACCTAATTTGCTTGATTTCCGAAGAAAAAACGACGTTTTTCAAGCATTTTAGGTTTAAAAGATATAGTTTTTAACTGTTTTTACACAAAACACTACGTTGAACAAGTGTTTCGTGTGAGTTTAGTTAAAACAATACATAAACTAAAAGGTTAGAACGTCTTTGTCCTAACCTTTTAGTTGATTATTCAATTACTCGTCGTCCAAAATTTTATCTTCTTCGAGTTTTAAGGATTTGAGCCACTCTTCCTTTTTACGTTGGATTACTTGATAGTTTATACTTCCACGCTGGCAACAAGATAATAAAAAGTTAAAATCTTTTAGTTTGTTGCGAATCTTGTCGTTTGGGTCTTCGACTACTATTTTGGGTCTGCGATAAGCATTATATAAAGTTATAAAGCATTTCCAACTGTATGCCATCAAGTTTTGTTTTGCGGCACGTTTGCAATACCTACGCCAACAAAGCCTTATAGACGATTGATGTTTACACATTTGAAACTCTTCCCACTTAAAATCGGGAATTAAATACCCTTCCCCGGCTTTCGCCCTTTCGGGGAATAATAAAGAAGAAATTTCTTCTTCACTCATTGACTTTACGTCATCATAATTAAGTTCTAGAGTTCGAAAACGCTTTAGCACAGTAAAAACAGTCATTCGAGAACAACTGCAAAGGGTAGCGATTTGCTCTTGTTTATTGCCTTTTTTGTAATATTCAATGATTAATTTGTAATTTTTCATAAAAAACCTCCTTTTTATCGCCCTTTTTTACCCATAGCGGTAGATACAGAAAAATGTAAAATTTGAGGAACCACCCCGTTTTTTTGACAGATTTTTGACTTGGCAAGAGATTTCTAAGAGAAAAAAAGTAGTCACTCTCCGAGAAGAATGACTACTAAAACCTTATTTTTTAATTAAAAATTGAATTTTTACCGCTTTTTGGCGCTAATTCTTAGCCCCTCGGATTACGGATATTAGCCTGCGCCGCTGCGAGCCTTGCGATTGGAACGCGGAACGGAGAGCAAGAAACGTAATCGATGCCGATATCGTGGCAGAATTCGATGCTGGAAGGATCGCCGCCGTGTTCGCCGCATATACCGCAATGCAGGTTCTTACGGGTTGCATGGCCGAGTTCGACGCCCATCTTCATAAGTTTGCCTACGCCGACGGTGTCGAGCCTTGCAAACGGATCGGATTCGTAGATCTTGGCGGCGTAGTAGCTCGGGAGGAACTTGCTTGCGTCGTCACGGCTGAAGCCGAAAGTAAGCTGGGTGAGGTCGTTGGTGCCGAAGCAGAAGAATTCGGCTTCTTTTGCGATTTCGTCCGCGGTGAGCGCTGCCCTTGGAATTTCGATCATGGTGCCGACTTCGTATTTGAGATCGACGCCTGCTTCTTTGATAACTGCGTCTGCGGTTTCGACAACGGTCTTTTTGCAGAACACGAGTTCTTTGATTTCGCCGATAAGCGGGATCATGATTTCAGGAACGATGTTCCAGTCAGGATGACGTTGTTTCACTGCGATGGCGGCCTTGATGATAGCCTTGGTCTGCATAACGGCAATTTCCGGATAGGTAACTGCCAGACGGCAACCGCGGTGGCCCATCATAGGGTTGAATTCGTGCAGACTGTCGCAAAGAAGTTTGATTTCCTGAACGGTTTTTCCCTTTGCTTTTGCAAGTTCTGCGATGTCCTTTTCTGCGGTCGGAACGAATTCGTGAAGAGGCGGATCGAGGAAACGAATGGTAACAGGATGACCTTTCAAAGCTTCCATAAGGCCTTCGAAGTCAGCTTGTTGCATAGGTTCGATTGCGTCCAGAGCCTTAACTCTTTCTTCGACGGTTTCGGAGCAAATCATCTCGCGGAATTTGTCTATTCTGCCCGGTCCGAAGAACATGTGTTCGGTGCGGCAGAGACCGATGCCTTGTGCGCCGAGGTCGGCCGCGCGTTTAGCGTCTTCCGGAGTGTCGGCGTTGGTTCTTACGCCGAGAGCTTTATATTTGTCTGCAAGCTGCATGATGCGTCCGAAGTAGCCGCTGCTTGGGTCTGCCGGAACGGTTTTGATAGCGATGTCGTAGATGTTGCCGGTGCTGCCGTCGAGGGAAAGGTTGTCGCCTTCGTGGAAAACTTTTCCGCCGAGTTCGAACCATTTCTCTTCTTCGTGCATTTTGATGTCGCCGCAACCGGAAACGCAGCAAGTGCCCATGCCTCTTGCGACGACTGCCGCGTGAGAGGTCTGACCGCCGCGAACGGTGAGGATACCTTGAGCGTATTTCATGCCTTCGATATCTTCAGGAGAGGTTTCCAAACGAACGAGAATAACCTTCTTGCCTTCTTTTCCGAGTTTTACGGCGTCTGCCGGAGTGAAGACGATGGTGCCTGCAGCGGCGCCCGGAGAAGCTGCGATACCTTTGCCGACGACGTTTTCTTTGTCGGCGGACTTAAGAGCTTTTGCGTCGAATTGATCGTGCAGAAGCATATCCAGGGTTTTCGCGTCGATTTGGAGAAGAGCTTCTTTTTCGGTGATCATACCTTCGTCGATAAGGTCGCAAGCGATTCTTATAGCGGCAGATGCGGTACGTTTGCCGTTACGGGTTTGAAGCATATAAAGTTTTTTCTGCTGAATGGTGAATTCCATATCCTGCATATCCCTGTAGTGGTTTTCAAGGATTTTGCAAACGTCCTGGAATTGAGCGTAAACTTCCGGCAGAACTTTTGCCATTTCGGAAATAGGCATCGGGGTGCGAACGCCTGCAACGACGTCTTCGCCCTGCGCGTTCATCAAAAATTCGCCCATGAGGCCCGGTTCGCCGGTGGCAGGGTTACGAGTGAACGCAACGCCGGTGCCGCAATCGTCGCCCATGTTGCCGAAAGCCATCATCTGTACGTTGACTGCGGTGCCCCAGCTGTAAGGGATGTCGTGGTCCATACGATAGATGTTTGCGCGCGGGTTATCCCAGCTGCGGAAAACGGCTTTGATGGCTTCGAAGAGTTGTTCTTTCGGATCGGACGGGAACGGTTTGCCGATTTTTGCCTGATATTCCGCTTTGAACTTGCCGGCCAGTTCCTTGAGGTCGTCTGCGGTGAGTTCTACGTCGAAGGTAACGCCCTTCTTTTCTTTGAGTTCGTCGATGAGAGCTTCAAAATATTTCTTGCCGACTTCCATAACGACGTCGCTGAACATTTGAATGAAGCGCCTGTAGCAGTCCCAAGCCCATCTCGGATTGCCGGATTTTTTGGCCAGAACTTCAACCACGTCGTCGTTAAGACCGAGGTTCAGAATGGTGTCCATCATGCCCGGCATAGAAGCCCTTGCACCGGAACGGACGGATACGAGAAGTGGGTTTTCTTTATCTCCGAATTTCATGCCGGCTTTTTCTTCCAGCATTTTGACGTTTTCAAGGATTTCCGCTTTGATTTCGTCGTTGATTTGTTTGCCGTCCTCATAGTACTGAGTGCAAGCTTCGGTGGTGATGGTGAAGCCGAACGGAACAGGCAAACCGATATGAGTCATTTCGGCAAGGTTAGCGCCTTTGCCGCCGAGCAGGTTGCGCATATCCTTGTTGCCTTCGGAAAATTTGTAAACAAACTTCTTTGCCATAGAATATAAATCCTCCTAAAAATTGTGTATGTTTTTGTTTTTTGTCGAAAAAAATTATTATACGATGTTCGCTATATATTTATACCGTAAAAATTTTATACTAAAATAAGAAATTTGGCAACTAAATTGCCGCCCTGCCGCAAAATTTGACAAAAATAAATTATGCGACCGTCACAGTCGCATAAATTCGTCGAGATTTGAAAGCTTGATTCCGGTTACTCTGGACAAAATGGTGGCCACCGCCCTAAACGCCGCCGACGCTTCCGCTTCGCCGGCGTCCGTTACGTCTTTTATAGCGTGAAAAGCCGCGGCAGACACCGTAACGTTGTCGACAGTCTTGTATTCCCTGTTCACGAAACCGCCCGACACGAGGTCGAAGCCCACGTTCCCCGAAAGCGGTTTGCCGCTCACCGCGCAAACGTCCGTGTTCAGTTCGTAACCCGAAACGGCAAGCACGTCCTTGACGTATTTTATCAAGGTTTTTTCCGGCCTTTCGTCGTCGCCGTAGCAAAGTTCTTTCAGACATTCCACGGCTTTAAGAACCAATTTTGCGGTGCTTTCCACGTCTTCCGACGACAGCTTTTCCGTAACCTCCAGAACGAAAAAACCCGCGTAATATTTGGATATATCCGCAGTCAGTTCCGAAAAGCAATCGTACGCCGAACAGCCAGTCACCGTATAGTGTCCGCTCGGGGAAGAATTAAGTATGTACTCCCCGAAGCAAAAAGGGCTTGCGGCAAAACGAAGTTTGGATTTGGGGGACTTGCAGCCGCGGATTTTGGCAAGAATTTTTCCGCCTTCCACACTGCACAGCGACAGCAATCTGTCGTTATCCCTATAATCTATCGTTCTGACGCAAAGCGCGTTTAATTTAACTTCCATTATTCGTTAAAGTCGTCTTTCGATTGTTTTTCCACCGCCTTAAAAAGTCGGTAGTAGCACGGATTTCCCGTTTTTTCAAACAGCTTCCAAATAACTTTTTCGGTTTCCATAGTATCACCTCGAAAGTAGCGTCTGCAAAATTTGAAAAGTTATTCAAAAGTTTGAAAAATTTTTACAGATCGGTGGAATCGTAGCCCAGTTCTTTGAGCATAAAATCGCTGTCGCGCCACTCTTCTTTCACCCTCACCCACAGCGTCAGATAGACCTTGCCGTCAAGCATTTCTTCGATGTCCTTTCTGGCTTCGGTGGCAATGCGTTTGAGCATTTCGCCCTTCTTTCCGATGATGATGGCTTTGTGGCTCTGTTTTTCGCAGATAATGTCGGCGTCCACGTCGGTTACGAGGCCGTCGGGGCGAGTTTCGAACTTGTTGACGTACACGCCGATGCCGTAAGGAATTTCCTTATCCAGCAGTTTAAGCGCCTTTTCTCTGATGATTTCCGCCGCCATAAACCTCACCGAGCGATCGGTGAAAACGTCGTCGGGGTAATACTCTTCTCCCTCCGGCAGCATTTTGACGATGACGTCCCTCAGTTCGTCCACGGCGTCGCCGCGTTTTGCGCTGACGGGAACCACGGAGTAAAGCCCTTCGATTTCTGTGAGCTTGGCAAGAACTGCAAGCACGTTTTCCGGCGCGACCGCGTCGATTTTGTTGACCACGACGAGCGTTTTGGTGCCGCTTTTCACGCTTTTTCGAATATAGTCGGCGTCATAGTCGTCCATGCCTTTTTCGGCGTTCACGACGTAGCAAACGGCGTCAACGTCGTTTAACGCCGATTTGACGCTCTTCATCATATAATCGCCGAGGTGGTTTTTGGCGGTATGCAGCCCCGGTGTATCCAAAAAGATAGCCTGATAGCCGTCGCCGTGCATAATGCCCGTAATTTTGTTTCTAGTGGTTTGCGGGCGCCAGGAAACGATTGCCACTTTCTCCCCGACGAGCGCGTTTACAAGCGTGGATTTTCCGGCGTTAGGCTTGCCGACCACTGTGATAAAACCCGATTTCATAATGTCCTCTTAAGTTAGTCTCGCGTTATTCCGAGCGAATTCAAAATTTCTTCTTCGTGTTTGCGCATAACGACTCTGTCCTCGTCCTCGATGTGATCGAAGCCCAGAAGATGCAAAATTCCGTGCAAAGTCAGATACGCCGCTTCCCTTTCCTCCGAATGACCGTATTCGGCGGCCTGCTCCCTGACTTTTTCATAGCAGATTATGATGTCGCCGAGCATAAGCTTGCCGCTTTCGTAGTCGATGTCCGTCGGAAACTGTTTTTTGGTTACGGGCAGGCTTTTTATGACGAGCGTCGGAAACGACAAAACGTCGGTAACCTTGTCCACTCCCCTTTCGTTTTTGTTCACCTCGCGGATTTCGTCCGCCGAAACGATTTCGATTTCAACCGAAAAGATGTCAGGCTGCGAAAAATGTTTGAGGGCGGCTCTATAAACCGCCTTCATAAGCTTTTGTTGTTTTTCAGGTGTGTTGTAGAAATTTATCATACTATTTTTTGTACTCCACTCTGGTGTGGAATGCGCCTGCCAGCACCGACACGATTGCCTCGATGATTTTCGAAAGGTCGCTCATCGTGATGTCGCATTCGTCGAACTGACCGTCGTTTATCCTTTCGTTCACGATTTTCCTTGCAAGATCCTCGATTTCTTCAGGCCTATGCAGATTCATTGCCCTTGCCGCCGCCTCGACCGAGTCGCATATCATGATGATAGCCGCGATTTTGGTGGAAGGTTTAGGCCCGTCGTAACGATACATATCGTCGTCCAGTCCGCCGCCGTCGGTGAGCTTTAAGGCCTTATAATAGAAGGCTTTGATAGGCGTGGTGCCGTGATGCTCCAAAGCGACCTTGGCCAGTTCCTCCGGCAAACGATTTTCTCGAATTATCTGCGCGCCGTTTTTGGTGTGTTTGGAAATAACCGACACGCTGACGTCCGGAATGAGGTCGTCGTGCGGGTTGTGTCCGCCCGCCTGATTTTCGATGAAGAACGCCGGCGATTTCAATTTGCCCACGTCGTGATAGTAGGCCGCCGCCCTTGCCATGTGAGTGTTTTCGCCTATGGCGAGCGCGCATTTTTCGGCCAGATTGCCAACGATTACGCTGTGATTGAAGGTTCCCGGAGCCTCCTCGGAAAGCCGTTTTATAAGCGGGCTGGAATAGCTGCAAAGCTCGTCCAGCTTATAATCGGTAACCGCGTTGAAAACGGTTTCGAAAATAGGCACCAGCGGCATTTGCAAAATTATCGCCACGGAGTTTGACACCACAACCCACAAAGCGTTCGACAGAATTTCCGAACCGCGTTGCCCCAAAGCAAGGGTAAGTATCGCCGAGAACGGCGCGAACAAAAAGCCTACGCCCATGCCTGCCCCGATAAATTTCATCCTCGTCAGCCTCAGCGAGCCGAGATACAGCAGCACGAAGCCGCCTATACAGCCGCAGAAAACGCTGGCCACCACGGCGGCCATGGTCTCCGACGAATACGGAGCCTTGACGAAAAATATGATAAGCATCAGCGGCACAAGCGAAATGTTGGACACCGCGGCAACGCCCGGAGCCACCAGCAGGCACACCATAATCGCGCAAAGCTGAATAGGCATAACGTAAATGTTCAGCATATCCGAGCAAATGCAGCTTATCACTATGGCAAGCACCATGTTGAGATAGACGATGGTCATATTCTTCACGGTGAGGTGCTTTGCTTCGAAATAGTGCATGTAAGCGTACACCGCAACGAATATGAACGCCATTATCGCAAACAGCGCCATGTTTTCGAAAAACTTGTCCGACCCGAACCCTTCCGCCGGCGTCGCCCCGTACCAGGCCGCGACGAAAGTCGTCAGAAGCCCCGCGAAGACGCAGATCAGAAACAGGCTCAGCAAAAACGTTTTGACAAAGTCTTTGCCCGTCGTTTTTAACGAAGTGTTTTCCATTTTTTCTCCTTATGTTTTTTGTCGCTACGAGTCAATGCGCATTTCCGCTTCCACGGTAGCCCTGACGACGTAGCCGTCCATAACTTTTCTAACTTCCGTCCACCCGCCCGAAACGATCGCGGACGGCGGAATTTTTTGCGAGCAAAGGGCCATAGCCTCCTGCTCAAGCCGCTCTCTTACAACCTCGAAATCCGGCGCAGGCAAAACGTATTCCGTTTCGAAGCACTCCACGGTAACGTATTTGTACGGCAAAAATATGCCCGCGGTTTTTTCGGTAATCACCGTTTCGTAAGACTGAAAGCCCGGATCGAAACTCGCCTGCTTTTTGCCGAAAAACGACAGAAAGGTCTTTTTCCTCGACCGCCCCGTGCGCCTTGCGGTTTTGACGTTCGGTCCGTAAAAGGTTTCGGCGGTGAAATAGCACTTGCCGTAAACCTCGCCGGACGCCGCCGTCCCCACTTTTTCGTCGCCGACCGTGTAGTAGCCGCCGATGAGGACGTCGCCCTCTTTCACGGCTTTCCCGACGGAGCACTCGGCCGTCCCCGACCAGACTATAACCCTCGTAACCACCGCGCTTTTCGACGCGCGGATCACGCTTTTGTCAAAGTCGAAAAATCGTTCGCCGTCCAGACTTTCCTTCACCGTAACGTTCAGTCTGCAACCCGACTTTTTGACGCTTGCAAACGACACGCCGTCGATATTTTTTATTATGGCGTTTTCCATTTCCGTTTCGGAAACGGTGAGGCGCTTCCCTTCTTCGACGCCGAGGTTTTTCAGAACTTCGACAACCTCCGTCCTCGGAACGGTTTCCGACCTGACGTTGACGTCAAGCACAAGTCCGTTTGCGTAAAGCGCCAGCGCGGCGTAAACGGCCGCGGCGGCAAATATCCCGCCCGATTTGACGCGCCTTAAAAGTCTGCCGACGGAGCTTTCATACTCCACCGATTTATAATTATAACACATTCTGTCAAATAAAGCAATAATATTTGACAACTGTTTTTTTCGACAATAAACCAGCAGACTTCTGCCCTTGGAAACGGCCTTTTCGACGTAAATTCCCTCTGCCCTGATTTTTGACAGAATACGCCCGTGATTAAGCTCGAAAATTTCAAAGCAAACGAGGTTTTTACCTTTCATAAAAAACTCCCGAAATCTTCCCCGACACTATGGCCGCGGTTTTTGAAATTTCTTCGATAACCAGTTTTTCGCCCGACACCTCCAGAGTGCCGTCGGGCATTTTGAATTTCACCGAAACGTCCGAAAAGGACAAAATCCCCTTCTGCCCCTCCACTAGCGCAACGCGATTTCCCGCAAGCGAAACCTTAGACGGGCAAAAATCTTCGCCCGCTCTTTTTAGAATATCCGAAATTTTTACGTCAAACATAGTAAAGCATATTCCGTCAAATTTTTCGGTATGCCAAAAAAATAGCGGCGACACTATGTCGCCGCAAAAATCAGAATTCTATATCGCCGTCGTCAGTCACGGGCTTTAGGTTTTCGTCGTCGAAAACCGAGCCGAACGAAGCTTCGTCGAAGGTGTCGAAGGTTTCCTCCGAAAAGTCGCTGTCGGTCGGGAACGGAACGTCCGCCGCGGCGTCTTCCGCCACGTCGAAAGGCGCGTCGTCCACAACCGGTTTAAGCACGATTTCGGCGTCTGCCGAAATGTCCGCAGAGGTTTGTGGTTTTTGCAAAATCGCCACTTTTTCAGGCATTTTCGGCGTTTCATCAGTGGCTTTCGGTGGTTTATCCTCTTTTTCGGATTGCTTCAAAACAGGCTTGTAGTTGTCCGAATCAGGCACCTCGATAGGCACGAATCTTTGCAGATGTCCCTGCCATTCGAAAGCAAGTTTCCCAAGTTCTCCGTGGCGGTTTTTCTTGACGTACATTTCCACCACGTTCGGCACGCTGTACACCGATTGCACCGCTTTTGCAGCCGGCACGTTTTCGCCGTTTTGCTCGGCAGGATTGTAGCGCTGCAAAAATGCGACGAAGTCGGCGTCCTGCTCGATACTGCCCGATTCTCTAAGATCCGAAAGCTTCGGCTCGCCTCCCCTTACTTCGCCCGCGCGGTTAAGCTGGGACAGCACCAAAAACGGCACGTCCAATTCTTTGGCGTACTTTTTGATGTTGCGGCTCATGTCGGAAACTTCCTGTTGTCTGCCTTCTCTTCTGTCGGCGGCGTTTTCCGAGCTCATAAGCTGCAAATAGTCTATTATGACCAGATCCAGACCGTGCTGAACCTTCATTCTTCTGCACTTGGAAAGTATAGACGCAGGCGTGTTTTCGACGCTGACGTCTATGTAGATTTCGCTGTTTCCCAAAGCGACGTTGACCTCGTAAAGCTTCTTAATCTGCGACGGAGCAAGCGCTCTCGGCGTTTCCTGATATTTTTTAGGTATGCCCGAAAGCTGCGTAAGCATACGTCCGACAAGCTCTTGCTTGCTCATTTCGAGGTTGAAAATGGCGATATGCTTGCCTTCGCCGACGCCGAGGTGGGTGGCCACGCTCAAGGCAAACGCCGTTTTGCCGACGCCCGGACGCGCCGCGATAAGGTTGAAGGTCCCCGGCCTCAGACCGCCGATAAGCTCGTCCACGTTGTCAAAGCCCGTGGAAAGTCCCTTGTCGTCCAGATGCCCTTTCTGAATCCTTTCGATGCGGTCGTAGGCAAGATTGCTGACCGTGGAAATTTGCTCCAGATCGGATTTGTCCAGACTTTCCGAAATGTCGAACACGCATCTTTCGGCGTTTCTCAAAGCGGCTTCGCCGCTTTCCGAACGATAGCCGTACTCCGAAATGTCCACGCCGCAACGAATGACGCGCCTAGTCAGATAGTCGCGATAGATGTTGTCAAGGTAGGTTTTTGCGCCGACGGACGAAGCAATGTTTTCGGTGATGTTGTAAAGATATTCCATACCGCCCGATTGCTCCAGCTTGCCCGCTTTTTCCAACCAGTCGCTGACGGTTACGATGTCAACCGGCTTGCCTTCCTTATAGAGCGAAAAACAGGCGTCGTAGATATTTTTGTGCGCCTCGATGAAAAAGTAGTTTGCGTTGATGCCCGAAACGAGGTCGTTGCACACTTCTCCGTCGATTAAAAAGCAACCCAAAAGCGCGGCTTCGTTTGCGCTGTTGTACGGAAGCTGTTTTGCCGTAACCACTTTGTTGGCGTTTGTATTCTTTGGCATTTTGTCCTCCCCTGACGTTTGTCAGATCGATTTTTTAATTTTGGTTTTTTTGATTTTGGCGATGACAATCCACGTCGCGAACGCCACGGAAACCGCGGCAAGCGTGCCGTACCATGCCCACCTGTCGAACCGACGGTATCTGTACGTTACGGCGGCGTCCGAGGACGTGTCGTAACGCAGAACCTTAAGCTCGCCGTCAAAGTATTCCTCGCCGTTTTCGGCAAAGGTCTGACGGAAAATCGTGGCGTATTCGAAATAAATCTTCAATTTGTCGATTTCTATTATATCCTGCCCGCCCGAAATTTGCAAGCTCTTTTGCAGAACGGTGAAATAGACGTAGTTGTAAACTCCGTCCTCCGACGGCGAAAACGCGGTGTGCCCTTCGTGCACGAAATCGGTGTAGAAAAAGCGTTTTTTCTCCGTAACCCTGTCCTCGACGTAGCCCGAACCTACGATGCCTTCGTGGTCTTCGGTCAGCTCCAGTTTTGCGATGACGGTGTCGCTTTTCTCTACGATTTCCGTTTCGTAGCCCTCTTCCAAAAAAGCGTCCGAAACCGCGGAAAGCACTTCCGTTTTGTCGTAGCCGTTCCGTTCGAGATACTCCCCGTCGATTTTAACCGTTACCGTCTGATATTTTTTCACTCCGTCGTCGGTGTAACGGAAAGTAATTTCCGCGCAGCCCGCGGCCGTGAGCGCAAAAAGCGTCAGCAGCGCCGCAAGCGCGAAAAATTTCAGTTTTTTTGACGTTTTCAATATATTTTGATAAGTTCGTTCAAGGTATCCTTGAATTCTTTCATCGCAACCTTAAACGGCTCCTCGGTGGTGAGATCCACGCCCGCGAGTTTAAGAATTTCGATAGGAGGCATGCTGCCGCCTGCGGAAAGGAACTGTTTGTAGCCCTTAAACGCCTTTTCTCCGTTCTTCAAAATGTTGTTTGCAATGGAGATTGCCGCCGTGATGCCGGTTGCGTACTGATAGACGTAGAAGCTGGTGTAGAAGTGCGGAATACGCGCCCATTCGTATCTGATGAGGTCGTTGTGGGTAACCGCTTTGCCGTAGTATTTTTTGTTAAGGTTATAGTAAATCTCGCTCAAAGCGTTTGCGGTGATAGGAGCGTCGGCCTCGGCCAGCTTGTGAGCCTCGAGTTCGAATTCGGCAAACATGGTTTGTCTGAACAGCGTGGTGCGGAACATGTCGAGGTAGTAGCTGAGCAGATATTTTTTCATTTCCACGTCTTTGGTTTTGGAAATGAGGTACTTAAGCATCAGAACTTCGTTCACGGTGCTGGCGATTTCGGCAACGAAAATGACGTAGTCGCTCTTTGAAAACGGCTGATTTTCCTGGCTGTAGTGGCTGTGCATAGCGTGGCCGAGTTCGTGAGCGATGGTGAAAATGTCGTGGCTCGTCTGCTGATAGTTAAGCAAAACGAACGGGTGGCAACCGTAGGTTGAAGTGCTGTAAGCGCCGCTTCTCTTGCCTTTGGTTTCGCAAACGTCAATCCAGCCGTTTTCGTAGGCTTCGGTCAGAAGTCCCTGATATTCTTCGCCAAGCGGTTTCAAAGCCTCTTTGACCATTTTGTAAGCCTTTTCGTAAGGAACGGCAATGTCCACGTCCTTGACGATGGAGGTGTGCAAATCCCACATATTCAGCTTCTCTACGCCCAAAGCCTTCTTTCTGAAAGCCATATATTTGTGCATGTATTTGCAGTTTTCGTCCACCATTTTGATAAGGTTTTCGTATGCCGCAGGATCGACGTCGTTTTGCTCCAACGCCATCGACAGACAGCTGTCGTATTTTTTGGTTTTTGCGTAGAAAGCGTCCTTTTTGACGTGGTTTCCGTAGAGCGCCGCGATGGTGTTGATATGATCCTTATAAGCGCCGAACATGCTTTCGAAAGCCGCCTGACGGGTTGCCTGATCGGCGCATTGCAGAGCGTAGCCGTACACGCCGTGGCTCATTTCGGTTTCGACGCCGTCGATGGTGATTTTTTTGAATTTAACGTCTGCGTTGTCGAACATCGAGAAAGCTTCCCTGAATCCGCCCGAAAAGCTGCCTACGTCCGCCAGAACCTTTTCCACTTCCTCCGAAAGAACGTGTTTTTTGTCCTTGGCGAGTTTTTCGAGCATATAGCTGTAGTCCGAAAATTCCGGCTTTTCGGAAAGCGCCAGAAGCTGCTGTTCCGAGCGCAGGCAGATTTCCGTTTCCACAAAGCTTAAGGAGCTGGAAATCATAACGAGCGCCGACTGAATGCGACGTTGCATTTGCTGATAGTTGTCGTCTCTGGTGTCCGCGTCGGAATTCATGTGCGCGTAGAGGTACAGTTTGATCAATTCGATGGTCAGTTCGTCCTGTTTTTTCAAAAACTCCAGCAAAGTGGCGTCGTCGCCGAGCTTGCCTTTGTAGGTCGGGAGAATCTGAAATTCCGCCACGATTGCCTGAAACTTCTCGTTCCAGACTTCGTCGTTTTCAACAATGTGAGAGACCTTCCATTTGTAGCGGTCGTTGACTTTTTTTCTTTCAAGAACTTTTGCCATAAAAATATCTCCTTTATTAGTTATCGTATAAATTCTGACTGGTGAACCGAGGCTCCGAGGTAACGTTGATTTTGAGCTTTCTCAAAATGTTTTCGTCGGTCGGATGCAGCATGCGGGACGAGTGCAGTTCCGCCCCCTTAAGTTCCTCCAGCTTTTCGACGGTATCTCTTACGATATCGTTCGTTGCGGCGCAGATGCTGAGCGCGATAAGCACTTCTTCCAGATTCAGGCGGAAGTTTTTGTCGCCCAGAGTGCGCTGTTTAAGCTTTGTGATAGGCTCCAGAACGTTCGGCGCAAGCAGCTTGAAGCGATCGGGGACGTTTGCAAGCGTCTTCACCGCGTTCAATATGCAGCTTGCGGGAGCCGTCATAAGTTTGGTGTTTTTGCCGGTAACGACGGTGCCGTCCTCAAGTTCCAGCGCGCACGCCGCTTCCCCGCACTTTTCTTCCTTTTCAAGCGCCGGCCCCACCACCTTTCTGTCTGTAGGTTTAAGGCCCAGTTCGCCCATCAGAAGCTCCAGTTTTTCAACGGTTTCCTTGTCCACAAGTCCGTTTTTGTGGTCGCAGAGACCTTTATAATAGCGGCGGATAATTTCCTGCGAGGACGCCTCGCGGCAAACCTCGTCGTCGGTTATGGCGTAGCCCGCCATGTTCACGCCCATATCCGTCGGGGACTTATAGTCCAGATTGTTGTCGGAAATTTTGGAGAGAATCGACCTTACCACCGGAAAAACCTCGATGTCGCGGTTGTAGTTGACGGTGGTGACGCCGTAGGCTTCCAGATGGAAGTAGTCGATCATGTTGACGTCTTTTATATCCGCGGTGGCCGCCTCGTAAGCGATGTTCACCGGGTGTTTGAGCGGCAGATTCCACACGGGGAAAGTTTCGAATTTGGCGTAGCCCGCCTTAACTCCCCTCTTGTATTCGTGATAAAGCTGGCACAGACAGGTGGCAAGCTTCCCGCTGTTAGGCCCCGGCGCGTTGACGACGACGAGCGGCCTCGTCGTTTCTATGTAAGCGTTTTTGCCGTAGCCTTCGTCGCTGACTATGGTGTCAACGTCAGTAGGATAGCCTTTGGTGAGAGTGTGAGTGTACACTTTTATGCCGCGGTTTTCAAGTTTTGTCTTGTAAATAACCGCCTGAGGCTGTTCCTTGAATTTGGTGATGACGACGCTGTTCACCATGATGCCCATGTCGCCCATAACGTCGATAAGACGCATGATTTCGGTGCCGTAGGTTATGCCGTAGTCGGCGCGGATTTTGTTGCGTTCGATGTCGTCGGCGGAAATGGCGAAAATGATTTCCGCTTTGTCCTTGAGCTTTTGAAGAAGTTTTATCTTCGCGTTGCAGTCGAAGCCGGGAAGCACCCTCGACGCGTGCAAGTCGTCAAACAGCTTGCCGCCGAATTCGAGGTAAAGCTTGCCGCCCGCCATATCGATGCGCTCCAGAATGTGCTCGTATTGCTTCTTCATGTATAATTTGGAATCGAATCCCGTTTTCATTTGTCCCTCCGAAATTTATCTTAAAACGTCCGCGACGTGTTTGTATGCTTTCACGTTTTTGCCTTTGATCAAAGCCTTGCCTCTTCCCGTCCTGCTGTCCAGAGCGATGTCGTCGGTGGAGAATCCGTAAACGTTCTCGCCCGAAACCAGCATCACGTCGTAAGGGAATTTGACGTAGCTTACCAGCGCAACCTTGGTTTTGTCAGGCAAATCGACCAGTTTCACGCCTTTGTTGTAGCGTTTTGAGGAATCGAAGCTCCACGCCAGAACGCGTTTTGCGTATCCTCCGTCGGTGACGACCACGATTTCGCCCTCGTCGTTTATCTCCATTGCCGCCAGCAACCTGTCGCCGTCGGAAAGCTTGATGCCCTTGACGCCCGAAGCGTTTCTGCCCTGCGTCGGGATTTCGTCGTTTTCGTAAGTTAAGCACATGCCTTGCTCGGTGGCCATAAACACTCTGTATTCGGGCTCCACCGTTTCCACCGACATCAGATTGTCGCCGTCAGAAAGATTGATAACCTTATATACGTTTTTCTGAACGTCAAGCTCCTGCCAAGGGGTGCGCTTCACCATGCCCGAAGCCGTAAACATAACCGCGTCGCCCTCCGGAATAACGTCCACCGCAAACACTTTGACGATTTTTTCGTTCGCTCCCGCGGCCTTATTCAGCTTGCCTATGCTTGCGCCCTGTTCGCGCCACTTCTTTTCCGGAAGCTCGTCGAGGCTCAGTCTGAAGCAGTTTCCGAGGTCGGAAAAAGCAAAAATCTTCTGCTTGTTGTTGGCCGAAACGGCTTGCTTTACGACGGAAGACTGATCGTTGTCCGCCGCCCTCCTCTGTGCGCCGCCGAAACTGCGGTTGGTTACGAATTTAAGTCCGCCGTTTTCGCCCAGAACCAGAACGCCCTCTTTATACGCCACCTCGTCTTCTCTGTGATACGACACTTCGATGTCGGTTCCCTCTGCCTTTATGTCGGTGAGGCGCGGCGATTTGTAGGTTTTTTTGATTTCCAGAAGCTCTTTTTGCATCAAAGAGTTCTGGCGTCTGCGGCTTTGCAAAAGCGCGGTCAGATCTTCTATTCTCTTTTTCTGTTCGACCAGTTCGTCCTCAAGCGATTTGACGTCAAGCCCCGTAAGCCTTCTGAGCTTCATTTCCAAAATGGCCTGCGTCTGACGATCGGTAAGCTCGAAACGTTTTTTCAGCGCTTCCGAGGCCGCCGCCGTCGTCGGGGATTTTTTGATGATTTTTATAACTTCGTCGATGTTCTTTATCGCAATCAGCAATCCTTCCACGATCTCCGCGCGGAGCCTGGCCGCCTTAAGATCGTAAGTCGCGCGTCTGACGATGACCTGACGGTGATAATCGACGTAATATTGCAGAATTTCGATAAGCCCCAGCTGGCACGGTTTGCCGCCGGCTATGGCCACCATATTGAAATTATAGTTGATTTCGAGGTCGGTCTGCTTGAAAAGGTACCTCAGAATCTGTTCTGCGTTGCCGTCCTTTTTAACCTTGATGACGGCTCTCATACCCGTCCTGTCGCTTTCGTCCACGATGTCGGATATATATTGCAGACAGCTTTCCTTTTTGGCCTCTCTCAGTTTCAGAATTTTGGTGAGAATGTCCGATTTTTTCAGCTGATACGGAATTTCTGTTATGACGATGTTCTTTTTGTCGCCGGTGTCGTCCTCGATAAACGCCTTTGCGCGGACCTTCACCTTGCCTTTGCCCGTTTCGTACGCTTGCACGAGCTCCGGCCCCATCACTATGGTTCCGCCCGTCGGGAAATCCGGCCCCTTGATGTAGGTCATAATTTCCTCGAGCTTCATTTTAGGCTTGTCGATAAGCGCCACCGTGCCGTCGATAACCTCGCCGAGATTGTGCGGCGGAATGTGCGACGAAAGTCCTATCGCTATGCCCTCCACTCCGTTCACCAGAAGGTTCGGGAACCTTGCCGGAAGCGTAACCGGTTCTTTTATGGTGTCGTCGAAGTTCCATTGCATTTCGACGGTGTCTTTGTCCAGATCTTTAAGCATTTCCACGGCAAGCGGCATAAGCCTTGCTTCCGTGTAACGCATAGCCGCAGGTCCGTCGCCGTCCACGCTGCCGAAGTTGCCGTGCCCGTCCACGAGCGGCATTCTCATGCTGAACGATTGCGCCATTCTGACAAGCGCGCCGTAAACGCTGCTGTCGCCGTGAGGGTGATATTTACCCAAACAATCGCCGACTATACGCGCGCACTTTCTGTGCGGCTTGTCGGGGGTTACGTCCAGTTCGTACATGCTGTAAAGCACCCTTCTCTGAACGGGCTTAAGCCCGTCCTCCACGCGCGGCAAAGCGCGTTCGAGAATAACCGATTCCGAATACGGAATCATACTTTCGTGCAAAACCTGCTCGAGAGGTTTTTCGAAAACGACCGAATTATCCGCTTCGATAATTTTTTCTTTAGCCATTATTTGTTACCTCCCGTCGGTTTGTCGAAATTGTCCTCTTTGTTGAAGTTTGCATACTTGAAAATGTATTCCTTTCTCGGCTCCACCTTGTCGCCCATAAGCGTGGTGATACGCTTATCGGCAAGCGCGGCGTCCTGAATGGTAACTCTGACCAGCGAGCGCTTGGTCGGATCCAAAGTGGTTTCCCAAAGCTGCTCCGGGTTCATTTCGCCGAGACCTTTATAGCGTTGCAAATTATAGTTTCTGCCGAAATCTTTTCTGGCTTCTTCAAGTTCCTCGTCGTCGTAGCAATATCTGACGAGGTCTTTCTTCGAAAGCTTATAGAGCGGCGGCATACCCATATAGACGTGCCCGCCAAGCACCAGTTCCTTCATGTGTCTGAAGAAGAAGGTCAAGAGCAAAGCCCTTATGTGCGCGCCGTCGTAGTCCGCGTCGGCCAGGATGATGACTTTGTGGTACCTAAGGTCGTTGATGTCGAAATCGTCGTCGATTCCCGTGCCCAAAGCGGTGATTATGGTCCTTATTTCGTCGTTGTCCAGAATTTTGTCGATAGACTGTTTTTCAACGTTAAGCGGCTTGCCCTTAAGCGGCAGAATCGCCTGCGTTCTCCTGTCGCGTCCCTGTTTTGCGCTGCCTCCTGCAGAATCGCCCTCAACGATGAAAAGCTCGTTAAACTCCGGTTTTCTGCCGCTGCAACTTGCCAGCTTGCCGATAAGCGGCGCGCCGTCCAGACTGTTCTTTTTGCGACTTATTTCCTTGGCCTTTTTCACGCTTTCACGGGTTTTCGCCGCGCCGGAAGCCTTATTCAGAATTTTGTCCACGACGGATTTGGAGGACTTGAGGTTTATATATTCGTCCAGCTTCTGGCTGACGATTTGTTCCGTCAGAAGCTTTGCTTCGGGGTTGCCGAGCTTGGTTTTTGTCTGCCCTTCGAACTGAATGTTCTGCATTTTTATGGACAGAACCGCCGTCATGCCTTCCCTGAAATCCTCGCCCAAAAAGTTTGCGTCCTTATCTTTCAGAAAACCGCTCTTTCTGGCGTAGTCGTTAAGCACTCTTGTGATTGCCGACTTGAAGCCGACTTCGTGAGTGCCGCCGTCGGAGGTAGGAATGTTGTTGACGTAGCTTATGATGTTTTCCGAGTAGGAATCGGTGTGCTGAAACGCCACCGAAACGATAAAGTTGCCGTCCTTGCCCTCAAGCAGAATAGGATTGCGGTAAATTGCGTCCTTTTCCTCGTTGAGGTAGGCCACGAAATCCGAAACGCCGCCCTCGAAGCGGAAGGTGTCGAATTTGCCCGTGCCGCCGAAAAACGGCAGTCTTTCGTCCTTAAGGACGAGGGTAACCTGTTTGTTTAAAAAGGCGATTTCCCTCAGCCTCTCCGCAATGACGTCGTAATCGTATTTTTCCGAGCCGAAAACTCTTTCGTCCGCCTTAAACGTAACGCGCGTTCCCGTTTCCTTGGTTTTTCCCACGACCTTGAGATCGGACAGCTTGACGCCCGACTTGATTTTGCCGTTCACTTCTGGGCTGTGGAAGTCCTGCCGATAGTGGTTTCCGTCCTTGAAAACCTCAACGGTCATCCATTCGCTGAGCGCGTTGGTAACCGACGCGCCGACGCCGTGCAAACCGCCCGAAAAACCGTAGCTTTCGTTGTCGAATTTCGCGCCTGCGTGGAGCTGGGTGTAAACCACCTCTACGCCCGAAATCCCGAGTTTTGGGTGCTTGTCCACCGGAACGCCGCGGCCGTTATCCGTAACGCGCATGACGTTGTCGTCCAAAAGTTCCACTTCCACCCTGTTTCCGTGGCCGTTGGTGATTTCGTCTATGCCGTTGTCGATGATTTCCCAAAGTATATGATGAAGGCCCTTGTTTCCCGTAGTACCGATGTACATACCCGGACGCATTCTCACTGCGTCCAGACCTTCCAGAACCTGTATATCTTTTGCCTTATAATCTGCCATGTATAAACCCCCGATGGCTAAAATAAAAATAATAACTTAATCATTGTAGCACATTATTTTCCAAAAAGATAGCGGATTTTCGGCCAAATTGTTTTTTAGAAAAAATTTTTTCTCGCCACATGGCGGAATTTCTGACACGTTTATCGTGATTTTTGACACACTCCGCCGAAAATCACCCCCAAAAAAGCAGTTTACGCGGCCGAGGTTTTGGAAACAATATAACCAAAAAATCATACCCTGATGCGAGGTAACGTTATGAAAACCATAGTACTTACGGGAGGCGGAACGGCGGGGCACGTTCTGCCCGCCCTTGCAATCGTCCCCGAACTTAAAAAAAAATTCGACCGAATTTGTTATATAGGCGGAAGCGGCGTCGAAAAAACTTTGGCTATGGACGCCGAGCTTCCCTATTTTGAAACGGAAACGGCAAAATTCAGGCGAAGTCTGTCGCTTAAGAATTTCGCCATACCGTTCAAACTGATAAAAGGCGTAAAAGAAGCAACCGAACACTTAAAGCGCCTTAAACCTGCCGTAGTTTTCGGAAAAGGCGGCTACGTTTCTCTGCCGTCCGTCATTGCGGCCAAAAAACTGGGCATACCCGTCGTCGTTCACGAAAGCGATTTTTCCTTAGGGCTTGCAAACAAAATTGCCGAAAAGCATTTCGGGGCAAAGGTCCTCACCGCTTATCCCGAAACGGCGGCCGAAAACCCGTCCAGAATTTTCGTGGGATTTCCGCTCCGCGACAGCCTGTTTACGGGACAAAAGGAACGCGCCGCAAGGTTTTTGGAATTCGACGGCTCGAGGCCCGTGCTTCTCGTCGTGGGCGGCTCGTCGGGTTCCGTCGCGATAAACGAAGCCGTAAAGGCCGCTCTTCCAAAGCTTCTCGAAACCTACGACGTCGTTCACGTTATGGGAAAAAACAGCCTACGCTATTCCGATTCGCCGCACTATAAGCCTATCGCCTACTCCGAGGCCATCGAAAATCTTTACGCCCTTGCCGACGTCGTCGTATCCCGCGCGGGGGCAGGCGCAGTGTCCGAGCTTTCCGCGCTCGAAAAATCCGCGGTTCTCATTCCGCTTCCCGCGGGCGCAAGCCGCGGCGACCAACTCGACAACGCCTATTACGCCAAAAAGTACGGCGCAGTCGTTTTGGAGCAAGCGGACCTTTCCACCCAAACTCTGCTTTCGGCCATAGCGGAAGCAAAATCTGTCAAAATGCGACCGATGTCGCCGCCTGCGAACAAAAAAATCGCCGATATTCTTTTTGCCGTGGCAAACGGAAACGTCCGATAGCTTTTTTTGACTTAATTTGAAAAGCCGCTTTCGCCTCTTTTTCTCCATGCTACAATGTGGGAAAAGGAGGCGTTTTATTATGAAAAACTCTACCGGCAAATGGCTGCTGGTGACCTTTCTTATCGGTCTCAGCGTGCTGTGCTTTGCCCTTTACGATCAATATTTTTCAGGCGACAAGCCGACCGTTCCCGACAATCCCGCGCAGGCCGAACCTGCAGAACCTGCAGGGCCAAAGCCCGACGAACCCGCTACCGACGACGCCGACAAACCCAAAACGGTTTACAACGAATTTCCCCGAAAGCCCAGCGTTTACGAGAACATGGCCGCGCAAAACGTCGGCGGCCTCGGCAAAGAGCAGCTTTTCGAAGTCTATGATTCTTCGGACGGCTACTATCTGTTTTTCGACAGCGCGTCCGACAGCTACGACGTGAACTCCGACGGCGCCAAAAAATCGGCGGTTATGGCAAAGGTATCCTCAAACCTCACTTTGGAATACGTTTCCGTCATCGCAAAATCCGAAAGCTTTTTGTCCGTAAAAATCACGCCGAACGGCTTTTTCGTGGCAACCTCCGGCGACGAATTCGACAGATTCTACGACGTAAGCTTCGACGGCGAAGTGCGCTCCTCCGTCTTTTCCGACAAATCCAAAAGCGTTTTTACGTATCTTTCGGACAGCGAAATACTTTGCTTTCTGGCGCAAAACGACAAACTTGCCGTGAAGGTCTTTTCCTATTCGTTGGACGTGCTTCGAACGACAAGCGTAACGTTTTCAGGCGCGGAAAAAATATTTTCGGTGCTTCCCGAAAAGTCGTCGTTCAACGTCGTAGCCGCCTCAAACGACTGCTTCAAAGTTTTTGATTTCAACCGAACCGACGGTTTCGTCGGCGAAAAGCTGAACGTAAACGCGCGTTTATGCAATTTCGAACCTTTCGTATCCGACGGAAAACAATGCTATTTTTATCAGGCCGAAACCTCCGACGCGCTTCTTCTTTGCACGCTTGACGGCAGTTTCTCCGTCATCAAAAAAACCACCCTCGACAAACCCGAAAAAGCTTTTTCCGTCCCTGTGGAAAACGGTTTTCTTGTGCTGACCGCTTTGGGCGGCGAAACCAAATGGCTGCTATTTTGCGAGCACCTTGACTTCGTCGTCCGCGCAGACGTCGATATGACGTGCGACGAGCTTTGCTTCCACACCAAGGGCATAGGTGGCGAAACGCTGTGCTTTTCGTCCGATGGCAAACTCGTTTACGGCACGTTTTCGGGCGGCAAGCTTAACGTAACCCATTCGTTCGAAGGAGCGTCCGGCGGAGTTTCGGTGAACGGCGCGTACGCGTTTTGCGGCACGGCCAAAAACGGCTTTTTCCAAAGTTCTTTCGGCGATTCCGACGTCTTCGTTCTGCGCCCGTCCGACATGCGGCAATAAGCTACCTAACGTAAAAAACCCACCGAATTTCGGTGGGTTTTTCTTATACTACCTGGGCTTCTCCTTCACTCGGTCCGCCGCCCTTTTTGTCGTCTTTGACGATGCCTAAAACAACCAGCACCGCGCATAGAGCCGTAACGAGTTCGTTGACGTACGGCGCGTCAACCTTAACTCCCGCCGTCTGCAAAAAGACGACCACGGCTCCCGCAAGCGCCAGCCAAAAAGTTTTGCTCTTCATTTTGTCGGGAATTTTCACGTTGCGTTCTCCTTTTTTGCCGCACTCTTTTTCGAGTACCGGTTTTGCGAATAGGTTTTGATTTCGTCCAAGCTGTCCTTTATGTCCTCGATGTCCTCCTTAATGTCCGTGGACTGCGACAGACTTTTGGACAAGGCCGAAATGGTTTCCGTGTATTTTTGCTCGCGTTGTTTGCCGTCTTTAAGCTGGTAAAAGAACAAGAACACAAACAGCGCGGCCCATATTCCGTTGGCGGTGGCCAGCTTCAGAATTTCCGTCAAGTTATGCCGTATCTGTCGGTGTTGTTCGCGCGATCGGTGAGCACCGACTTAAGCTTGTCGTAATAGTTTCCCAAATAGTATTTCATGTTTGCGCTCGACTCCAGCGCCTTAAGCGCGATGTCGCTATCCACGGTGAGATAATATCTCAAAGCCAGCTCGTAGCGTTTGGCGTAGTTCTGCTGTTTTTCGCCGGAATAGCCGTATTTTTTCTCGTATTCGGCCAGCTGTTTAGCCTCGTCCTCGGCCTTTTTCTTTCGATCCTCTTTGTATTTTTCGATGTCTTTAAGCCTTTCGGCGTCGAGATCCGCCTGCTTCTGGGCGATTTTGTTGTTTTCGGCGATAGCTTCGTTCGACAGCTTCAATCTTTCCGCCTTAAGCTCGGCGATTCTGTCAGAAACCTCCTTTGCATGCGCAAGGTCGAGTTCGTCGAGGCTTTTTTTCTTTTCGTATTCAAGCCCCGAAATTTCCTTTTCCACGTCTGCGATTTTCGAGTCGTACGAATTCATTATTTCCGCGGCTTTTTCAAGCCCCGCTTTGTCGTATTCGCCCAAGATGCCCGCAACGATGCTGCTTCGCCCGAGGCCTCTTTTCAGCATATCGTCGGATGCGGTTTCCTTTGCTCTTTCAACCGCCGATTCGGCGTCTGCAAGCGAAGCGGTTTTCTTTTCGGAAAGCTGTTTGTTGTAGTCTGAAAGCTCCTCGCCTTTTTTCTTAGCCGAGTCCAAAAGATTCTGCGTTTTTTTCTGATAGTCGCCTGCCGTTTCGTCCTGCGCTCTTTTCTCGATTTCCTCGTCTGTTGCGGGAGTGTATTCCTTTTTCTCCAGCTTCACCTCGGGAAACAGCTTGTCGTAGTCCGGTTCTTCAACCGTATTTTTTTTGTTAAGCTCGTCCTCGAGATTTTTCAAAGCGTCCACCAGACCGCTCGTGGTTTCGCCCTCGACAGCCGCGCCCGCGCGTTGCGCTTCTTCGTCGGCGATTTCTTCTTTGGTCTTAAATAGATCCTCAATTTTGTCCCAAATTGACATTTTGTACCTCCGTTTGTTCTAAAACTTTAATTCTGTTTTCCAGCAAGGCGATCTGCCTCGCCAGTCTTTCCACGGTGGCGATAAGCTCCAAAATTCTGACGTCCGTCATTTGATATCCACCTCCGCGGTAAGTCCGGAAATAACCGGCGATTTTTTGTCGGTATCGATCATAAATCCCACGGTGCTTCCGCGGCGATTGACGACGACTTTTTTCGGTTCCGAGCCGCCTTTAACCTCGTATGCGAATTTCTTTCCGTCCAAAACGACGGTCAGCGTGCAATCCGTGGCGGTCGTCAGCCAAACCGTCCTGACGGTTTTTTCGGTATCCGGGCGCCCAAGATCCGTTTCGGCGCATTCCCAGTGCTTCGGCGCGAGAATGTCAAACAGCTTGCCGGACTTGGACATCATGCCCATTTGCGTGGAGTATTGCCCTCTGAAAAACAACAGCACTTCGCCGATATGCAAGCTTTCCATCGCGGTCATACCCTTGACGTCCACGCCTCTGAAAATGTCCACCTTGCCGGTTCTTACGTCAACGCGCACGACAGAATTGTTTATAAATCCCGGTTGCTCCTCGCAAAGCACCTTGCCCGTGTCCTGACGAAGTCTGCAGCAAAGATAGTAATTGCCCTGACGTACGCGCCTTTCGCGGCCGAGCGATCGCGGTGGAAAAGGTTGGTTATTTCTTTTGCAATCATCGTCATGGTGTAGCCGTTGAAGGAAAACAGCCCTTCGTCGGTCAGAAAGATAATTCTGTCGCCGCAGCAGGCAATGGTATCCGGCAGGATTCTGGACGCCGAAACGTAAACCTTCGAAACGGTGTAGTTCTCCTGCGAGCCGTACGCCGTAAGCCTGACGATGCCGTAATCTCTGAAAACGTAAACGTGGTCCAGAAAACTCACGGCCTTAATCACTCTTCCTCCGTCGTCGTCGAAGTTTATGAAGCCGCCCTCCGTAAGCGAAGCGTTCCAGTTTACGGGGTTGAAGTCGTCGGAAAACCACAAGCTGTTCGCCTCGCCCGAAACCGTTGCGTAAATTCTTTCGTAATGCACGCACATGCTGGTTATGGTAGGGGCGTTTTTGACGTAGGTGATTTTCGTGCCGTCGTAGATGTAAACGCCGCCGCCCGTGCCCGCAATGATAAGGACGTCGTTCCCGTTGTAGCGGTAGTTCACGCTCGAGTCCAAACTGGAAACGAATATGTTCGGTATCTTTTCAAACGTCCCCGTTTCCCAGAACGGCGCGACGTAGTAATTTCCCGAACTTCCCTTAACCACGATTTTATCGTCGCGTTTTTTGTTGGTAAAGTCGTATTTGCGGTAGAAATGCAGATTTGCCACACTTTCGCCTTCGGGAAGCTCCGGCAGATAGTGCCAGAAATTTTTGTCGGTAAGGATGCCGAGCATCGCCACGTCCACGCCGATTTCCGCCTTAAGCGCACCGCCGGTGAAAGTAAAATTGTAGGTGTCGGGGCTGTATTCGGGGGACAGAAGTTTTTTCTCGGTGGTCGTATCCGTTCCCTTGAATTCGGATATTTTCAGTCTGACTCGTCTTGTGGTCGAACCCTTCACTGCGGCCACCTCCTTGCCAGCACCGTAAGCCTCAGACTTTTGTTTTTCAGATACTTAAGTCCGTCCGTAAACCGTTTGTAAGCCGCGGCCGCCTCGACCGGCATATTCTCCGCGTAGCAGAATTCCGCGACCACTCCGTCCGCAATCAGCCATTTTGCAAGCCTTTTGTCCGCAATTTCGCCGGTGAGCAAAAAGTCGTCGGCAAGATATGCGTATTCTATCTCCGCGTCGCCGTCGAAGGTGGTTTCTATGTAGCTTGCTTTCGTCTTAAAGCTTTTGGCAACGCCGTCTTTTTTTATGCCTACGACGTACAAAAGCGGCTTGGACAGCGTTGAAATTTCAAGCGTCCCTCCCGAAAAGTTTTTGGTTTCTTTTTTCGTCAGCGGCAAGTATTCCGTTTCTATTTGTTGATAAACCAGATTCAGGCACTTCAGCATTTTCTGAACCAACGCGCTTTCTTCGGAGGTCATTTCGTCGAAGTCGACTTCTCCGTAGCCCATCTTGAAAAGCGCGGCGGATATCACTTCTTTTACAGTCATATCGTCCTCCTATAATTCGTCGTATCGAGGAACGTAGGCCCTGTCGTTTTCGAGGTATTTCACAAGGTGTCCGAGCTTGTATTCTCTCTCGTCTTTTTTTGCGCGCTCGATCGATTGTTCTCTTTTCAGGTTTTCCGAGTCTATTTCCTCAATCAGTTCCTCGGCGTTTTCGATTCTGGTTTTTCTAAGATACGTCACGGTTCTTTCGTCCAGTTCGTCAAACGGCAGAACCGCCTGACGTTCTCCTTTTTTGTAAATTTCGAATCGGTTTTTCGCCCTGTTATAATAGATCTCGTACCCTTAGTCTATTTCGCGGATTCTGTCCGCCACGTCCAATGCGTCCTCGGCAATTTTAACGAGTTTGCCGTCCGTCACGTCTTGTATCAAAAACGACACGGGCCAATTCCTCCTTTTGAAATTATTCTGCGGTTATGCCGCTGATTTTGACCTGACCGCTCGGTCTTTCGCAAAGCAGATCTGCGTATTTGACGAGCGTAGCGTAATAATTAGGGGTGCCTGCCAGCTGATGAAGCACGGAACCGCCTTCGCCTTCGATCCATCTCCAGTCGCAAAGCTGATGCAGTTTGAAGTCGTCGGTGTTGAGCATATACATGGTTCCTGCCGGAACGTATCTGTCCGCCACCATAGGAATTCCGCTGTAGCTTATTGCTTTATAGCCGCCGTCAACGTTCATAACGTCCACGTTGGTTGCTTTTGCGGTAACCGTTGCGACGTAGTTACGTCTTACGTCGTAGCTTGCGGTGATGAAGTTGATTTCGCCGCCGGAAGCGATTTCTGCCTGATCGATTGCGCTTTGCATAGCGTCCACGGTAAGCTTGCCGCAGGAAGATTTGACGTACGGTTTCAAAAAGTCGAAGTTGGCTCTGGTAAGACCGTACAAGGTTTCGCTGTTGCCGAAAATTGCTTCGAGGCCGGTGAGCTCCGCGTCCTTGCTGTTCTGAACGTACACGGTGCTGTTTGCCGCAAACGCGGTGGTCGGGCAAACGGAAATGCGGATAACCTTGTTTGCTCTGTCGATGCCGATGATGCGTTTGTTTTTGCCTGCTGCGGCGATAACGCCCGAGGTGGTAGCGATGTCGATGGTCATGCCCAGAACGAATTTGGAAACGTCGTCCACTTTGATGTAGTCGTTTGTAGAAGTGTCGGACGTTTCTTTGGCAACGACGGTTGCAAGCTTACCGCTGCCGTCGCCGTAAAGCATACGGCCGAAGTTCATTTTGCTGGCTTTGAGCAAGCCGTCCATTTCAGCGTTCAAAAGGTTGACGAACGCGCCGCCGTCGGTTTGAGACGCCCTCAGGGCTTTGTCGGAAATTTCGAGCTTTCCGAAGAAGTTCTTAAGAGTCAGTCTGAACTGTTCGTAAGAGTTTTCGCCGGAAGTCGGCAAAGTGCCGGTTTCGCTGCCTGCGCCCACGCCGCCGTTCACGCCGTAAGTGCAAAGCTTGACGATTTCTTTTCCCGCAACGTCCGAAGAAGTTTGTTCGATTTTAGAAAGAAGCGGATTGATTTTGGTGTTAAGTTGTTCGGCAATCACCGAAAGATAAAAAGATTTGAGTGCTTTTTCGGCAGTTTGAAAGTTGATCATGTTTTTCTCCTTTTAATTTTTTATTTGCGGCTATTTGAACAAATGTTCTGCCATTTCCTTGGCTTCCTTAAGGGAAGACGGTTTTTTTGGCAAAGTGATAACGGCTCTGCCGCAAGAGCCGACGGTTCTCGGACTTTTCGCGCCGCTTTTTGCGCCGAAAAATTTTTCCGCGCAGGCGGTCAACACGTCGTCGTTGGAATAAACGCGTTCGTTCAAAAAATCTTCGTCCGCCATTATGTCGTCGGGGGAACGGTAAGCCGCGGCCACAACCTGAAAAGCGATTTTCCAAAGCGACGTTTCGTCCTCCGGATTTATCGCCGCAAGAGCCTCCGCCAGCTCGCTTTTAAGCGGCAGAAGCGACGGATAGTTTTCCACCGCCTGCTCTAAAAATTTTGCGGCCTTTTCCGCGTTTTCCTCTTTCCGAAGGCTTGCTTTATTCAGGTCGTCAATTTGCCTTTCAAGGGTTTTAAGTCGCTGACTGCGACGCGTAAACTCTTTTTCCAGCGCATTGTAGGCCGCATAAAGTTCTTCTTTGTTTGGAAATTTTCCGATGTTTTCTTTCCTTAAGTCAGCCGTTTTGACCTCGGTTTTATCCTCGGTTACGGCAGCTTCCGTTTCAGAAATTTGATCTTTCATATTCGTTCCTCCTAAACGTTTTTGATTTGATTTGCCATCTCCTGCGCCTGGCGGTGCAAGGTGATGTGTTCCAGCACGCGGCTCTTAACGTCGCAAGCGCCGTCGTATTCCTGGGACAGAATAAATTTGGTATGTTCGGCAATGTGAATGCTGTGCTCGTCGGTTTCATCGGGCACGAGCGCTTCGCCGCCGTCTTTCATTTTGAGGTTTTCCCTCATAGCTTTTTTGATGTTCAGTTCCTCGATGTCTTTGCTGCTTTCCCAGTTGCCGAAGCCCAGAATTTCCAGCACTCTCGCCTTGTTTCTCGGCGACAGCGTTCCGTTTTCGTCGTTAAGTAGGCCCATCGAAAGTATCTGCATAACCATGTTTCTCCTTGACGCCGCCGTGTCCGACAAATCGTTTTCGGTGTCGAACGCTATGTCGTCGGACGTAAGGTCGTTGCCCGTGAAATACACGAGGTCCACTTCTCCGTTTTCGCCCGCTATGCGCTTTAAGCGTCGGGTGGTTGCAAATTGTTTGTACAGTCTCAGAATCTGTTTTCCTATTTCCAGAATAGCCGCCCTCAGATTGTTTGCGGTTATGCTCATTCTGGTGTCGTCCTGTTCGATGATGAGGCTTATCGCCGTGCCGCTCGTAACGTTTTCGGGCACTCTGCTGTAGCCCATAACCTCCGACACGCCGGAAATCATGGTGAATTCCTGCAAAAGCCTGTCTTCTTCACGTTGGAAATCGGTCGGAACGCTTCCCGCGTTCATCATAACCGGCGGCGTCGAACCCTGGCGATACACCAAAATTTTCCCCGGGCAAAGTCCTTCGTCTGCAAGCTGTTCGGTATCGACGCTTCCGTCCTCGACGGCCAGAACTCCCATTGCGATTCGGTTAAGAAATTCCAGTTTTCGGTTTTTCACGGCGTTGTACGCCCTCTGCACCGGAATACATCTTTCCACCACGCTCGCGCCGAAAAACGCGCCCGTGTTATCCAGCGACACCTGCCTTACAAACGGGAATTTGCGTTTGCCTTCTTCCCCGTTTTCGTACGGCAGCTCGCCCATGTAGACAAGCCGGCCCCCCGCAACGATAACGTGCCTGCCATTAGGGAATTCCGCCGTCGGCAGTTCGAATTTTTCGATAACCACCACCGCGTCGTCCTTGATTTCCTCCGAAACGTTCGGCACCGTCGAATTGTAGCCGAATCCGCCGGAAACTACGGCGTTTTGCATATTGAAAACGTTCACCTTCTGCGGTTTGACGTCCACGCCCCAAAGGTCCTTAACTTCGCTCGCCGAATACGCCTTGACGTGCATAATCGACGACTGACTGTCCAGATCTCCTTCAAGCGATTCGGGATAAATTTCAAACGGCGGCACAACCATAACCGACACGTCGCCGTCCGAGGCGGTTTTGCCGTTAAAGGTGTATTTCGTACCCTTTTCGCCGTCCCACACCACCTTATAAAACACCGTGCCGCAAATCTCGCTCCAGGCGTTTGCCGTGTTTAAAAGATTCGGCAGTTTGTTTTCGGCGATGATACTGTTTAGTATGGCCGTGCTGAATTTGGCGGCCGACACGTCCTGCTCGTCGGTGGTAAGCGGCCGCACGGTAACGCCGCTTCTGACTCTGGACAGCTTGGCCAGCCTCGTTTCGACGATCGGCGCGATATGGTTAAACACCGATCTTTCCTGCCAATAAAACTGTTTGCAGGTTTCGTCGATGTCGCCTTTTGCGTTGATTTCGCTGAATTGATTGCCGACCATGAAGTTCATATTAAGCCTCCAGGCCTGTTCGATACTAAGTCTTGCCTGACGTCTTTTTTCGAAATCCGCCTTAACGTCCGCCACAAGTTGTTCCTGAAATTGATTTTGTTGTTCTTTCATTTTTTCTCCTTTTTTTCGTCGCCGAGCTTAAGTTCGGCAAGCAATCTGCTTTTTTCCTCCAAAAGTTGACTTTCCGAGAGGTTGCTCAAATTTTCCTCCGCCTCCCATTGCTCCTGCACCTTGCTTATGGCCGACGTGTCGGGAGGATAATATTTTTTCGTAACCTTTCTTTTCAGAAGCGTAAACTCGCCGTCGGGGTTGATTCCGTATTCCTCAACCACCTCGTCGGCGGTAAAACCCGTAGCTTTTTTGGTCAAAGCAGCCTTGAGTTTTTTTGAAATGTTGTTCATTGTCTGTTCCTTTTTTGTAGTTTAATGAGGCTCTCGATGTCCTTTTGTATTTCGGTTTTTTGCGGCTTCACAGCCTGCGGAAGTGCTCCCGACATCACGAAATATCTGAGCTCGTCCAAAGCGTGGTCGTCGAACTTTTTAGGTCTGTCGCCCTCGGCCCAGGCGTAGCTTTTCAGTTCTCGGATAAGGTTGACGCAGGAAGAGAAAATCAAAATTTTAGGCGGTCTTGCAGCCAGCATATTCTTTATTTTTGCAATGCCCGAAAACAAATCCTTGTTGACCTTTGGGTTCACCACGATTCCTTTTTCCACAAAAAGCTCCGTCACGCTTTTCGACGACGCCAGTGTTTTTTGGTTTGCCGCACTGTCGATAAGCGCGTGCAGTCGTCCTCTCGCGTCCCTCTTCCAACCGATTTTTCCCGCCAGCTCGTTGATTTTTCGGACGTGATAATCCACTTCTTTTCCCGCTTCGAAATGCTCTGCCACCACGTAAACCGTTCCGTCGCCGTCCACCGCGTAAAAATGGCACGACAGCGGATTGTTGAGTCCCGGGTCTATCGAAATGTCCGCCTGCCATTCCTCAGGCACCGAAAACGGCTCGATAACGTGGACGTTTACGTCGAACTCCGGATAAACCAACCCGTTGTAGGTTTTGAATCTTCCGTATCGTCTGGAATCTTTCACGTCGTCCGACAGCGAATTAGACAGCATTTCCACCTCTTTTTCGTCCAGATACGGGTTGTCCGCCCACTCCATCTGCTCGTACCACACTTCGGGGCTTTGTCCCTTGTTCAGATAAATTTCGTCGTAAACCCAGGTTTGCCCCTTAAGCGGCGTCATGGTTCCGAAAATGTCGCCCTTTTTGTCCAGAACGCGCATCTGACATTCCCTGTAAACGTCCTCGGGCGGCTCCTCGTCAAACCAGACGAAGTCCAGGCTTGCGCCCTGAAATTTTTCTCTTCCCTGATCCGCCGACTTAAACCCCAGCCTCGAAAGCCCTCCGAAAACGTTTTTCACCACGATCTGGTCGATAACGCCCGTCTCCGGGCTGTCCTTTTTCCCCGATTGCATAACGATTTCCGCAATCCAGTCCTTCGACAGATACGACAGAATTTTCTGCTGCGCCACGTCCCTTTGCACCTCGTAGCTGACCGACACCGCCCAGCCCGAAACGTTCGGCTTATTTTCTCTGTACGGATGGATTCCCCTCAGCATCCACACCGTTTCCACCGCTCCGCATTCGGTTTTCCCGCTTCTGTTACCCCCGAAAACCCACCTGTTGCGTTTTAGACATTTGTGAAACGCCAGCTGTTTTTCGTGCACCTTTTCGCCCGAATTATATGTCTGAAGTCGTTTTTTACCGCGCCGTTTGCCCAGTTCTTTTTCGATTTTTATAAGTTTCAAAATCCTTTCTTTTTCCGAATTGTTCATAATAATCCTAAAAATGCTTTATTTTTACCGAATTTTGGTATATAATTTATTGTGTATAAGTATTTATCGAGGTATATATGAAGCGAATTTTATATTTCTCACTCATTCTTGTCGTGCTGATCGGCTGTTTTTCGTTCCCTGCGGGGGCGACGTTTGCAGACGAAACCGTGACGCTCGTTGCGGGGGAATATCTTAAAGTTACCGAGGACGTAACCCTCATTTCCGCCAGCTTCAACCGAAACGAAATCATGGCCGTTCCCGCCACCTACTACGTCCAGTATCTCGGCTACGACGAAGACGCGGAAGTGAACTTGTTCAGATATATGGACGTCGAAGGGACTCTTTCCGACGCCGACGTCAAGAAGCTTGCAAAGCAAACCGACAGCAACTTTGAAAATGCCGAAACCGACAAAAATCCAAATCTGGATCTCACCGTTGTCACCGACGTGCTCGACGTAAGCGTACTTGTCATAAAGAGCAACAAAAACGGCAAAAAGTCTGCTCCGACCGCCGAAGATTTCACCGCCGGCACCGCCTTCACGTTTTTAGGTTTTCTCACCTATCAGGACGTGAAATACGCATTCGTCAAGGCCGCGGACGGCGCGTTCTGGTACGTTCCGTCAGACGTTCTGCTGGTTACGTCCGTCGAGGGCAAAACTGTGGCTTCCGCCAAACTTTCGACCTACGTCATTCCTCAGCACTTCTATTCGAGGCCTCCCGTTGAAATCGTCAATCCCGAAGATCCTTCAAACGGCGGCGACAAAAAGAACAATCTTCTAAGCGTCGACAACAACGTGCTCCGAATTCTGCTCATAATCGGCATAGTTCTTCCGGCAGTCATCATCATATTTTTGCTGTTCAAGCCTGCCGCAAAAAAGCGCGGCGGCTACGACTACGACCGCAACCGCAACTACGACGTAGGCCCTTCTCCTTACGACGAACCGCGCAGCCGTTATCGCGACGACGACTATTACGATCGCCGTTACCGTCGTGACGACTACTACGATCGCCGCGGCTACTCGGACGGGCGAGACCGCAGAAACGACCGCGACTACCCGGGCGACCGCTATTAACTTTCAGCCACGCTTTCGGGCGTGGTTTTTCATTCCCTCGAAAACGCTTCCGCCCTCCTCTCGTCCGACTTTCTTTTTTCCAATACGTAAAGTGGCAGCGCCCTCACCGTCTCTTTCTCGCTTTCGAAAAACTCATCGTTTTTCATAGCCTCGCAAAACGCCCGCGCAGCTCCGTCGTATCTGCGGAAGCAGTTTCTGAGCGACCAACCGAAATAGTCGGCGATGTCTGAAAATTGCATTTTGTTCACAAATCGCATTGTCAGAAATTCACGGTCGCTTGCTTTCAATGTTCCCAAAACTTTTTCCGTTTTTTCCCTGAGCGTCAGGTAGCCTTCTTTGGTTTCGATCATATCGATGATTCTGTTGCACTGATCAAGAGTCGACGAGCCTCTTTTGTAATAAAAACTTCCCAATGCCTCTTTCAGAATCTGTTTTTCGATAGCTCTGACCGCAGAGTTCGATTTCGCATAAACGCGCAATATTATTTTGCAGTCTTCGATTTCCTCTGCCGTGTGGCAATTTTGCGATTTGTTTGTCATAAGTAATTCTCCTTCCCTAAATAATTCACAGCAATTCGATGTAAAAATTCAACCTACCCAAATTCAGGGAAGGTTGAATGTCTCTCAAAAATATGTTTTATCGCTGCGCCGAGAGTATATTAACCCCGCAAAACGCCATTTGTCAAACTTTTATGACGCATTTTCGGGGTATATTTTTTGACATTTTTAGCAAGGTTTTGTCGAAACTTGTCGAGGCCGAAATTATAATGTCTGATTTTGACGATTATCTAAAAATTAACTCAAAAAAAGCAATATTGTTTTGATATTTGCCGATTTTTGGCAAAAAAAACCGCAAACCGACTTATGCCGATTTGCGGAAACCGTTATTTTTCAGAACGAAACGGTGAGCAGCATCTTAAAGCGTTCCTCTCCGAAAACCGCGTGAGGTATGTTCTGCGGCATAACGAGGGTTTCGCCTTCTCTGACGTGATATTCCACGCCGTCCACCGTAAATTTCCCCACGCCTTCAAGCACCGTTCCCATGGCGTCGCCGCCCGCCGCGTGAGTGGAAATTTCTTCGCCCTTGTCGAAGCTGAAAACGGTAACTATAACCTTGTCGTTTTGCGCCAAAGTTTTGCTCACCACCTGCCCCGGCATATAGTCCACGAGGCTTTTAAGCGTGATGACTTTTTGTTTTTCGACATTCTTATACATATTCCACCGCTCCTTTTATTTTCTGCCTTCCGACAAAAAAGTATCCACGTTGAAATATTTCCAAGGTTTTTCGTCCTCAGGCGGATACACTCTGAACACCATCTGCGCGTCTTTCACGGGGTGTTTGAACCTCAATTCCGTTGCCCAAAGCGCGAGATTGCAATTTGCTTTCGGCATGGAACCCGCGTACTTGACGTCCCCCACCAGCGGATGCCCGATGTTTGCCATCTGAACTCTGATCTGATGGCTTCTGCCGGTGTCCAGCTTAACCATAACGAGGCTTATCCTGCCGCCTTCGTCGCTGCACAAAAGTTTGTAATCCAGTTCCGCTCTTTTTGCGCCCTCGGTGAGCATCGGAACCACGGACACCACGTTTGACGCAGGATCCTTTTTCAGATAATTCGACAAATGCGCCTGCCTGTCTTTCGGCACGCCGTAAACCACCGCGAGGTATTTTTTGTCCACTTCGCCGTCGGTTATAGCTTTGCAGAGCCTTGCCGCGGCTTTCGACGTTTTTGCAAAGACCATAACGCCGCCCGTCGGACGGTCCAGCCTCTGCACGAGTCCCAGATATGCCTCTCCAGGTTTGTCGTATTTTTCCTGCAAATATTTTTTCAGCATCGAAAGCATATCGTCGTCGCCGCTGCTGTCCGCCTGAACGGGTACGTTCTGCGGCTTGACCGCCACGAGAATATGATTGTCTTCATATACGACACTTATATCTTTGTAGTCCATATATTTCTCCTTTGTCGTCTAAAACGTTGCGAACGCGCTTGCGCCTGCCGGCAGAACGACGTCTTTTTCTTCGGTCGGGAGGCCGATTTCGTCGGCGTCGATTCTATCCGCCTCGATGCCGAGCGCCCTTGCGAGGATGTTGGCCATAACGGTCGGTTGAAGACCGGTGGTGTAGCTGTTGATAAGATAAAAGAGCGGCTTATCCGACAGCAGTTCCTTCGTCAGCTTGACCAAACCGAAAATGCTGTCCTCGATTTTCCAGGTTTCGCCGTTCGGGCCTCTTCCGAAGCTCGGCGGATCCATGATGATTGCGTCGTATTTTCTGCCGCGCCTGATTTCGCGTCTGACAAACTTTTCGCAGTCGTCGATTATATAGCGAACGGGCCTGTCCTCCAGTCCCGAGAGCCTGACGTTTTCGCCCGCTCTTTCCACCATGGCTTTTGCGCTGTCCACGTGGCAGACCTTTGCGCCCGCCGACAGACACGCCACCGTGGCGCCGCCCGTGTACGCAAACAGATTCAGCACTTCAATAGGCCTGCCCGCGTTCGAGATCAGATCTATCATTCTCGCCCAGTTCACGGCTTGCTCCGGAAACAGTCCCGTATGCTTGAACCCCATAAGCTTGAGCTTGAATTTCAGATTTCTCCACCCCACCGTGAAGTCGGACGGCATCTTTTGGTTATAGTGCCAGGCACCTCCGCCCGTTTCGCTTCTGGTGTAGTAGGCCGTCAGCCCCTTATAATCTTTCAGCGGAAACGCCTGAGGCCAGATAACCTGCGGATCCGGTCGAAGCAGCACGTACTTACCCCAGCGTTCCAATTTTTCACCGTCGCCCGTGGCTAAAACGGAATAATCGGTCCATTCGTTGTTAACTTTCATACTATTTGACCTTTTTGACGGAAAGCGTAACCGTTTCGCCGCCGAAATCCCATTCCTTGACGTAGCCGTCAAGTTCGTCCGAAACGGCGTCTGCGAGGGTAACCTTCTTGACGAAGGCGTTATCCTGCACCGCTTTTTTCACTTCGTCCGAAGCTTTAAGGCCGATGACGATATGGTCCACAACCTCGAATCCGGCTTCCTTTCTCATGGTCTGAACTTTCGAAACCACTTCTCTTGCAAGTCCCTCCGAAACGAGTTCCGGCGTAACGTCGGTATTTAAAATAACCGTGATGTCGCCTTCGGTTTCGGCCGCAAATCCCGGTCTGTCTTTCACGGCAACCAGCAAGTCGTCTTTTGCAAATTCAACGGTTTTTCCGTCAATTTCGGTGGTGTAAACGCCGTTTTCCACTGCGTCCACAATTTCAAATCCGTCGGCTTCTGCCAAAAACGCTTTGATTTTTCCAAGCAACGGACCGTATTTCGGGCCGATAGTTTTAAGCTGCGGTTTAAGCTCGTAGGTGATGAAATCCCTGTCCGAAATGCTCTCCGAAACCTTCTTGACGTTAAGTTCGTCTGCAACCAGAGTTTTCAGTTCTTCGGTCAAAGGTTTACCTTTCACGTACAAAACGGAAAGCGGCTGACGGTTTTTGACGTTGGCCTTGTTTCTTGCGGCGCGGCCGAGCGTAACCACGTTGATAACTTCCTTCATTCCGTCCTCAAGTTTTTTGTCTACGGCCTTTTCGTCTGCCGTAGGGAAAGCGCAAAGGTGTACGGAAAGCGGCGCGTTTTCGTCAAAGTTCCTGACGAGATTCTGATAAATCTGTTCTGCCATAAACGGCGTGAACGGCGCGAGAATCTTGGACAGCTCGATGAGAACGTGCGACAAGGTGGTGTAGGCCGCTTCCTTGTCCTCGGTCATATCGCTGCCCCAGAAACGTTCTCTCGAGCGGCGGACGTACCAGTTGGAAAGGTCGTCCACAAACGCTTCGATTGCTCTGGCGCTTTCGGTGATTTTGTATTCGTTCAAAGCCTCGTCAACGTAAGCGATAAGGCTGTTCAAAGCAGACAAAATCCACTTGTCCATTATGGTGAGCTTCTGGTCTTCGAGCTTATGCTCCGCCGGATTGAACTTGTCGATGTCGGCGTACAGCACGTAAAACGCATAGGTGTTCCAGAGTGTGCCCATAAACTTGCGCTGCGCCTCCGAAACGTTGTCCGCCGAGAATCTGGACGGCAGCCAAGGAGCGCTTGCGGTGTAGAAATACCACCTTACCGCGTCTGCGCCCTGCGCGTCAAGCACGCTGAACGGATCGACGACGTTGCCCTTATGCTTGCTCATTTTGATGCCGTTTTTGTCGTTGACGTGGCCAAGCACTATGCAGTTTTCAAACGGGCTCTTGTCGAACAGCAACGTGGAAATTGCCATAAGAGTGTAGAACCAACCTCTCGTCTGATCGACTGCCTCCGAAATGAAGTCTGCAGGGAAAACCTTTTCAAATATGTCCTTATTTTCAAACGGATAGTGCCATTGCGCAAACGGCATACTGCCGCTGTCGTACCAGCAGTCCATAACTTCCGGCGTTCTCTTAAAAGTGCCGCCGCACTCGCAACCCCAGGTGATAGGGTCGAGATACGGTTTATGAAGTTCGGGCGCTTTTTCCAGCCCTGCCAGTTCGCAAAGCTCTTTTCTGCTTCCGACGACGTGTCTTTTTCCGCACTTGTCGCAAATCCAGATAGGAAGCGGCGTGCCCCAATATCTTTCTCTGCTGAAGCCCCAGTCGATGACGTTTTCCAGGAAGTTGCCGAAACGGCCGTTCTTGATGGAAGGCGGCATCCAGTTGACGGTGTCGTTGTTTTTCAGAAGCTTATCTCTGACGGCGGTCATTTTGATGAACCAGCTGCTTCTTGCAAAGTAAATGAGCGGAGTGTCGCATCTCCAGCAGAACGGATAGTTGTGCGTAAATTCGGCCTTTTTGAACAAAAGTCCATTCTCTTTCAGCTTTCTCAAAACCACCTTGTCGGCGTCCTTGACGAAAAGTCCCTCGAGGTCGCTGCCGCAATCTGCCGTCAAGCGTCCTCTTGCGTCGACGAACTGCACGAGCGGCAGATTATACGCTCTGCCGACCTGAGTGTCGTCCTCGCCGAACGCAGGCGCGATATGCACCACACCGGTGCCGTCGGTGGTGGTAACGTATTCGGCGTTTGTAACGAAAAATGCCTTCTTCCCTTCCTTATAGAAGTCGAAAAGCGGTTCGTATTCGACGTATTCGTAGTCTTTGCCTTTTCTGGTGTCGACGATTTCGTAGTCCTCGAACAAGCTGTTCACAAGCGGTTTTGCGAGAATATAATATTCTCCGTTCGCTTTGATTTTTACGTAGTCGATTTTTGCGTTCATACACAAAGCGACGTTGGAAGGGAGCGTCCACGGCGTGGTCGTCCAAGCCAAAAAATAGGTGTTTTCTTCGCCCTTCACCTTAAATTTGACGAAGGCGGAAGTGTCCTGAACATCCTTGTAGCCTTGCGCAACCTCGTGGCTCGACAAAGCGGTGCCGCAGCGCGGGCAATACGGAACGACCTTATGTCCCTTGTAAATGAGGCCTTTTTTGTCTATTTCTTTAAGGCTCCACCAGACGGACTCTATGTAGTTGTCGTCGTAGGTGACGTACGGATTGTCCATATCGGCCCAATAGCCGACTCTGTCGGACATAACTTCCCATTCGTGCTTATATTTCCAAACGCTTTCCTTGCACTTTTGAATGAACGGTTCTACGCCGTATTTTTCTATTTCCGGCTTACCGTCGATGCCGAGCATTTTTTCCACTTCCAGTTCAACCGGCAATCCGTGAGTATCCCACCCCGCTTTTCTCAAAACGTGATAGCCCTTCATTGTCTTGTAGCGCGGAACGATGTCCTTCATAACGCGCGTCAGGATATGTCCGATATGCGGTTTGCCGTTGGCCGTAGGAGGGCCGTCGTAAAAACTGAATTCGGGATGTCCTTCGTTCTTTTCAATGCTTTTCTTGAAGATGTCGTTTTCTTTCCAAAACTCCAGAACCTCTTTTTCTCTTTCCACGAAATCGAGGCCCGTGTCGACTTTTTTATACATAATTGCTCCTCTGTATCTGCCCCGCTTTGGGGCGCGTTGTTATTTAGTTAAGCGGTGATGACGTAAACCACCTCGAGCAGTTTGCCGCCTGCCCAGCCGATGTAAATTTCGTTTTCGCGTTGCGTGGTCATATCGATGCCCGAAACGGTAAGCTTTTTCCTGTCAGGCATCGACAGCAGAATCACCATTCTGCCTTCTTCTTTTTCCAGTTGTTCCTGCAGATTAAATTGCGCTTCGCTGCCGTCGTCGTAAGTCACCAGCACGTAAGCGTCGCCGAAACCGAAGGTATCGCCCGCGCGGTAGGCCAGCGTAACTTTGCCGTCTGCCGCCTGATAGAAGCCCTTCATGCTTTCCGCGTTCTTAATTTCCATTTTCACCACTCTCGCGGTAACGACGTATTCCGTTTCGCTCACGAATTCGGTGCCGTTAGGCGTAGTGTAAATGATTTTCAGCTTATATCTTCCGCCCTTGGAGGTGTCGAAAGTGCTCTCGTCAATCTTCACCGACGGATCGGTAACGGAAATCTCCGCAATAACTCCGCCCGCAAATTTCACGCGCAGTTTGCTTTGCGACAGCTTGATTTCGTCGCCCACGTAATAGTTAAGCTCCCCTGCCGACGCCACGAAATCCACGCTTTCGATGCGGTTTTCGTCGTAAACGGTGTAGCCAAAGGTGATTTCAAAGGTCTTGTCGTCCTCGCTGAGCGTCGGCTTGTAGAACAGCTTCATAGCCTTGTTCTCGCCGACTTCGGAAGTGTCGAAGCCGGAGAACATATCCTTCGTAACCTCAACCTCTGCCGTTTCGCCGGTGCTCGTTTCCGTCATGATTTTGAGGTTCCCAACGTCCAGTTCTTCGCCCATAAGGTAAACGGTTCTCGGAGTTCCCGACAAAGCCACCGATTTCACGAACGAGTGTCCCACCACCTTATATTCCGTTTCGTAAACTTCGGCCATAAAGGTGATTTTCATCTTATATACGCCGGGGATTTCCGTCGAAAAGCCGTCAAGCGAAAAGTTGTAGCCGGATTTTCCTGCCGCGGCCGATGCGCGCACCGTGGTAGTGGACGTCGAACCTCTTTTTTTGATGTCGAACTTCGAAGCGCCCCAGGCAACGGAATTGCCCACCGTGTAAACGGTTTGCAGCCCTTCGGTGTCAAACGTAACCTGATCGTATTTGGTGGAAACCATATACGGCACCGAAGCCGTCGCTCCGTCCAGCGTAACCTTCACAAACCCGACTTTTTCGTCCACGGCGGTGCCCGTCGTTCTGACGGAAAGTCGTTCGTCCGACAACGTAACGTCTTCGGTTTTGCCGTCGGAATAGTTTATGGTAAGCACGCAGCCGTCGAAAAGCACTTGTTCGTTCGGGAGATAGTATTTTTTGGTAAGATAGCTTTTGACCGACAAAGAGCTTACCGAAACCGGCTGAGGCTTGTCCTCAGCCCGGAAAATGACCACCATCGCCACGGCCGACGAAACGGTTATGACGGTGATAAGCAACAATACGATAAGTTTTTTGTTTTTCTCTTTCATCAGAACAACGCCTTGCCGGTCATTTCTTCCGGAACCGGCAGCTCCATCATTTTAAGCATAGTAGGGGCGAGATCTGACAATCTTCCGCCGTCCCTGAGTTTTCCGTACTCTTTTTTGTCGTCAACCAGAATAACCGGCACGGGATTCGTGGTATGCGCGGTAAACGGACTGCCGTCTTCCGCGATCATTTTGTCCGCATTGCCGTGGTCTGCGGTAACTATAGCCATGCCGCCCACTTCTCTTATTGCGTCCAGCACGATTTTGAGACAAGCCTCAACCGCCGCCACCGCTTTTTCCGCAGCTTCCAGAACGCCGGTGTGTCCGACCATGTCGCAGTTTGCAAAATTGAGTATCATTGCGCCGTATTTGCCGCTTCTTATTGCCGCGGCGGCCTTTTCGGCCACTTCGTAAGCGCTCATTTCAGGCTTCAGATCGTAGGTTGCCACTTTCGGAGACGGCACCAGAATTCTGTCCTCTCCTTCGTTCGGAGCTTCCACGCCGCCGTTGAAGAAGAAGGTAACGTGCGCGTATTTTTCCGTTTCCGCGATTCTCAACTGCTTTATGCCGTTTGCCGCAAAGTATTCTCCCAAAGTGTTTTTGAGGCTCTGCGGTTTGAATGCCACTTCCAGATTGTCGAAGGTGGCATCGTATTGCGTCATGGAAACGTATTTCACGCCGAGATAGCCGCACTTTCTTTCGAAGCTCGAAAAGTCCTCAAACGTAAACGCTCTGGTGATTTCTCTCGCTCTGTCCGGACGGAAGTTAAAGAAAATCACGCTGTCGCCCTTTTCGATTTTTGCAACCGGTTCGCCGTTTGCCCTCACCACCACGCTCGGCACCACGAATTCGTCGGTAACGCCGCGCTTATAGCTGTCTTCGATTGCCTCTTCTGCGCTTGCAAATTTCAGCCCTTCGCCCAAGGTCATTGCGTCGAAGCCTTTTTCCACTCTGTCCCAGCGGTTGTCGCGGTCCATCGGGTAATATCTTCCGGCAAGCGTGGCGATTTCGCCGATGCCGATTTCTTTCATATACGCTTCCAGCTCTTTCACAAATCCCAGACCGGAAGTAGGCGGAACGTCCCTGCCGTCCATAAAGCAATGGACGTAAACGTTTTCGAGGCCTTGTTTTTTGGCCATTTCGATAAGCGCTTTCAGATGCGTGATGTGGCTATGCACGCCGCCGTTACCCAAAAGCCCCATAACGTGCAGTTTTTTGCCGTTTTTCTTGGCGTTTTCCATGGCGTCCAGAAAAGCTTTGTTTTCAAAAAAGTCGCCGTCGGAGATTGCTTTGGTTATTTTCGTCAGTTCCTGATAAACTATGCGGCCGGCGCCCATATTGAGGTGGCCGACTTCGCTGTTGCCCATTTGTCCGTCGGGAAGACCGACGTCCATGCCGCTCGCGCCGATTTGAGTGTGGCTGTAGCGCGAAACGAGTTCTTTGATATAAGGCGTGCCTTCTAGGTAAATGGCGTTTCCTTTGTGCTCAGGGGAAATGCCGAAACCGTCCATAATGATAAGGCCGCAAAATCTGTTGTTCATATATGCCTCCGCCGTCCCTTTCGGAACGGAATTCATTTTCAAAGTAAGGCCGGAAACCCGGCAGATTTTTCCGCTCGGTCTGCCCTTGCAAAGCAAGGGCAACCAAACGAATGATTAATTTAGGTTATGCGTCGTAGTTTACGACGAGGCTGAAGTCAACCGCCTTAAGGCTTGCTCCGCCGATGAGGCCGCCGTCGATTTCAGGCATGGCCATAAGTTCTTTGACGTTTTTAGGATTCATGCTGCCGCCGTACTGAATACGAACCTTGTTTTCGGCGCAGTTTGCGCAGTAAAGATTCCTGACGGTGTCGCGAATGATTTTGATGGTGTCGTTGGCAACTTCTGCGGTTGCGGTTTTGCCGGTGCCGATAGCCCAGACAGGTTCGTAAGCGATAACCACTCTGTCAAGGTCTGCCGAAGCGACGTCTTTCAAAGCCTCGGTGGTTTGGCGAACGAGCACTTCTTCCACCTTGCCGCCTTCTCTTTCTTCCAGAGTTTCTCCGACGCAAACGATAGGTTTGAGGCCTTTTGCGAGAGCGGTTTTAACCCTCATATTTACGGTCTGATCGGTTTCGCCGAAATATTGACGGCGTTCGCTGTGGCCGATGATGACGTATTCGACGCCGAGTTCCAAAAGCATATCTGCGGAAATTTCACCGGTGAAAGCTCCCTTTTCCGCCCAGTGCACGTTTTCGGCGCCCACTTTGACGTTGCTGCCCTTGGTCATTTCGACCGCGGTAGCCAAATCGGTGTACGGAGTGCAGATAACCACGTCGCATTTTGCGTCCTTAACAAGCGGAAGAAGGTCGGTGATAAGAGCCTTGGTGGCCGCTATCGTGTTGTTCATTTTCCAGTTGCCGGCAATTATTGGTTTTCTCATTTTTAATACCTCTTTTATTATTTTTGTAACGCCCTAAGGCGAGAATTTTAAATTTTTTATTCTTTTACCACGATTTTGGTGATGAAAAGACGGTTAAGAAGCTGAACTTTTTTCTTGAAGTTTCTTTGATCGGATTCGAGACGAATGAAGCAGTCGTCGAAATCGGCGATGCGGCCTTTGATTCCGAAATTGTCCATAACGGTAACGGTAATTTCGATACCTTCGTCTTTAAGCTGTTGAAGCAATTTGTTGTCCATAACGTACTCCTTATTATTAATAACGGCCATAATCGTTTGCTGCCTTTGAGCCGCTCGGTTCGCCTCTATCATGGCAAACATCGACATGTTCGTGGCCGCAAACAACGCGGCGCCGGCCGAAGCGCTGTCGTTAGACATAGCCATGGTCTTAGTCCTTGTCGTTAAGGCACGCGATGCCCGGCAGAACCTTGCCCTCGAACAGCTCGAGGCTTGCTCCGCCGCCGGTGGAGATGTGAGTCATCTTGTCGGCAAATCCGAGCTGCAAGGCCGCCGCCGCGCTGTCGCCGCCGCCGATGATGGTGGTTGCGTCCGTAGCTTCCGCAAGCGCTTTGGCAACGGCAATCGTTCCCTTTGCAAGGATAGGATTTTCAAAAACGCCCATAGGTCCGTTCCAGATAACGGATTTTGCGCTCTTGATTTCGTCCGCGTAAAGTTTTGCGGTCTTCGGGCCGATGTCCATACCCATCATGTCCGCAGGGATTTTGTCGATATCCACGGTTGTGGTTTCGATTTCGGCGTCGATAGGATCAGGGAAAACCTTTGTGCAAACGGCGTCAACCGGAAGCAGCAGTTTTTTGCCGAGATCCTTTGCTTTTTTAAGCATTTCTTTGCAGTAGTCGATTTTGCTGTCGTCGCAAAGGGACAGGCCGATTTCGTAGCCCTGCGCTTTTGCGAACGTATAGCTCATGCCGCCGCCGATGATAAGGGTGTCGCACTTGGTGAGCAGGTTGTCGATAACGTTAAGCTTGTCGGCAACTTTCGCGCCGCCGAGGATTGCCACGAACGGACGAACCGGATGTTCCAGCGTGTCTGCCATAACCGACAGTTCTTTTTCGATCAAAAATCCGCAAACGGCGGTTTTGACGAAACCGTATTCGGCGATAGCCGCAGTGGTGGCGTGGCTTCTGTGAGCGGTGCCGAACGCGTCGTTGACGTAGATATCGCAGTAGGAAGCAAGCTTCTTGCAAAGCGCTTCGTCCCTCTTCTCTTCGCCTTTGTCGAAACGGGTGTTTTCAAGCAAAATCACTTCGCCGTCCTTGATGTTTTCCACCAGTTTATCGCTGCAAGGGCCGACGAAATCGTCGCTCATCTTAACTTCCTGTCCCAGTTTTTCCGACAGTTTTTCAGCAACCGGACGGAGGGAATATTTTTCGCGATCCTTCGCCGCTTTTTTCATCATATCCGCTTTTGCGGCTTCTCTTTCGCCCTCAGGCATAGCTTCGAGCTTTGCTTTTTCTTTTTTGTTCAGGCCCCAGCCTTCCGACAAAACGTTGTGAGGTTTGCCCATGTGGGAGCAAAGAATAACTTTCGCGCCGTGTTCGATCAAATATTTGATGGTAGGAAGCGCGCCGTTGATGCGGTTTTCATCGGTGATAACGCCGTCTTTCATAGGCACGTTAAAGTCGCACCTGACCAAGCATCTTTTGCCTTTGACGTCAACGTCTCTGATTGTTTTTTTATTCATAAAAATATCTCCTTATTGATATTCTTTTTAATCTGTCAGCTATTATATCATATATACTTAAATTATGCAACAATTCCACCGCATTTTTCGCACACAAAAACCGCCCCGAAAGGCGGCTTACGTCAATATTTCGTCAGATGACCGATTTCGTTAAGTCCGTCAAAATTTTGCTGGCGCAAAGCCTCGTACAAAATTATGGCCACGCTGTTGGACAAATTCAGGCTTCTGGTGCTTCCGATCATCGGAATTCTTATGCACCTGTCGTAGCTTCCGTGCAGCATTTCCTCGGGAAGTCCGCGCGTTTCCGGCCCGAAAATCACGTAGTCGGACGGCTCGAATTTCACCGCGTCGTAACGCTTTTGCGACTTCGTGCTGGCGTAAAAATACCGTCCCGGATTTTGCGTTTTGAATTCGTCGAAATTTTCGTAAATCTTTATGTCGCAGTCCGCCCAATAGTCCAGCCCCGCGCGCTTAAGATACTTGTCCGACAGCTCGAACCCAAGCGGTTTTATAAGGTGCAATCTCGTGCCCGTCGCCGCGCAGGTTCTGACGATGTTTCCGGTATTTTGCGGTATTTCGGGTTCAAACAAAACCACGTTCATAAAGCTCCCTCCCCGAAAACGGCCTTCACCGCTTCTATTTCTTCCTCAACGTTTTTAAGCGTCATAAACTTGTTCTTGAGGGCGGACACGCCTCGTCTTCCCTTAAGGTAACAGCAGACGTGTTTCTTCATTTCGTTTGCGGCAACATAGTCGCCGTAAATGCTTCTCAAATCCTCGATATGTTGCAAAATAAGGGTTTCAAGGTCGAAAATCGGCTCTTTATCCATAAGTTCTGCAAATATCCACGGCCTGCCGAGCGCGCCTCTCCCTATCGCCACGGCGTCCGCGCCCGTTATCTCCAGACACCTTTTGAGGCTTTTTTTGTCCGTTACGTCGCCGTTAGCGACGACGGGGATATTCACCGCCTTTTTCACTTCGGCGATAAGCTCGTAATTCGCCTCGCCCGAATAAAACTGGCTCCTCGTTCTTCCGTGCACGGTTACGGCCTTTGCTCCCGCTTTTTCGACAATTTCCGCGTTTTTGTCCGCGCAAAAATCACCGCCTGAAAAGCCCAGGCGCATCTTTACGGTAACGGGCCTTTTCCCCGCGCCCTCAACCGTTGCGGCCACGACTTCCGACAGCCTTATCGGATCCTTGAGCAGCGCGCTGCCCTCGCCGTTTCCGACCACTTTTGCCACCGGGCAACCCGCGTTTATGTCTATAACGTCAAATCTTTCCAAAAACTCGTGCTTTGCCGCTCGATACATATACTCAGGCTCTGCGCCGAATATCTGAACCGCCACCGTTTTTTCTTCTTCCGACACGGCCAAAAGCGGTTTTGCGGCCTTCGGATTTTTCACCAAGCCCTTCGCGCTGACCATTTCCGTGCACGTTAGTCCTGCGCCGAAAGAAGCGGCAAGCCTTCTGAACCCGACGTCCGTGAACCCTGCAAGCGGCGCCAGAAGAAGATTGTTTTCAAGTTGTACGTCGCCTATTTTCATCTGTAAACCTTTTTTGCTTCGTCCCAGTATCTGTCAAAGACCTCGGGATCGTCGATTTTAAGTCCGTCGCGCGTCATGGCCGCCTGCACGTGCTTGAAACGATTTATAAATTTTTGAGTCGCAACTCTCAAGGCAACTTCGGGATTGATGTGCAGATGCCTCAACGGATTCAGCACCGACAGCAGCAAATCCCCCGCTTCCATTTCGGCGTCTTCCGGAGAAGCGGTTCTGAGCTCGTTAAGCTCCTCTGCCACCTTGTCGTAGTAGCTGTCGTCCTGCGTCCACTCGAAGCCGTCCTTTGCGGCGTATTTCAACACTTTTTCGGCGTAACTTAAGCTCGGCAGACTCTTTGCGATTTTGTCGATTTTTTGAGATGCGGTTTCCGTTTTCTTTTCGACGGCCTTGTTCTGTTCCCAGACTTTCAAGGCCTCTTCCCCCGTCGAAACCTTCACGTCGCCGAAAACGTGCGTATGACGGGAAATCAGTTTTTTGCAAAGCCCCGTGATGGTGTCGGCAACGTCGAACTCTCCGTCCTTTTCCCCAAGCTTTCCGTGGAAAACCGCCTGCAACATAACGTCGCCGGTCTCCTCTACCATATTTTCCAGATCGTCCTCGGAAATTGCGTCGCAAAGCTCGTACGCTTCCTCGATCAGACTTTTCCTTATGCTCTTATGCGTTTGCGCCCGATCCCACGGGCAACCGTCTTCGGCAAGCAGTCTGTCCATAATCTGAAGCAAATCGTAAAAGCCGTATCTTTCGCTTTTCAAAAGGTCGGTAGGCGGCAGAATAACGGCGGTCGAACAGTCGAACCCGTCGCCCTTGTCTATGTCGTCAACCGTGATTTTTTCGGAAACGATTTTTCCGTTTTTCGTTTTAAGTATGTAGCAGGTTTCGCCGTAGCCGTAACAGTCGGCAAGCTTTTCTTTCACTTCGCTCGCCATAAACTTGTCGTCGATTTCCCTGATTGTCAAAGGGACACGTTTGTCTGTCGAAAAATCGGATTTCGCCACAACGTCAGAAGCGGCATACTCCGCCCCCGAAGTGGACGGCGCAAACGCTCTTGCCACCGCCGCAACGGAAATCCCGGGCACCAGCCTGACGCCTTCTCGTCTTTCTAAAAGCTTCGCCGCCGTCCCGTCCGACGCGCCGTCGCCGTTCACGCAGAAAGCAACGTTTTTGCTTTCACCCTCTTTAATAAGCCTTTCGATGATTTTCTCGTCCAGCTCGTCAAAGTTTTCGGCCGTTTCAAAAACGCCGTCGAAACTTTCCGCCGCAACTCCGTTGTTTTCAAAATATTTATAGGTAGGCGTCAACGCGGTTTTAACGAAAACCTTGTCCGCGGCCTTCACGGCTTCCGCGCCCTCCAGCGTAATCTGATTTTCCAAAATTCCAAGTCCAACTACGGTTATCATAAGTCTTCCTCTCCAATTTTTTTCGATCGTTTTCCAAATAGCGGCAACGACGACATTTCCTCTTCGTCAAGCACTTTGAATGCAAAGACGCAAACGACGTAAAGCGCCCCTGCGGCAACCGCCGCAAACGCCACCGAAAGAATCGGCCGCTGAAACGCCTTTTGCACGAAATATGCCGCTACGCCTATTATAACACCACTCAGCACGATTTCGTACGCATTTTTCAAAAGTTTTACGCCGTTTCCCAAAAGTTTTCTTATTCGCCACCTGCCAAGCCCCGCGGCAACCGCCGAAAACGCCAGACTTGCCACCGCAAAGCCTATTATTCCCGACGTATATATAAGCGCGACGGACAGCATAATTTTCAAAGCCACGGCAAAAACCATATTCCACACCGAGTCAAGAGTGCGCCCGAGCGCCTGCAAAATGGAATTGTAAATTTGCAGCAGCGTCAGCGGCGTGGCCGAAAAACACGCCACCGTCAAAAGCCTTACAGCAAGGCCCGATTCCTCCGCGGAAAGGTTCGGATAAAACAGCGCGATGATGTTCCCCGAAAGCGCGAAAAACAAAGCCGTGGCCGGCACGCCCACAAGGTAGGCAAGCTTAACGGAGGTTTTGCATTTTGATATAACGGCGTCGAGATTCCTTTCTGCCCCCGACGCCGCAACTGCCGGCACCACCGCCACCGAAAACGCGACGGCAAGCGCCACCGGAAGCCCCACCAGACTCGACACCGCGCCCGACATCAATCCGTATTCCGAAGTGGCAATTTCCGTCGTCAAACCCTGCGCTTTTAACACGTTAACAACCAAAAATGTGTCGATAAACCCGGAAATCGGCAATATGACGCTTCCGAGCATAATCGGAACCACCGTTTTGAAAAGTTCTTTGTAAACGTCTTTTGCACAAGTTTTTCTGTCAAGTTCAGGCAAGCATTTTGTTTCCTTAAAATAACGGAACGCGAGATAAACGCAGCCTGCGGCTTCCGAAATCGCCACGCCCGTAAGCGCGCCGAAAACGGCGCCTGCCGTTCCGTACTTTTTGAGGTAAACGGCAAGGCCAAGTCCCGCCACAAGCTTCACCGCCTGCGAAAACACTCCCGAAAAAGCCGTCGGAACAAGATTGAATCTTCCCTGAAACCAACCCTTAAAAACGCTGCCCGCGGCAACGAAAATCACTGCGGGGATTATCGCAAAATATCCCGTTTTCACGGCCGAATTGCCCTGAACGGCCGCAATTTTATCGGAAAACAGCAGCACCGCCGCACCGAGCAAAACGCTTGGCAGCGCGGCAAGCACGATGCCGGGCAAAAGATATTCTCTTCCTATCCCGCCCGACGCCGCCTTTTCCGCCACCAGCCTCGACACCGCAACCGACATACACGTCGCCGTAACGGTTACGAGCAACGAATAAACGGGGAACGCCAGTTGGTAAAGCCCCAACCCTTCCGCTCCCAGAACGTTTGTAAGAGCCAGCCTGAACACCGCGCTCACGACTTTCGCCGCCCCGAGAGCCGCCGCCAAATAGGCCGCGCCGCCCATAACCGATTTTTTTACTGAACGTTTATACATCTGAAAAAGTCCGCCGTGAAATCGCAAAGCTTGACGTCCAAGCCGCCCAGAATTCCGTCCGTTCTGAAGAACATAACGCCGCCCAACAGTTCTCCCATCGAGTTTATCGGGCAGATTATCTGTTCGGTCGCCTCAAAATTTTCGTCCGCCACAAAAACGCACGACGAACCTCTCAGCACCACCTTTTTTCGGTCGGAAATAATTTTCTGAAGCTCGTCCGAAACTTCTTTCCCCAAAAGCGCAGAGCGATATTTTTCCGTTGCCGCCACCACCTTTTGCGTGTCAAAAACCACGGCCTCTGAGTCGGTCGTTTTCTGAACTGCCGAAATGAACGCTTCGGAAATTTCCTTAAGTCCCGCAAACGGCGAATATTTTTTAAGCACCAGATTTTTGTCGTCGTCCACAAAAATTTCCAGTTCCTCGCCTTCTCTGATGCGCATGGTTTTCCTTATTTCTTTGGGTATGACCACTCTCCCCAGTTCGTCAATACGTCTTACGATTCCGCTTTTCATAAGCACCTCCGATTTCAGGTAGTTTTTGCATACGATAGCAATTTATACCTTGGCGTCGTTGACAAACCCCGAAGATTGTGCTATGGTAAAAACGCAAAAACACGGAAGGTGACAAAATGAAAATTTGGGTAAAACTGGTAAAAGACAACGTCGTAACCGAAAGCAGAATTCTTCCCCTTAAAAAATTTCTGAACAGGGAGTATTACGAGGAAACTCTGCACAAAATCTGCATGGATCTTGACGTCGGCACGCCCGTGCCGCACAGCAGCCATTTCAAGCATTTCAATTCTTTCAACCTGACAAAATATCTTCCGCGCGACTTTATGGAAGAAGTGCACTTCGACTATATGCTTGTGGAACTGGTCAAGGACTGACAAACGAAAAAGAGGCTTCCGCCTCTTTTTTTAGTATTCGGCAACCACTTCGCCGAAATAGTATGTGTGATAATCGGGAGTCTTGTAGCAACGCGCGCGGATGTCGTCCGGCAGCTCGTGCGGCATTTCCACCTTCTGAATGACTTTGCACTCAAAATATTTTCCGCACCCGCCCACGACGTAGGTATCGACGTTTTTGGCCTTGATCATATCGAGGTGCGCCTCGCTTATTTTGTCGGTGTCGCGGCCGGATTTGGTTCCGCAGATATGAAGCGCTTCCTTCATGTCGCCTTCTGTCGGAATGCTGAGCGTAAACTCTCCCGTTTCGTCCACGAACGACTTTGTAAAGCGTGATTCTCTTATCGGCACGATGACGATTTTTTTATGCCACATAACGCCGAAAAAGCCCCACGACGCCGTCATGACGTTTGGTTTTTTGCCCGAGGTAACGAAACTGCCGAAGTTAAGCCCCGAAGTCATACATTTGTCCATATCGTTAAAATTTATCATTTTGCCTCCTTTTGCCGACGTCAAATCGGTTGAAATTTGTTAATAATTGTGTTATATTTTATGCGATGGTTCATTCGGCTACCCATCAAAAAAATACCGGAGATAGTTTTTATGAAAAAAAGCACATTGCGTCTCACGAGGGGCGCGGTCATTGCGGCGCTGTATTTTGCGCTGTCGGCGGCCGTACCCGTCATAACCTACGGACCGGTTCAGTTCCGTGTTGCAGAAGCGTTGACGCTGCTTCCTTTTTTTATGCCCGAAGCTATATGGGGCGTCACGCTCGGCTGCCTGCTGACGAACGCGTTCTCCGCTTTCGGCATCTACGACGTGGTTTTCGGCACCTTGACGACGCTCGTTGCGGCGCTTATAACCTCAAAAATCAAAAACCGCTGGCTCGCGCCGCTTCCGCCCGTTCTTCTTAACGCCGTCGTCCTTCCGACGATGTGGCATTTTATGGGTTCGGACGAAATGTGGATAATCAATTTTTTAAGTATTCTTGCCTCGGAAAGCGTCATACTTTACGCTCTCGGCGAGCCGTTGGTCATTGCTCTCGAAAAACGTCTTAAATGACGATATATTGTGTGCAGTTGTGGCCGATTTCCTTCCTTCCACTATATATAGTGGAGGGGACATTTTTTTTGAAATTCGCTTGTTTTTGTTTTCAATGTATGCTATATTACAAAACAAGCACCTAATTTTTTGGAGGAGTTCCCGTGTCGGTCTGCAAATTTTCAAGCGATTATCTTATGGAAACGTTCACTTTGGTGGACAATCTGTTCATCAACGAATACCTTCCTTCCGCAACCGAAAATCAAATAAAGGTCTATCTTTACGGCCTCTATCTTTGCTCAAATCCGACGTCCGACAGCTCGGAGGAAAACCTCACCGCCGTTTTGGGCCTTAAGCCGGACGAGTTGTATTCCGTTTTCAAATTCTGGGAAGACAACGGCCTACTTCAAATTATATCCCAAAATCCGCTGGAAGTAAAATATTTGTCCTTAAAAGGCGCAAAACAACCGCCGAAAAAATACAAATCGGAAAAATATTACGATTTCAACCTTCAGGCGCAGGATCTGTTTTCCGACCGCGCGCTGGTGCAGAACGAGTTTGTCCTTCTCTACGAAACCATGGATCAGACGGGCATACTTCCCGACGCCATGCTGATGATCATTCAATACTGCATTCAGCTCAAGGGCCAGTCCATACGCCTTCAATACGTTCAGGCCGTGGCGAGAAGCTGGGCGGCCGACGGCGTCCGCACTGCCGCCGACGTCGAAGCCAAGCTCAAAGAATACGACGCTCTGGACGAAAGCATGCGCGAAATTTTGAAAGCTCTCGGCCGAAAATCCGGTTCCGTGGATTTGGAAGAAAAGCAAGCCTTCGTCAAATGGACGAAAAACTGGGGCTTCCCCGTGGACGCGGTTATATACGCCGCAAAAAGCGTCAAAGGCAAAGGCGGTTTCAAAAAGCTGGATCAGATTCTGGACGAGTTCTATCGCCTGAGCGTTTTTTCCGAAAAAGAGATGAAAGCGTACAACGCAGAGCGCGAAAAAATGAGGGATCTTGCCATAAAGGTCAACTCCGCAATCGGCGTTTTCTACGAGTCCGTGGACGGCGAAATCGAAACCTATATTGCGCCGTGGCTTGTGTCGGGTTTTGACGAAGAAGCGGTTTTAACCGTCGCAAAGTACTGCTTTATGTCCGGTATCCGCACCTTAAACGGCATGGACTCCTACGTCAAAAAGTTCCTGAAAATGGGGCTTTGGAACACCCGCAGCATAAACGAATACATCGGCAAGCTTCTTGACGACGACCGCTTCTTAAAAAGCGTGCTGGAACTTTCCGGTTCCTCCCGCTCGGTCACCGAAAAGGACCGCGACTACTACCGCGTGTGGAGCATGGACTGGGGTTTTTCGGACGACGTCATAAAAATTGCGGCGGCGCATTCCGGCGCGTCCAAGTACACCCTCGGCGGCATCAACAAAACCTTGGCCGAGCTTAAGGAAAACAAAATCGAAACAGCCGCAAAAGCGGAAGAATATCTGTCTTCTCCGCGCTTTAATTCTTCTGCCGCCGGCACCGTCTACAAAAACATCGAAAACCGCGAATACACCAAAGAGGAGCTTCGCTCGGTATTTTCCGATCGTCCGACCATCGACGACGTGGAATTTTAGGAGTAACTATGAACAAAGGTCAACTTTTGGAGCAAGTTTTCGCCCACTACGAAAACCTGCAAAAACAGCGTAAAGCCGAATATCTTCTCCGCCTTGACGAAGCAAGGAAGAACGCCGACTTTCGCGCCCTCGACGACAAAATAAGGGATCTGGAATTTGAAATTGCCAAAAAAGAAGTTTCGGGCAAGGACTGCAAGGCGGAAATCTCCTCTCTTGCCGCGGCAGAAAAATCCCTCAAAAAGGTTATGGCCGAAATGGGACTTCCCGCAAACTACTTTTCCGTAAAGCCTCAGTGCAGCATTTGCGGCGACACGGGAAGAACCCCGTCCGGCGAGCTTTGCGTCTGCTTCAAGAGGCTTTATTCCGAAAAGCTCAAACAAGCGGCAGGCCTTTTGGTCAACGCCGATTTCAAGTTTTCCGATTGCGATTTTTCGGTTTTCAAAAACCCAGAACACCGCACCTCGATGGAAAAGCTTTACAAGCGCGCGCACGAATATTCCGACCGTTTCCCGCCTAAAAAATACAAAAACTTTCTGATTCTGGGCAACACCGGCACCGGCAAAACCTGCGTGGCTTCCGCCATTGCAAACGCGGTTCTGGACAAAGGCTACACCGTGATGTTTCTGACGGCCTTCGATTTCACCAGGCTGATGACCAAATATCACACCACCCCGATTTCCGATCGCGGGATCTATATCGAAGATATTTTAAGCTCCGACCTTCTCGTTCTTGACGATCTGGGCAGCGAACAACGCATACGAAACGTAACCGTGGAATATCTGTTCCGAGTGCTTTCCACCAGGCAGAATCACGGCAAATGCACCGTTTACACCTCAAATCTTTCCTTGAAAGACGGCAGCCTCAAGGATTTTTACGGCGACAGAGTTTTCAGCCGACTCGTGGACAAAAACAACACTTTCGTTTTCGAATTCGACGGCGAAGACGTCAGACAATAGCGTTTTACGGCAAAAAAAATACGCGACGGAATTCCGTCGCGTTTTCTATTTCAAATTTTCGTTTATGCTCTTTGCCGCCGCGGCCGCGCTGCTCCAGGCCCATTGCAGATTGAATCCTCCGCAAACGCCGTCCACGTCCAACGCTTCGCCCACGGCGTAAAGCCCTTTTTGCAGTTTCGATTCCATAGTTTTTTCGTCGAAGTCTGCGGTTTTAAGCCCGCCGGACGACACCTGCGCCAAACTGAAATCGCACGGCGCAATCACCTTAACCCTGAAGTCGATCGCCGCTCTCACCAGTTTTGCAATGTTTTTTTCGGAAACCTCCTCGATTCCTGCCGCCGCAAAAATGTTTTTGGCGACGTTTTTGTGGAACACTCCCACAAAAAACTCCTCAGCAGTTTTAAGCCCGAGTTTTTCGTATCGGTCCACAAAGTATTCCGCAACGTCCGAAACGTCCATATCCGGCAAAAAGTTCAGGCCGATTTCGTAGTCGCCCGAAACTCTTGCCACCGAAGCCGACAGATTGAAAATCGCAATGCCCGAAAGTCCGAAGTCCTTAAACAGCACTTCCCCGTTCTCCGATTGCACTGGCGCGCCGTCCTTATAGAGCGTGGCTCTGCATTTTGCCCTGACTCCCCCAAGGCCCCTGATTTTCGACGCGTCGCATTTAAGCGGCACAAGCGACGGCGTAAGCGGCCTGACGCTGTGCCCGAAAGAGACCAGCAACTCCTGACTGTTCAGCCCGAACCCCGCCTTGCTTCCGGTTGCCAGAACCAGAGTTTTCGCCTTAAAAACCTCGTTTCCGCATTTTGCGATAAAGAGGTCTTTATGTTCTATTTTGTCAACCTTAACGCCCGTTATCGTCGTAACTTTGTTGTTTTCGAGTTTTTTTCTCAAAACGTCCAGCACGCTCGACGCGGTTTCGCTGTACGGATAAATTCGTCCCGCTTCGTCAACCTTCGCCTTAAGTCCGAGGCTCGAAAAAAAACTCAGCGTATCACGCGTTTCGAAACTTTCCAAAGCGTTTTTGACGAAAAGATTGTTGTACTCGGAAACGTCGATTGCCACGTTTGACAAATTGCATTTTCCGTTGCCTGAGGCAAGGATTTTCTTCCCTACCTTTTCGCCGCTCTCCAGCACCAGCACCTTAAGTTTTTCGTCCAATCGCGCCGCAAGGAAAAGCCCCGAAGCTCCCCCGCCGACCACGATGACGTCGTATATCGTATTACTCATAATGTTAGTATAACAAATATATTTTAAGTTTGCAACGAAAAGCTCGCCAATTTGTTGACAAGTTTTTTTATGGTGATATAATTATCAATCGTAAATAAACATCGGAGAAATATTATGGATTCCATCTTTTTCAGCTTGGCGCTTATATTGTTTTTGTCAAAAGCGTTGGGGCTTGTTATGCGCAAGCTCAAGCTTCCCGAAGTTATAGGCGCGCTTCTTGCGGGGCTTATTCTGGGGCCTAACCTTTTGGGCTGGGTGCGCGACAGCGATCTGCTTTCCGGCATATCCCAAATCGGCGTGGTTTTCATAATGTTTTCCGCAGGTCTCGAAACCGACCTCAAGCGGATTCGCTCTGCCGGCAAACCGTCCGTCGTCATCACTCTTTTGGGCGTAATCGTGCCTATGGCTCTGGGCTTCGGCGCGGCCTGCCTGTTCAGAGGAGTCGGCGACCGCGAAAAGATGATTCAGAACCTTTACTACGGCGTCATTCTGACGGCCACCAGCGTAGCGCTCACCGTGGCCACCCTCAAAGAACTCGGCAAGCTTAACGGCAAAGTCGGCACTTCCGTTTTGTCTGCGGCGGTTCTGGACGACGTCATCGGCTTGATCATTCTCACCGTCGTCATCGGGCAAAGCGTTCCGGGCGCGCGAGTTGCGGACACAGTTCTCAACACCCTGTTCTTCTTCGTTATTGCGATTGCCGTCGGCATCATCATAAATCAGGTTTTCAAAATCATGGAACACAAATACGAGCATCACCGCCGTCTTCCTATTTTAGGGCTTTGCACGTGCTTGCTGTTTGCGTTTATGGCCGAAAATCTGTTCGGGCTTGCCGAAATCGTCGGCGCGTTCATAGCCGGCGTAATTTTCAGCGACACAAGGGACGCAAAGTATATCGAACGCCGCGTCGATCAAAGCAGTTATATGCTCTTCTCGCCTATCTTCTTTGCGCACATAAGCATTGCGTGCCGCTTCCAGAACTTCGACAGCAAGCTGATTGCTTTCGGCCTTATATGGGTTCTTCTGGGCTTTGCGGGCAAATTTATCGGTTGCTCGGCAGGCGCAAAAATGTGCGGTTTTTCGGGTGAAGACAGCGTCAAAGTGGGCATCGGTATGATGGCGAGGGCGGAAGTTGCGCTCATCACCACTCAAAAAGGCGTGAACGCCGGTTTGATTTCCTCCGACTTTATGCCGTTCGTGATAATTCTCGTTATCGTCGGAAGCATCATGACGCCGATTCTTTTGAAGCTTGCCTACCGCAAGGAACTTAACTCTTCTTCTCTTTCCGAGACCCCTTCTTCAAAATAATTCGAATTTTTTCGCACAAAAAACCCCGCGTTTTGCGGGGTTTTCGTTTTGATTTTTGTTTTTGATTTAGACTTCGTAGTACACAACCACGTTGTATCCTGCCCAGCCTTCGGTGGATTTGTACGCTTCTTCGTACAGCCATTTGACCGAAAGTTCTGCGTCTTGGTCGAAAGCGTTAGCGTCCAGAATAGGAGCTTTTTCGCCCACGAATTTGACCTTCGCGTTTGCTTTGATTCCTGCGAACGCTCTTGCGCCGATGGAGGTGATACCCTTGCCGAAAACGATGGTTTCAAGCGAGGAGCAACCGCCGAACGCGTCTCTTTCGATGACGGACAGCGTGTCGCCGAATTTAACTTCGGTGATACCTCTGCAGCCGCGGAACGCTTCGTAGCCGATCGTGGTGAGCGCGGAGCCTTCCTGGAAAGTGAGCGTGGACACCGAGCTGCAGCCGCTGAAAGCTTCGCTGCCGATCACGGTAACCTTTTGCGGAATTTCCAAAGCGGTGATGAGCTTGTTGTCGTAGAACGCTTTGTTTCCGATTTCGGTGAGTGCCGTAAGCGAAGAATTGATGTTCTGATCGAACAGGTTCACGCAGTTTTCAAACGCGCTGTCGCCGATGGAAGCAAGGCTTGCGCCGAACTTGTTAATAACAGCCTTGTCGCCCGAGCCGTAGTAGATGTCGGTGAGCGCTTTGCAGTTATAGAACGCGTAGTCGCCGATTTCGGTAACCTGACCGATTCTGACTTCTTCCAAGGCCTCGCAACCGGCAAACAGATTGTCTGCAAGTTTCTTAAGTCCCGTTGCCGCAAACTCCGCAAGTTTGACGTTGCCTTTGAACGCTCCGCTGCCTACGTTTTCGACTTTTTCAGGAAGTCCCCTGCCGCCGGAAACGGTTTCCATAACAGGAATAGGCTTTCCGTCTGCGTCCTTTTTCGGGGTAACGCCGTCGGCTTCCATTTCATAAACAGGGTTGCCTTCCGCATCCTTTTTTGGTCTGGTGTATTCGTTTCTGACAAAGCCCGTAAACTTTTCTGCGTTTTCGAATGCGAATTCGCCGATTTTCGCCAGCGCGCTTTCATCTTTGTCTGCGCTCACGCCTTCAACGATCACTTTCACGATACCGCTTTCGGCAAACGCTTTGTCGCCGATGGAAACGATGGCTTCGTTTACGGTGAATTCGTTAAGATTCGAGCAGCCTCTGAAGGTGCCGTCAGGGATAGCGGTGAGCGAACCGATGTTTGCGCTTGAAAGGGTTACGACGCCTCTGAACGCTTCGGTGCCGAGCGACCTGACGCTATCAGGCAGCACGATTGCGGAAAGCTTGGAGTAAGCAAACGCTCTGTCGCCAACCACTCTGAGGCCTGTTGCCGCGGCAAGATCTATTGTCTGAAGTCCCGACGATGCAAACGCTTCGTAGCCGATCTGAACTACCGACGTCGGAACGGTGAAGCCGTTAAGCGCCGTGCAGCCGTAGAACGCTCTCGGCAAAATGTATCTTATGCTTGCGGCCGCAGCAAACGTTACGGAAGCAAGGCTCGTGCAGTTTTCAAACGCGCCTTCGCCGATTTCGATGATGGAAGCAGGGATAGCTACGCTTGTTACCGCGAGGCCCTTGAACGCTTGAGGCGCGACGTACAGCACGCCGTCAGGAATAACGGAGCTTGCGTCCGCAGCCTTGTAGAACACCTGACCGATAACGTCCGTTGCTTCGAAAGCTTCGATGCCGATGCTGGCAACCTTCGTAAAGCCGTCGGTTGCGAGGCTCGTTACGCCCTTGAACGCATAGTCGCCGACCGCAACCACGTTGTTGACGGTTGCAAACGAGGTAAGCGCGGTATCCTTGAATGCGGCCTTGCCGACGCGGATAACGCTGTCCACACCCTCAACGCTCGTCAAGGCTTTGCAGCCTTCGAACAGGCTGGACGGGATTTCCGACGGATTATGATTTATAACGACGCTTGTAAGCGCTTCGCAGAAGCTGAACGCGCCGCTGCCCCAAACCTCGAGTTTGTCGGAAAGCGTTGCCGACGAAAGATTTGTGTGGCTGAATGCGTTTGCGCCGATATATATAATGTTTGTAAAGTCAACTGCGGTTATGCCGCTGTTTTCGAACGCCGCGGTACCGATGCTGGTAACGGTGTCCGGATAGGTGATGTTTTCAACCTTCGTAAGATTTGCGAAGCAGTAGTTTGCGATTTTGCTTATGCCCGCGGTAACCTTAATGCTGACCAGAACATTCGGAACGTAGTAGTTCACGCCGTTCTGAATGACCGAGTAGCTGTTTTCGTACGAGTCCGAACCGAAGAGTTTGCCGAACGCCATATTGCCGTTGTAAGACACTTCTTTAAGACCGCTGCAACCCGAAAGCACGCTGTCGCCGTAAGCGGAAACCGTAACAGGGAACGCGATAGCTTCCAAAGCCGTAGCGTTTCTGAAAGCGTTGGCGCCGACTTCGGTGAGCTTGGAAAGGCTGACGCCCGCGTTTTCGGTGCCGATAACGAATTCCGCAAGATTAACGCAGCCGTCAAACGCCGCTTCGCCGATAGTCACGATGTCGTTGGACAAGGTAACTTTGGTGAGGAACGCGCAGTTTTCGAAAGCGTTAGCCGCAATTTGCGTAACGGTAACCTTGGAAACCGTCAGTTTTTCTTCGTCGGTAAGCTCGACGACGCTCGGAACGGTGATTTCGGTGTAGTTTGCAATGCCGTAATCGGTAAGCCCAGCAAGGCTGCCGTCCTCGGCGATGTTGTATATCGAGCGCCACACAGGAACGGCTTCGACGCCGGAAAGCACGTGCCATTTTTCCTCGGTGAAAGCGCCGGTTTCGTCGGTCAGACGATAGAAGACGTTGCTGAGCGAGTATTTCCAGCCGATAAATTCATAGAATTCGCGCGCGTCTGCGCCAAGCGTGAACACTCTGTTTGCCTGAACGTCCTGAACTTTGTCGAGTTCGTCTTCCGCACCGATTTTGAGCAAGTATTCCTTGCCGAAGATAGCAACGTACAGGCTTACTGTGCCATCGTTTTGAGTGACCTTAACCAGATAGCGGTTTGCTTCCCAGACGGCTTCATAGCTGACGTCGGAGGTGCTCTTCACTTTTTCCACTTCGAAAACGTTGCCGTCCGAAACCTTCTGACGAGTTCCGTTGACGATGCTGAACCAGCCGACGAAGGTGTATCCCGGGTTGGTCACCGCAGTCAGGGTGTAGGAGCCGTCGTAAACGATTTCGCCGTCGTTTCCGGTGCTGGTTTCCAAAATAGCGGTGCCCGCTTCGGCGTCGCTGACGGAAACGTCGATTCTGTAGGTATTTGCAACGAAGCCAGGCTTAACGACGATGTAGAATTCGCCTTCCACGTTGCTGTCGCTGTTGAACATGAATGCGCCGAGGCCTTCGCCGTTTGCGTCGGTGATGAGTTCATCTGTTGCGGCGTGCTTCCAGCCGACGAAGGTGTAGCCTTCTCTTTCCGGAGCCTTTCTGGTGATGCGGAAAGCGCTACCCTTTTCTGCCTTGTCGATTTCGTTGCCTTCCCAAATGATGCTGTACTGTTCGACGCCGAATTGCGCCTTGACGTACATATCTTTGTTGAGGGAGAATTTGTAAGTGGTATCTTTGCCGTAGGTTTCCGCCACGTAAGCGTTTACCCAAGCTTCGAAGCTGTAAACGTCTTTCTGATCTTCAGGAACGGCGACGGTAAGTTCCACGGTCGTGCCGTATTCGAAAGTATCGGTAAGAATACCGGTTTCCACGGCGTGTTTGTATTCAGCCAGAGTGCCTGCCCAGATCTGCGTGCCTCTGGTGGAAGTGACCTTGACGGCGATCCAGTCTTCGGTTCTCGTTTTGGTGGTGGAAACGGACAGCTTGTAGCTATTGATGGAGTAACCCGCCACAAGTCTTACCGCCTGATCTTCTCCGCTTTGGCCGAGCTTCAGGCTATAGATTTTGTCTATGTCGATGTTGCCGTTTTCGTCGCCCACTCTGAAGGCTTTGCCGTTCTGGACGTAGTACCAGCCCGCAAACGAATAACCTTCTTTAGTAGCCGCAAACGAGGAAGTTCCGTTTTCGACGCTCATAACGAAGGAAGTCAGATTGTCGATCGTTTCGCCCGCCGCGTTCAGAAGCCTTGCCGAGTTGTCAGGGGTGGCGATAATCGTAACGTTTTCTTTGGTAACGACGTTGCCGCCTTCGTCAGGTTCTTCGACGGTTTCGTATTTGACCCATTCGTTTGCAACGTCAAAGGTCAAAGTGTATTTGACGATTTCCCATTGCGCGTAATAGGTGACGTCTTTTGCCATAACGGTCGTAGGAGGATCCACGAACGTATCGGTATTCTCTGCCGTGGTCCAGCCTTTGAAGCGGTAGCCGTCGTTGGCGCGGACCTCGATGTCGAACAGAGTGCCGTAGTCGAGTTTTGCGGAGGTGCCCAGTTCTTCGCCGTCGGCGTCCACAAGGTAAACGCTGCCTGCCCCGTCGTTGGTGTTGAGGAGGGTAACGTTATATTGATTCATCGTCCATTTTGCAGTCAGAACCACGTTGTCGATGTCGATATCCCAAACTTTAAGCAGTCTGCCGTCCTTGGTGGTCATCTGTCTGTCGCCGTAGTACCAGCCGTCGAACACTGCCTGATATTTTTGCGGCACGGCAAATTCGGCGCCGCCCTGACCGTAGGTTACGGTAGCGGTGGTGCTGAGCAGAACGTCGCAACCTACCGGAGAAAGGTTAACCGTGTAGGATTTTGCCTTCCATTCGGCGTACAGCGTCATATCGCTGTTGATTTCGATGTTGGTTTTGAAAGCGTATTTGTTTTGGTTATCTTCGTAGTAGTACCAATATTCAAAGGTATAGCCCGCCCTTGCTTCGATTTCGGCAGGGACGTCTTCCTCGTACAAAATGCCGTCCCACACGTCGATTTCTTCGCCGTTCGGATCGGTTACGGTATAAGTTTTGCCGGCGTAGCGGCTGTTGTTGATGTCGTTAGGATCGAAAACGGTGCCCTTGAACGGAACTTCAACGCGGTAGTAGTTCTGATCGCTGTTACGGAAAGTAACGGTGTAGCTGCTTCCCTGACGAATGTTGAAGTTGTAGGTTTTGGTGGAGTTGTCTTCGTAGTTGATGAACAGTATGTAGAAATAGTTGTTGCCTTTCGTCAACTCGAAAACAGGATCCTTCCTTGCGCCCGAAGTGGAGCCCGCGCCGAACATCGTCAGCCACTGAGTCTGGTCGCTGACGTACAAAATGCTGCCCTTGTCGAGGTCGGAGGTGCTGTAAATGCCGAAATAGCATTTGCTGCCCTCAACGCCGGCAGGGACGGAAAGCCCTCCGAAGTCGTAAGTGGCGACGGTGATATCCACGGTTTTCTGATAATAGCCGTTGATGGAATCGCCGAACTCGGAGTTCATATAGTTGTCGATAGCTTCGCTGGTCAGCGGATGCAACGCCCACTTTGCGTACAACGTAACGTTAGCGTTCACCGTAAACGGGAAGCTTACCGCGTTGCCGGTGCAAGCGCTGTCGAGATACCAGCCGACGAACCTATAGCCGATACGGATAGGCTCGGTCGGTGCCTGAATGGTGCCGCCCGGTACGCTGGTTCTGGATTCCACGCTGTTGCCGCCCTGCGTATCGAACTTGACGGTGTACACGGTAGGTTGCGGAGTGACGGGATCGTCGCCGCCGTTGTCGCCGCAAGCAACCAGCGCGGTAGCCATAACCATAGCCACCAACAAAATAGCAAATAATTTGCCGAATTTTCTCATAGTCTGCTTCCTTCCTTTTCAAGGTTAAAGTTTGGGCGTACGCACGCGTATATAGCGCACGCGCCTCTTGTATACAGTACAATTATAAACAGCTTTCGCCGTTTTGTCAATAAAAAGCGCATTTCTCTGCCTCGGCCGCGCCCTAAAATATGCCTCAACCCCCGAAAACTGCCGAAGTTTTAGACACCCGTCCACGTTTTTAGCGACGGAGAAAATTATTTTGCCATATTTTTCCGAGCACGGAAAAAAGCGCTCCTGTCGGAACGCCTTTTCCAAAAACAATAAAAAGTGGAGATACTATTCTAAGCCAAAATGGCAAAGGTTACGTTTTTTCAAAGAGCCTTCTGCTCTTTCATTTTCAGAGCCGTTCTGCGAATTTTTTCACGGTCGATACCCAGCAAAACCGCCACGTCGCGAAGCGAAACGCCGCATCTCGATTGCAATTCGTAAATCGCCGCCTTCAGAATTTCCGGATCCTGCAAAGCGTATTTGTCGGTTATGCGGAACTTTTGGATAAGCTCCATCAGCACGGTGTCGCAATCCTCGTTAGGCTTCTGCTCCAAAAAGTCGTATTTTTCCTTTTGATAACTTGTAAGTTCCGGCACTTCCCCGAAAAGCTTTTTGACGGCTTCGATGTCTGCGATGCCTTCGCCGAACATATAGCTTTTCGCGCTGCTGAACGGATAGTCCGCCGAAAACAGCTCCACGCCCGCCGCGCACGGATTGTTGTGCACGAAAGTTATGCAGCTTTCCACCTGCTCCGCCGTAAGCAAAGGCTCGCTGTCGTAACGCCCCTTGAAAACGTAGCCGCTTCTGTTTTTGATGCGGTTGAAGAATTTGGCGTAAGTGGTGTTCAGCCTGCGCATAAATTCGGGAACGACGTTTGCGTCCTCGGCCGTAACCACGAGGTGGCTGTGATTGTCCATAACGACGTAGGCCAGCACGCTGACGCCCATATCCGCCGCTTTTTCCGCCATGGCGTTGACGTAAAAACGCTTGAGGTTGTCCTCCTTAAAAACGTTTTCGCGCACCAGTCCGCAGGTCAATATATGAAAGTATTTGCTTTTGTCCAAAATTTCGGTTCTCGGCAATCTGGTCATGTTCTGCTCCAAAAATTTAGTATCTTAAGTATATCATGCGCCTTTTTCGCTGTCAAGCAATTTTGTGTCATTCGCGCAGATATTTTCGCCAGAAAATCCGTCCCCGTTTTGCTCTTTTCCAAATTTAATAAATTTATTTATTAAAAGCAAATTGCAAAATTTTTACGACAGCAAAGTCGTTCACTTTGGCGCGCATTTTAAAACGAAAAAGCCGTGACTTTTCGTCACGGCCTTTTTTTATTCTTTGATCTCGGCCTCCTCTTTCGTCAGGTCGATAACGTCTCCCGAATCGTCGTTCGGATTTACGAGTTTCGTTTTCCTTAAATTGTTTTTCAGTTTTTCACAGCACGGTTTGAAAGTCAGATACGTCAGGCCGCCTCCGACGACCACCCCGACCACGGGTATGCTTTTCTTAAAAAATCCCGCAAACACGTCTTTCGTCATCTTCACTCCAAACCATTTTGCCGTCTGTTTCACGATAGGATAAATCGTCCCTTTTGTGAGCGCGCGTTTCAAAATCTGTTTCGGAACTCCCGTGGCAAGCGCCTTTGCCATGGTCTTAACGGCGTTATTTGCCCCTGCCACGCCGTACATAACCCCCAGACAAAGCGTCAGCATATTTATCGTTTCCGAGTCTATGCCGTTTCCTTCGTCCGTAAGATCGATTTGAGGGAAGCCGTAGAGATACATAAGTTTTTGGGCCGTACGCAGCATATAGCCGTAATATTGAGCTATATCCGCAGGGATCGTTGCAAGCATCGCAAAGCTCCCCGGCAACCCCAGAACGGCCGAAATTCCGGACACCGCCACTCTTTCCCTCTGTATGACGTTGTCGGCGATTTTGTCAAGCACCTTGACGTCGATTCCTGCCGCGCTCGGCGTTTCGGAAATTGCGGCCTCTATGACGCTCTCAGGGTATTTTACATTCAACTCTGCCCGCAGAAAATCGCTTCTTTCGATTTTAATGCCCGGGATTTTCAGTGCTTTTATAATGATATCTTCGATATCTATTGCACCGTTGCCGTTTTCGTCTATAGCGTTTATGACGGATTGCTTCGCCTTTTCCAAAGCTTTCGCTTCGGTCGTTTTTTTGCTTTCTTTCGTTGTTTCGGTTTTTTCCATAATGATTCTCCTTTCGTTGTTAGTTGTTATTTGCCTTGAATTTGATATAAAAAATATACCTCCTTTATATAGGGCTTGCAAATTTCGCGAACAAAAAAAGCGCGCCGCCGTTTGGCGACGCGCAAAAACGTCGCCTACAGTTGCAACACAGTTTTCCGTAACATAGGAAAAATAAGGCAAACGTTTTTAACGAAAGTATGCCTATGTTACGAAATATTAAACTGTGTTGCTCCTATATTATAACACAGGGCGCAAAATATTGCAACTCAATTTTCTTCGGCTCGTTCGTTTAAGCTTACTTGCAAAAACGCCCGTGCCATCGGTTTTTCGGCGCAAAAAAACCGCGCGGTTTTGTCCGCGCGGTTTACGTTTTTATGATGTTATGATTATTCGGCTGCAGTGAATTTGCCTTCGACGTCCGTCCAACCTTCGGTTAAGGTTTCTGCCTTTTCAGGAGCGGCGTTTTCTTTGCCGTAGAAGAAGACGTAGTAGTAGTCAAACAAACCGTTAACTTCGAAGCCTGCCGCAACGCCGAGCCAGTTTTCTTTCTGACGAATGGATTTGAAGCTGCCGTCTTGCCAGAGAGTCATGTCGTAGTTGACGTATTGATATTGAGCGGAAGGGTCTCCTGCGCCGTCTCTGACGCCCACAATGCTGTTTTTGACTGCTTCAGGGGTTTCAGTGCCGGTGCCTTTTGCGTCCAGTTCAAGGTGGATTTTAAACTGTCCGTCAACGTATGCGACGTAAGCGACGGTAACGGTGTCGATATCCAGAATGTTCACACCGAAGGTGTAGCAGGTTACGTTGTTTCCTTCGTCGGCGTCGCCGTAAGTGAGCTGTTCGGAAGAGCTCGGAATGCGGTTATTCTGAACTGCGTCTGCCCAAGGTACGGAATATTTTCCGCCTTCGATGGTGGCCGCAGAGGTCTTTTGAGCAAGAACTTCGCTCATATCCGCGTCAAGATACTTTCTCTCGCCGTATTCGAGCGGCAGAACGCTCTTAAGAGCCGGCATGGTGTCAACGAGGAAGCTGTTTCTTATGGTGTGGATTTCGGTGAGCGTGAAGTATGCGCCGTTCTTTCTGAATTCCAGAGAAGTCAGGTCAACTGCGTTGTCGATGCCTGCCGCCACGTTGGAGGTTGCGGCGTTCATGAAGTTGCCGCTGTAATCCGCCATAATGTAGTTGTAGTTAGCTCTGTAGTAAAGCGCAAGAGCCAGCTTTCTGACGTCGTTGTCGGTTGCGGCTATTGCTGCCTGTTCGTCTTCGGTCATATCGTCCCAAGCAACGTTAGGAAGATTCGAAGGAACTTCAACCATCCATTCTTCTCCGCTGTACGGATTGATAACGGTGATGGTGTTTCCGACAAGTGCCGCGTCGGAGAAAGCAGCGCCGCCGATTTTGGCGTCGGTTTCCCAAGGAGCCGCGGTTTCGTACAGATTGAGGTAAGCGTAACGATTTCCGACGATCTGATTGAGGAGCGGTTGTTTTTCTGCGGTCATATCGGAAAGCAGCGCGTCGGTGATTTCGATTTCAGCGGCGTCCATTTCATCGAGGCTTGCGAAAACGTAAGTTTCGGAGCCGGTGTATTTGACGAATCTGTAAGTGCCGTCTTCGTACAAATCTTCGGAGTCGGTGTAAGCTTCGCCGCCGTCAACGGCAACGTAACCTTCACCGGTAACGTATGCGATAACGTATTCGTCGGAACCGTCGGAATAGATGGTTGCATATCTGCCGTTTGCGGCGTCGTAAGCAACGTCGGCGGTTTTGTTTTCGTAAACCGCAGTCATTTCTTCCAGCGTGAATTTTTGATATTTGCCGGTGTTGTTGTTGGTTCTGACTTCCGTGAGGCCGTTAGGATCCTTTGCATATTCGGAAGCTTTTGCCCAAAGGTAAGTTACGGTGTCGTCGTCGCCGCTTGCGATGGTTTTCAGCTTGCCGCCGTCGTCGATGACGAAGCCGAGTTCGCTTGGGGTTTTGGAAGTGGAATACACTTGGACGAATTGTTCGCCGTCGGAATTTTCAAAGATATAAACGTAGCTGCCGTCGCCGCGGTACATATAAGTGCCGGACGCTTTTTTGTGGCGAGCCTGTTGATAAATCACGTTTCCGTCTGCGTCGAGTTTTTCGGTGGTTTTGTAAACCTTGCCGTTGAGGCCCAGACCCCAAGGGTCACTGCCCGCAACGCTGCCGCCGCCGTCATTGCCGCCCAAAAGGAGCTTCGACGGAACGATACCGATACCCAAAGCAACGATGATAAGAATGATAGAGGCAATAATTCTGCCTGCGCCTAATTTTCTCATACTTTACCTTCCATAAAATATTGCTTGTATTTACATACGAATTTATTATATCTCAATTTGTCGATTTTTGCAAGCGGTAGAGCCGCATAATATTCGGGCGTAGGGATATTTTTTATTATAACTATATACAAAAGTATATTAAATGTCTAAACATAATAGAAGTTTGTCCGCTGCTTATCGTTTTCAGGCATAAAAAATGCTCGCATTTCGCGAGCATTTTCTTTAGTCGTCATCGTCGTCCGGATCGTAATCAGGGACGTCATCGTCGTCCTTCACGATTTTCGGAGCGTTCATCGGAGGCCTTTGCATACCCATGCCTTGAGGAGGCATCGGAGCTGCAGACGGTCTCTGGCCTTGCGGCGCGTTAGGATTTATCGGAGCCTGCGGACGTTGCGGCATACCTGCCGTACCTTGCTGCGGCATACCCGCCTGACGCTGAGGCATAGCGTTTGCGTTAGGTCCCGAAATCGGGCCTTGCGGCGCGTTAGGGCTTATCGGAGACTGCGGGCTAGTGCGAGGGCCGAATCCCTGCGGCACGGAAGTGTTCACCGTTGCGCTTGCCGCGGCGTCGGCCATTTCCGTTTTGTATTTTTCGCCTTTCATTTCCGAAATAATCTTTTTGATGCTGTCGTTAGGTTCGGCTTTCATAACCAGAATAACCGCCACCAGGAATGCCAGAAGCAGCAGCGTTACGCCGAGAGCAATCATCCATTCGATTGCGGTGTAACCGGTTTTGTCCACTTCGATATGAACGGCCACGTCGTTGTTGAGAAGCAAATCTTCGGCAAAGGCTTTGCCGTTGACTTCGAGTTCCCATTCGCCGGTGCTTTCGTAGTATTTGTACTCTTTACCGCCCACGATATAGGTCCAAACGCCGTTTTCGTAGGTCGGGGTGCCGTTGTCGTCGGCGAAAGCGCCCGCGCCGAGCCCCTTGATTGTAACCTTCGTGATTCTATAGCCGAGCCTTGCGGTTGCGCTCACCGTTTCCAGACTGCCGACGGAATCGGAGGTTGCGGAAACGCTGATCTTGACCGCTTCGGTGTCGGTGGTGGTGTATGCGAGAGTGCGTTTTGCCGGCTCGAACACGGCCACGATCGTGCAGTTATCCTGAACGTCGGACAGAACGAAAGTTCTTTCCGTGCTGACAGGAACGTTGTTTTGAACCCAATATTTGAATTCGTAATCGTTGCTCTTCGCGTATGCGGTCATCGTAACGGAGCCGCCCTTGATAATCTTCTTCGCGCTGTATTCCACGTAGCCGTAGGTCGCGTCGTTGACGGAAATATCCACGGTGTAAGTGGTTTCAGGGACGATTGTTTGCCCGCCGCCGGAAACTTCGTCCACAACCGCCGAAATGGAAATATCTCTGGAAATGGTGATCGTAAACGTGGTGGTTGCGGCTTCGTAGTCGCCGCCGTTCACCTGCCAGCCTGCAAATTTATAACCTTCTTTTGCGGTAAAGGTGAAGGTAACGGAGTCGCCGAGGTTGTACTCGGTCTTCATCGGCGAGCAGGTAATTTCGCCGCCCGCAATCGTTTTGATGTCGATTTTGAAGGTTTTTTCAACTGCCCTTGCCTCCAAAACGATGTCGGAAGCGATGGTGAAGTCGTAGTTAATGTTTCCGCTGATTTTCGCGCCGGTGGCCACGTTGTACCAGCCTTCGAATTCATAGCCGGCTTTGGTTTCGGCGTAGATGCTGACGGTGTCGCCGTTATAATAGAATTCTTCTTCTCCTCCGACCGTCTTGATACCCTTGCCCGCTTTCAGCGAAACGGTGTAGGTTGTCGTCTGCGATTCGGTGGACACGAACACTGCCACCAATCTGTCGTTCGCGCCGGTGATGGTGTGAACGTAGGTGGAGTTTTTGACGGTTTCGGTGCCCTTATCGGTGGTAACCTGCCAATGGCTGAATCTGTAGCCGGTGTTTGCCGTCGCAACCACGGTGATTTTGTCGCCTATGTAAAGCTGGCTGTTGGCGTTTCTTGCCTCGACGGTGCCGTATTTGGAGTTGTTGGCCTCCAGGCTCGGCACAACCGGACTTCTTCCGATATAAATGGCGATGCCCGTAAACTGGGTGATGTTGTCAAATTCGATGAGATAGACGTTGTAATCTTCGTCGCCCACTCTTTCCACCCTCTGCGTGAGGTTGGACGCCGTGAATTTGGTGAAATCCAAGCTGTAGTTAGGGGCAACCTTGACGTAAACGGCAACTTTGCTTCCGTTTTCGACGTTCACGCTGTCAGGATTTCCGGTGGTTCTCTTGTTATCGACGGAATAGATGTAAGCGTCGCCCACGCCCGCCGGGAAGTTTTTGTTCACCGTAACGCTCCACAAGCTGACGTTGTCTGCGTAAACGGAAGAAACGGTATCCTTTCCGAAAACGTATTTATAAACCACGAAGCGTTTACCCGTGCCGTCAACGTCGACGTCTTCCCAGAAGTTGACGTCTTTTTCAAACGTGCCCGCGCCGAAATCGGAAATCGTCATGCCGTTTTCCGCGGTCAGCCAGCCCTTGAATTTGGAGCTGCCCAGATGGAACGCGACGTAGATTTCTTTGCCCAGCTCGCCGTACAACGTGTTGGAGGAAGACACTTTTGCGTAGGTGCCGTCCAAAGCGTCGCTGTACATAAAGTAGTTGCTGTCGAAGCTCTTGGTGGAAAGGCTCAGCGTGTATTGCACTTTTTCAAACGCGATGCTGAAGTTTTCGCCGTCGGTTTTAGGTTGAATGGAGCCGACGTTGGTGTTGCCTTTCTTGACGACGGTTTTATATCCGTCGAACGGGGTGGCCTCGAAGAACATCGTGCCGCCCTCGATGATTATGGTGTAGGTTTTGCCTTCTTCCCAGACGAAAGAGTCGCCTATGCAGCTGACTTCGTCCTGCTCTACGCCGTCGATAGCGGCTACGACCGCAAATTTGTTGTTTGCGGAGACTTTGAAGGTGCCGCCCTCTAAGCTTCCTATTTTGAGGTTAAGGCTTCTGACGTCCTCGTAGAAAGCCCTCACCAGATAGTCGCTGCCGTTTATTCCGTCAGGAATGATTTTTTCGTAGTAGTAATAACCGTTTTCAAACCAAGCGCCGCTTGCTCTGTCGCCGGAAAGATTGTCGTAAAGCACGTCGTCGATCCAGGAAGTTCCGCCGTTGACGCTGTATTGCCACTTGAACAGACGATACGCGTCGGAAGCGGCTTTGGTTCTGACGGTAACTTTCGTGCCGCAATCGACAGGATTGCTTCTGCCGTAAAGGGTTCTGAAAGCGTCGCCGTCAAGCGAGGTTTCAACCGAGCCGTAGTCGTCGCTGTTCAGAATAACCGCGAGATAAGCCGTTTTCTTAACCCATTCGACGGAAACGGTGGTGTCGCTTCTGACGACGAATTTATAGCTTTCGCCGCGCTTCACTTCGTCGTATTTCACCGATTTGCCGTCCGCGCCGGTGATGGTTATTTTCAAAAATTCGTAATATCTGTCAGGTCTTAAGGTGAATTCGGCCACGCTGCCGTAATCGACGTCGAAGTCGTCCTTGCCGTCTTCCACTCTGCCGCCGACGTTGACGACGCCGTTCGAGCTGTTTGAAATGACCACCTTATATTGCATCGGCATAAACGAGAAGCTGACGACGGTGTCGCCGTCCGGAACGGTCAGATCGTACGAGCCGTCCGTCACTTCCGCCAGGCGGTCCGTGCCGCCGACGAGGAATTCGCCGAGCCTATAGCCGGTCGGATTTGCAAATTTAAGGTTAACGACGTTGCCTTTCACGAATCTCACGCCGCCCTTATAGTTCAATCTGTCGGAGTTGTTGTTTTCGACGCCGCCGACGATTTCCTTAAAGTAAACGATAACCGAATTGCCTTCGTATGCCGAAGTGAAATCGGGATAGCTGCCGAATTCGTCCAAAGCGGCCTTGGAAAGGTCGATAATCCACACGCCGTCGAAATCCCAACCGCACGAAATGACTTCGGACGGGGTTTTCAGCTGCTCTCTCGTCAGACCTTTTGCTTCGGAAACCTTCAGACCTCTGCCGTTCTGATACGGATAGATGACGTCGGAAGCGGATTTGTTCTCCGCCGAATACAAACATCTTCTGAAGCCGACCGTGGCGTCCACGAGGTTGTTGGAGGTGAAACTGCCGTAAATGTCGGAGGTGTTGCCTTCGGAGTCGGCGGAATAATTCACCACGCCCGCAAAGTAGCAGTAATTGAAATCGAATTTTCTGGTAACGGTGCGGCCGTTTTCTTCAAATTCGGTGAAGTCCAGTCTGCCGATGAGGCCGCCGAGGTTGTTTTTGAAAGTAGTGCTTCCGTTGACGTCGGACAGGCTGTAGCAATAGTCCATCGCCCTGTTGTTTCTGTTAACGATAAAGTTGCCCACGATGCCGCCCGCAACGCCGAAGCTGGAGAGATTGCCGTAGCTGACTTTCACGGTGCTGTCCGTGCGAACGTAGGAAAACGCGCAATCGTTTGCCGCGCCCACGAGGCCGCCGACGTTGGTTTTGCCGGAAACGGAGCCGCCCTTGACGGTTACGTTTTCAAATTTCGTACCGATCGAAACGCCGGACAAAGCTCCGACGTAGGAAACGAGGTAACCTCCCATCGAGTCCGCAGGACTTTCGACGACGACGTTTTCGAGAGAAAGATTTTTGAATGTAGCGTTTTCGGTTCTGACGAAGAGGCCCGCGCCCGCGTCGCCCGAAGCAACCGAAACGGTCAGATTAAGAACGGAGTGTCCGTTGCCGTCAAAGGTACCGACAAAGGATGCGCCTGTTTTTGCGCCGACAGGATAAAAGCCCGAAACGCCCGAAAAATCGACGTCGGAACCGAGGACGAAATATTTGTCCCCTGCCGCAGAAAGATTTTCGTCGAGCCACTTAAAGTTTTCCGCGCTCGTCAGCACGTACGGATCCCCCGCCGTGCCAGAACCGGTCGGCAAAACCGCGGTCGTCGCGCCGTAGTCGGCGGCCGCAAAAGCAACTTCACGGGTGGTCGTATCCGCGCCTGCCGCAAAAACGGTGGCAACAACCAAGAGTGCGATCACGAAAGTTGTGAGTTTCAAAAGTTTTTTCATAAACGATACCCCTTTGTCTACGCTGATTAAGCGTGTGTACGCACGCGTAACCGCGTACACTCCAGCTCTTATACATCATATATTATAATTGTTTACACGCCGAAATGTCAACAGTATATCGGAGCAAAAGCTCAAAAAAAAGGCAAACCCCGAAGGATTTGCCTCGTTTTTTACTTTTTTTCGACTATTTGTCGAGGTTCGCTTTGAGTTTTTCAAGCTCTGCGGAAAGCTCTTTAGGAAGGTGAGTTCCGAACTTTTTGTAGAATTCGGTGATGCCTTCGGCCTCGTTTTTCCAGGTTTCCTTGTCGATAGTGAGCAGGTCTTTGACGGTGTCCACGGTGACGGACGGATCGATGCCTTCGAGGTTGATGTCTTCCGCTTTAGGAACAAAACCGATAGGGCTGACGTCTGCGTCCACGGCGTCTTCGCAACGTTTCAGGATCCAGTCGAGAACGCGCATATTGTCGCCGAAGCCCGGCCAGATGAAGCGACCTTCGTCGTCGGTACGGAACCAGTTGACGTTGAAGATCTTAGGTTGATGTTTGATCTTTTTGCCCATTTCGATCCAGTGCGCGAAATAGTCGCCCATATGGTATCCGCAGAACGGAAGCATAGCCATAGGATCTCTGCGGACGACGCCTACTGCGCCGGATGCCGCCGCGGTGGTTTCGGAAGCCATGATGCTGCCTACGAACACGCCGTTATCCCAGCTGGTGGATTGATAAACGAGCGGAGCGGTTTTTGCTCTGCGGCCGCCGAAGATGATTGCGGAAATAGGAACTCCGTTAGGAGCTTCGAATTCGCTGCTGATGCACGGGCAGTTTTTGGCAGGAGCGGTGAAACGGCTGTTCGGGTGAGCGGCCTTGACGCCTTCTGCGCCTTCAACGTCCCTTCTCCACGGATTGCCTTTCCAGTCGATGAGGTATTCAGGAGCCGGTTTGGAGAGGCCTTCCCACCACACGGTGCCGTTTTCGGGATTGTAAGCGACGTTGGTGAAGATGGTGCCTTTCTTGGTGCTTTCCAAAGCGTTGAAGTTGGATTTTGCGTTGGTGCCAGGAGCGACGCCGAAGAAGCCCGCTTCAGGGTTGATGGCGTAAAGTCTGCCGTCTGCGCCCACTCTGAGCCAAGCGATGTCGTCGCCTACGGTGTAAACTCTGTAGCCTTTTTCGGTGTAGCACTTAGGAGGAATGAGCATAGCCAGGTTGGTTTTGCCGCATGCGCTCGGGAATGCCGCGGTAACGTATTTGGTTTCGCCGTTAGGTTTTTCTACGCCCAAAATGAGCATGTGCTCTGCCATCCAGCCTTCGTTTTTACCTTGGAAGGAAGCGATACGAAGGGCGAAGCATTTTTTGCCGAGAAGCACGTTGCCGCCGTAAGCGGAGTTAACGGACCAGATAGCGTTGTCTTCAGGGAACTGAACGATGTAACGATCCTGTTCGCTGACGCTGCATTTAGCGTGGAAGCCGCGCACGAAGTCGTCGCTGTCGCCCAGAACGTCCAGAACTTTCTTGCCGACTCTCGTCATGATAGCCATGTTCAGAACGACGTAAATGCTGTCGGTGGTTTCAATACCCACTTTGGCAAACGGGCTGCCCACTGCGCCCATGCTGAAAGGAATAACGTACATGGTACGGCCTTTCATGCTGTCTTTTGCGATGCCACGGAGAAGTTCATACATTTTGGACGGTTCCATCCAGTTGTTGGTAGGGCCTGCGTCCTCTTCCTTTCTGGTGCAGATGAAGGTACGGCCTTCAACGCGCGCAACGTCGTTAGGGAGAGTGCGATGCAGATAGCAATCCGGCAGAAGTTCGTCGTTGAGCTTCAACATTTCGCCGGTTTCGACCGCTTCTTTTCTGAGCGCGTCGAGCTGCTCTTCGCTGCCGTCAATCCAAACGATTTTGTCAGGTTTGGTCAAAGCGGCTGCTTCGTCCACGAATGCCAGAACTTTTTTGTTGTTGGTTAACATAGTCAAAAATCTCCTGTTATATAGTTTTTTATTTTTATCTGTTAAACTGCCCGAAATCACACTTTAACGTGCAATTTTGGCAAATAAAACCGTTGTTATTTCGTTTTGTTGTAATCGAACCTGTCGCACTCGGTGAGCACGAAATTGCCGTAGTTCGAGGTTTCGATGCCGCCCGTCGTCTTAAAGGTTTTCCCCATGAGCGCCCTAACTTCCGACGTTTCAAGCTTGCCCGACAAGGCCGCTTTTCCGTCAGCGGTTTTGGCTCCGGTCAGCATGCTTCCCAGATAGTATTTGCAAATTTCCACGTGCGAATCGATGCCCCAGTTTCCGCCGCCCGTAGGCCATTTTCCGCAGACGACTCCCGCCGCCACTTCCAAAAGCCTGTAAGCTTTCAGCGTGCCCGCTTCCGCAAGGCCGTTCATAACGTATTCGCTTGACGCCGAAAATTTCGACATGGCCGGAACTATTCCGTTCATCGCAAGGTAGGTTTCGATGGCGATGCCGCCCTCCGCCATGTTGTCGATATACGACAGATACGTATCCGAAGAAGAACCGGAAACAAAGTTTTCGCCGCTCCATTTCACGGTTTCCGTTTCGTACATTTCGTCGTCTTTCAAAAAGCCGATGTAGGTGTCAAGAAGCGCGAGCCTCGAAGGCACCTGATTCGTTTTGATCTGTCCTGCTTTTGCAAGTTCGTAGATAAGGTTGGTGCTGACGGTGGACATAATTCCGCCAAGGCTGTGGCCTGCGATGCGGGTTTCGGCCGTTCCGAAATCGTCGCCTACCGCCTTAACCATTCTGATATATTCCGCCGCAAAGAACTGACTTAAACTGTAAGCGCAAATATCGTTGTCGCGATAGGTAGCGCCCTTGCAAAAAGCCTCGCCACCGCTCTCGTCGTAGTCGCTCATGTAAACGTACGGATATTTTTCCGTTCCGCCCGCGTAAATCCACGCTTCGTTGGAAACTATGTCGTGCACCGAAAAACGGTTATATTCGAACATCATCACGTTGTAGCCGGCGCCTATCAGCGCTTCGGTTATTTCCTTGCCCTCGTAGCCGGGGATATTGTCCATTTTGTAGTGTAAAAACGGTTTTATCTTTTGCGGAGCGTAGCCGATATCTTCCTTAAAGTCCGAGCCGAGCCAGCCGTGAACCAGAATGACGGTCGGTTTTTTCGGATCGACCATTGCCGCGCCTTCTGCGGACGAAGCTCTGACGTCAAACACTCCTTTCCCTTCGTCGTACCCCAGAACGAACAACCCCTGATCTTCAAGCTCCGGATATTTTTCGGTGTTGAGGTAAACCTTTTCGGCGTAGTCGATAAAGTCGTATTTGGACTTATTGTCGTCAGGAGCAGGCGGATTGTCGTTATTTCCGCAAGCGGCCGCCGTAACGACCATACACGCCGCAAGCGACAGCGTCAGAAGTATCGTGACAAACTTTTTCATATCTTCCTCCAAATCCACACGGGCAAATCGGCTTTTATCCATTCTGCCCCATTGTAATATATGATACATTTTTTCTTTCCAAAAGTCAACTTTTAGCAATAAAAATCCTTTTCAAACCAAGCATAAACTTGCTTTTTTGAAAACGCGGTTATATAATGTATATAACATTTCCTTTATAGGAGGGCATCATGTTAGCTTTATACGTAATTTTGGGCGTTTTTGGCGCGCTTATATTGTTCATGCTTTTAAGAACGATATTCACCAAAAAACCTACTCTCGCCGCGCCTGACGGCAACGACTACGGTCTTGACAAAGACGTTCTGGCTTCGCACCTTCAGCAAGCCGTGCAAATCCCGACCGTGTCCATGGTTGGCAAATACGCCGAAAACACACAGGCGTTTTACGATTTCAGGGCTTTTCTCGAAAAGACCTATCCTAACGTAAACCGCATTGCGGAAAGAACGATAATAAACGGTTTTTCCATCGTCTATCACGTCAAGGGCAAAAACCCGGATCTGAAACCGGGCGCGTTTCTTGCTCATCAGGACGTGGTTCCGGCTCCTGCCGAAGGTTGGGATTATCCTCCGTTCGGCGGCGAAATTCACGACGGTTACATCTACGGCCGCGGCGCCGCGGACATGAAAGGTCAGCTTATCGCCACCATCGAAGGTATGGAATACCTTCTCTCCACCGGTTGGACGCCTGAAAGAGACGTTTACATCTGCTTCGGCCACGACGAAGAACCTATGGCAAGCCGCGAAGGCGCGCCTAAGATCGTCGAATGGCTCAAATCTCAAAACATCGAACTGGAATTCGTCATCGACGAAGGCGGCGCGGTTCTTGACGGCAGTCTGCTGGGCATCAACAGCCTCGTCGGCATGGTCGGCACCTGCGAAAAAGGTTACTGCGACTACACCCTCACCTGCGAAAAAGCGGGCGGCCACGCTTCTAACCCCGCAAGACCTTCCAACCTCTATCTGCTCAGCAAGGCAATCTGCAATCTCGAAAAGCACCCTATGCCCGCAAAATGGACGCCGGTTACCAAAGAAACCTTCAAGGTTCTTGCTCCGCACATGAAATTCGCGTTCAAGTTCCTCATGGTAAACCGCGATCTTCTGGGCTGGCTCATCAAACCGGTTCTCACGATGATTCCTATCACAAACGCCATTCTGCGCACGACCTTTGCTCCTACGATGGTTCAGGGCAGCGACACCCCAAACGTTTTGCCGCCTAAATCCACCGCCAACGTCAACTGCCGTATTCTGACCGGCGAAACCGTGGAACAAGTCGAAGCGCACATTCAGAAAGTCGTCGGAAAACACGTCAAGGTTTCTCACGATCTTTGCAACAACCCTACCCCGATCAGCCCGACCGACGCCGACAGCTACAAAAAGCTCAAGGGCGCCATCGAAACCACCTTCGACAATATGCTGGTCGCGCCTTATATGTTCGTTGCGGGCGACGACGCGAGGTTCTACGTTCCTGTTTGCAAAAACATCTATCGCTTCACTCCGTTCGTTTACACTCTCGACGATCAGAAACGTATTCACGCGCTTAACGAAAGAAGCGGCGTAGACGATCTGAAAAAAGCCACCGTTTTCTTCATCAACGCCATGAAAGCCATGTGCTAAGGAGAAATATATGAACAACGAACTTTTAAGATCAAAAGCAAAATCCGAGCTCGGCGGCAAGCTTTTCGGCGAAACCTGGCTCACCATGGCGCTTATCTGCCTGCTTTACGGCATCATCGTCGGTCTCGGCAGTTCCCTTTCCGTTGGTTTCGGCGACGAAGGTCAGTTCCGCTTCTCCTACGGTTCCATAATCGGTTTCGTGCTCGGCGGCGCAATGAGCTACGGCCTGGCGCGCGTAACCGTCAATCTTGGCCGCGGCGGCAGCGCCAAAATCGAAAGCCTTTTCGACGGGTTCAAGGAGAACTTCACCCAAGCCATGATTCTCGGTATGGTAAAAGACGTGCTCATAATGCTTTGGAGCTTGCTCCTCATCGTTCCGGGCATAATGAAGGCCTACTCCTATTCCATGGCTCCGTTCATTCAACAAGACGCCGACAACAAGGAATGGAAACATTGCCTCGTAACCTCCAAAGAGGTTATGGACGGCAAACGCAAACAGCTGTTCCGGCTGGACGTCGGCTTCATTCCGTACTATCTTCTCGGGCTTATCTGCCTCGGCGTAGGCGCGTTGTGGGTGGCCGCCTGGCACCACACCGCAAGGGCAAATTTCTACATCGAAAACGTCATGCCGTTTATTCCGGAGTTTAAAAAAGACTCCGCCGAGGGCGAAAAATCAGAAGCAGTGGTTCTTCCTCTTCTTAATGAAGAACGTCCCGTTTTCACGGGCGATCCGACCGAAAATCCTCCTGCAAACGACGATAAGGACGATAACGGCGGAAACGACGATTTGAAATTTTAATTAAACCACAAAAAAAGCGGAGCCATCGCTCCGCTTTTTATTTTCTTTTTATCGGTTCAGTCGTCGCCTTTTGCATAGATTTTCAGGCATTTTTCCAGACATTCGGCCGTGTAATCGAGGCCTGTGTAAAGTTCTCCGTCAATGTCCACCACGGTCGTTCCCGCCGAAATTTCAAAGCGTTTCGCGGCGGCATATCTCACCTTGTCGGACTTATTCAACGGTCTGTTCGTCGCAAGCTTCCAAAGCGTTTTCAGAAGCTTCAATCTCGGTGCCTTCTCAACCGCCACCAGATCGAGCAGTCCGTCGTCCACTTTTGCAGACGGCGCATAGTTCATTCCGCTTGCCATGCTTTTGCCGTTGACGACGGATGCGATTATGCCCGAAAAGCTCTCTTCTTTGCCGTCGTAACGAACGGTGAAATCGTACGTCGTTCCGCGCAATATGCACTTTATCGCGTTTTTTGCGTAGCTGAAAGTCTTTTTATGCTTTTCTCTGTTGCACATATCCACGACGTCCGCGTCGATGCCGGCGTTTGAAAAGCACACCATTTTCACGCCGCCCACGTCCGCAACGTCAACGAGGCGCGTGCAGCCCGCCAGAATGGTTTTCGCCGCATCCTCGGCGTCTGTCGGAAGGCCTGCGCTCCGCACGAAGTCGTTGCCCGTTCCGAGCGGCAAAATGCCCACGGCAACTTCTCCCAAACACTGCTCTCCCAAAACCTCAAAAAGCCCCGCGACCGCTTCGTTCAGCGTTCCGTCCCCGCCGGCAACCACCACGTTGTCTGCGCCCGACAACGCAAGTTTGGCGGCAATCTCCGTCGCGTGGCGGCGATACTCGGTCCTAAAAACCCTGTACTCCGCTTTGTGGCTTTCGAAAATTTTCGCCACCGCCTCAAATTTTTTGCCTGCGGTTTTTCCCGCGGCGTTCTCGTTCAGAATGACGTTCAGCATTTTTCCTCCGGCGTTTTTGCCACTTTCAGATTATTTACGGTTTATATTGTAACAAAAAACAAATTTTCTTGCAATTAGATTGAAAATCTTTTTTCGGTGTGGTATAATAAATATTGATTTCGACAGAAATTTTCAAAATTCAACTGCGTTTTGGAGAACAATGACAAGCACTACCGACAAATTAGTTATTCTTTTCGTGTTTGACATCATGGAAATGCAACTCACGGAAGACAGCGTTCTGGACATCTGCTGCAACGAAAACAACTGGATGTTGTATATCGATTGCAAGGAGGCTTTTTCCGAGCTTGTCGACGCCGCGCTTATCAGCATGACTCCCAACAACTCCAACGGCAGGCCGCTCTACGCCATCACCAACGACGGCAGTCAGTGCCTTGCATCCTTCTACACGCGCATACCGTCCCACCTCAGGGATATGATCACCGACTACGTTCGTTCCAACCGCCTGAGAGTCAGAAAACAGCAGGAATATTTTTCCGACTACTACAAAAATCAGGACGGCAGCTACAGCGTTATTCTGAAAATTTTTGACGGCAATCAAACGATACTCGACCTTAAACTGAACGTCGCCACGCGCCAGACCGCAAAATGGATTTTCAAAAACTGGGGCGACAAGGCTTCGCAGGTTTACGGCAGCATTCACGAATTACTTATGGATTAAAAACGGAGAGGAAAAATGGCAGTTTATCACAACAAAGGCACTTGTAGCAGAGAAATCTTTTTCAGCGTAGAAGACGGCAAAGTCGCAGACGTCAAATTCATCGGCGGTTGCAGCGGCAATCTTCAGGGCATTTCCCGTCTCGTAAAAGGCAGAGACATCGACGAGGTTATCGAAACCTTAAAAGGCATCAAATGCCGCAACAACACTTCTTGCCCGGACCAGCTTGCGCAAGCGCTCATCGAGTACAAAATCAAAAACAATCTGTAGCGTTGTGTCAAAATAACGGTTTTCGCTGTCAGATTTGACAATTCAGTTTGCCAAGGAAAACTTTTTGATGTGTAACAAAACTCCGCCAAACGGCGGAGTTTTTCATTTAAAAAAGGCTTGATACACGGCGTTCACCGCTCTTTTGTAGTCGCAGGTGTCCACGCCCAGAATTATGTTTATCTCGCTTGCGCCCTGATCTATCATTCTAACGCTTATTCCTGCGTCCGCAAGCGCCGTCAGGGCTTTTGCTCCCGTTCCTCTTGTGTTTTTCATATTTTTTCCCACGACGGCCACAAGCGACAGCTCCCCTTGCACCGAAATGCTGTCGGGGTTTACGGCCGAGCGGATTCTGTTTATCACCTTTTCCATCTTTCCGCCGATCTCGCTTCCCGAAATCACCAGACTCAGGCTGTCAACCCCCGAAGGCAAATGTTCGTAGGATATTCCGCATTGCTCCAGCACCGACAGCAGTTTTCTTGAAAAGCCCACTTCGGCGTTCATCATCTGCTTCGAAATGTTCAGGGCAACGAGGCCCGTTTTCCCCGCAATGCCCGTTACCACCGCAGATTGCGCGTCCGCTTTGTCATCGGGCAAAATCATCGTCCCCGGAGAATCCGGATTGAAGGTGTTTTTTATGTTTATAGGTATTCCCGCAAGCCGCACGGGGAAAATGCTCTCGGGATGCAAAACGTTCGCACCCATATACGCAAGCTCCCGAAGTTCGGTGTACGTCAGCGATTTCATCAGCTTCGGATGCTCGACAATCCGCGGATCTGCCGACAAAAATCCGTCGACGTCCGTCCAGTTTTCATAGACGTCCGCGCCGACCGCCCGCGCAACGACGGCCCCCGTAATGTCGCTGCCGCCCCTGGAGAAGGTTTTGACGTTGCCGTCGTCGTCCGAGCCGTAAAACCCCGGGATAACCGCGCCGCAGGGATTCCGTTTCAAAATTTTAGATGCAAGGTCGTTTGAAAATTCGGGATTAAAACTGCCGTCCATCGAAAATTTTACAAAGTCCGCGGGATCCACAAACTCGAATCCCAGATATTTCGCAAGGATTTTCGCCGACAGAAATTCGCCGCGGCTTGCGCAATAATCGGGATTTTCCGACACACCGATTCTTTTTTCTATATCAGACAAAAACTCGCCTACGTCTGCGTTTATGCCAAGTTCTTTTTCCAAACAAAGAAAGCGCTCGCAAACTTTCGAAAAGCTTTTCTTCTCGTCGTTTGCTTGCGCCTCGCCAAAACTTTTATACAAAAGGTCGGTTATCTTTTCGTCGCCCGAAAATCGCTTCCCGGGCGCGCTGACAACCACAAATTTTCTGTCCGGATCAGACAACACAATTTTTGCCACTTGCCTGACGCTCGAAGCGTCTGCCATGCTCGTACCGCCGAACTTACAAACCTTTATACCCAATTCTACCTCAACTAGTCCTTTACTATTTTTTTGGCCTCCATATAATATCTTTTTTCTTCTGCTTCTCCCATGCTGAACGCTTTTCTCGGAAGTATGCCTTTCTCCAAAACGAATCTGAACAGTTCTTCTTTCGGGAACTTCGGCATCACCACGCCGACGCCCTCGTATCTTGCGGCCGTTTCCTTGAGATGGTCGATGCCGTGCACGAAATCCAACTCAATTTGCGGTTTATCCTTAAGATATTTGTCGATAAACTGCTGAATTTGCGAAATTGCCTCCGCTCCGTTTTCGGGCGCGGCAAACTTTCTGAATTCGCCGTTTACGAAAATTTTCACACTGCCCGTGCCTTTAACTTCTTTTTCGAACTCGGACAAAAAGTCCTCGCCCGCGCCTTTAAGCAGTCTGTGTATCGGTTCAAACGACAAACTTTTCTGGTGAATGTTCTGCACCTCCACCAAACAGTACCTTGCAGGATGATTTTCCGCCTCGCCTGCAGGCAGCCTTTTTTTCAGATCTTCGTAATGAGCCTTTGCTGTCGCAAGCGAATGGTTTCCGTCGCCCACGGCGAACAAAAAGTTGGTCGCTTTTCCGTATTTGGCCGTTTGAACGTCCACGTCAAGCAGCTTTTGCAGTCTATCCAGAACCTTCTCCGGTTCAGGGATTTTGTAGCCCTTAAGGTGTCCGCCGCCCATATTGAGGTCGGTGTCGTACATAACCTCGTAGCCGCCGCGTTTCTCGAATTCCGGTTCCACGACATCAAACTTGTCGTCGTCGATCAAAAGCATTATATGCGGAAGCTCCACCGACGCGTTCCGCCTTATTTCCTTTCTCGGCGGAATTCTTTCCAAAATGGTTTTTTCCGTAGCTTTTATGTATGCGTCCGAAAACGGCGTGAAGTCGTACGCTTCCAAGTCCACCGCAAGCATAATGCCCGCGCGGCCTTTGGTTTCGGCGGTATCTCGCTCCACCAGAATCATGGTGTCGGGATGGTTTTCGAAAACGCCGTCCGACACGTACTTTCGCATCGTGCGGTTGATGTTTTCTATACGCTCCGAGTTATCTGCCGACAGATATACTTCCGGAAAGGTTATTCTCAGCGTAGACGGCTCGCTGCCCACGATTTCGTCAAGTTTTTCCCAGTATTTCGGTTCCGAAGTAAACTGGTCGCACGCAACGGTTGCCCATTTATACAAATCGACACCCTTAGGCAAAAGGATGTCGGTTGTTTTTGCTATTTCAGGTTTCATACAAAGCTCCTATTTTTTGCGGAATCTGAATTTCTTTTTCTTTGTCGGCGCCACACCGATGCCGTAGCAATTTTTGATTTCTTCCTTAAGTTTTTCGGTAGTCATGTATCTGGTCAGCTTGCCTTGCTTGGCAATGGAGATGATACCTGTTTCTTCGGAAACGACGATTGCCAGCACGCCGCTCTCTTCCGTTATTCCTATTGCCGCGCGATGTCTGGTGCCGAGCTCTTTCGGAAGCGTCGTATCCTGCGTAAGCGGCAGAAAGCAGCCTGCGGAAATGATTTTGTTACCTTTTATAACAACCGCGCCGTCGTGAAGCGGAGTTTTGTCGTGGAAAAGCGTTTCGATAAGCGGAGCCGTGAGCGTTGCGTTTATCACCGTGCCCGAGTCCAGAATGTGCTGATCGATGGTGCCCGGAGTGATGATGATGAGCGCGCCGATGTCCTGTTTTGCCATATTCTGAACGGCAGTGATAAGCTCGTCGGCGGCTTCCATAAGTTCGTCATCGCTGCCGTAGCCTTCGCTGAACAGCGTTTTTCCGTTAGCGTTTGCGACACTTTGGAAGAAGATTTTGACGTCCTGCTGATAGACGATCGCCATGCAAAACACCGAGAACAGAATTAGAAGTTTCAGCATTTTGACGGTGAAGATCAACGAATTGCCCGCGCTTCTCACGTTGAAAATCGACGCGACGCAATAAGCCGCGCAAAGAACCGCGAACAGCACGAACACCTTAAAGCTGCGTTTATGCACGAAAAACGCGCCGATAAGCACCAAAATCACAACAAACAATACCAAATCGACGTAGTTTAAGGCATTCCAATTTTTGATGTATTCAACGAGATTCATCTAATCGTCCCACTTCCCGAATATATTCTCTGCAAATTTATTATATCACACTCTCAAAAATCTTCAAACACTTTTTCGGATTGTTTTTGAAAATCGTCCGATTTATCCTCGGCTTTTTTGGAGTTTTTCTGGATTTTGTCAAGTTTTACGTAAACAAGCGCCGCCGCTGCGGCCAAAACTGCCAGAATTCCCAGCGAAACGCCTATCCTCACTTTGTCCGAAACCAACCAGGAATAGTCGAATTTTTCCTTCTTCGACTCCTTCATAACGGCCGAAAAATCCTCTGCGGTGACAGCGGCCTTCACCAGCGCGGTTGCGGTTTCCATTTTTTTCTGGCCGCTTTCCGAGTAGTACGCAAGATAATTCGACAACGTATCTCTTTTGGTTCCCACGATGTCCGGGTGATTTTCCGATTCGCCGCCGTAGCCCTCGCCCGTCCAGTTATAACCGAACAGATTCAGCGTGTTGACGCCGTAATCCAAAAACAAGCTGTTTTCCGAGAGCAAGCCTTTGTGATGATACGGAAGCTTGGAATCGTCCCTGATTTTTGCCGCGACGATTTTTTTGTCTTTAGGCGGCTTTCTGACGTCGAGGTTCAGTTTTTCGGACAAGTCATAAACGAAATCCTCGTGTTTTGTGGAAACTTCGTCCGCATACATATACAGATAATCCCCCACGCCCACACTGTCGAGGTTTAGCATCAAAAGCGTGTTATCCACGATAGATTGATTTGCGCCGATAAATTTCTCTGCGCCGTAAAGTCCCAGCTGATTGCCTCCGAACGCCACGAAAACGACGTTGAACGGCAAAGTTTCGTATCTTAAATCGTACGCAAGCTTAAGCATAACGGCCACGCCCGTCGCCTCTCCCGCGCCTTCTCCTCCGACCTTTTCGCCGTTAAGCTCGTAGGAAGTGAGGTTGTCGTAATGGCAGCCTATGATCACGAATTCCGTTGCGCCCGAAACGTCCTTTCTTGCCACGATGTTATATCCGACGTTCGCGTCGCCGTTTATCGAATCGACATAGTCGAAACGTTGCTTTGCGGAAGTCAGACCGTTGTCCTTTCTGGTGGTGTAGCCCATTTTCTCAAGGACCGAAAGCACGTAGTCGCCGGCTTTTTCTTCGCCGGCGGTCGCAACCGTGCGATCGAGGTTATTGCTTACGAAATCCTTCAAAAAATCCGTTTCGTTCCAACTTTCAAAGCGATCGGCCTCGCCTTCCGCCACTGCTATAGGAGTCGCCGAAACACACGAACAAATAACGAGCGTCAAAACGAACAATGCAATAGTTTTTCTCATTCAGACCTCCTAAAACATCAGCGCGGCAGACACCGCAAAATACGGAACGGCCATCGTCATAAAGGCCCTTGCCACCATATATTCCGGAATCACGTCGGTTTTACTCATACGCCAGAACATCACTCCGTAAGCCGCAGTATAAATTATTATGCTCGCGATTTTCGGCACGAAAACGTAGATCATCGGGCTTATAAAATAGGTTAAACCCACGATTCCGAGAACGACGTTAGCCAACGCCGTATATACGCATACGCTTAGCACAAAGTTTTTCCTTGCCATAAACGCCCTTCCCGTGCGCTCGAGCAAAAATTGCACGCCGTAAGCCGCCACCACGCACGACAAGGTTTCCGACAGACACATCGCCAAAAACACAGTCGTTTTCAGGGCCGATCCCGAAACGCTGACCATGCCGCTGCCTGACGCGGTCGGCATATAGTTTGCCATCAGGCCGTAGGCATAAACGCCCTTAAAAAGATAACTTGCCGCAAGCGCCAGATACACGACCCACGCTTTCGACAATATTTTTTTCAGTTTCTCAGGCATCAATTTTTCTCCTTTTTGATAAGATAGGAAACGGCGTAGTCCACCGCCTCGGTATCCGTCATTTTTCCGCTTTTGAAGGAATATTCCAATTCCGTCAGCATATCGACGATTTTTTTTAAGGACTGTTGAGTGTATCTTGCGGCGACGTCCCTTGCCACCTTCACCGAATACGGTTTCACCCCGAAATACGCCGCGATTTCCTCGTCGCGTTTGCCCTGATTCAGGGCCGTGTGAAACACTCTTCTGTATTGATTTTCCAAAAGCGACAACAACGTTGCGCCCTTTTCGCCTCTTGCAAGAAGCGCGTTGTAAACGGCAAGCACTTTTTTGTTGTCGCCGCGACTAAGCGCGTTGGTAAGCTCGTAAATCTGAAATTCGGTGTCCGGCGCAACCAACGCTTTCACGTCTGCGTCGGTTATTTTTTTGTTTTCCGAAAAAGCGTACAGTTTTTGGAGCTCCGAATTTGCCCGCGCCAGATCTCTTGCGGTGTATTCCACCAGAAGTCTTACCGCCGGCGGAGTGATTTCGAAGCCGTTTTTCAAAGCCTCGCTCACCACGAATCTTGAAGCTTCGGGCGCGTCCGGGTGATTGCACACGACCTGCTCCCCCGCCTTATACAGCGATTTGAAGCTGTCGTCCGAAACGACCACCGCCAAAACCGACGACGGATTCGGATTCGAAAGATACGCCCCAAGCCTTTCTATCAGCTTATCGTTTGCTTTCGAGGCCTCTTTCACCAAAACCAGTTTCAATTCGGAAAAGAACGACGGCGTATCCAAAACGGCCAAAATTTCATCGGGTTCCGAAAAATCCTCAAAAACCTCCACCGCAAACTCCTCGTCCGCGCCGTCCGTCACAAGCGACTTAAGAACGGACTTCGAGTAGTCCACGAGGTAAAGGTCGTCGCCTTTAATAAAGTATGCGGCTTTAAGCCCCTTTTTAACACTGCTCTCAAGCTCCGATACGTTAATCATAGTTTACTTACCTTAAAATATTCTAAAATCTAAGTCAAAACCGCCACCAAAAGCGACGAAACTATCATCGCCGCCGCAGTCGGCATTTTAACTTTTTTGCTCACGTTCAAAAATCTGCTTCCGACCGCAATGCCCAGATAATACAGCGCCATTCCGTATCCGAACGCGGGCACGGCAATCTGCCCAAAATTAAGCTGTCCGACGATCGCCACCAAAATCTTTATCGGCATAACCGCCAGCGCGCTGAGATAAAGCGTCGGCCGCAGAAACGGCATCAGCAGCACCAAAAAGCTGTTTACAAAGACAAATACGTACATAAACGACGCAATCGGCAAAATCAGCACGTTTGACACTATCCCCAGCGGCGACACCTTCGAAAACGCGGAGGCAATCACCGGAAACATAGTAACGTTGACGGCAAGGCTCGTCGAAAGTGTTTCCGCAAACGGATTACGCTTTTTGACTTTTTTTCCTCTCGTGTAAAAGCACAATCCCGCAACTGCCAGCATCGACATGTGATACCCAACTCTCAGCAGATCTTCGGGAAATAACGTCAGCACCACTATGCCTGCCACCGCAAGTGACGACAGCGGATCGTTTTTTACTCCCATAAGCTTCCCCACCGCATAAACGTCGAACATCACGATTGCTCTTATTATCGAAGACGACCAGCAGCATAATCCTGCGTAAAACAGAAGAACGGCGTTCGTAACCAGAACGTTCGTAAGGTACCCTGTTCTGAGCTTCTTCATCACCCAGCTGACGACGCCCGCCAGAAATCCGATATGCAAACCGGACACCGCAAACAAGTGCGCAAGTCCCGCCGCGCTCACGTCGTGGCGCAGATTGTCGTTTATCACTCTGGTGTCGCCCAGAAGAAGCGGCGTTATAATGTCCGCCGTATCGCTCCTCAGCGTCGTGGGAAGAATTTTTTTGATTTCGCAAAGCCTCTTTTTGTAAAAT
>HF988637.1:0-4726 GCA_000434675.1 Faecalibacterium sp. CAG:1138 | reverse complement strand
ATCTTGTCGTAAATCGGCACGGACGTTATTTCCGCAATTTCCACGCTGTCGGTGGTTGCGGAATAATATTCCTTCTTCCTGAAATTGTTCACCGAATTCCAGTGCGTCGAAAATTTACGGCTTTTCACGTCTGCGGAAAATTTCACCACCGCGCCGAGCGGCAGATTGCCTTCCGTATATGAAACGACGATTTTGCCCTTCACCTTTTTGCCGTTCACGTAAACGTTGTCGGCAACGTAGTGATAGCGCGACTGCGCCATATCGTAATCGCTCACAATCCTTGCGGCAACTTCCGCGCCTTCGGCGTCGAAGGTTCTGGATTCGTACACGTCCGCAGTCCCCGCAAACAGCAGTTCGCCGAGAAGAAAGAAGCCGCAAAGCACTGCAAGTCCTTTCTTTTTCAGCGCAAGCATTGCCGCAGAAACAACGAGCGCGACCAAAGCCATAATCGTTCTTGCCCTATAGTTCCACAGCGCGGCGCTTGCCGCCCATATACCCGCAGCCAGAAACGCGTACGCCAGCACGGCGGGTCTTTTGTTGAAAAGCCTTTCTCCTCTTTTGTTTTTCAGTTCAAGTTTCACCTTAAAGTTTTTCGCCCGTCGCAACCACGTCCACGCCCGTTTTAAGAGCGTCTTTTACGATAACGTCGCCGATGTGAATCGGTTTCTTAACTTCCACGGTTTTCAGCAAATCCAAAACGTCGAAAATGCGGTTTTTGTCCACGAGGTCTGAAGTTTTCACGCTGACCACTCCGCCGCCCGCGATTCTGACGAGGCTGGTAACCACGCGTTTAGGCGCGACGAATTCCTGTTTGCCGTACATTTCTCCGCGCTTGCAGGTATTTCCGGTTACGACGACTTCGTCGCCCGTTTTTTCCACCTTCAGACTGCAACCCATCGGGCACATTATGCAAGTAAATTCCATACTACGCCTCCAAACCTACGGTAACGTCGCCCGTAACGTCCTTTTTGTCGATTTCAACGCTTCCCATTTCGCCGGGAGCCAGAATCTGACATTTTCTCGTGTAAATGATTTTGTCGCCGCACCTGACGTTCAGACGAACGTTTTTATACACGGCGCCCACTCTGAAGTAAATTTTGACCTTTCCTTCGCCCGTGCCGATCTTTTGCGGAAGCGCGTAACGCACTCCGTTTTCGGTGCCGACCTTGACGTAAGCGGTTTTTTGGAGATTTCCCAAAGCGTATTTTGCGGCGCTCTCGCCTGCGATTTCCGCTTCCATGCTGACGTTGTCCACCAGATCGTGAACGTGCAGAACGTTTCCGCAAGCGAAAATGCCCTCGACGGAGGTCTGTCTGTGTTCGTCCACGACTGCGCCGGAGGTAATGTGGTCAAAATCGATGCCCACGTCCTGAACCAAATCGTTTTCAGGGATAAGCCCTACCGACAGGAGCAGCGTGTCGCATTCGATGAACTGTTCTTTCTCGAGGTTCGGTTTGCCGTTCTCGACGGGCGCATAGTAAAGGCCTTCGAGTCTGGTTTTTCCGATCACGCGAGTAACGGTGCGGTTGAATTCCAAAGGAATGTCGTAGTCGCTTAAACATTGCACGATGTTGCGTTTGAGGCCGCTCGAATACGGCATCAACTCAAGAACCTTCAGCACTTTTGCGCCTTCGTACGTCATACGGCGCGCCATAATAAGTCCGATGTCGCCGCTGCCCAGAATAACCACTTTTTTGCCGACCTTATAGCCTTCGATGTTCATAATGCGCTGAGCCATGCCTGCGGTGTAGATGCCGGCAGGTCTGGATCCCGGCATCTGAATAGCGCCGGCGGTTCTTTCTCTGCAGCCCATTGCGAGCACCACTGCGCCGCCCTCTGCGGTAAACAGTCCTCTCGACGGGCAGATAGCCGTAACCTTTTTGTCAGGCGTAACCGAAAGCACCATAGCTTCAAGCACCACTTCGACGTTCCGGTCCTTTTCGACCTCGGATCTGAACCTGTAAGCGTATTCGGGGCCTGTCAATTCGGTTTTGAAGTAATGCAAGCCGAAGCCGTTATGTATGCACTGATTGAGGATTCCGCCGAGGCGGTAATCTCTTTCGAGAATAAGCACTTTAGCGCCCTGTTTCGAAGCTGCGAGCGCGGCAGCCATACCGGCAGGACCTCCGCCGATGACGATGACGTCGTATTTATTTTGCACAGCGTTAGTCCTCCTTGATTTTTCCTATGGCGATAAAGCTGTTTTTGCCGCCTTTTTTGACTTCGGTAACCGGGATATTCAGCTCTCTTGCGAGAATTTCCATAACTCTCGGCGCGCAGAAGCCGCCCTGACATCTGCCCATACCCGCTCTTACGCGGCGCTTGACGGCGTCGACGGTGGTAGCCGGGACGGGAGCGTGTATAGCTTCGACGATTTCGCCCTCGGTGATTTTTTCACAGCGGCAAATGATTCTGCCGTATCTTGAATCCGCCTTGACGAGTTCGTTGATTTTGTCCTCAGGTAGCTCTTTGAGGCGGTTATGATTGAGTTTCACGGTTTTCTCAATGGTATTTTTAGCAAAGCCTTTTTGCTCCGCCACCGATTCCACCCATTCGGCGATGGCAGGCGCGGAGGAAAGTCCCGGCGAGCAAATGCCCACGAGGTTGACGAAATTGTTCACCTTTTTGCTTTCTTCCATAACGAAGTCGTCGCCGCAGATAGCCCTTACTCCGGCAAACAGCCTGATGACTTTTCTGTAGTTCGGGCATTTATAGGTTTTTTCGACGCCCTTTCTTATGGCGTCCAGCCCTTCCGAGGTTACGTCGGTGGACGGAATCTGTTCTTTAATGGAAGTCGGTCCGTAGATGACGTTGCCGTCTGCGGTAGGCGCAACCAAAATACCTTTGCCCTTTTCATCCGGCAGCGGGAAGATGACGGTGCTGACGTTTTTACCTTCGGTAACGTCCAGCACGAAATAGTCGCCTCTTGCAAAAGCTACGTCGAAGTGCTCCGCCCCTGCGAGGTCTGAAATATCCGCCGCGCCTGCGCCTGCCGAGTTGACAACCATTTTCGCCTCAAACTTTTCGCCCGACTCCGTTTCGAGCACGAACTTGCCGTCCGCTTTCTCGATTTTAACGACCTTTCGGTTCAAAAAGACCTTTGCGCCGTTTGTTGCCGCGCGATCCGCCAACGCAATAGTCAGCTTATAAGGTGAAATTATTCCCGCAGTCGGCGCGTACAGCGCAAAACGAACCGCGTCCGAAACGTTCGGTTCGATTTTCAAAATCGCTTCTCTGTCCAAAATTTCCGCCTGCACTCCGTTTTCGGCGGCCCTGACCATAAGTTCCTCAAGTCCCGCCATGCCGTTTTCGCCCGCAACGACCAAACTTCCTGTGTTCTTATACGGAACGTCCAGTTCTTTCGCAAGGCTCGGCATAAGATATGCGCCGCGAACGTTGTATTTTGCTTTTTTCGTGCCGGGGACGGCGTCGTAGCCGGCGTGCACTATGCCGCTGTTAGCCCTCGAAGCACCCACGGCGACGTCGTCGTCCGCTTCCAGAAGCGCGCAGCTGAATCCTTTCATTGCAAGCTTGTCCAAAACGGCGCAACCCACCACGCCGCCACCGACAACAATGATGTCAAACATATTTCTTCCTCTTTGTTCTATTTCGCAAATTTTTCTTTGTAAGCTATGATGTTTTGCTCTATGATGTCCTCTGCGGTCTGGCGATCGAAAACGTCCAGCGCGGTGGTATTTTTGTATTCCAGCTGCTTATAGACGTTCAGAAAGTGAACCATTTCCTGCATGATGTGCGGCGGCAGCTCGGCGATGTGCTTGTATGAGTTCCACATCGGGTCCTTAAACGGAATGGCGATGATCTTATGGTCAACCATGCCCTCGTCCTGCATGCTGATAGCGCCGATAGGATAGCACCTGACGAGGCTCATCGAACTTATAACCTCGCTGCACAGCACAAAGACGTCCAACGGATCCCCGTCGTCGCTGTACGTACGCGGCAAAAAGCCGTAGTTTGCAGGATAGTGCGTGGACGTGTAAAGGATACGGTCCAAAATCAAAAGTCCCGTTTCCTTGTCCATTTCGTACTTGTTTTTGCTGCCCTTAGGGATTTCGATGCACGCCAAAAAGTCGTCCTTTTTGATGCGGTCGGGGTTGCAGTCGTGCCAAATGTTCATAAAAAGCCTCCGAAACAATATATATCTATACATAGTATATTATATATCTATACCCGAAAAAAAGCAAGAAAAATCGCGGCCACCTATTTATTTTGCTTGCGTTTGAAAAAAACTTGTGCTATTATATAAAAGCATCAAATGCCGGTGTGATGGAATTGGCAGACGTAGGGGACTCAAAATCCCCCGCTGGTGACAGCGTGCCGGTTCGAGTCCGGCCACCGGCACCAAAAAAAGCAAGTTCAAAGGAACTTGCTTTTTTTGTTTCGGTTTACCGGGGAGAACAACTTTTCCCAGCGGGAAAAGTGTTCGGAAAACGCTTGCGTTTTCTTGCGGTATGCAATGCGTATAATATAGTAAACAAAGCGTAACGTTACATAGTCGAGCGACCATATTACAATGCCGAGCAGCCCCGGCCACCGCAAAGAAACTATCCTTTGCTCCCGAACATTGCAAACAAGTTTGCAAAAACGGCAAAGCCGTTTGGCACGCGCGTGCCGCTGACGCTTCGCTACGCTCTCGCTATTCCGTCAGTCAGCCGAAGCGTCGGCCTGACATTCCTTACGAGTCCGGCCACCGGCACCAAAAAAAGCA
>HF988636.1 GCA_000434675.1 Faecalibacterium sp. CAG:1138 | reverse complement strand
AGGTCGTTTCGCCTGCTTGGATACGTCGTTCGGGATATATGCGCCCTCGATGTCGGTAAGCTCGGAAAGTAACACCGTCGGCACGTCTACCGCATTTTTAAGCGCGTCCACAAACTTATACTTTTCTTTGGCAAGCAAGCATTTCGTCATAAATGCGGATGAATACCACTTGTTAAAATATGCGTTTTCGTCCGACGTATCGAACGAAAATACAACGCCGCTTTTGTTTATTATAACTTGCGTTCCGTCCTCTTTTCTGACTTGTTTTTCTTCTCCGACCTCGGGTATTTCAACTTCGACAACGCGTTCTTCGGCTTTTAGTCCCACTTTTGTCGGATTCGCTTCGATATAATCTTTAAGCCCGCTTATATCTATCGTTTTTCCTAAAAACCTTTCGATATCTTCGTAAAGAACAGACGAATCGAGAGAGGTATAAGGAAGCGAATAACTCACGTCGAATTTCCGCGTTACGGGGCTATAAAAAATATCTTTCGTCTTTACTTTTTCTTCGCCTGTGGGAATCGCGCCTTCACGGAACATTTTTCTGCCTTTCGCGGTAAGCGAAACGTCTTTTACTCTGATTTCCGAAAAATATTTCGGATTCATAAAATGCGACGGATCGTAATCGTAAGAGAGTATTTCGGTACCGATAAGATTTGATATTTCTTTTCCGAAAATATAGTGCAAATCTCTCGGAATACCGAATTTAAGAAGCACGTCGCATATTTTGTCTTCCGAACCCGCAGTCTTTTCGATTACGTCGAGCAGAATATATGCAACGCCCGACGCCTTCCTTACCTCGTTATATCGCACGTTTACTTTATAGACGAGTAGCGGAAACGGAATAGCCGTAGTGAATTTTAACAAACTTTTCTCTTCCATTTTACTCTCCTAAAATATCTTTAGCCGTAAGTATTCTTCCGCGGAAGTTTATCGTGTCGATAATTTCTCTGTATACGGGGAAGTTGATTTTATCGCGACTGTGATCGCCTTCGAGATCGGGAAGGTCGATTATGCCCGCTTCCGATAAAAACTTTTTCGAGCCGACAATAATCAAAAGTTTTCTCGCTCTTGATAAGGCAACGTTGATACGCTCGAATTTTTTGATAAATTCCGCATCATACCTCGCGCCGCTCGGATTTCTTACCATCGAAACGATAATGATATCCCTTTCATCGCCTTGGAAATCGTCAACGGTACTGATAACAAGTTTTTCGTCCGGTTTACCCGAAAAGCCCGTGAATTGATAGCCTTTACGTTTCTTTTTTATTAGTCCCGCCTGATCGCCATATGTACAAATAATACACGCGCTCGGTCTTTCGTCGATTTTCCTTGACGGATCAACGATAATTTTATGTTCGGAAACAAGCCCTTCGCCGCTTTGTCGAGTTCCTTTAATAGCGTTATCGCAACCTGCGCTTCCTGCTCGTTGATTTTGGACGTACTGCCTTCGAATGCGCTCGATTCTTTTTGGTCGCAATCCACAAAATATATGTGCCGTTTGGGATCGATAACGGTATTTCCGTTGATTTTTACGGTAAGATTATGCTCTTTTTCGTCATCTTGTTGTTTTTTACCTACAACAAGCCCTTTACCGTTACCGCCGTAGAAATGATTGAACACTTCCATAATGTGGCTGTGGCAACGGTATTGCTTATTAAGCATTACTCTGAAATCGCTCGGAACTTTCTCATACAGCGTTTTGAAGAAACATTCTTCATAGAGCTTTGTATATCCGTCGTTGATTTCCTTTGTGATTTTTTCTTCGTCGAGTCCGTCGAAATCATCTCCCCGCATATGCCGCAAATCATACATAGGCGGAAGTTGACGATGGTCGCCGACAAGAATAACCGTCTTGCCATATAAAATAGGTATCAGCAAATCGAGAAAAGACGACTTCGACACTTCGTCTACGATTACAACATCTATACCTTGCGTTCTGATATCTACCGATTCGATTCCGTATTTACCGAGTTCGGCAAGTTGCGACGGCGTAAATCTATCGCGGCTTGTGCAGGTAATACCGAATACGTTTGCCGAATTGTAAAGTTCTCTCGTATATGCGGCTCTGTCTTCCTCTAAAATATCTTCCTGCGATAAGTATTTTACAATATCCTTATACATCGGAATTTTTATCTTATTTTCAGCAGACGAAGCATTATACTCGGTTTCAAGCCTGTTCCACTCTTCATTGATTATATCGAACGCCGTTTCAAGATTGTCCGAATCGTATTCCCTGACAATTCCGAAATCTCTGAAAAATCTCGTAATCTTTTGTTTTAGTCCTGAACTTAATTCGCCGTATTCCTCAATTCCGGGATTTTCTCCGAGTTCTTCATATAAACGTTTTTTCTCGCTTATCTGGATTTTTAGCACGTTTATTTCATCGGATATAGCGTTTTCGTTGTCTATATCGCCATTGATTGCGGATTCGATTATATTTATCTGTGCGTTTACAATATCGGCAAGTTTTACCTTGAATTGCGCAAGTTCGGAAGGCAATTGCTTCAATATTTCCTTTGCCCCCGTAATTTCCGGAACAAGAAAGTAAATCACGCTTTCGGCAATATCGAACTCCGAATTATTTTCGTATTCTTTAATCTTTTTGCCTACGGCAATCAACTCGCTTTGATTCTTTTTATACTCTTCGTAATTAGAATTTTCTTCATTCGGTGCTTCGTCCGTATCGGGATCTCGCAAACCGCTCAAAACGTTTCGCAAAGCACGCTGGCGATTTTTTAACTCCACAATCGCGTCTTCGCTCAAAAAACGCTCTAATTCTTTGTTTATTGTCTTAATATCGGCATTAACAAGCTCGGCAACCTTATCGAGCGTTACCTCTTCAAAACAAGCAAAGCACTTTAACAGGCGTTCTACTTGTTCGGCGTATTTATCCAATACGTTGCTATCTGCGCCTTCGCCCGAAAAACGATACGATTCGACGTATTTAAGCGTTCTCGTATACTTTTCGGTATCTTCTTTTGCGGCAAGAAGTTTTTCTCTTAAAACTTCGTTTTCTCCAGTTAAACGGTTTATTTCTGAAAGCAAATTGTTCCGCTTTCTTTCCGTATCTGCATTCTCCCGTTGCAATTTCAAAAGGCGATCGTAATCGAGGCGAAGAGATTTCATCGTCGAATCGAATTCTTCTCTCGTTTCTTTGTAATTGTCGTATCTTGCTACTTGCTTTTCAAGGTTTCCGCAAATATTGATATAGAAATTGTCTACAAGCCTTTCGGGACTGTAATTCGTTTCTTTACCGTTTTGCGACGGAATAAGACGAAGCGGACGTATTTCGGGGATTTTAGGCAATCTGTCAAATACGTTGTCGATTGCCTTATGTGTTTCGGAAGATATTAAAACTTTCTTACCGCGTTTCGTCAGTTGCGCCGTAATCTCGGCTATAACCTGTGTTTTTCCCGTTCCCGGAGGACCTTGCAACAAAAATATACTTTCGCTTTGAAGCGCGCGTTTTACGGCAAGTTTTTGTCTGTCGTTCAAACTTTCAAGACACCACTCGGGATCTTTGATATCTTCTACGGAAGACTGCGCAAGCGTTTCGGGCGAAAAAAGATACGTCGGCAAGAACGGATTTTTAACGTACCCGCCCCGAATAGAAGTCAACGCCTTTTCTTGCCTGTCTATTTTCGCTTTTTCCGCACGATTATCGTAAGTAAGATACCTCGGCGCTATTTCCTCGATTTGCTTTTCGATTTCTTTTACTTTGTCCGTGATATCTTGCGGACGGAAGTAAATCTGATAACGGCGTATCGTTTCGTTCTCGATTTTATCAGCCTTATCTTCGTTTAATTTTTGAAGTAGGACCTTCTTTATTTCGGTTTTCTCGGAATCAATACTCTCTATATATTGAAATTCTAATTGATTTTTCTTTTCCTTTTTAAGTTTATCGAGTTCCTCCTGACAGCGTATTGCCAAACTTTTTTGCTTTTTCTCGATAAGTGCCGTATTGCGACGAATATAAAAGTCGCGCAAAGATACCTGTGCCTTCGCTGTTTCTATACGCTTATCATATTCGTCATTTAATGCCGATTCTTCACCGTTTAAAGCATCGATTTGTTTGTCTTTTTCGGCTGCAGACAATTTTGAGCGTCTGATTTGATCTATTTTGGCACGAATTGAGCCGAGCCGTTTCTTTCTATCGTTTTCTATCGGCAC
>HF988635.1:148282-149471 GCA_000434675.1 Faecalibacterium sp. CAG:1138 | reverse complement strand
GCGCCACCTTCCCCACAGGAGAAGGCTTTCTCTGCTCCCTTCTCGGAGAGAGGCTTTCCTTAAATGCTGAAAATCAATCTGTAGAACTCGGACATGCTCGTCACGCCTTCTTCGATGTACTCGGCGCAGCTGTCCGCCAAAAACGTGAAGCCTTTTTTGTGCGCGAAGTCCCTGAGCTCCTCGGTGGTGGCGTTTTTGGTGACCATTTGCCTGATTTCAGGGGTAAGTTCGACAAGTTCGTAGATAGCGGTACGGCCTTTGTAGCCGGTGTTGCCGCAGCGAGGGCAACCTTTTGCATCGTAAACGTATTTGATGTTGTCGCGATTCAAAGCGGCGGCTTCTTCAGGGCGGATTTCCCTTTTCACCTTGCAGTCCGGGCAGAGCTTACGAACGAGCCTCTGCGCGATAACGCAGTTGACGGCGGAAGCGACCATGTAGTTAGGGATGCCGATGTCCACCAGACGCACGATTGACGAAACGGAGTCGTTGGTGTGGAGCGTTGACAAAACCAAGTGGCCGGTGATAGCGGCGCGGATGGCTATGGAGCCGGTTTCCTCGTCACGAATTTCACCGATCATGACAATGTCCGGGTCCTGACGCAAAATACTTCTGAGGCCTGCCGCGAAGGTGAGGCCGGCTTTTGCGTTGGTCTGCACCTGGTTTACGCCGAAAATCTGTTTTTCGACAGGGTCTTCGACGGTGGTGATGTTGACGTTAGGCTGGTTGAGCTCGGCAAGAACCGCGTAAAGCGTGGTGGATTTACCCGAACCCGTAGGGCCTGTAACCAGAATGATGCCGTTCGGCGCGTGGATTTGTTTTTCAAATTCCTTCAGAAGCGCCGGTTTCATACCCAGCTCGTTGAGGCGAATGGACTTTGCCTCGCCCGTTGCCAGAAGACGCATGTTGACTTTTTCGCCGTAAACGGTCGGAAGCGTGCTGACACGCATATCCACTTTGATGCCGTCCACGTCGTAGTCGAAACGACCGTCCTGCGGGATACGTTTTTCCGCAATGTTGATGCCCGACAGAATCTTCACGCGGGAAACGATTGCGCTGTGGCTCTCGATGCCCATACGCATAACTTCCACCAGGTCGCCGTCGATACGCATACGAACGAGCACCTGCTCCGCAAACGGCTCGATGTGAATATCGGAAGCCTGCCTTGCGTAGGCCTGCCGAAACAAGCTTT
>HF988635.1:101265-148275 GCA_000434675.1 Faecalibacterium sp. CAG:1138 | reverse complement strand
TGCTGAACCAAGCTGTTGATGAGCTTAACGACAGGGGTGTTGTCAACGCGGCTTTCGATTTCGGACATTTTCTTTTGCGTTTCAGCCGAAACCGATTGAATGGTTTTTTGCGCGGCGTCGTCGGAAATGAAGAAGCTGCCCGCGTTGGTGTAGTATTTTTCAATGGCGTTTTCGATGTTCTGCTTCGTGCAAAGGACGATTTCGACGTCCTTTTTGGAAACCATCTTGATGTCTTCGGTGGCCGCCATGTCGTGAGGGTCGGAAACGGCAATGATAATTTTGTTGCCCCTGACTTCCATAGGCATAACGCCGTGCTTTTTGACGACTGCCTCCGGAATGGTTTTGAGAATTTCAGGGCGCAGAACAACGATTTCGTTCTCCAAAAACCTAAGCCCCAAAGCCTCGGCGTAGCACCTTAAAACCTGATATTCGTCCACGATACCGCGGGACATAAGAATGTCTGCGATTTTCTCGTTAGGGTGAGTGCGCTGCCACCTGACGGCGTCGTCGAGTTGCGCTTGGGTGACGAAGTTTTTCTGCAACAAAATTTCGTTTATGGATTGATTTCTTGCCATCTGAGCCTCCCGCCGGCGGAAGAAAACTGCCCGCCGATATGTAGAATAAAAAATTTCCGGTCAATTTGAAAACAGTACTTAACTATTTAATTATATATTAAACGAAAAGTGCTGTCAATAATTTTTGACAGCCACCTTGCGCCTTACGGCCGAATTTGAAACCGTTTTTTTCGCATATACGGCCAAATTTACATTTAAGTTCAGTTTTTTTTCGTTTCGGCCTAAAAGCCCATCGCCGACAAATACCATGCTATAAGGTCGTTTCCGAAATATCCCGCAAGGATAACTCCGAGCGCGATATAAGGCCCGAACGGCATCTCGCTGCCCTTTTTCGCCTTCTTCAAAACTATCAGCAAAACCGCCCCTATGCCGCCGAGAACAATCGCAATAAGCACGGAAACAAGCGTCAGTTTCCACCCCAAAAGCAGACCTATCGCAACGTAAAGTTTCACGTCGCCGCCGCCCATACCGCCCGTTATAAGCGCAAGGATAAGCATCGGCACGCTGACAACCGCCATGCCCAGAAGCCTCTCCCACCACACGACGGGCACTTCCTGCGGCACGAAAAAGCTTGCCGCTCCGCACAGCGCGATAACAATCATAAACGTATACAAAATCTCTTTGGTGTCAATGTCCACAAACGCCATGGCCACCAGCGCCGAAACCGCCACGTCCCATATAAGAAGGTTCCAGCTCAGGCCGAAAACGAAATAGTTCGCCACCCAAAGCCCCGCGTTCAGAAGCTCCACCAAAGGATACCTCGGACTGATTTTCTCCTTGCAAAAAGCGCAGCGTCCTCTCAAAAAAACGTAGCTGAAAACGGGTATGTTGTGATACCACTTAAGCTCTGCTCCGCACTTCGGGCAGTAGGAGCGCGATTTCTCGAAAAACTTGCCCTTCACCGGAAGTCTGTAGATGACGACGTTCAGAAAGCTGCCCACCACGAGGCCGAACGCCGCCGACAAAATTGCGTATAACCAGTCCATAATTTGTCCTCTATTAAATAATTAAGTATATTATACAATAAACCGATAATTAAGTCAAGGCCGCGCCGTTTCCGTTTATCTCGGGCGGCAAACAAAAAAGCGAGGCAAAACGCCTCGCTTTCGATTTTAACGTCAGCTTCTCGTTGCGATTTCCACTCTCAAGGTCAAGGAGCCGGTGAGCGCCACTTCGTCGCCTTCTACGGAAGCGACGGAGATGTTGACGAGCGTAAGGCTCATTTCCGCGTCAACCGCGTCCACAAATTCCTCCAGTCTGCTCATACCGTTGTAGCAAACGTAGTCCGAAACGGTGTACATTGCGTACTTTGTAACGCCGGTCTGGTTGTCCTGAAAAACGGTGATGGAAACATTGCAACCTTCGTTCAGGCTGATGCCAAGTTCCGGAAGGTACGTGTTTCTGAGGTAGTCCAAAGTGCGGTAGTTGGTCGGATAATCGGTTTCCGTCCAGAACAGATTTTTGCCGTCGGAGGCTTGGCCGCCGGTGGTGAGATAGCTGTCGCGAATCTTTGTCTGCTCGGTGATTTGTTTGTTGATGTCGTTTATGCCGCCGACGCCGCTGACCAGATTGTAGGTGGATTCCGCCTCTTTCAGGTCCTTGTCTGCGGTTTTGAAGTATTCCTTGTTGGCTGCAAGTTCTTTGTCCTTAGGCGAGTAAATGTACATATAGAATCCGCCGCCGACCATAACGACAACCAAAAGCATGATAAGAATTTTCTCTTTCTTACTTAAATTCATATTTACCTCCTATTCAACGGTAACGGTTTGGGTAAGCCTGTTGTAGCCGCCCTCGCTTTGAATTTCAAACGCTTCCAGGGTGAAGGTGATGTTGTGGCCTTCATTGTTGACGGAAACGATGCCGACGGAATACTTGACGCCGCCTATTGTAACAACGTTGTTTTCGGCGACTGCGCCTTCGTACTGCCCTGCAAGGGCCAAAGCAATTTGCTTACTGTCGGTAACGCCGCTTCTCATGATGTCGGCAACCTTGTTGCCAAGCTCTTTTAGGTCGTTGATGACAGGAATCATTGCGATGTAGTCTGCCGTCAATTCGTTTTTAGCCGACGGGAAGTACGCGCTGTGCGCTTTATAGTAGGACGAATCCTTGTAAACGGTGGAAGTCAGCAGATAGTTTCCGCTTTCGTCAACCGTCAAAGCCACGTCGTACAGGCAGCCGAATTTGCCGACTATAACGTTCTCCAGCCCTTCTTCGGTGCTGAATCCGAACCTCGGATCGGCTTCCACGTAGCTTCTGAGCGCCGCTCTTATATCGTCAGGCGAGGTAACTCCCGAAGCGATGGTGTCCAGCACGAACGCCCTGATGTCGGAAAGCTCGTCGAACAGAATTTCTTTTATCTCTTTAGGGCTGAGCTTGTTTCTGATAACCGCCTTGATTTCCTCAACGCCCTCGACGTTCGAAGAAACGGTGATTTCGCATTTTTGAGTGTTCGTCGCCGCGGCGTAAGTCAAGGTATATTCGCCGAAGCTGCCGGAAATGACTTTCGCGTTCAGCTTGTAGAAGTATTGCAAAGCAAGTTTTTCGATAATTTCCGCTTCTCCCGTTATACCGAGGTCGGCAATGTCCAGAAGCGCGTTGCGGATTTCTTCGGATTCCAAAGTAGCCATCGTCCTTGCCGTGGCGGAATCTATTTTGTCGGATACGACTGCCACAAGCGCCGCGTCGCCTTTTGCGCCTTCGTCGCGGCTTTCGATCTTAACGCCGCCGCCGACTTCTGCGGTAGGAGCGGTGTAAACGACGTCGTAGTCGGAATAAAGGCCCGTTATTTTGCTGCCTTCCACTGTGAAGAAGTTGCTGCGCAGATATTGTTTGATGCCCGCTTCGGTGTAGATTTTTTTGAAAACGGCGTCGTCTATAACAGCTTTTACGTTTTCTGCTTCTGCCCTGACGAGAGCCACGCGTTGTTCCGCGTTGATGCGGCCGTTCACAACCACCTTGATTGCGTCGTCGCCTTTCGCGCCGGTGTCGGAGGATTCGACGGTAACCACGCTTTCGGTAAGTGTGCCGGAGGCGGTGAAGTGAAGCTTATAGGAGCTGTAGGAACCTGCGATCGTGCCGAACTCGTCGCCCACGGTGATGATTTCATATCCGAGGTTTCTGAGCGCCTGCATGATAGCGGCAGGAGTTTTCACTGCGTTTGCGTTTTTGGAATCGGAAAGCTCTTTGATGGCTTCGCCGATTTTCACGGCTTCGGCGTGGGTGTTTTCCACCTGTTGTTTTGCAAAGTCGTTGACGTTGACGCTCTTCATTCTGAGCGTGATGTCCACGGTGATGCCTTCTGCGCCTTCAGGCACGTTGAACGGCATGTCGATATACTCGAACCAGCTTTTTCCGGAAAGTCCCAGATTCGTTACGCCGGAAGCGCGGAAGATGTCGATGTAGTTTTGGATATACGCAAATTCCGCCGCCGTGCAGTTGACGGTAACGGTTTCGCCGGAAACGGTAAGTCCGTTCACGGTAACTTGCGCGGTGTCCGCCGCCGTATAGATTATGCGAAGATGCTCTTTCGTCAGTTCGACGTTCGAGTTAGCTTCTTCGTTCGCTCTTTTGAGGGTTTCGATTTCGGCGAGCAAACTTTCCAGCTGCGCTTTCAGAGCCGTGTACATTTCGACGTCCGCGTTCTTTTTGTAGTAAGCCAGTTTGTTGGTGGACAGGCTGGCATTTTCGGACGGATCGAAGTCGGCCGCGTTAGGGTTAGGCTCGATTTTTTTGCCGTCGGAGTTGACGATATACGCGTCGTCGCCGTAGATAGCGATAATTTTGTTTCTGAGGTCGAGGTTTTCGGTGTAGATGTTAAAGTACATATAGCCGAACACGACGAACAGAACGATGCACGCCACAACCATAAAGAATTCCACGGAAGTGGACTGGTTCTGTTTTTGTCCCAGTTTCTGGCTGACGATGAAGTTGACGTCGTTTTTCGGCTTCATCGTAAGCTTGTCGAAAAAGCCCGGCCCTTTCTTTTTGGCGACTTTTTCTTTCTTTTCTTTTTTCGGAGCGCCCGAACCGCCCGTAAGTTTGAATTCCATAAACTTACCTCCTTATCAAGCTGCCGATGAGACCGCTGAAATCGTTGAATTCGTGCAAAGCAACGCCTTCCACGCTGTCCGGTTTAGGCAAAATCTGGATGTTGGTGTTCAAAAGACCTGCGATGTGACTGATGCAAGGTTCCAGAAGGAAGGTGCTTCCCGTAAGGTAAACGGTGTCGAAATGCACGCCTTCGTAACGGCTCATAAAGAAGCTGAGCGCGTCGGAAATCTGCACGGAAAAGTCGTTGATGAAAAATGCGGTTTCGTTGGCAAAGCCTTCGCTCGGCACGCTGAAAATGGATTTCGTCATGCTGAATTCGTGCTTATGTTTGAGGAAGAGATAGGTGGTCGCGTAAGTGATGTGATAGTCCACCAGCATGAAATTTTCCGGCAGCATATCGCGCATAAACCAAACGAGCTTGGACAACGCGTTCTGCTGAATGTCCAGCGAAGTGATATTTATGCTGACGTCCTTGCCGCATTTTTTGATGTTGTCGATTATGGAGTTTTCGAGATACGTAACCATCACTCTGTTCTGATGATCTTCGTTGATGTCGCGTTCGATTTCCACGTAATCGACGGTGTTCCTTTCCGCTTGGCGAGGGTCGTTGAAAAGTTCCGACTTGATGATCGGAGCTAGTTGCAACGGCTTGCCCTGCGGCAAAATCATTTCTCTGAAGCTTATTTTGCTGTCGTCGATAACGAAGCCGGCGCTGTGAGTTTTGATATCGCCCGCTCTGATGATGTTAAGCATAGCTTCGGTGAGTTTGACGTTAAGCTTGTCGGCGTCGGGTTCGCTGAGGAACTCGTTAGGAAAATCCAGATCGTAAATTCTGTTCACTCTGATTTTCTTCGCCGAGGCCGTCGCGGAGATGGCTTTCAGCTTGTCGCTGTTTAAGTAAAAATTAATCATAATCTTTTATTCCTTAATCATAAATTTCCGTTGTTTCGCCCTCTTAATACGCATTGTACAGTGCGAATTCAGGAGCCAGTATGCCGATAAGCACCACGCCGATGACCACAGCCATAATAACCGTCATCGCAGGGTTGATAAGCGACGTCATACCCTTAATCGCTTCCGCCGCTTCGCCTTCGAAGTAGTTTGCGGTCTGATCCAGAATGTCTTCCAGCGAGCCGGATTCTTCGCCGACGAATATCATCGTCATAAGCATCGGATCGAAGCCGTCGACGTTCTGGAGCGAGGCTGAAATGGATTCGCCGCGGCGGATAGCTTCTATACTGCTCTCCAGCTGCTTCTGAACGTAACGGTTGCCCACCATTTCGCTGCTCATCGAGATAGCTTCCAGAAGATGCACGCCCGAAGCGCACAGCGTGGACAGGTTGGACGCAAAGCGCGAGGTGTAAATCATGCGGTTCATGCTTCCGACTGCAGGAAGCTTAAGTTTAAGCTGTTCCAAAAACAAGTCGATTTTCGGGCTTCTCCTCAAAATCGGCAGCATAACGTAAACAAGCATGACGAACGCGATGATGATAAAGAAGTTTTTCACCACGAAGTTTTTGATATCAAGCAAAAACTGGGTGATTTTAGGAACCGCCGTTCCCTCCGGAAGCACCGCGACCATCTTCGGCAAAATGAACTGAATGAGCGCGGCTGCAACGATGATAAGAATCGCGCCGAGCATTTTCGGATAGCTGAGCGCGGACTTGATCTGCGACTCCTGCTTCCTCTGCTTTTCGTAGTAGACGGCCATTCTGTCCAGAGTCTGTTCCAGCTGACCGCTCATTTCGCCGGATTTTATCATGCTGATAAGAAGCGACGGGAACGTCGAGCCCATGGTGATCATGGATTCGGCAAGCGAGTTACCTTTCTGAACGCCCTCAAAAAGCGCGGCTAAAGCGTTTTTCATCTTTGGTTTGTCGCTTCTTTCGTAAAGCATTTCGATTGATTTTGAAAGCGGAAGGCCGGCCGTAAGCATAGACGAAAGCTGACGGCAGAACGTCATCAGAGTAACGAGATCCAGAGGTTTCGATTTGGATTTATCCTTCTTGCCCGTAGTGTTGAACCAATAGACCTGCAAACCCTTGTCGGCAATAACTTTGCTGAAATCTTCGTCGTCCGTCGCGGCAAGAGTACCTTTCACGACGCGACCGTCCCGAGTCAACGCTTTGTAGGAATATTTTTGCATAGCACCTCTCATACCTGCGAGCATGCGCCCGCAATATATATTTAGTCAGCTAATATTATACCATTTTCAAAACCGCTTAGCAATAGTTCTTGTCCTTTTTTTTGACGTTTTTCCTTTTTTGTCGGGTTTTTTGTCGGTATTTAACCGTTTTTTACACCTCCGTCCAACTCGCAAGGCCGGAGTTTTTTCCGAAAACCCGCCGTTTTGCCACATTTTGGCGGCAAATTTAACGTATCGGCCGTTACGCGGGCAAATTATTTTTCGAAAAATCTTGACTTGAAAAATATTTTAGTTTATACTGAAACTACAATTTGCACGGCCAAATCGGCCGTTTTGACAGTTTTCAATCTTGGGAGGATACGATAATGAAAAAACAAAGCAACGTAAAAGGCGCATTCTTCAGTCTTTTGGTTTTGCTCTTCACCGCGGCGGGCGTGGTATGGATTATGCCTGACAGCCTTCTTGCCGACGTCCTGCAAAACGCGCTGAAAAGCCTGCCTGAAGCAGTGGTCGGATATCTTCCGCTCGTTCCGTTCGTTCTTGCCGCGATTTTCGGCATAGCGGGCAGCTTGTCCGGAGGGACCAAAGCGGCAAAATCCGAAAAAACCGCCGAAAAAACCGAAGTCAAAGTCGACGAAAGCAAAGAAGAAGAGGATTCCACCGGCGTTCTCGTGCCGCTGCCTGAAAGCTACAAGGCTCCCGAAGAACAGGTTGACCTGACTCCGATAAACTTTGACAAATACAACAGCACCAAGGTCGAAGAAATCGACGGCCAGCACTACACCGAAGTGGAAAGCTACAGCGAACGTATCCGCGTGCTTAACAAGCTCGGCGCAACCGACCTCGACATCATTCAGACCAACATGCTCGGCAACACCGAATTTTCGGAGATTCTCAAAACTCCGCGCGCCCAGAAGACCATGACTTCACAGGAAATCTGCGAATACGTTATGACCAAAAAAGGCGTCGTAACCATCAAAAAACGCGGCGCGATAAACTGGACGTTCAAATATGGCATGAAATCCTTCCTCATGATCCGCGAAGGCAAAGACGGCTCCTACAAAGTTTCCATCAAATGCTTCCCTGACATGGCGGTTCGCCTGAACGAAGTGTTCAAAGCGCTCGAAGACAGCAACTTCCCTGCCGGCCCTATCTGGTTCAGCTTCTCGGAGCTCAGGAACCTGCCTCCTAAAGTCATCGAATACCTCATCGACACCGCATATCAGATCGGCGTCATGCAGCAAAAGAAAACCGATATGCTCAAGGACAGCAAACCGCTTTCCGCCTACGACATCGACGGCAACGCCATCAAAAACAAATATCTTGCCGGCGAAAGCGTCATGGAATTTCCTAAGTTCACTCTCGTGTTCCAGCGCGGTCCGAAGGCAGACATGAACACCCTGCTCATCAATCCGCCGAAGGATCTGGACACCTCCAAATTCATCAAGGAATTCTACTTCAAATTTGCTTTCAACAGCGAGCTCAGCCTCACCATGCTTCCGCAGAAAGGCTTTTCCGACGAAGCGGCAACCGTGTTCTTCGACAACATCGAACAGGTGCTTCTGAAAGCTTCCAAATCCGCACAATAACCGCTTAAACGCAAAAAAAGCACGGCTTAAACCGTGCTTTTTTGTTTTTCAAATCATTTGACGTAGCTTTTGTCCACGTTCACGATATAATAATAGTTGTGCCCCTCTTCGCCTATTTGGCTGCCCTCCAGAAGCTTCACTACGTCCCCTGCGGTCATATCCAACCCGTACGGTAAAACGACGTCGAACAGCACGTTCGTGTGCGTAACTCCCCTCACCAGTCTGAAGTCGTGAACGGTAACGTCGCCCCTCACGTTGTCCTTAAGATACGACGAAATTTTCTCCTTAAGCGCCAACGCTTCCTCGTCATCGCATCTCACGGGGTCCATATGTATGACCACGAAATAGCCGTCCTCTTTCATAAAGTCCCGCTCGATGTCGTCCACCAGATCGTGCGACACCGTAACGTCCACCTTTGCGTCCACCTCGGCGTGCAGAGTAACGTAAACGTTTGCGGGGCCGTAGTTATGAATCACCATATCGTGCACGCCCAGAATTCCGTCGTATGAAAGCACCTTCGATTTGATTTTTTCCACCAGCTCCTTCGTCGGCAGAGTGCCCAAAAGCGGATCCACCGTTTCTCTCACCAGCTTTACGCCCGACGCCACTATAAGCGCCGACACCGCAAGGCCGAATATCGCGTCGAACGGCACCGTCGGCCATATTTTTGCAAGCACCAGCCCCAAAAGCACTGCGACCGTGGACAAAACGTCGTTTCTGCTGTCGGCGGCAGAGGCCAGAAGCGCCTCGCTATCAATGCTCTTTCCGAAATTTTTATAAAGTCCCGCCTGCCATATTTTTGCAATCACGGCAAGCCCCAGCACCGCAAACGTAGCCGCTCCCGCGTCCACTTTTTCAGGGGTTATGATTTTAAGAACCGCCTTGTATCCCAGCACCAAGCCTATGGCAAGCACCATAAAGCTGACTACGAGCGCCGTGATATATTCGTATCTGGCGTGGCCGAACGGATGCTTTTCGTCCGCGCTTTTCCCCGACATCTTAAACCCGAACACCGTAACCACGCTGCTTCCCGCGTCGGACAAATTGTTCACCGCATCCGCAACCATCGAAATGCTGCCGGATATTATGCCGAAAACAGCCTTCAGCGCGCACAGCAAAAGGTTCGACAAAATGCCGCACACGCCCGCGGTAAGCCCGTAGGAAAGCCTGACGTTTTTGTCGGCGACGTTTTTATAATCCCTGATAAATTTTTTCTTTATAAACTCATACATAAACTTTTATCGTTCCTTTTTGCAATCTTAAAGCGCCGCTTCGGTCAAAAAAAAGGCAAGGCCAAAACACCCTGCCTTTCCGGATAACCGTTATTTGGTTTTCAAAATCGTTACGATTTCGGTAAGCAATTCTTCCGTCGTAGGTTTCGGAGGTTCCTCCGGAGCCGGAGCTTCTTCCACCACGGGTTCCGCTTTTTTAGGAGCAAGATTCGGATGTTTTTTTGAGTATTTTTCCAGCCATTCTTTTTCTACGGAAGTAAGTTCTTCGTCTGCGTCCAGTTTCTTTTGGACGATTTTTTTCATATTTTCGGTGAAGTCGGTCAGCTCTTTGAATTTGTTTATCAGCTTAACCATCGAGAACACCACGAACGCAATGATCAAAAAGTTGATGACGGCGTTGATGAAGGTACCCCAGTCGATATAAATGGAGTTTGCCAGATCGACGGTGCCGGTGGTCATACCGGTGGTTGCGTCGACGACGTATGCTTTTTTGAGGAAGGTGTAAACTCCCTCCAGCGAACCGGTTCCGAGGCACAGAGCCAGAATCCAGTTGATGATAGGTTTCAAGATGTTGTTGGACAGCGCAGTAACTATTGCGGTAAATGCGGAGCCGACGATGACGCCCACGGCCATGTCAAGGACGTTGCCACGGGTGATAAAGGCTTTGAATTCGCCAAAAAACTTTTTCATTTTTGTCCCTCGCATATTAGATTCTTAAAGAGTATAGCACCATATATTTTTTTTGGCAACCGATTAGAGCAAAAATCTTGTTTTACGACGCCTGCCCCTCTGCCGCTGCGCCACGTTCGGGCAAATTTCCTTTTTCCGGCGCATTGCCGCTCTCCGGCGCGTTTCCTTCCTCGGGAGCCTTCTCTCCGGTTACCGCACCGGCCGCCTCCTCTTTTGCTCTTTGTTCGTCGTCTCTGAGTATTCTGCCCCGAAACGCCACGGTGTCCATTCGGTATTTTTTCAGGTAATCCTTTACTTTGTAATACTTTCTTACCCTTAGCAAAATCGCGATAAGGAGCGTAAATCCCAAAAATATAACGGTATATTCGTCCACGTCGCCGGGGATAAGAAGCAGCAAATATCCCAGCGAAACGACCTCTTTGTTCAGTCTTTTCGCAACCGCTGCCGAGGCTTTCGATTTCACGAAGTCGGCAAGCAGAGTGAAATCCATCACTACGAACACCAAATACAGCACGGATTTAAGCGGGCGATATTTTTCTATGTACATCGGCAAAAACCCAAAAAGCGACGGCACCTTGACTCTTGCCAGAAATCCGCAGATTATCATCTGCAAAACTCCGCCCAGCAAAGCGATGACGAATCTTTTCATCATGGTTTGCCGAAATTCCAGAATATCCGCCCTTTCCTTGTTTTCTGCGCAGTCCACGCACTTGCCCATAAAACTGCGCGTATAATTTATCGGCATAAGCGCGCCGCACCTGATGCACTTTGCGGCGTAGTCGTAGCCGCTCTCCTCGCGAAGCTGCACATAACGCGGTTTTACCTTGCCCGTTTCCTCGTCGATTTCGGCTCTTCTTTCCAAACGCCGCTTGACGAGAGTGTTCTGCGCACCCTCTTCGATCATTTCACGCGTTTGATCCAGTTCCTTTCTTCGGCGTTTTCTTTCAACCGCTCGTCTGATGTCTTTCCCGAACGGCACGAAACTCCACTTATCCATTTTTCTCCCCCAAAAATGCTAAATAGCCTCGCCTGCGGCCACGTCGTCGAACTTCGGATATTCGGTATCCGAAAGCGCTTCGTCGCAGCCCTTTGAAAATTCGGCGTAGTCGTCAAAGATAAATTTCTTGTCTTCTCTCGCCGCACAGCCCTCCGCAAGCACAAGCTCGCCGTAGTGCTTTTTACTCTCCTTTGAAGCCTCTTTCGCAGTTGCGGCCGCGTCCGTTTTGATTTTTAATATCGCCGCGTTTCGGGTTTTATCTTCCGAAACGTCCGTTTTAACTTCGGTTTTCAGCATTTTGGCATTTAGCTCGACGGAAGCGAATTTGAAAGCGCGCACCTTTTCCCACTCGGCCCTCTGCCTCCACGCCACCGCAAACGCCAGCGCCAGCAGCACAAAAAGCAGTACAAAGTCGGCAATCATAAGCCCTTTGCCCTTAAACAGCAACGCCGTCAGCAGCAGCCCCACCGACAGCATAACCGCCGTCGCCGCCACCACTCTCTGGTCCTCTTTCGAGCCGCGCGCCTTAAAATACGACGTAACTATGTATATAATCGAAAACGCCTCGAAAACGTAATATATAAACTGATTTTTGAACAGGTTGCCGAAGATTTTATGCTCCGCAAACGGCGCTATTTTTTCGCCTAAAAGCGGCCTTATCAAAAGATAGTTTGCAGCCACGACGATCAAAAACACCATCGCCACCGCGAACGCGCTTTTGACGATTTTCGTCAGCTTTTCCGAAAACTCCTTTTCCGCGCATGCGGCGCACTTGCCGTGAAACTCTCTGGCAAATTCCTCCGGATAAAGCTTTTTGCACTCTATGCACCTCAAAGCCCCCTCCTCGTTTTCGTCGGAGGTGGTTTTTTTGAGTTCCTCAAAAAGCTTTTCGTCGATCTCGTCGTCGCCCTTTAAAAGAAACTTCCTGACCTTTTCAAGGTTTTTTCCGAAGTTTTTTGCGTCCATAGCCAAATTATAACATAATTTATTTGCATTTTCAATATATTTGACGAAAAATGTGGTTGTGCTTTGCCTCCCTTATGTGTTAGAATATATTTATTAACGTTTGGAGGGACAACAAATGAAGGTTTCGTACCTTGCGGCAGGCCTCGACGTAAACAGCGGATGGCTATATCTTCTGTACGTAGGCGTTGCCGTGTTCGTTTTGGGGCAAGCGGCGTTCTATCTCGTGCGCGCCTTGAAAAGAGCGAAAGTTTTGAACATTGACAAAGAAAAAATCAAGACGGCCATAACGTCGTCCGTAAGCTTCACGATACTGCCTGCCATCGGCATTTTTATAGGTCTCGTAACGCTCGTCGGTTTTTTGGGGATACCTATTCCTGCAATCCGTCTCAGCGTCGTCGGCGCGCTTCAATACGAAACGCTTGCCGCAAGCATGGTGGCCGAAGGTATGGCGGAAGGCGGCATCGCGGAGCTCAGCAAAAATATGACTCCGACGCAGTTCGTCACCATCGTAAGCGCAATGACCTTCGGTATAGTCTGGGGCCCGCTCATCTGCCTTATCGCATTCAAAAAGATTTTCGGCAAAATGTCCGCCCTCAGCAAAAAGTCGTCTTCCGGCAAATGGCAGGAATATATGACCGCCAGCATTTTCGTCGGCATGGTCGTCGCCTTCTTTGCGGTTTCGGTATCCAACATTCTTAACCCAAGCAAAGCGACGCTCGAGGCAAACGGCGGCAACCTTATGGCGTCCGTAAAGCAAACCGCCTCCTTAATTTCCAGCTACTACTACCTCATCGCCGTGGTCGTAAGCTGCCTGACGATGTGGGGCTGCGACGTGCTCGTCAAAAAATGCAATCAGAAATGGCTGGAAAGCTTCAGCCTTGCCCTGTCGATGATTGTCGGAATGACAATCGTTGCTGTCATAAGCTACTTCACGCACAAAAACGCCGCGGCGGATCCCGAAACGTCGTCCGAGCTCGTGAAGCTACTGCAATTTACTCTTTTGAGATAGGAGGCCAAAGATGAACGATAAAAATATGACTATACTTGACAAAGATCATCGGATAGGTCGCATCTGGACGGCCGCCGCTCTCATAATGATGGTTATGATTCCTGTCTTCACGGGCATCATAGTCGGCAGCGCGCCCGACTGGAAAACATTTTTCAAGGTGTTCATTCCTCTTGCCCTCATCTATCTTCCGACAGCAATCGGCGAAGTGGTCGTTTTCAGCCCGATGATCGGGGCGAACGGTTGCTATCTTTCCTTTATAACCGGCAACCTTTCCAACCTCAAAGTTCCTTGCGCCGTCAACGCGGTGAACAGAACCGGTGCCAAAGCCGGCACCGAAGAAGCCGAAGTCATCGGCGTCATCGCCATCGCCGTCAGCACGATAGTGACCACTCTCATCATCGGCATCGGCGTGTTCATTCTGGCCATTTCCGGCCTGACCGAATTTTTGAGCTCTCCGAAAGCCGTATTCCTTTCGGATGCGTTCGGCATCGTGGCGTTTGCGCTTTTCGGCGCGCTCGGCGGGCAATATCTCGTCAAATATCCGAAGATGGCGGTTCTGCCGCTCGTCGGCATCGTAGCAATCTGCGTTGCAATGATCTTTTTGGGGCTCGGCAACAACGCCTCCACCAGCGTTATGCTGTTCGTCGGCATCATCTTCTGCTACCTTAACGCCAGAAGGCTTTACTACAAAAAGTGCAAAGCCGAAGCCGCCGAGGCCGCAGTCGCAATGACCGCCGAACCCGAAATCAAAAATTCCGAAACCGACGAATAACGTCATACAAAACAACAAAAAACGAGCCTCTCGGCTCGTTTTTTGTTGTTATCTATTACGTTTTTACGTTCATTATATTCTCTCGACGTGATCGATAACCACGGGTTCGTTCGGAATGTCGTTATACCAGCCGTAGGAATGAGTTTTCACGTTGGAAATGTCCACCACCACTTTGTTGCTTTCGGCGTCGATCGTACGGCCGAATGCGGCGTAGTTCTTATCCAAAAAGTCGCAATCTGCGGCGCAGATGAAAAACTGACTGGTCGCGCTGTTCGGCTCGTTCGTTCTCGCCATGCTTATGACGCCAAGCTCGTGCTTGATGTCGTTTTTGAAGCCGTTATTCAAAAATTCGCCCTTAATAGGTTTCAGGCCTCGTTTTTCGATGAGCACGCCTTTTTCCTGCACCATGCCGCCGCCCTGAATCATAAATCCGCTTATAACCCTGTGAAAGCACAAGCCGTTATAAAAGCCGTTGTCCACCAATTTTAAAAAGTTTTCGACGGTGATAGGGGCGGACGCTCTGTCCAGCTCCAGATTGATTTTTCTTCCGTCTTTTAAAACAATCGACACTTTATCCATCAAATTTTACCTCCAAAGTCTTTGTTCTGATTTATTTTGCCGTATTCGCATCCGCAATAATTCTGCCGATACAGGTTGTACTCTTTGCTCAGCTCCACGCTGTGCGCGTACCCGCCGTTCTTTTTGAAGTCGGATGGCAGCCACTTCACTTTCGTTTTTTCCGCCAGCCTAAAGCCTATCTCGTTCAGCGTTTCCGCGCTCTTGAGCGGGCTTATCGTCAGAGTCGTCGTTACGAAATCGAATCCGCCGTCTTCGGCTTCTTGCACTGCGGCGGAGAGCCTGAGCGCGTAGCACGCCTTGCATCTTTTGCCGCCCTCGGGTTCCTCTTCGAGCCCGTTTGCAAGCCGCAAAAATCTTTCGGTGTCCCATTTCCCCTCCGAAAATTTCACTCCTGCCGCCTCGGGCATTTCCGAAAGCAGCCTTTTTACTTCCGCTTTTCGCTCCTCGTATTCGGCCCTCGAGGTGATATTCGGATTGTAGTAAAAAACCGTAACGTCAAAATACTTCACCGCCACGGTAAGCGAGTGCGAAGCGCACGGCGCGCAGCAGACGTGAAGCAGCAGCTTCGGTTTTTCGCCAGAAAATCCGGACACGATTTTTTCAAATTCTTTTTGATAGTTTTTTGCCATACGTCGATTATAAACCGTTTTTTCGAATTTTTCCACTATTTCGCGAGATAAATGACAAAACGGCGCAAAAAACTTTTCATTTTAATTTCTTTTTAAGCCTTAAGCTGTTATAATTAGGTAGAAACTAACAGCGGAGGCACCTTATGCGTATCTTGCTTATCGAAGACGAAGTACAACTTTCGGACGCTCTCGTAGCGGTATTCAAAAAACAACATTATTCCACCGACGCCGTCTATAACGGCGACGAAGGCTACGAATATGCCCGCACCGGCATTTACGACGTCATACTTCTGGACGTCATGCTTCCGGGGACGGACGGCTTCACCGTGCTCAAAAAGCTTCGGGCGCAGAAAGTGAAAACGCCTGTCATAATGATGACGGCCCTCGGCGAAACCGAGGACAGAATAAAAGGTCTTGACTACGGCGCGGACGACTATATCCCTAAGCCTTTCGACACCAACGAGCTTCTTGCCCGCATCCGAGCCGTCGCCAGACGCAAGGACAACGATCTCGTCGACGAATACACCTTAAAATTCGGCGATCTGTCGCTCGATCTCAAAGCCTATACCCTCACGTCGGGTTCGGACAGCATCAAGGTTTCCGTCAAGGAATACGAAATTCTGAAGTATCTTATGGAGCACCCGCAGTTTATCGCCACCCGCGACGACATGATAACCAAAATCTGGGGCTTCGACAACGAACTCGAATCCAACAACATCGAAGTTTACATCAGCTTCATACGCAAAAAGCTTGCGCACATAAAATCTAACGTAACCGTGGTAACCGTCCGCGGCGTCGGCTACAAACTGGAGAACAAATGTTCAAAGACCTGAAACGCAAATTGACGGCCACCTTCGTGCTGACGGGTTTTATGTTCATAGCGTTGCTGTTCGTGGTGGTGTATCTCGTAACGTCCTACAACACCACGCAAAAAATCGACGACATTCTGGATCAGGTTTTGGACGGCGAGCTGAATCTTCAAAGCGCGGGCGGCACCGTTTTGCCGTCGGGGTGCATAATCGTCGAAAGCTATTATAACGGCGACGTTTTCTACGCCGGCCTCGAGGAGTACCCCGCCGAAGTCAAAGCCGAAATTCTGACCTTTGCCACCACGCCTAAAAAAGCAAAATCCGAAGGCACCTTCGACGTCGACGACTACTACTTTCGCTACAAAAAATCCACGGCTTTCGAGGGAGGCGGCGCGCAGAGGGTGGCGTTTTTCGACACATCCTTCACCGACGAGCTTAAATTCCACCTCGGCAACAACCTCGTCATAATTCTGCTCTGCTCCATGGCGATCGTCGTGTTCGTATCCGTAAAGCTGGCCGACCGCATCGTGCAGCCGACACAGCGCGCTTGGAAAAAGCAGACCGAGCTTGTGGCCAACGCCTCGCACGAACTCAAAACGCCGATAGCCATCATCAACGCAAACGCGGGCGCGCTCGAGAACGCAACCGATCCCGCCGACTGCAAAAAATGGATAAAAAACATCACCGACCAGTCCGAGCGTATGAGCGCGCTTATTTCCGACATGGTCAAGCTTGCGAAATACGAAGCCGACACCGGCGAAATCTCCACCGAGCCCGTGTGCATCTCTGAAATTCTGGACGGTTTGGGGCTCACCTACGAAGCCAACGCCTTCGAAAAAAACATCGACTTCGAGTGCACTATAAAGCCTGACGTCGTCATAAAATCGAACGCCAAATTGTTTGAAGAGCTTGCCTACATTCTTCTGGACAACGCTTTTAAGTACACGAATGAGGGCGGTAAAATCGAACTTCTGCTGAAAACCGACAAAAAACACGTCGTTTTCACCGTGCAGAACACCTGCTCCGGCATAAAGGAAGAAGACCTGCCTAAAATTTTCGACCGCTTCTACAAGTGCGACCTCTCGCATGAAAACAGCGGCAAAAGCTTCGGTCTCGGCCTTTCAATCGCAAAGACCATAGCAACCAAACTAAACGGCGTCATTTCCGCGGTTTCCGACGGCAAAAGCTATCTTGCCATGAACGTTTCCTTCAAACAAACCGCAAAGGACGCAAAAGACGTCAAGGACGCAAAATCCAACTGACAAAAAACGGGCTTATCGCCCGTTTTTATATTGCAATTTGCCGTGATATATGCTATAATTTGAAAAAACACGTTTCGAGGCAGCTATGAATGAAATTTCCAAAATAGAAAAAGTCAGAAAAATTATGATTGCGTTTGCGGTCATGCTTTCCCTTATGCTCGTGGGCGGAATTCCGATGATAGTTTTCGGTGCCACACGTCACCTTACCGCTCTTTTGGTTTTCGGCATAATCTTCGTCGTCGCCGGCTTTTACGGCGCGCCTATGGTTTGGGTTGCCGTCGGCTCGACGTACGAATCCAAAAAGCTGTTTTCGCAAATTCACGACGGTTCCGTCACTAGCATTTCCGATCTTGCCCGCCTCAACGACAAGTCCGAAAATCAGGTGCATCAGGAAGTCAAAAAACTTATCGACAAAAAGTACCTCACCGGAGTTGCCGTCGTCGGCGACGAAATCGTGCGGCTTTCCGCTGACGGCAAAACCGTCGTCAACGTGTCCGCGGCAATAACCTATCGTTGCCCTTACTGCACGGGGCCGGTAACGATGGTCGGCGGCCGAGGCAAGTGCGAATATTGCGGAAGCCTCGTTTCCACGGCCGATTTCACGAAAGAAGAAATTCAAGGCATCGAAGACGCCTTCAAAAAATTCCCGCCTAAAAAAACCGATGTCTGAATTCCGCGCGGCAAAACACAACTTTTCGCCCGTTATCGAGAAGGATTCCCGAATGCTCTTTTTGGGGAGCGTTCCCAGCGTCGCTTCCGAAAAAGCGGGCTTTTTCTATATGCACAAAACCAACAGGTTCTGGCGGATTCTGGGCAAAATCTTCGGCGAAAATTTCTATGACACAAGCATAGAGCAAAAAATTTCGCTTCTCAAAAAGCACCGCGTCGCGCTTTACGACTCCATCGAAAGCTGTGAAATTTCCGGCAGCTCGGACAGCACCATAAAAAACGTCGTCCCCGCCGATATTCCCGCGCTTCTCTCCTTAAGCGAAATCAAACGTATTTTCTGCGTCGGAACAGCAAGCCGCAAATATCTTCTGGAATTCTATCCCGAGCTTTCTCCTCTTGTGTCCGTTCTTCCGTCGCCGTCCGCCGCAAACGCCAAATATTCTCTCGCCCTATTGACCGAAATATGGCGCGCGGAAATAGCAAAACACTTCGACGTTTTATAATCAAAAACAAAAACAGACGCACTTTGCGTCTGTTTTTTCTATTCGGTTTTGTTTGTTTCTTCTTTTTTGTCGCCTTCTTCCTTTTCTTTTTTAGGCTTTGATGTGCGAGGTTTCCTCGGTTTTTTTACGGGTTTTTCCTCGGAAGGCGTTTCCTCTTCGGGTTTCTCCGCCTTTTTGGATTTTGCCTTTTTTGCCGCAGGCTTCTTGCTTTCCTCGGCCTTTTCGGCTTTTTCGGCGGCAGGCTCTTCAATTTCGGTGCCTGCAATCACGGTCGGCTTTTCTTCTTCGGTCTTTGCCTTCACGGACTTTTTGGAAGCTCGTATTTTCGGTTTTGCATTCGGTTTTTCGGCGGTCTTGGTTTCCTCTGCCGCTTCTTCCTTTTTAACTTCCTCGGCTTTTTCCGCGCTCTTTACTTCTTCAGGCGCTTTAACGTCTTTTTTCAATTCTTCCAGGCTAAACAGATAGTTTCCGCTTTCGGTGCGATAGATAACTCCCGGCACGTTCTTAAATATTTCCAGTATATTCTTTTCGCCCTTGGCGATTTTTTCGCATTCCGGATGCGCTTTTCTGAGCAAATCCAACAGTTTTTGATAATTGATTTCGTTGTTTTGATTTTTATGCTTTGCAATAAGCTTTTTGATGTCGGAAATAATTTCCTCGTCGTAGCTCTTCCCTGCGGCGATCGGTTTTTCGGCCGTAGCTTCGGCAGGTTTCTGGGTTTCTGCGGTAGCCGCCGCAGTTTCCTCTTTAGGTTTCAGATCGTCTCTTTCGGAAGCCTTTTTGATAAGCATCGGAATGAAATTCTCGTTCTTTCTGGCTTTCGGTTCCGTTGTCTTTTCCTGAGGCTGATTTTTAGGCGCAGCGGCGGATTTTGCCGCGGTTTGAATGGCAGACTTTGCCACTTTTTCCTGCGGTTTTGCGACCTTTTCTTCCGTCGGCGCCGCTTTGCCGCGGGTTTCGTGCTTACCCTTGTCGGAAGGCCCGAATTTTTCCACCGCGTAGCCGAGGTTGATAAATTCTGAAGCCGCCTTCACCGAATTCGGCGTATGCGTTTCGCCCATAACGATGACGTTTTTGCCCGCTTCCGTAAGCCTCGTGCAAAGCCTTGTGAAGTCGCCGTCCGAGCTGACTATGCAGAAGGTGTCCACCACCCCCTGATACATCAAATCCATTGCGTCGATGACGAGATAGATGTCGCTGCTGTTTTTGCCGACAGTGTTTTGCGATTGTTGCATCGGAACGATGCCCTTTGCCGCGAGTATCTGATACCAGCCATTCAGCACTTCCCAGAGGTTATAGCTGTCCGGCCCCAGTTTTTTGAGCGGTTTAACCTGCGATTTCGTCCAGTCGGCGTAAGCCCTTTTGACGATAATTCTGCCACGGGAAGAAAGCTCTCCCAGTATTTTTTCGATATATTTGCTCTCGATGTTTTCGGCGTCGATGAGCAAAGCAATGTTGTTTGTTTTTTCCATATATTCTCCGATTTTGGCTGAATTCTTATAAATATAAACTATAAGTCAGCTTGATTATAACACAAAACCCCGCCCATAGCAAACAAAAAAGCCACTTATTTTGAAGTGGCTTTTGTCGCATAGTAGCGTTTTTTGACCTATCGGTTATTTTTTGAATTTAGGTTTCGAGATAACGTCGCCGAAAACCATCATCGCTTGCAACGGTGTGAGATCGTGATCGATATCTATATCCTCGGCGTAGTCTTCGTCGGTTTCGATGAATCGGACGTTTTTCAGGTCTTTGCAGCCCTCTTCCAATTCGGCCGCAAGACTGCACCTCTTCCGATTCGGCCGTAAGACTGCCTCCCGTCGGAACGTACTCCACCCGCGTATTTTTGGTGAAGGCCGGGTGCTCGTGATCGGCGTGCCGTTTTTCCAGTTCCGCTTCGATTGAGGTTTTCGACTTGCTCTTTGCCTGCGCTTCGGCGCGGCGACGTTTAACGCCGTCGTACCATTCCTCGGCAGTCATGCCCGATTTCGATACGGAAGCCCTATTCCCTCGCTCGACCTCGCTCGTCGGGGCCACGCCGGCGCGGTTACCGGTCGCCCCCTTGGACGCCTGCGATTTTGCGCGTTTGACGTTCACGTAAATCCTCACGCAAACTATAATTCCGATTACGCTGAACAAGCTTGTCAGAAATCCGAAAAACTCTTCCGCGTCTGCGCCGTTTTCGATTATGTCTGCAATTAAATATCTGAACATAGGTTTTACAGTGTCAAAAAAGCTTATTTATTAGGCTTTTCCGATTTTTTGTCTGCTTTATCCACTCCGGAAATGGCGTTTCTCATTCCGGTGTCCGCGATAACGTTCTGCATGTTATAGTAATCCATAACACCCATATTGCCGTTTCTGAGAGCGTCCGCAAGCGCCAGAGGAACTTCCGCTTCCGCCTTGACGACTTCGGCTTTCATTTCCTGCACTTTTGCTTTCATTTCCTGTTCCTGAGCGACCGCCAAAGCCCTTCTTTCTTCGGCTTTTGCCTGAGCGATGCGTTTGTCCGCTTCCGCCTGATCCATCTGGAGCTGCGCGCCGATGTTTCTGCCGACGTCAACGTCCGCGATGTCTATGGACAAAATCTCAAACGCCGTACCGCTGTCGAGGCCTTTTGACAGAACGGTTTTGGAAATGCTGTCCGGGTTTTCCAAAACGTCCTTGTGGGAAGCCGAGGAACCTACGGTGGTTACGATACCTTCGCCGATACGCGCGATAATGGTGTCCTCTCCCGCGCCGCCGACGAGCCTGCTGATGTTGGCTCTCACGGTAACTCTGGCCTTGGCTCTGAGCTCGATACCGTCTTTTGCGATTGCCGCGATGACAGGGGTTTCGATAACCTTCGGGTTGACGGAAACCTTAACCGCGTTCAGCACGTCGCGTCCGGCAAGGTCTATGGCCTTTGCGGTGCCGAGGGAAAGCTCGATGTTTGCGCTGTGCGCGCTTATGAGAGCGTTGACGACTTTAAGCACGTCGCCGCCCGCCTGGTAGTGAGTTTCAAGCTCTGCGATGTCGATGTTAAGGCCGGCTTTCGTTGCGGAGATGTACGCTTCGACAACCATTCTCACCTTGATTTTTCTCAGCTTCATACCAACCAGTCTGCCCATGGAAACCTTTGCTCCCGAAACGACCGTCAGGAACCACAGCGACACCGGCACGAACGAGAAGAACAATGCCAGTATCACCACCACGACGGCAACTATGCCGACGATAAGGCCCGTGCTTACTGCCAAAATTGAATTGATCATAAATTATATCCTCCAAAATACTTAAATTTTTCTGACTGTGATTTTCACGCCTTCTGCGGCGACCACTTCTATTCCGACGCCCTTATCCACGAATCCGTCCTCCGACGTAACGTCGTAGATTTTGTCGTCGATTTTTGCTTTCCCGACGGGGCGCAGCTCCGTGATCGTTTCGCCCGTTTTTCCGATAAGCTCCTTATATTTCGGCGTGCCTTCGGTTGCACCTTCCGGAACCGCCGTATTCTTTTCGACGAGCGCGGTTCGACTTATCCATCCTTTTTTGACGGAGTAAGCCATAAGCCCGAACGCCAGCGTCAGAACGATTATTTCCAAAAGAAGCAGCAAAAAGAACTGCTTCACCGGATTTCCGGAAGACGTATGCGTAACCGCAAGAATCATACCCAGAAGCGTCAGCACTATTCCCGTTATGCCGAAAAATCCGAATCCGGGGTTGAAAATTTCGATTATCGAAAAAATCATACCCACAATCAGACATATTGCGGCCAGCGCGCCCATGTCCGAAAACAGAATTTCAAGTTCAGCCATATATCTTACCTCCTTTTCTTTTTTACGATTTAATTATACTACACCTAAAAAACCAAAGTCAACATAAGTTGTATCGTCTTTTGCAGAACCTCGGATAGTTTTGCAAACTGTTTGCAAATTTTGCAAGTAAGAAAAAACGGATTGCAAAGCAATCCGTATATTTCAGAAACCGACTATTTAAGCAAAGCGGTGAGCTGAGCAAGCAGGTCGTCGTCATCGTTCGTAGCGGCCTTTTTGGCTTTAGGAGCGGTATGTTCTGCGGCGAACACAGCGTTTTCCAGAACGATGGTCTTGTTGCAAAGAGCGCTGTTGAGGTCAGGTTTTGCAACGCCTGCGTACACTTCGAGGCCGCGGGTTTTGAGATAGCTGATAAGCGGTTTGATGTCGCCGTTGCCGTAAAGGATGTAGAAAGCGTCAATGTGGCCGGTCTGAGCGAGGCTTACAGCGTCGATAACCTGACGGAGGTCGAGTTTGCCTTTACGTTTGCGCGGAAGGCTGGACAACGCGTCGTAGTTGTTTGCCTGAATGAATTCGGCATAGTCTTTGGTACGTTTTGCGGAATAGCCGTAGAATTTGATGCCTGCGATTTCGCCCATTTTTGCAACTTCTTTGAGGGATTTTTCAAAAGAGTCGAACGGGATTCTCACGCTTTCGATATCCGCCAAAACAACGATTTTTTTAGCCATAGTAGTTCCTCCAAATAAAATTCTTTTTTGTTTTTATTGTCCTCGTTTATAATAAAACAAGTATTGTTGCGCGTAACCCGACAGATTTCCGAACTTTTCCAGAAGCTTTTCGGACATTTCTTTCGGAGTGGTTTCGTAGCCGAAGAGGTCCACGAACACTTTTTTGATCCAGGTATCCACGGGGAAGGTGTCGGTTTTGTGATATGCAAACAGCAGAATGCAGTCGCACACCTTCGGGCCCACTCCCGTCAGCCTATAAAGATATTTCCGCGCCTCGTCGGTGCTCATATCGTACACCTTCTCGAGGTCGAAGCCGCCCGCTATCGCCTTTGCGGTTTTGTCGAGATACGCGGCTCTGTAACCTGCCCCGACGCTTCTGTAAAAGCTTTCGCCTGCCGACGCCAGTTTTTCCGCCGTCGGAAACGCATAGAAGCCGTCCGCCGTTTCTCCCAGTCCCTCGGCAATCCTTTCCAGTATGCCTTTTATCCTCGGAATGTTGTTGTTTGCGCTTATAATGAAGGAAAACAACGTCTCCAAAGGGTCCTGATTCAAGATTCTGATGCCTTTGCCGTATTCGGCTTGTGCAGGAATTAGGCTTTTATCGCTTAATTCTGACACTATTATACCATAGTTTCTGCGCAAATCAAAGTATTTTTCAAAAAAATATTCGGAATTTGTATAAATTATTACGTTATTTCCCTCTTTTTTGACCTCTGCCTTGTGATTTAGGGCAAAAACGACGTATCCGTCCTCGGTTTTTTTGTAGCGGAACAGCTGACCGCACTCCAAAGTGGCCTGCGGATCGAAAAATTCACTGCCCAAAACCGTGATTTTGCCTTTTTCTATCGTATAATCCATAGCTTTTCTTTCGTGTACGCGCGCGCATACCTAATTATTTACAAAAAAAGGTTGCGCGAGGCAACCTTTGATTTCGTTTTGTTTGCACTATTCGGCGCTTACAGGATAAACGCTGACTTTTTTATCTTTTTTGCCCTTTCTTTCAAAGCGTACGGTGCCGTCTACCAACGCAAACAGAGTGTCGTCGGAGCCGATGCCCACGTTAAGACCCGGATGGATAGCGGTTCCGCGTTGACGAACCAAAATGTTGCCGGCTTTTGCAAATTGACCGTCGGCTCTTTTGGCACCCAGACGTTTGGACGCGCTGTCACGACCGTTGTGGGAGCTACCACTACCTTTTTTATGAGCGAAAAGTTGAATAATAATAAACATTTACTTTACCTCCAAATTGATGAAATCGGAAAATCCCTCGTACAGGTCGGACACTCCCAAAAGCAAGGTCGAAAGAATGACGTCTGCGTCGTGAGTCTGACGCTCGGAAAGGTTTTTCGGAAGCACCGCTTTCAGGTATCCTTCCTCTTGCCTCACCGTATATTCGACGTTGATGCCGGCCACCCTCATAAGGCCCAAAACGGCCGTCTGAACTATGCTTGACAGAGCCGCGCAGACGATATCCTCGCCCTCGACTCCGTAGCCGGTGTGCCCGTCGCACTCGACGCTCACTATTCTATTGCCCGATTTTCCGAATTTAACGGTTGTCATTGTGTTTGTTACTTAACGATTTTTGTGATTTTCAAAGCCGTGTACGGTTGACGATGGCCTTGGCGTTTGCGTTCGTTTTTCTTGGCTTTGTACTTGTAAACGATAACTTTGTCGAATTTGTCGTTGTAAAGAACTTCGGCTTCGACGCATGCGCCGCTCACAGGATTGCCGGTAACGATTTCGGCGCCGTCTGCCAGCATAAGAACGTCCAACTTAACGGTTGCGCCCGCTTCGGCGTCCAATTTTTCAACCTTAACAATTTGGCCTTCTTCAACTTTAAGCTGTTTGCCTCCGGTAGCTACGATTGCATACATAAGAAAATACCTCCTCTTTCCAGTCTCACTGCTTTCAATCATTGATTTTCAGGTGGCGGGAAACCGCGCTTTCAACCCTCTGCACGTGGCTCGATGTATAATTTAGCATAAAAACGAGGCGATGTCAACAAAAACCACCCCGTTTTGAATATATAATTTATTATATAAAAAGTTTTCTTTCCAAGCCTCTGCGCCCTAATAGAGCATTTTTGCCGAGGACGGCAAGGTGAGAATTTTGCTGTTATCCTCTTTGATGGTGAAGGCTTCTGCGTGAATGGTGCTGTCGGGAATGAGGTAAATTCTCTTACCCTTCCACGCGGACTGGCACTCTTTTGAAAGGTATCTCAAAGCGAACACTTTTGCAAACACGTCCGGGTGGATATGCACGATAACCGACGTTGCGGACGACTTTTGGAAATGCTCGAACAGCGCGTCGCGCAGATTCAATATCACCAGCTCTTCGCTAAAAACGTAGCCGTCGCCGTGGCAATACGGGCACTCTCTCAGCATAACCGCGTCGATCATGCTTCTCGTCTTTTTTCTCGTCAGCTCCACAAGTCCCAAATTCGTCATAACCGGCTGACTGGTGTGAATACGGTCCTTTGCGAGGTGCTTTCCAAGCTCCTCCACCACCGCTTTTCGGTGTTCCTCGTCCGCCATATCTATAAAGTCGATAACGACGATGCCGCCGATGTTTCTCAGGCGAAGCTGCTTTGCAATTTCCGCCGTCGCAACCATATTCGTTTCAAAAACCGTTTGCTCGAGGTCTGTGTTTCCGACGAATTTGCCCGTGTTGACGTCGATAACCGTCAGCGCTTCGGTTCTGTCGATGACGAGATAGGTGCCGTTTTTCATAACGACTTTTCTCTTCAGGAGTCCGTCGATCTGCTTTTGGAAACCGTAGTGAACGAACATATTGTCCTCGCCGGGATAATACTTCAGAAGCTTCTTGTTCGGGTACAGCGATTGCAGCTTTTCGGCAAGGTCGCGATAGACGTTTTCGTTGTTGACGAAGATGTCGTCCACGTCGTCCGACAAAAAGTCCCTTATCGTTCTGAAGATAAGGTCGCCTTCCTCGTAAACGGTGGTGCAGACAGGCGCGCGCTGGAAGCTCGAAAGTATGTTTTTCCACTTCGAAACCAGCTTGTCCATTTCGGCCAGAATTTCCTCATCCGAGGCTTTAGCCGCTTCGGTTCTTACGATAAACCCTATATTCTGCGGTTGATGCGACGACACCAGCTGCTCCAGACGTTTGCGTTCGTCCTCATCCTCGATCTTGTGCGAGATGCCCACGAAATTGACGTACGGCATAATGACCAACAGTCTTCCCGGGATAGAAACGTTCTGCGAAATTCGCACGCCTTTCGTCCCGAAATGGTCCTTAACGACCTGGCACATAATCACGTCGCCCGGGCTAACGTTCAAGCTTCCCGTGCCCACCGATTGCTTGATGTCTTTCGGGTCCACCAGCGTTTCGCCGACGTGCAGAAAAGCGTTTCTCTCCAAGCCGATGTTCACAAACGCCGCCTTCATGCTCGACAGCACGTTGACGACTTTTCCTTTATATATGTTTCCTACCAGCTTCGGCATACTGCTGCGCTCGATGTAAAATTCAACCACCTCGCCGTTTTCGACGAGGGCAACCTTCACTCTTTTTGGATGGTAATCGATGTAAATTCTCTTCATTTTGTCGTTTCTCCGAAGTTTTTCAGATAGTCGTCCACGTTCGTGATTTTTCCGTTCGGGCAAACGAACTGCGCCGTTTTCACAACGTCTGTCAGCAGCACGTCAAGGCCGAAATCCGCGTTAAGCGCGTTCACCAGTCTGTCTGCCCTGAGGTTGGTGTTACCCGTCGCAAGTCTTACGACGAGTCCGTTTTCCACGGCCGAAACGGCGTGTATAAGCGGTCTGACGTCCTTGGTTTCGGGTTTTCCCTTCACTTGGTACGTCGCTTCGTAAACCGTTCGGCGCTCAACCTCTTTTGCGGCCGTCGCGGCTTTTTCGGCGTCTGCGCACGGCAGAAAATATTCCGCCGACACGATTTTCCCCGCGAGGTTAGGCGATTTTTCCGTTTCGAAACATTCTATCCCTTCAAATCCGGGCGCGCACGCTTTGTTGTACGCCTCCAAAAATTCTTGCGGCGTCATGCCCGTGCAATCCGCGGTAACGTATTCCGCCTCGCTGCTTATCCCCAAAGCAAGCGGCGGGCTGAAAAACAGCAGCATGTGCGGATTGAAACCTTTTGAATAGGCCATGTTTATTTCGGCGCGCCTTATCGCGCGCACCATGCCGCGCAAGGTGTCGATATGCGATATAAAAACCGCGTTGCCGCTTTTTCGATATTTTAACGTAATCATAAAGCGCCTCCGTCTGCCTTGACGCATCTGACGTTTTTGGTTGCGCCGCAGCCGTTGCAGCCTTCTCTGCAGTTTCTGGTTGTTTCGGCCTTATACGCTTTGCGGCGTTCCTTCAGAAGGTAATCTTTTCTGACGGTAGTGTCGACAAAATCCCACGGCAGCTCCTCGTCCTCGGCAAATTCTCTCGTGTAGTCCTCGATTTTTATATTGCAATCGGCAAGCGCCTTAAGCCACAATTCGTAGTCGAAATATTCCGTCCAACCGTCGAATTTCGCGCCAAGCTCGAAAGCTCTCACCAGCACTTCGTTCAGTTTGTCGTCGCCCACTGCGAAAACCTCTTCCAGAACGCTCGTCTCCGCGCCGTGATAGCTGAACGACACGCCCTTCACGTTTTTGAATTCCGCCCTAAGAAGGTCCTGCTTATGACGCATTTCGTCGAAGCCAATCTGCCTTTCCCATTGAAACGGCGTAACCGGCTTCGGAATAAACACCGAACAGCTGACTCCTATCGTAACGTCTTTTTTGTGCGTCAATCGGACATACAGCTCTCTTATCCTTTTCACCAGATCCACCATGCCCAAAAGGTCGTCGTCGGTTTCCGTCGGCAGGCCGAGCATAAAGTAGAATTTGACGTGATTGTATCCCTTTGAAAACGCCTCCGTCAGCGCGGTGAAAATTTCTTCCTCGGTGATGTTTTTGTTTATGACGTTCCTCAGCCTCTGCGTCCCCGCTTCAGGGGCAAAGGTAAGGCTGTTCATTCTCGTCTGCAAAGCGAACGCGCCCTCGAAGCTGTTCAATCTAAGCGACGGCAGCGCCAGCCTTATATGTCTGTCTTTTATAAAGTCCTGCAACCCCTCGATAAGCGGAAGCAGCTTTGTGTAGTCGCCCGTCGAAAGACTGGAAAGGCTCATTTCGTCAAATCCCGTATTTTTCAGCATGGCCTTGGCGTTTTCCAGATTTTTCTCGGCGCTCCTCTCTCTTATCGAGCGATAATAGAACCCCGCCTGACAAAATCTGCAACCCGACGCGCAACCTCTGTAAAGCTCCAGCACCGCTCTGTCGTGCACGATTTCGATGTTTGAAACCAGCGGTTTGACAGGATAAAACGCGTTTTCGAAATCTCTGACCACGGCTTTTTTAACCGTTTCGCCCTTTTCGAAAAATTCGGGAACGTACAAGCCTTCCACTTTTTTGAGGTTTTTCAGAATCTCTTTTTTCGAAAGTCCCTTTCGTTTTCCGTCCCTGACGACCTCCATAAGCTCCACCAGCATATCCTCGCCTTCACCCACTTCTATAACGTCGAAGAATTTTTTGAACGGCTCGGGATTGACGGTGCAAGGCCCGCCCGCAATCATGATAGGATATTCGTCGCCTCTGTCCTTGGCATAAAACGGAATCCCCGCCAAATCGAACATATACAGAATGTTGCTATACAAAAGTTCGTACTGCACCGAAAAACCCACCACGTCGAAATCGGTGAACTTTTTGCGGTTTTCCAGGCTGAAAAGCGGTATGTCGTTTTCCTTCAGCTTCTTGCCGAAATCGGGCCACGGCGCATAGCACCGCTCCGCCATAAAATCGGGTTTGGAGTTTATCAGCTGATAAAGTATCGAAAGCCCCAGATTGCTCATTCCGATTTCGTAAACGTCCGGAAAGCACAGCAGCAAATTAGCCTCGAACGGCTTTTTCATATCGGGGGTATTGTACTCGCCGCCGACGTACCTTGCGGGCTTTTCGACGGTAAGCAGAATTTCATTCAGTTTTCTTTGGAAATTAGCGTCGGTCATTGTTTTCGATCATTTGTTCATCGTAAGCGTTGCCGCGCCCATAATACCTGCGTCGTTGCCGAGTTTTGCCTGCACGATTTTGGTTTTCGGGCTGTATTTGGAAGCGAAGGAATGCAAACTGACGTAGCGTTGAAGCGGTTTGATAAGCGCGTCGCCCGCCATACTGACGCCGCCGCCCATAATGATAACCTTCGGGCGGAAAATGTTCACCAGATTGACCAGTCCGTCCCCGACGTAGGAAACGTATTTTTTAAGCACTTTTGCCGCAACCGGGCAGCCTTTTTCCACCGCTTCGAAAACGGTTTTTCCCGTAACGTCCCCTTCTTCCTTGGCGATTTCGGCCAGCACGCTGTCCGGATTTTTCGCTATAGCCGCCTCGACCTGCCTGATAAGCGCAGGGGCCGCCGCGTAAGCTTCCCAGCAGCCTCGTCTGCCGCAGCCGCATTTTTCGCCGCCCGTTTTGATGACGATATGTCCGCCTTCGGTGCCTGCGCCGCCGACGCCTTCAAAAAGCTTGCCGGAGATATAAAAGCCCGTGCCCACGCCCGTACCCAGAGTAACGGTTATGCTGTCGGAAACGCCGCCGCCTCCGCCCCAGACCGCTTCGCCGAGGGCCGCGCAGTTCGCGTCGTTCGAGATACGGATAGGAAATTTATACTGAAACCTTGCGGAAAGCTTTTCCACCAGCGGAGTGTTTTTGAAGTTGATGTTCGGAGTAAATCTTACACGTCCTTTTTCGCCGTCAACCGTGCCCGGAACGCCGATGCCGACTCCCGAAAGCTGGTATTCGTGCAGACCTTTGTTCTCCAGAAGCGAACAAATAAGCTTGTGAATATCGTCGATAATCACGTCTTCGTTTGCGGTAGGTCGGGTGACTATGGACTGCTTTAAGACGAGTTCGCCGTTTTCGGTAACCAGTCCGCCCTTGATGCTCATACCTCCGATGTCGATGCCGATATAGTACATGATTGCCTCCTTTATGGCCGAAAATATATACTATATTTTAATTTAATTTACCGAAAAAGTCAAGGTCCCGCGCGGTGAGCGCAAAAATTTATCATATTTATATTTTCCGCCGCATATCTATTACAAACCAAAAACAAAAAAGGAGCCTTCTATGTTCACCGAAAACGGATATCAACCGCAACAAAACGTACCAAACGATTTCGTAACCTACGATGCAAAAAAATCCAAAAAAAGCCGCAAAAAGTCCGAGCCTAAAACCATTTCCGAAAAGCTCGATCTCGTGATAATGCCGCTTATGGGAGCCGCCGCACTAAGTTTGGCCTACCTCGTCTGGCAAGCCGTATCGGGCGCCAACGTAATTTCCGCAATAGCAGGTTTATTGTAAAATTTCAAGCAGTAAACGTCAATTTATGCCGAAGATAAGGGTTCATCCCACCTTTTTCGTACTCATTCTTCTTATGCTTCTTGCAGGCAAAACCGTCGAAACCGTTCTGAGCTTTTCGGCGGTTTTATTGCATGAGGCGGCGCACGCGCTGGCGGCGAGGGCGCGCGGCTACGAAACGGGCAAAATAACTCTGCTTCCCTACGGCGCCATGCTCGGCATACCTGACGAAACCGACGACACGTCCATGGTTCTTATCGCCGCGGCGGGCCCTATATCCAACTTTCTCACCTGTCTTCTGACCATAAGCTTATGGTGGATCTTCCCCGCCGCCTATTCGTTCACCAAGCCGTTTTACGAAGCAAACCTCACCATCGGCCTTTTTAATCTTCTGCCCGCCTATCCTCTCGACGGCGCGAGAATTTTTCTGGGTTTATCCCGCAAGCCGCACCGCGCCTTAAAGCGCCTGAAAATCTCGGGAATCGTCGTTTCGGCCGTGCTGATTGCGCTTTTTATATCGTCGGCGGCTCTTGGGCGCGTCAATTTAACCCTCGGAATTATGGGCGTATTTTTGTTTATCGGCGCCTTTTTCGGGCAAAAAAAAGAAGCGGCTTCTCTTATGCTGAAAAGCAATCCGCTTCTTAAAAATTATCTTTCGGGCGTCAGGCGCGAAACCTACGTTCTGTCCCCCAAAACCACGCTTTCCCGCGCGGTAAAGCTTTCGGGCGCCGAAAAGGAGCTTTCCTACGTCGTCAACGTTTCCGGCAAGGAATATTTTATCTCCGAAGAGCGGCTTTTTTCCTATCTTAAAACCTACTCTCTCTCCGACACGCTGGAAAAGGTTATCTCCTCTGAGCAAAGTGCCCGACGTTTTTGATTCTGTCCGCGCGCAGCTCGGCTTCCAGAATATATTCTCCCCCGTCGGCCTCGACGTTCACCGTAAGCGTTCCTGGCACTACGTCCATATAGTCCGACATAACTTCCTCTATCCTGCTTCTTATCATCTCCGAAAAGTCCTCCGGGATCGCCGCTTTATCCGACAGCAGCACCGCCCTCAACCGTTCTCTCGCATTCTCTCTGTTGCTCATATTTCCTCCTCAAAAAACCTTTTTTCTTTTTATGAAACCGAACAGTCCCCTGTTTCGGAGCTTGTCGTCGTACAAAACGTAATTGCCACCCATAAGCCCCGCGGCCATCAGTCTGAAGGCTTTTCCCGACGCGGCGTTTTTCGGCAGCCTGTCCACGCCGGAATACAGCGTAACCGTGTCGTCCTCGGGGATTATTCCCGCGGCCTTGCATCTCAAAAGCCTCGTTATATCTTCCGCGTTCATCATCTCGCCGCGCATAACCATGTCGTTGCGGAGTCTGTTGACGATAAGTCTTATGCTGTCCAACGGATACCCTTCCAGAAGGTTCAGAACCTTGTCCGCGTCCCTTATTGCCGACACCGTCGGCGTGGTTACGACAAGCGCCTCGCTTGCCGAGCTTACCGCGCGATGAAATCCGCCCTCTATTCCCGCCGGGCAGTCTATGAGGACGTACTCGAAATTTTCCGCCAGCGAATTTACGATGTCCGAAAAGGTCTGCGGCGTAAGCTCGGGCGCGTCGGAAAGCTTGGAGCTCGGCAAAACGTAAAGCAGCGGATTATACCTGTCCTGCACCAACGCCTGACGAAGTCTGCACTTTCCCGTAGCCACGTCCAGAATGTCGTACACCACCAGATTTTCCACGCACATAACGACGTCCAGGTTATTCAGGCCTATGTCCGCGTCCACCATGCAAACCTTATGCCCCAGATCCGACAGCGCAATTCCCAGTCCCGAAGTAACGGTGGTTTTTCCCACGCCGCCTTTTCCGGACGTAACGACAATTTTTCGTCCCATATTCTACCTCCGCTTCCGATTATACCAAAGCTTCGCGCACGCATTTTGAAAGCATACGGCGCTTCTTGCCTCTTTTGGTCGAAAATCGGCGGTCGGACATAAAAACAGCGGCGGATAATACTCCGCCGCAAAATGTCAAAATATCAAGCTTTTCTGTCAAAATTCCACTAAACGTTTTTGGATAAACCAAGCATAGTGCGAAGCGTGTTCTCGCCGTCTTCTTCGATGAGGCTGCCTCCGCCGAGGGCCACCGCTTCCGTAAGATCGGTCAAAGCTGTAACGGGCAGACCTATGCGCACGCTGATGTATTCGGCAAGTCCCGGAAGCTTCGCGCTGCCGCCGGAGAGGAACACGCCTTTTTTCTTTATTTCTGCCGCAAGCTCCGGAGGACTCATGTTTATGACGTTGTTTATAACGTCCACCAAACCGTCCACCGCAGGCATCAAAGCAATTTTCACATCCTTTGCGTTTGCCTCAACGGTTTTCGGTTCGCCGTTTAAGCGATCCCTGCCGCCGATTGCCGCGCCCGAAAGGTCGTTGTCGTACATGCTGCCCACGTCGCACTTAAGCTTTTCCGCGGTATAGTCTCCGATTTTCAGGCCGTACTTATCCGCCACGTGATCGATGATTTTGCTGTTGAACATATTTCCGCCGATGTTCACGGAGCTGCCCACCGCAATGCCGCGCCTCGTTACACTGCAAACCTCTGCGGTTCCTCCGCCAATATCAACGAAAACGCCGCCCACGCTGTTGGTGTATTGCAAAAGCGCAAGCGCGCTTTCGGCGAGCATAACTTCCTTTATGCCCGCGGCGTTCACCACCGATTCGACGGTTCTTCTTTCAACCACCGTCAGACCGCAGCTGATAAGAACCAAGGCCTTCACCGTCGGCGTTATGAACAATCTGTCGGGCACCACTTTTTTTATGAACGATTTTAGCATCATTCCCGCGGCTTCCTGATGAACCACCACGCCTTCTTTTATCGGATAAACCACCTGCGCGTTTCCGAGCGAGCCGTACAGCACGTTCAAAGCGTCGCGACCGGTTTCGGCAAGCTCCAGCTTGTTTTTCTTTTTGACGGCAATGGCCACGGAAGGCTCCTTCAGAACGATGCCTTTGCCTTTTTGATATATGGTTATATATGACGAGCCGAAGTCTATCGCAAGCTCAACGATTGCCATTTAATCCTCCTTGTCGGTCAAAAACTTTTTTATTTCTGCCGAAAGTTTTTCTGTCGGAAGCCCCATAACGTTGTCGAAGCTTCCCGTATATTTTTCCACCGTAACGCCGTCCTGAATCCCGTAGGCGCCGGCTTTGTCCAGCGGATTTTTCGTTTCGACGTAGCGTTTTATCTCGTCGTCGGTCATCTTTTTCAGCTTAACTTTGGATTTGTCGTAAAAGCAAACGACCTTGCCGTTTGTCGCCAGACATACTCCCGTGTAAACCGAATGCCACTTTCCCGACAGCGTTTTTAGCATTTCAAATGCCTCTTCTGCGTTTTTAGGTTTCAAAAAGAACCTGCCCGCAAGGTACACCACCGTGTCTGCTCCGACCACCGTCTGCCCGTTTTCCGGTTTTATCGCCAACGCTTTTTCTCTGGCGTTTTTCATAACCGTTGCCGCCGGCCTCGACGGAATAACGCACTCGTTTGCAGGCACGCTTTCCACCTTAAAGTCGTCGGTGATTTTATGCAGAAGCTCCTTTCTTCTCGGGGAAGCCGATTGCAGAATAAGCATCACAATATTTCAAGATTTTTGCCGTAGGCGCGCCTGAACTCGTTTGAACTTGACAAAGCGTCCTTGATTTCCAGGCTGGCGTCGCCTTCGGTTTCGGTTTTCATAATAACGCTGTCGCCCAGCACGTCGCAGTTGATGCCCGTGATAAGACCGCTCATGCTTCTGTCGAAGCTTTCGGCGATGCGCAGAATCACGCTGAGTTTTCTTATTGCGTCAACGTCCTCGTCGGTCAGCATAACGCGGTATTTCAAAAATTCCACGTCGTTGAATTCGTTCTTTCTGTGACCGCCCGCAACCATGCTTGCCATAACCAGATCCTTGTGGCTTATGCCGTAAAGGTTGCTGTTTAGGATAATATAGCTCGAATGTTTGTGGTGATCGTAGTATTTGATGCGCATACCGCTGTCGTGCAGAAGCGTCGCCACTCTCAAAACTTTTATATAGCATCTCGGAAGCTTGTGCAGCACCTTAAGCTGTTTGAACAGCTGCATGCTGAGATTGTAAACGTGCTCCGCGTGCGGAATATTGATGTCAAAGTAATGCATCAGAGTTTGCAGGCTGTGCCCTAATATGTCCGAAAGCGGTTTTTCGTCCGTGGACGGAACGGCGTGATGGAACATCGCGCCCTCCCTGAGGCCGCAGCCCGAAACGGTGATTTTGTCGAAATGCATATAGTCGATAACCGCCTTAATAACCGCCAGCGCCGTCGGGAACGTGTCGCCCCTGCCGCTGGACAAACCCTTGATTCTCGCCACGGTTTCGGTCGGAAGCTCTTTTATGGTGTTATACATCTGATTGAATTCTTCCACCGGAAGCTGATAGTTGTGCATCATGTCGAACGGATATTTCTTGATAATGCGGCTTATTCTCCCGAGGTTTCTGAAATTGCCGCCCACGCCCACAAATTGCACGTCCGGGTCAACCTGTTTAAGCCATTCGATACGCTCCAGATGTTCCTTGATAAATTCTACCACGCGCGCGCTCTTTTCCGCAGGCGTGAGGTCGTCGTTTTTGAAGAGGTCTGTAAGCGTAACGCTGCCGAACTGCAAAGTTTCGGAAGCAAGAATGTTCTTTCTGCTGTAATAGATAAATTGCGTGCTTCCGCCGCCGACGTGCATAATGAAGCCCTTAGGGATATCCAGGCTGTTGATAACTCCCTGATACACCAACGACGCCTGTTCTTCCTTCGTCAGAACCTGCAGCTTGAACCCGCAGGAAACGTAAACCTCGTCCAAAAAGCTTTTTTGATTTTTGGCGCGGCGAACTGCGCTCGTTGCGTAGGCGTAAATTTTTTCGATGCCGTTTGCGTCGCAAAGACGACGAAACATCTTAAGGGTTTTTATGGTCTGCGCAATGCGTTGCGGTTTCAAAAAGCCGTCCCATTCCATATCCTGCGCCAGACGAACGGTTTCCTTCAGTTCGTCGAAAACGACAAAGTAGCCTCCGTCCAGAATGTTCACCAGCACCATACGTGCCGAGTTGCTGCCCAAATCGATTATGGCGATTTTTTCCATTTGTTTCTCCTTGTTCGTTGCCGCCGGGCGGCAGTAAATGTTTTGTGCTTGTCCGTTTAGGATATTATAACATCAAATTTGTTTTTTGTGAAGAGGGGTTTTGAAAAAACCGACCTCGTTTTTACCGATTTTTATCGTTTTCTATCTGTTTTGCGTATCTTTCGACGTAATCTTTCAGTCTGTCCATAACCGCGTAGTATCTTTCTATATCCTTATACAGCCACGGATCCGGGACCTCCGAATATTCGCCGTCCACCAGCTCCGAGATGGTTATAAACTTTTTCTGCCACCAAAATGGGACGAACGGCTTGTTCAGCTTGCTCATTCCGATGATGACGTCGGCCTCTCTGAATCGTTTCGGCGAAAACCACTTGAAAGCAGGTCTGTGCTTTGAAATTTCCTCGTCCGAAAAGCCTTCTCTTTTCAGCGCAAGCCTTGCCTTCGGATGAATGACGAAGCTTTGGTTAAACACCGCCGCCGATTTCACCCATTCGATTTTGCTTTTGAGCGCAGGATTGTTCCTGATTTCTCTTTTCAGAATATATTCGCAAAACGGACTTCTGCAAATGTTGGAACTGCATACGAAAAGTATCTTCATCTCAGCCTCTGAGTTTGTTTTGTTTGCAAAGCTTTACGCGCTTTGGCGCGCCGAATAAGCTCTTTACGATCATACCCAAGCCCTTTAACGTGCTTGTTCCGTCGTTAAGTATCATTATCAGTCCTCGCATCATTCTCTCGTCCATAACGCCTCCCGACATAAGTCGCATGCACCTGAACGGAGTGGTTATGGTCATGTTGTACATGGTTTCCGCGCCGCCGAGGTCCTTGTTGAAGCTTGCCGCAAATCGCACGAGCCTCAAAACTCTCTTGCCCCACTTTGTGTCGGCGGCGTCTATAAAGCAGAAGTTTTCGTCGATTTTTTCGCCCTTATCGAGTTTTGCTCTCGGAATTTCAAGCCCGAAGCTTGCCGCAAACTCCTCGTCCGACAAGTCCGAAACCTCCGCCGCAAAATATTTTTCGCAAATCGTTTGGTCTTTTTCAAGCGTTTCGCCGTCCAAAGAAACTATGCCTGTCAGCCTTATGTCTTCGCTGCTTGCCGCGGCTTCTAACTTATATTCGCCTTTTTCCACGACGTATCTGCCGGCATTAACCGAGTAGAACGCAAAATCTCTCTCCGAAAGCTCGAAGCAAACGGTTTTTTCTTCGCCGGCCTTTAGCGCGATTTTTTCAAACGCTTTCAGCTCGCGCTTTGCTCTCGGCACGGCGGAACCTATTTTTCCGACGTAAATCTGCACCGCTTCTTTTCCGAAAACCTGCCCCGCGTTTTTCACCTTCAACGAAACGCAAACCTTTTCTCCCTCGTGATTTATCTTCAGGTCGGAGTACTCGAATTCGGTATAGCTCAGGCCGTGCCCGAACGGGAACAGCACTTTTTTGCCCGCCGTCGAATAATAGCGGTACCCCACGAAAATGCTTTCCTTATACAAGCTTGTCAGCTGACTTCCCGGGAAATATTTTTTGCACGGCGAGTCCTCAAGCGAAATCGGGAACGACTCCGGCAATTTACCCGACGGGTTGACCTTGCCCCACAAAACGTCCGCCACGGTTTCGCCCACCGCTTCGCCTCCGAGGTACGCTTCCAGAACGGCCGAAACCTCGTCGATCCACGGCATTTCCACAGGCGAGCCGTTATGCAGCACCACGACGGTGTTCGGGTTCACTTCGGCCACGCGGGAAATAAGCTCGTTATGCGCGTCAGGCATACGCATGTGTTTTCTGTCGTAACCTTCCGATTCGAAGCTGTCCGGAAGCCCGGCAAAAACGACTGCGACGTCCGCGGATTTCGCCGTTTCCACCGCTTCCTTAAGAAGCTTATCGTTTCTCTCGTGCTTGTCCGTGTAGCCCTGGGCGTAAACGACTTTTCCTCCCGCGGCTTCCAGCGCGGAAACCTCCTTATAGGTGTTGATATGGCTGCTTCCGCCGCCCTGATAGCGCGGCTTTTTGGCAAAGTAACCCAAAAACGCCACTTTCTTCCCTTCCGCAATCGGCAAAGCTCCGTCGTTTTTCAGAAGAACCATACATTCGTCCGCGATCTTTTTCGCCACCGTGTGGTGCGCTTCTCTGTCGTAGTTCTTTTCTTCGGTTTCTCTGACGGCCTTCGTCGTAACGGACAAAACGTTTCTTACGCATTCGTCCAGATATTTTTCGTCCAGCTCTCCGCTTTGAACGGCCTTAATAATCCTTGCGCCGTTCACGCCGCCCGACGACGGCATTTCGAGATCGAGCCCCGCTTTTATGCCTTTTACTCTGTCGGCAGTCGCGCCCCAGTCGCTCATAACGAAACCGTCGAAGCCCCACTCTTTTCTCAAAACGGTTTTAAGCAGCCATTCGTTTTCGCTGCTGTAGGTGCCGTTTATGCGGTTGTAGCTGCACATCATCGTCCACGGTTTCGATTTTCTGACGGGGATTTCAAACGCCCTCAGGTAAATTTCCCTAAGCGCTCTTTCGTCGATTATTTCGTTGATTGTGGTGCGTCTGGTTTCCTGATTGTTTGCGGCGAAGTGTTTGACGCTTACGCCCACTCCGTTCGATTGCACGCCCGAAACGTACATTGCGGCCATTTCTCCCGCAAGGCACGGATCCTCGCTCATATATTCGAAGTTTCTGCCGCAAAGCGGACTTCTTTTGATGTTTATGGCAGGCCCCAGAAGCGTGCCCACGCCCACTTCCTTTGCCTCTTTGCCCAAGGTTTTCCCGAGGGTTTCGGCTGCAATTTTATCGAAGCTTGCCGCAAGTCCCGCCGACGACGGAAAGCACACCGACACCACGCTCTGATTGATTCCCTTTCCCGTGCATTGCGTCCTCAGTCCGTGAGGCCCGTCGGACACCATCATCGGTAAAACGCCCAAGCGGTCTATTTTCTGCGTGCGCCAGAAGTCCGCGCCCGAGCATAAATCGGCTTTTTCTTCAAGCGTCATTTGGCTTACGATCTTATCGATATCCATATTTTCCCTCCAAAAAGTGGTCAGCGCCACCATTATATCACACAATTTGCCCCTTTTCAAGATGCAATTAGGTTTTTTTAATTGTATTTTAACAAGATTTATTCTATAATAATAGCAACAAATTCCCCGCTTATCCGTGCGGGCAACGCAAGAGGTAAATAATGCAAACGTTAAATATGCTTTTATCGGCCGTCGACTACGACAACATGTACGTAATCGCAACGCTGTCCATATTGCCGCTGATGCTTTTGATGTTCATAAGCGGCATAAGCGTTCAGCTGACCTTCAAAAAGAATGCGAAAAAGGTATCGTCGTCGGGGCTTACCGGCGCCGAGGCCGCCAGAAAGATTCTGGACGGAGCGGGGCTTTCGTCCACGCTCATCGCTCCTTGCCCGGGTTCTCTCACCGATCACTACGATCCTCGGAACGACACCGTCTATCTTTCCGAATCGGTTTATAATTCAAATTCCGTTGCGGCCATAGGCGTTGCGGCGCACGAAGTCGGCCACGCCATACAGCACGCCGAGGACTACGCCTTCATCAAGCTTCGCACCGCGCTCGTACCGATCACCAATTTCACCTCTCGTTACAGCACCATTCTCATAATGATAGGCCTTCTCATCACCTGCTTCCCTGCGATCGAAACTTTCGGAAGCGTGATTTTTGCAATCGGCATATTGTTTTACGCGTGCTACACGCTTTTCACCTTGGTGACGTTGCCTGTCGAATTCAACGCCTCGCATCGCGCTTTAAGGATAATAGAGGACACGGGCATTGCCGCAGGCGGCGAAATTTCGTCCGTCCGCAAAGTGCTTTCCGCGGCCGCGTCAACCTATCTTATGAGCTTTGCGATGAGCTTCGTAACTCTTCTTCGCTTCATCGCCATCTTCGGTTCGTCGAAAAGCAGACGAAAATAAATAAAATCAAAAATAAAAAACAAAAAGCGAGCTTTAAGCTCGCTTTTTTATTTAGTTTTCCACCTCGAACACTTCGGTGTTTTTCGGCAACAGTTCGGTCAGGTTTCCGACCTTCTCGCCTTTTCCGTATATGTGCTTTGCGGCCATCATAACGCCTCCGTGCGTCGCGGCCAGCACGTTTTTTTCGGGATAATTTTTTCGCACGAAATCGACGAAGCTTTCCACTCTCGAAAAGACGTTCTCCAAACTTTCCGTACCCTGCAATTTATATTCTTCCGTCAAACTCCACAGCCTTTTGAAATCGTCGCCGTCGAGGCTTTTTCCCTCTAAGCTTCCGAACCCTCTTTCAGCAAGTCTTTCGTCCGATATTATTTTCCCGTCATAAACCGCTTCCGCCGTTTTCAAGGCTCTTTTTAAGGGGCTTGAAAAAGCGACGTCAAACCTTACTCCGGATAGTTTTTCCGAAAGCTTTTTTGCTTCCGCCATTCCTTCTTCGTTCAGCTCAACGTCTTGCTGCCCCTGAATTTTCAGTTCTTTGTTCCAGTCCGTCTGACCGTGCCTTACAAAATAAATCATAGTTTACCGCACCAAATTGCAGCTTAAAGTCGTTTTTTCAATATTTCACCGTTCTTGTTTTCCAAAACGTACACGCTTCCCCCGGCAGAAATCGTCTTCACGGGCACGCCGCCCTCGAACACTTCCGCCGACAGATTTTCAAATGCGTACGCCTTTTTGCTCTTGCCGGACAAAATCGCCTCGTCAAAATCTTTTTGCCGCTCGTCGTAATGCGGGCAAGCCGTCCCCTCCAGTATTCCCATAGCGGGCATCAGCTTATAGCTCGTCGAATTTCCTTCGATAATTTCGCTATCCGTGTACATTTCGTCAAACCAGCAAATCGCCCCCGCCGACAGTCCCGCAATCGGCACTCCGCGTTCGTACGCCGCTTTTATATGCTCCCGAAACCCGTTTTTCTCCCAGGTTTCAAGCATAAATTTGGTGTCGCCTCCGCCGACGTAAACGAGGTCTGCCGCCAAAAATTTGGCGGCCGTTTTTTCGGCGTCCATAGTTCCCTTAAAGCTCAAAGCGACGTCGGTTTTCAAGCCGAATTCGCCCGTGTAGGTTTTGTGAAAGCTGTTGTAATACGGCAGGCTGTCGTGCGAAGCCGTGCCCACGAACAGCGCAAGCGGCCGTTTTTCCTCTCCCGCGTGGCGCTTGGCAAGCTCCGCCAGAAAGCGGTCTATTTCAAGCGTCTGTTTGGTTCTTATTTCCCCGCCGCCTATGCAAACGATAATCTTTTCCATAGTCTATTTCGTCAGTTTCACGGCGATTTTTGCGGCCAGAGCGGCGTTATTAAGCACCAACTTGACGTTCGTAAACAAGCTGTCGCCGCCCGTCACGTTGCGGATTTTTTCAAGCAAAAACGGCGTAACCTTTTTGCCCGCAATTCCCAAGGCTTTCGCTTCCTCGACCGCCTCGCTTATGACGGCTTCGATTTTGTCGGGATCCATGCTGTATTCCTCCGGAACGGGATTTGCAACCAGCATACCGCCCGAAAGGCCCAATGCGTCTTTGGCTTTTACCGCGGCGGCGATTTCCTCCGGCGAGTCCATTCTATAATCGACTTTGAAGCCGCTTTTTCTGGTGAAAAACGCAGGCAATTCTTCGGTTTTATATCCCAAAACCGGCACGCCCTTCGTTTCCAGATATTCCAGCGTAAGTCCCAAATCCAGAATGCTTTTTGCGCCCGCGCAGACCACCGTCACGTTCGTCTGATGCAGCTCCTCGAGGTCGGCGGATATATCCATGGTTTCGGTTGCGCCTCTGTGCACGCCGCCTATGCCGCCCGTGGCGAACACTTTTATTCCTGCCATTTCGGCAAATATCATCGTCGAAGCGACGGTCGTTGCGCCGTCAAGTTTTTTTGCGATGACGACGGGAATATCGCGTCTGCTCACCTTCACCACTTTTGTTCCTTCTTTTCCGAGGTGTTCGATTTCCTCCTCCGACAGTCCCACCGTCGGCACGCCCTTTATTATTGCGATGGTAGCCGGCACCGCGCCGTTTTCCCTGACGGTTTTTTCCACCGTCAAAGCGGTTTTCACGTTGTCGGGATACGGCATGCCGTGCGAAATGATGGTCGATTCCAGCGCAACCACCGGTTTTCCATGTTCAAGCGCATATCTGACTTCTTCCGAGATTTTCAAAGCTTTTTTCATTTTTCACCTCTGACGACTATTTCACGGTTCGATTTCATGCTCGAACTCTTTTCGTTGTATATCTCCCTGCTCCTTAAGTTTTTCCAGCCAGCACCTTCGGCACATAGCCTGATAACGGTCGTTGCCGCCCAGGCAGAACTGTTCGCCCTTATTCAGCACACGGCCGTTTTCGTCGAGTCTTGCGTTAACGGTTGCCTTGCTGCCGCAGCGGCAGATGGATTTTATTTCCGTTATCGACTCGGCAATTTCAAACAGCCTTTTGCTTCCCTCAAAAAGTTTGGTCGTAAAATCGGTGGCGAGGCCGAAGCAAAGCACCGGTACGTCGTAAAAGAGCGCCACGTCGCCCAGCTCGTCAACCTGCTTTTCCGTCAGAAACTGACATTCGTCCACGATGATGACGTTGGCGGTTTCCTTTTTTTCAAGGTACAGCTCCTCGAGGTTTGCCGCAGGCGTTATAAGCGTAGCCTCCGCTTTAAGGCCGATTCTGCTCCAAACGATATTGCCGCCCACTCTCGTATCGACGGACGGCTTCAGGAACAGCACTTTCATGCCTCTTTCTTCGTAGTTGAATTTCGTTATCAGGGCCTGGGCGGTTTTGCTGCTGCCCATGGCCCCGAATTTAAAGTAAAGTTTAGCCATTTTTCTTACGTAATCTTTTGATTATCTTTCGATTCTTCCCAAAATGATCGGTTTTTTCTCCACAGGCTCCGAGGATATTTCGGTGGCCTTCAGAATTCGTTCTTCCGCCTCTTTGACGGACTCAGGCTTATTCGTATGCAAAACCGCAATGACGTCGCCCTCTTTCACAAAGTCGCCTGTTTTCTTTTCCAAAGTTATGCCCGCCGAGTAGTCGATCGGATCCTCTTTTTTCGCTCTTCCGGCGCCCAAAGCGAGGCTTGCCATACCGTAGCTTTCGGTGTCGACGTGTTCGATGTAGCCGGTTTTTGGGGCCTTGACCTCGTAGTCGTACGCTGCCTTTTTGAACAGCGACGTATCTAGCAAAAGTTTTTCGTTGCCGCCCTGCGCGTGCACCATCTTGACGAGGGTTTGAAGCGCCGAGCCGTCCGCTATGGCTTTTTTGGCCAGAGCTTCGCACTCCTTAACGGTTCCTTTTCCTGCCATATACAGCATGTTTGCCGCAATATCTATGCAGATTTCCGTCAGATCTTCAGGCCCTTCGCCCTTAAGAGTTTCCACCGCTTCGATGACCTCTAAACTGTTTCCTATGGCTTTTCCGAGAGGGACGTCCATATCGGTTATCAGCGCAATCACCTTTTTACCTGCCAAATGTCCTATTTCAACCATTGATTTTGCAAGTTTGGTGCTGTCTTCCAAGGTTTTCATAAAACCGCCCGAGCCGGTTTTTACGTCCAACAGTATGCAGTCCGCGCCGGCCGCGAGCTTTTTGCCCATAATGCTTGACACGATAAGCGGCAAGCTGTCCACCGTTGCGGTTACGTCGCGGAGCGCGTAAAGCTTTTTATCTGCCGGAGCAAGGTTTCCGCTCTGTCCGATGATGCTTACGCCCACTTCGTTGACGATTCTGAAGAACTCTTTTTTGTCTATGGAAGTCTGATAGCCGTCGATTGCTTCCAGCTTGTCGATGGTTCCGCCGGTATGTCCGAGGCCTCTTCCGCTCATCTTCGCCACCTTGACGCCGTAGCTTGCCACGATAGGCGCGATGATAAGGCTGGTTTTGTCGCCTACGCCGCCCGTCGAGTGCTTATCGACCTTCACGCCGTTTATGCCCGAAAGGTCCACCTTGTCGCCGCTTGCGGCAATGGCCAAAGTGAGGTTGGTCGTTTCCTCGTCGTCCATACCCCTGAAATAAATTGCCATGCAAAGCGCCGAAGCCTGATAATCGGGGATTTCGCCGGCGGTATAACCCTTGACGAAAAAGTCTATTTCCTCTTTCGACAGCTTCCCTCCGTCGCGCTTATTTTTTATAATATCGTACATTCTCATAAAATTCACCTCAATTCTATATGGCCGAGGGGTTGCCTCGGCCTGATTTGGAAATTTTCGTCAGCCCAGATCGGACTTGGAAAAACAGAGCGGCAAAATTTCCGCCAAAGTATAAACCTTGTAGTCGTTTTCCGACGTACCCAAAACGATTTTGAAGGTCTTTGGATCCGCAAATTCCGTCATAACCTGCCTGCAAATGCCGCACGGCGGGCAGAATTGCAGATTTTCGTCGTAGCCTCCCGCAATGGCGATGGCCTCGAACTCTCTTTCTCCTTCGGAAACCGCCTTGAATATGGCCGTGCGCTCCGCGCAGTTCGTTGCGCCGAAGCTGCTGTTTTCGATGTTTCCTCCGCCGAAAACACGCCCGTTTTTAGCCAGAAGCGCCGCTCCCACGCGGAATTTCGAATACGGAGAATACGACGTTTTTCTGTTTTCGATTGCCATTTTCAAAAGCTCGCCGTAGTTCATTTTCTTATTTCCTCCAAAAAGCTTTCACCCGCGCCTTCGTTTTTAACGCCGAAGATATCCAAAACCGTGGCGTTGATGTCCGAAAAGCAGCTTCTGACGCCTATGTTCACGCCGCTTTTTACGTCGGTGCCGAAAGCAAGAAACGGAATATATTCTCTGCTGTGGTCTGTGGAAGGCGTTGCAGGATCGCAGCCGTGGTCTGCGGTAATCATAACCACGTCGCCGTCCCTCATCACTTTTTGCAGCTGGCCGAGTCTTACGTCGAATTCGGTCAAAGCGTTCGCGTAACCGTCAACGTCGTTTCTGTGGCCGTAAACCATGTCGAAGTCAACGAGGTTGACGAAGCACAAACCGTTGAAGTCCTTGTTTTTTGCGATGTCGATGGTTTTGTCCATGCCGTCCGTATTGTTTTTGATACGGACGAAATCGGTTATTCCGCGTCCCGCGAAAATATCCACTATTTTACCCACGGAAACGGTGTCGTAACCTGCCTTTTTCAGGCTGTCGAGCGTGGTAACTCCGTACGGCTCCAGGCTGAAATCGTGGCGGTTTGAGGTTCTGACGTACGGCCACTCGCCGGTAAACGGCCTTGCGATAACTCTGCCCACGCTGTGATCTCCGGTCAGAATTTCCCTTGCTATGCGGCAATATTCGTACAGTTTTTCCACGGGGACGTAGTCCTCGTGCGCCGCAATCTGAAACACGCTGTCGGCCGAAGTGTAAACGATAAGCGCGCCCGTTTCGATGGCTTCTTTTCCGTAGTCTTTTATAACCTCGGTGCCGCTGTACGGTTTGTTGCAAAGCACTTTTCTGCCGGTTCTTTTTTCAAATTCGTCCAGCACTTCCTTCGGGAAGCCGTTCGGATAGGTCGGAAGCGGTTTTTCGGAAACAATGCCCGCAATCTCCCAGTGGCCGATCGTCGTATCTTTGCCGCGGCTCTTTTCCGCAAGCTTGCCGAAGCATCCCGTAGGCCGCGGTTCAGGTTTGCAAAAATCCACTCCGTCTATGTTGAAAAGACCGAGCTTCGCCATATTCGGCGTGCTGAATTTGCTGCTTGCCGAACAGCTTTTCAGGGTGTTGCTTCCCACGTCGCCGTATTGAGCGGCGTCCGGAAGTTCGCCGATCCCGCAGCTGTCGAGCACGATAAGAAACACTCTTTTGATCATATTACGCAATCTCCAATGCAATTTTCATCATGGTCGTGAAGGAGTTTTGCCTGTCGTCCGACGACAAACTTTCGCCCGTAACCAAGCTGTCCGAAACGGTGCAGATGGCAAGCGCCTGTTTTCCCGCCTTATAAGCGTTCATATACAAGCTTGCCGCTTCCATTTCAACGACGAGAACACCGTTTTCGTCAAAGAATTTTTTGTGTATGCCGCCGTCGTAGAACACGTCGCTCGAGAAAATCGGCCCCACCATAGGGTTGGCTCCCAGTTCTTTGGTGGCTTTGACTGCCTTTTCCACAAGTTCAGGCGACGCTTTTGCCACGAAGTCTTTGCCGAGGCCGAAGTTCTCCGCAAAACTCGAGGTGGTGAAAGCGGTTTCGCCGATAACGACGTCCCTGACCTTAACGCTTGCGTTAACCGCACCCGCAGAGCCCACTCTAATTATTCTTTTCACGCCGTAAAAATTGAACAGCTCATAGCTGTAGATTCCTATCGACGGCATGCCCATGCCCGACGCCATAACGGAAACGCGTTTGCCGTTGTAGTAGCCGGTGTAGCCCTGAACGCCGCGGACGTTGTTAACCAAAACGATGTCCGTCAAAAAGTTTTCTGCGATAAATTTTGCGCGAAGCGGATCGCCCGGCATCAAAACGGTGTCGGCGAAATCGCCCGGTTTTGCGCTGATGTGAGGGGTAGGTGTGTTAGCCATTATTTTTCATTCTCCTTTACGATTTTAACGATGCGGCTGGTTCCCAGTCTTTCGCAGCCGAGCTTTATAAAGTCCTCTGCGTCCTCGATGGACGAAATGCCGCCTGCGGCCTTCATCTTAACGTTCGGGCCGATGTTTTCGGAAAACAGTTTGATATCTTCCCTTGTTGCTCCGGCTTTAGAAAAACCGGTGCTGGTTTTGATGAAATCCGCGCCCGATTCGGTCACGATTTCGCACATTTTTTTCTTTTCCGCGTCCGTAAGGAGGCAGGTTTCGATAATAACCTTCAAAACTTTTCCTTCGGAAGCTTTTCTGACGGCCTTGATTTCGGAAAGAACCTGTTTCCAGCTTCTGGATTTGACGAGGCCGATGTTGATGACCATATCCACTTCGTCTGCGCCGTCCTTTATCGCGCGCTTGGTTTCGTAAACCTTAACGGCGGTTGTGTTATAGCCGTTAGGGAACCCGATGACCGTGCAGATTTTGAGGTTATCCCCTACGTATTTTTTAGCCTTTTTCACGTAACAAGGCGGAATACACACCGACGCGGTATGATATTTCATTCCGTCGTCGCATATTCCTTTGATTTGTTTCCAAGTGGAAGTTTGCGCCAGAAGCGTGTGGTCGCAAGAACCGAGAATTTTTTGAATTTCCATAAAATATAGTCTCCCTTATATAATTTCGTTACCTACATTATACCACTTATTTGCGCCCGTACGCAAGCGTAAATCGAAAATTTATCTCCGCGCGGAATTTGACGAACCGAAAGTTTGCATAATTATTCTTCGATTTTATCGGATTTTGTATAAACTTTCACCCTTTTACGATTTTTCCCGAAAACGCGGTCGCCGAATGTATATTTATTTTTGTTTATCGACGTTTTCGGTTTCAAATCTGTCCGAAAGATCCGCGTTTTGCTTTACATTGCCGCAAAAAATTGTTATACTTTTGCTGCGCACAGCAAAAAAGGAGACAAAAATGTTCATTTCAAAAGATATAATTTACGTCGGCGTAAACGACAAAAAAATCGATTTGTTCGAAGGCCAGTTCAAAGTGCCAAACGGCATGAGCTACAATTCGTACGTCATTTCGGACGAAAAAATCGCGG
>HF988635.1:56942-101144 GCA_000434675.1 Faecalibacterium sp. CAG:1138 | reverse complement strand
GTGGTTCACCACATGGAGCCCGATCATTCCGCCTGCATCAAAAGTTTTCTGGAAACCTACCCTTCTGCCGTCGTGGTATCTTCCGCCAAAGCGTTTTTGATGATGCAAAGCTATTTCGGCGAGTCTTTTGAAAATCGCCGCATCGTCGTGAAGGAAGGCGACGAGCTTCCTCTGGGCAAGCACACTCTGACGTTTATCGGCGCGGCCATGGTTCACTGGCCGGAGGTCGTAATGAGCTACGAAAAGTCCGAAAACACTCTTTTCTCCGCCGACGCGTTCGGCAAATTCGGCGCGCTTGACGCGGACGACTCCGACTGGGCCTGCGAAGCAAGGAGATATTATTTCGGCATAGTCGGCAAATTCGGCGCAGCGGTGCAGAACGTCCTCAAAAAGGTCGCCGCCCTCGACGTAAAGCGCATTTGTCCGCTTCACGGTCCGGTGCTGTCCTCCGATCTTTCGTCTTATCTCGATCTCTACAAAACGTGGTCGTCCTACGAGGCCGAATCCGAAGGCGTTTTCATTGCCTACACCTCCGTTTACGGACACACCAAGGAAGCGGCCGAGCTTCTGAAAGCGGAGCTTGAAAAGAACGGTCAAAAAGTCGTAATCTCCGACCTTGCAAGGTGCGATATGTCCGAAGCGGTGGAAGACGCTTTCCGTTACGACAGACTGGTTCTTGCCACCACCACCTACAACGGCGACGTATTTCCGTTTATGAGCGCTTTCGTCCATCACCTCACGGGGCTGAACTATCAAAACCGCACGATAGGCCTCATTGAAAACGGCAGCTGGGCGCCGACCTCCGCCAAAACGCTTAAAGGGCGGCTGGAAAACTGCAAAAACGTGGTTTTCTGCGAGCCGGTCGTAACCGTAAACGCCGCGCTCAGTGGCGAAAGCCGCCAAAAAATTGCGGAGCTTGCCGCCGCGCTTGGCGACGTAAGCCGCCAATAAATTGTCGGGCTTGCCGCCGCGCTTTCAAAATAACACCGCCTAAACAACCCGAAAAGCAGACCGCATCGGCCTGCTTTTTTGTCTTTTGACGGACAATTTTCAAAAAACGTATTGCATAATGCTTTTTGCTTCGTTATACTTAAATTAACAACTTTTGGAGGACTATTATGAAAACGCTTCTTAAAAACGGTCTTATCGCCGACGGCAGCGGCAAGCCTTTATACAAAGCCGACGTGCTTTTAAGCGGCAACGTTATCGAAAAAATTGCTGAAAACGTAGTGGCAGAAGACGCCGAGATCGTTGATTGCACCGGGCTTGTCGTGGCTCCGGGCTTTATCGACGCGCACAGTCACAACGACTTTTTCTACGACTATCCGGACGCCGAAAAATTCTATCGTCCGTTCCTTCGTCAGGGCATCACCACGCAGATAACGGGCAACTGCGGCTTTTCGCCGTTCGGCATTGCTGCGGACTCGAAGTTCAAGGACAAAGTCGGCGGAGGTCTGTTCCACGCCAAAAACCCGGGAAGCTTCAAGGAGTTCGTATCATCGGCCGAAGGCAACTTGTTCGTCAACGTAGTTCCTCTCGTCGGGCACGGCACGACGCGCATAAGCGTTTCCGGCTACGATCCGACGCCCCTCTCCCCTTCGCAGATCGAAGAGGAAATGAAGCTTGTTGACGAAGCCATGGAAAACGGCGCGTTCGGCGGCAGCTTCGGTTTTATGTACGAACCGGGCATGTACAGCAAAACAGACGAGCTTCTGGCGTTTGCCTCTCGCATACAAAAGTACGACGGAATTCTGACCATACACCCGCGCGCGGAGTCCAAGGTAGCCTTGGGCTATCCTCTCATCTCCAAGCCGCACATCGAAATCGCGCTTGACGAAATCATCGACATCATGGAAAAAACCAAGGTGCGCACGGAATACAGCCACCTCATTTTCGTCGGAAAATCCAGCTGGCCAAGCGTCGAACCTATGCTCAAAAAGCTGCACGACTACAACGAAAAAGGTTTCCGCATAGCCTACGATTGCTACGCCTTCACCTACGGCGCGTCCGTCATCACCATAGTTCTTCCGCCGTGGTATCTCGCGCTTTCCAAAGAGGACCGCAAAAAGCCGTTCAACATGTTCAAGCTGAAAGTGATGACCTATCTCACCAAGGTGCTTTTGGGCATAGACTTCTGCGATTTCACGGTGGCCTACGTCTCCGACGAGCACAAGCAGTACGAGGGCAAAACGGTTTCCGAGTGCGCCAGGGAAGAAGGCTTGTCTGATTTCGATATGTACATCAAACTCGTCGATCTTTCAAACGGACAAGGGCGCCTGTATCTGGACAAATACTACAACGATCAGATCATCAACCGCCTCATGACCGACGATCTCTCGGTGTTTATGACCGACGCGTGGGTTGAGGAAGCGGGCACGCAAAACGGCGCGGCTTTCCAGTGCTTCCCTTACTTCCTCGTAAGAGCCAAGCAAAACGACATTCCGCTTGAGAGCGTCGTCCGAAAAATGACGGGCGCCACCGCCGAGAGGTTCAAAATCCCTCAAAGAGGTTTCCTCAAAGAAGGCTACTATGCCGACGTAACCGTTTTCGACTACGACAACGTCAAGGTCGATCCGAAAACGCCGGACTTCACCCCAAAGGGCATCAAGCACGTTTTCGTAAACGGCGAAGCCGTCGTAAAAGACGAAGTATATTCCGCCAAAACCGCAGGCAAAGTTATTCTCAAAAAATAGAACCATAACAAAAAGCACCTCGCAAAGAGGTGCTTTTTATTTCGTTTTTTTATTCCAATCCGTCAGGGTTGTTCTTTTGCCATCTCCAGCTGTCCTCGGCCATTCTCTTAAGATCGAGTTCGGCCTTCCAGCCAAGCTCCTTGTATGCCTTGGTCGGATCTGCGTAGCACTCCGCTATGTCGCCCGCGCGTCTAGGTGCGATGACGTAAGGAAGAGGCCTGCCCACCGTTTCCGAAAAAGCGTTAAGCACTTCCAGCACACTGTAGCCGTTGCCCGTGCCCAGATTGTAGATAACCAGCCCGCAGTTTTCGCTCAGCTTTTTGAGAGCGGCGAGGTGTCCTTTCGCAAGGTCCACCACGTGAATATAGTCGCGCACGCCCGTGCCGTCCCGTGTCGGATAATCGTTGCCGAAAACGTTCAACCTTTCCAGCTTGCCCACGGCCACCTGAGTGATGTACGGAACGAGGTTGTTAGGGATTCCGTTCGGATCTTCCCCGATAAGTCCCGAAGGATGCGCGCCGATAGGGTTGAAGTATCTCAAAAGCGCAATGTTGAAGCTTGCGTCAGCCTTATACAAATCCTTCAGAATGTATTCTATCATCAATTTGGTCTGCCCGTACGGGTTGGTGCAGGACAGCGGAAAATCCTCGGTGATAGGCACCGTCGCAGGGTTGCCGTAAACGGTGGCCGAGCTGGAAAACACGATGTTTTTAACGCCGAATTCCCTCATAAGCTCCAGAAGATTCATGGTGGAATCGAGGTTGTTCCTGTAGTATTCCAGCGGTTTTCTTACGCTTTCGCCGACCGCTTTAAGTCCCGCAAAGTGTATCACGTCCGAAAACTTTTCTTTTTCAAAAACGCCCCTAAGCGCGGCTTTATCTGTCATATCGACCTTGTAAAACGTCGGTTTCGTTCCCGTGATTTGTTGGATTCTGTCCAGAACGGCTTTTTTGCTGTTGGAAAGATTGTCCACGATCACCACGTCGAAACCGTTTTTTTGAAGTTCAACGACGGTGTGGCTGCCGATGTAACCGCAACCGCCGGTCACCAAAACTCTTTTCATATTGATTTTGAAATCTCCTTTAAGTATGCGGCAAATTCTTTGCCGATTGTTTCGTTTCTGAGCGCAAACTCAACGTTTGCTTTTTCGTAACCAAGCTTGTCGCCGGTGTCGTATCTGACGACGTTCAGCGGACATGCGTAAACCTTTTCTTCTCTTGCCTGAAGTCCGAAAGCGTCGGTGAGGAACACCTCTCCGTTTTTGGATTTCGGCGTTCTTTCGAGGTAGGAAAAGAAGTTTTTGTCCACGACGTATCTGCCAAGCGTCGCAACGGTCGAAGGGGCCGCTTCTGGCGCGGGTTTTTCCACCACGTCCGAGCAGACGAAATATCCGTCCTTTTCGCCGTCCAGCTTCAGACTGCAATATTTTGACACGTCCTCTCTCGCCACCTCCAGAACTCCCAGCGAGGTTCTGCCGAATTTCAGGTAGCAGTCCGCAACCTGCCCTATCGCAGGTCTTTTGGACAGCGAATAATAGAGGTCGTCGCCGTTTAATATCGCAAACGGTTCGCCGCCCGCAAAGTCTTTTGCAAGCATCACCGCAGCGCCGCTGCCGCCCGCGTCAAGTTGGTCGATAACGGTGATTTCGGCCTCGCCGCAAATGTCCGAAACCGTCTTTTCAAGGTCGTATTTGCCGTTTTTCTCCAAAAACGCCAACAAATTTTCGTCTTTGGAAAAATGCCTTTTTATCTCGGGTTTGTCGGGCCGTCCGACGATAAGTATGTCCGTCAGTCCCGCGGCCGCGCACTCCTCGACGATATATTGCAGCACGGGTTTATCCACGACGGGCATCATTTCCTTGGCGCACGCTTTGGTATAAGGCAAAAACCTCGTACCTCTTCCGCCGGCAAGGATCACCGCTTTTTTCAACATTTCAATTCTCCTTTTTTATGCAAGGAAGGTGTATTTACCCTTAACGATGATGCAGAAGATATCAATAATCCAACCGATGATGCAGCCGCCGGTGAAGAACCAGATAATTCCTGCCACGATTTTAACGACGTCTTTCTTGTCCAGACCTTTCATCAGACGATAAAGCCCGCCGGTGATAAAATCGAAGAATATCGTAAGCAAAATTTTCACGATGCCAGGCAAACTGTCAAATGCTTTTGCGTATTTCATAAATGCGTCTCCTTTTTTTCGGATTGCTCCGATATTTTATTTTCCGGTGAAATCCACGATGTGGTTTTTTCCCATGATTTTCGATTGATACATAGCCTTGTCTGCGGTGTTTATGGCTTCGTCGAGCTGCGCCGCAGTCGAAACCTTCTGGCAGTTGAAGCCCACGCTGACCGACACCTGGAAGTCTGCTCCGCCGGGGATTTGCATGCCGTTGATGTCCTTTCTCAGCTCCTCCAGCTCTTCCATAATTTTTTCGCGGTTATCCGAGCGGTATAAAATCAGAAATTCGTCGCCGCCGTAGCGGATACACACCTTTCCGAGTTTCAGCTCGTACGCGATCAGTACCTTCGAAAACTCCTCCAGCACCACGTCGCCGTAGAGATGGCCGTAGATGTCGTTGGCTTTTTTGTAGTCGTCTATATCCATCATAACGACCGCGCCGATTTTTATGTTTCTTTTCGCCTCCGGAAGCTTTTCCTCTTTTTCCAGCGACGACTTTATGGTGTCCAGAAACCAGCGATTCTTAAGTCCCGTCAGCGGATCGACTATGGCCTTTTCGCTGTATTCGTTCTTTTCGCGTTCAAGCTCTCTGCGGTTCAAAAACTGTTGCACGTCCACGATCGATCTCGAAAAATGCAGCCCTATCGAAATGACGAAACAGCCTATAAGTCCCAGATAGTCCTGGAAGTTGAATATTTTTTCTTCCAGCACCATCGCCGCCGCCGCCAGCACCACGGCATACGCCGCCATTGCCGACAGATAAACCACGGTATTCAGATAAAGCGCCATGCTGACCACCACAATCGTGAAGTAGGTTATAAGCACGTTCAGCTCGTGATAGTTCGCCATATCCAGCGACGTAATCACCGCCGCCGAGGCGAGCAGCAAAATGGCGTAGAAGCTGCTGTAAACGTAAACTTTGCGGCTGTTGTTGTGCACTTCTCTCAGCGTTTTATTTTTGAAGAACAGATAATATATGCCGTAAAGCGACACCAGCATATTCGTCAGATACAAAGATATATATACGGATTGATATTTCAAATTATCCAACGAAACGGTGTAAAGCAGCATGACGATTTCAAAAACCTCCACCATAACCACGACCGCGCGCGCATAAACGGCGTTGAGGCTGACGGCTTCGGTGAGGTAGTCGTCGGTGCGATGCACTTTGATAATTTTTTTGAAAAAATCAAACATATTCCTATCCTTTGTCTTCGCCCAGCAGTTCTCTGACCGCTTCTGCGGCAATAAGCAATCCCGCCACCGACGGAACGTAAGGCAAGCTGCCCACAAGTGCGCGCCTTTTAACGTTTTCCGCCCTTACGTCGGCGTTTTCGGCGGGTTTAACCGCGTCTTCGGTCGAATAAAGCACCTTAACTCCCGTTATTCCTCTCGCCTTAAGCTCCTTGCGCATAACCCTTGCAAGCGGGCAAACGGAGGTTTTGGAAACGTCCGAAATTCTGAACAGTTCAGGTCTCGTTTTGTTCCCCGTTCCCATTGCCGAAATGACCTTGCAGCCCGCCTTTTTCGCCTTTTCGATGATGACGAGCTTTGCCGTAACCGTGTCCACGGCGTCCACCACGAGGTCGAAAGCGGAAAAATCTATTTCGTCAGCGTTCTCCCTGCCGACGAACATATCCAAAGTTTCGACTTCGGCTTCAGGGTTAATGTCCTTTATTCTCTCTTTCCAAAGCTCGGTTTTCTTTTTCCCGACGGTGGAAGTTAAGGCGATAATCTGCCTGTTGATGTTGGATTCCGAAACGACGTCGTTGTCCGTAACGGTAATTTTTCCCACTCCCGACCTCGCCAGCGCTTCCGTAACGTAGCCGCCCACTCCGCCGAGGCCGAACACTGCAACGTGTTTGGTTTTAAGTTTATTTATCGCGTCGTCCCCGAGCAGCAGAGCCGTGCGTGAAAATCTGTCCGCCATTATCTTTCTCTCTTTCCCTTCTGCCTCACGTCGAACGGCAGAGGTTTTGTGTCCCACGAGCCGTCTGCGTTCACGGTTATAAGCGTGCCGCCCCTTTGCGTAACTCTTTTTTTGATGCCGACGTAGGCGAGGTAATCTATGCTCATTCCGTACGTCAGCCTTATGCCCTTATACGTCAGCGAAAGCGTGCTTAAGTGGTCGTGCCCCATAAACATACCTTCGCAGCTGCCGAACTTCACCATTTCTTCAAAGAAGTTTCCGTGCAGGTGCTTGCTGTAGCCGAAGTAGTTGTCCTTTTCCTGAACGAAGCCGTGGTGATATTCCACCGATTTGTCGCCTAGAGTAAGCTTGGTCCAGGCCTCCTTAAATTCCTCGGGCGGAATATGGAAAAACGCCAGCGATTTGACCTTTTCCCCGCCTTCCGGCGTCATTTGGTTTATTTCTTTCTCGTACCAGCTTATCTGATCGTCGTGAATGACGTCGAAGCCCGACGTGAAGCCTTTTCCCACGTAGCTGTGGCTGTCGAGAAGCATCAACGCTTTTGCTATGCCGTTTTTGCCTTTCACTTTTATAACGTAGTTTCCGCAACCCGAAACGTCCTCGTCGCCCTTTTTGAACAGGCAGTACGGGAGCGTTTCAAAGTAGTCGGCCAGCCTTTCCTTTTTATATCTCGAGTGTTTTTCTTCGTCGTGGTTTCCGAACACGCACGCCCAAGGAACGTGAAAACTCTCCACAAATTCCGAAAACTTTTTTGTTTGCTTCAAGTTGTCCGTCGAACCCGAAAACACGAAAATCGGATACACGTTGTCCCCCGTAAAAATTATAAGGTCGGGCTGTGCGTCCGAAATCGCCTTTTTTATGGCCTCGAAGGCCAGTTCGTCCTTTTTTGCGCTGAAAATTCCCGCGCCGATGTGCGCGTCGGTAAGCTGCAAAATCCTGAAATCGCCCTCGCCGATGTCGAAAACGGTATATCCGTCCTCGTCTTTCGGCAGGTATCTCGGTTTTGCAATATTTGCGTTTTGTTGAAATTTCGTAGTCATATTATGCAAGTTCCGTCAAAAGCGCTTCTTTTTCGGCCGCTTCGTCGGCGGTCAGATCCTCGCCGCTCTTGCGTTTTTCGTTGAAATATCTCACTCTGTCGAGCTTTTGGGACGTAACCTTATATTTGAACGAAGCAAAAAGCGCAATGGCAATCAGCACGGCAACGCTCACGCCCATCAGCAGTCTTATTGCCAAAACCACGTTTTCGCTCTGCTGCACCACTTCGCCCGCCGTCGAGGACTGGTAGCCTATCGGTTTCAATATCCAACCGATACTGCCTATGGCAAGCGCGCCGGCCACCTTTCTCATCAAGGTCATCATACCCGAGAAATTGCCCGTGTTTCTTTCGCCGAGCTTAAGCTCCGCAACGTCCACCGCGTCAGGGAAAATGATCCACGGCATCATCTGCGCGCCCGCAAAGCCGACGCCCATAATCAGCGCGACGAACGGAATGACTTCCACCGGACACCACTTCGGGTCCAGCACCGCCAGCAATATGCCGCCGAGGATATAGAGAGGCAAACCGAGCCTGAACGCAACCGCCTTGCCCTTTTTGTTCATAAGCCGGTAGATAAGCGGAAAGCTCACCACCGCCGAAACCATCAGCGGCGCAACGATGAACATCGACGAAAATTCCATAAGTCCGAACGGTTTATGTCCGTGCCATACGTTGTCGGCGTAATATGCGGCAAGCGCGCTCAGCATATCGCTGCACATCAGCACGCAGACGTACATCACCAGATGCCATCTGAAAGATTTGATTTTGAACGGTTCCGAAACGAATTTTTTGAGGTCGAATTTTTGTTGTTCCGCGCCTTCGGTGGCGGTAACTCTTTCCTTCACGAAAAGCGAGCAGACGACAAGTCCGCCGCCGAAAAGAATACCGAAACCCAGCGCGATTATCAGCCAGAAGCTGACGTCCGATATGCCGTTTTCCTTGGTAAACATGCCCAGAACCAGCAAAGGAACGACGTATGCAAGTCCGCTGCCCGCGGCCGAGAACACCAGTTTGACGGTGTTAGCCTTATTCCTCTCCTTATAGTCCGGCGAAATATCCGACGAAAGCGAACAATACGGCACCTGCGACACCGTCGAAGCGGTATTGTATATAAGGTACATAACGAGCATCCAGGCGATCTTTTGGCCGTTACCGGTTATTCCCATGGATTCAAGCGGCGCAAACAGCAGAAGCAGCGCGATAAGCACCGAAATTCCGCCCACGAAAAGATACGGCCTTCTTCTGCCGTACTTCGAGCGGGTGCGGTCGGAAATAGCCCCCATCATCGGGTCGGAAACTGCGTCCCAAAGCCTCGAAACGGTATAGATAGTGGTGGCCACTCCGATGGAAATGCCGAGACCGTCCGACATATACTTTGTGAGAATACAGCTCATAAGCGCCACGCCGCCGCCGTCCATAAGCGCGCCGACGCCGTAGGCAAGCTGTTCCTTAAACGGAATTTTGTCGCTTGTTTTTTCGGAAGTCATATAATCCTCGCAATATATTTTAATACGCTACAATTATATAACATATTGCCGCTCTTTTCAAGCGTTTTTTTATAATACCCGAAAATTGCACTGCCGTCCGTTTTCCGAAACGAAAAAAAGCAGGCTATGCCTACTTTTATTTTTCTCTACGGTTCGATAAATATCGGGAGCCTCGGCGGCACGAACGACAGAGTAACGAACGCCGCGATCATCAGAACGATTATAACCGCCGAACCTATCATGCACGCCCTCACGCAGTGCGCCCGCTTATAAACGTGCAAGGCTATTATCTGCCCTATCACGGTTGCGACCACCATCAAGGCAATGTCCACCCACATCACGTCGATTCCGATGCCGAAGCCCGAGTGCAACAGATAATATCCCGCCGCAATCGTCAGCACCTCCGCCGTAACCGCCGTCAAGCACGACGCCACGAAGTCGTTCTTTTTGAAGTCGCCCTCGTTTCTCAAAACGAACCACCCCACGAAAAACGCCGTCAGCGTCGGATAAAACGTCAGCTTCAGATGCTCCCACACGCTTTCGTTCACAGGGGCGAACGTAGCAATAAAGTTGCACGGAATCCATTCGTACAAAAAATGTTGCAGTGTCGCCGCAAGGTTGACGGCGACGATTGTCCACAGATAAAATTTTTCGGTTTTGCTCATCTTCTTCATACGACTACTGTCTGCAAAACCCGAAATTATATTCGCCGTTTACACGATAAGGCTCAAAACCCCAAGCGTAACAAGCAGCGAAACGACCGACGGCGCGATATTGTATTTCAAAAAGGTAACGAAGGTCATTTTGACGTCGTTCTTTTTCAGAATATTCTGCCACATAATGCCCGCAAGCGCGCCTATAGGCGTAAGCGTCGCGCCCAGATTGCTGCCGACGATCGAAGCGTACACCGCGCCCGTGCCGCCGCCCGACTTAAGCACCGATGAAAACAGCACGCTCATCGGAATGTTGTTCACGACGTTCGACGCCAAATAACTCGTAATCCCGTAAGTAAACACCTCTTCGCCTCCCGAAAGCGCCTCCGCGATTATTGCGGTAACGCCGCACTTTTCCAGCGACAGCACCACCGCGAACATCGACAGCACGAACGGAATTATCTCCGCCGGCACTCTTTTCAAGGTGTCCGTTTCCACCGAAAAATACTTATGTTTTTTCAGCGCGTAAAGCGTTGCGCAGAAAAACAGGCTTACCGCAAAACAAAGGGTTAATATCCACATTTCGATATGTATATATGCCGATATTGCCAGAAGCACTATGCAAACCGACAAGTGCGCTATGCCCATAATCAAAAGCCCCTTGCTCTTTATTTGCACCTCTTCCTCTTCTGCCTGCATCGGTTTTTTAAGCTCTTTTCGGAAGATAAGATAAAGCGTCAAAAACTCCGCCGCGCCGCATACAAGCGTCGGCAGAATCATCGCCTTCAGGTATTCCCAAAACGTCAGCTCCGAAAAAGCTCCCAGATAAATGTTCGTCGGATTTCCGATGATAAGTGCCATGCTGAAGCTGTTTGCTGCCACGAATTCCGCGAACAGATACGGCAGCGGATTCACCTTCGCTCTCTTGCAGAATTGACATATAAACGGCGTAAAGGTCAGCACCACCACGTCGTTTGAAGTGAACACCGTCAGAAGCCCCACGGCCAGAAACAGCGTCGCAAAAAGCTTTATCTGACTGTCCCCGCTTTTTTTGAGGGCCTCGTTTGCAAGATAGGCAAACAGCCCCACCTCGTCCAAAAACACCGACAGCATCGTCATCGAAACGAACAGCGTCAGGATTTTCAGCGGGTTCATTCCGCCCGACGCGCTCACCCCCTCGAAAAACTCCGAAAAGGTAATTCTGCCCGTCGCAAACAGCAAAATCGCACCCGAAAGCGCCGCAATCCAATAGGTCGAAAGCGAAACTTTTCCGATTTTTATTTTCGGCAAAAACAAACAGCTTGCAATCAGCAAGCCGCTCGTAAATATCGTAATAATAAGTGTAAGCGTCATTTTACCAAACCTTTTTAGGCTGCTCCTCGACGGCCCTTGTCATATCGTCCAAAAAGTGTCCGTCGTAAACTTCCACGAGGCCTCTGTCGCATTCCAGCGCAAGCTGCGGATCGAACGGAATTTTTGCCACGTTTTCGATGCCGAACTCTTTTGCGATGGCGTCCACCTTGCTTTCTCCGAACAAAAGATGTTTTTTGCCGCAGTCCGGGCAGACGAAATAGCTCATATTTTCGACGATACCGATAACCGGAACGTTCATCATTTTCGCCATATTGACGGCCTTTTTGACAATCATACCCACAAGCTCTTGGGGGCTCGTAACGATGATGATGCCGTCAAGCGGCAAACTCTGAAACGCCGTCAGCGGCACGTCGCCGGTGCCCGGAGGCATATCGACGTACATATAGTCCACGTCGCCCCACACGACGTCCGTCCAGAACTGGCGAACCGCGCCGGCAATCACCGGACCGCGCCAGACCACAGGGTCGCTGTCGTTTTCCAACAAAAGATTTATGCTCATCACCTGAACGCCGAGGCCGGACAGCACCGGATACAGTCCCACTTCGTCCGAAACGGCTTTTCTTCTTATGCCGAACATTTTCGGGATAGACGGGCCGGTGATATCTCCGTCCAGAATGGCGGCGTTATAGCCTTTTTTCTGGCTGTTTACGGCCAAAAGCGAGGTTACGAGGGATTTTCCCACACCGCCCTTGCCGCTGACGATGCCTATGACCTTTTTGATTTTAGAAAGCTCGTGCGGCTTATCCAGCAAACTTTTCGGATCTCTGGATTTGCAGTTTTGGCTGCAAGAACCGCAATCGTGCGTGCAATCGCTCATGTTTTCCTCCTTACGCGTTTTGAGCAGCTTGTCCGGCTTCCTCTTCTTCGCGTTGCTGTTTGATCTTTTTAGTATCTCCATACAGTCTGTTCATATAGTTGACGAGATATGCAAAGCCCACCAACGGATTCGTTATATACACGAAAAGAAGCGGCGAAGAAATGTATCTTAGTTCGGTAATTCCGTACGATTTGGCTATTTTTTCGATCTTAACCGCCGCCCTGAACGCCCAGTAAACGTGGTAGAACGGGATAAAGGTCGACAAAAACCTCAGCACTATGTCGCAGTCGTCGTTTCGTTCGTAGGCCAGCCACTTGATCATATTGTAGATATAAATCCACCCGTACACGCCGAAGGTCAGCATCGTGAATATCACCACGCGCGCGGCGTTTTCCGTCAGCAGCTTGTCGTCTATGGAGCGTTTGACAACCGGTTTTTCGTAGATAAATTCGTAGTCCTTTGCCAGTTGTTTTTTAATTCTTTCTTCGTCCTCCAGCTTCTTTTTAAGCTCGGCGTTGTCCTCAGGATAAGCCGACAGCATCGGCTCGACGTTGAGGCCCGCCTTTCTCTGGAAGTAGTTCTGAATGATCGAAACGGTTAGTCCCGACAACCCCACCAGGCACACGAGGTTAGGGATGCACATCAGGAAGTTGAATATATCCGCCACCTGAAACGCCAGATTCGAGGTGATGACGCTTCCCAGCATAATGATGCCGACGTAGAAAATTTTGAAGAAGATGACGGATTTTTTACCCAGCATAAACTGCATCGACTCTTCGCCGTAATAGCTCCAGCTGAGGATAGTCGTGAACGCAAACAGCGGCAGAATTATGCTGTACGACACCTTACCCACAACGCCCAGCGCCTTGGAAAACGCGGATTGCGCGATGATTGCGCCGTCGGTAACCGTAGACGCTCCTTCGTAAAGGCCGTCCAGAACACCCGTCGTCAGGTTCACGAGAGCCGTCAGCGTGCAGATAACCATCGTAACCACAAACACTTCCACAATTCCCCACATACCCTGTCTGACAGGTTCGGTGGTGTCGGACGCGCTGTGCGCGATAACGCTGCTCCCCAGTCCCGCTTCGTTGCTGAAAACGCCCTTGGCAAAGCCCTGGCGCATGCTAAGCGCTATTCCGTATCCGGCAAGACCGCCCGCGCCCGCCTTGAAGTTGAACGCATATTTGAAAATCATACCGAACGCTTCCGGCACCTGCTTGATATTCATGCAGATGATGATCAAAGTCATCGCGACGAAGTAGATAGCCATAAACGGAACGATATAGCTTGCCACCTTGCCTATGCGGCTTATTCCGCCGAGGATAACGAGGCCGATAATCACCGCCACCACGATGCCCGTAACCCATTTAGGGATATTGAAGCCTTGGTTCATGGTCGCCGAAATCGTCGAAGCCTGCACCATGTTCATGCTTATCGATGCCAGAACGCAGCCTACGCAGAACACGATTGCCAGCCATTTGCATTTAAGCCCGTTCTGAATATAGAACATCGGGCCGCCGTGCAAGCCTTTTCCGTCGTCGGTTTTTTTACGGAAGTAAACGCCGAGCGTTTTTTCGGCGAAGCTGGTCATCATTCCGAAGAACGCGCTGATCCACATCCAGAAAACGGCGCCCGGGCCTCCCAAAACCATAGCGGTCGTAACGCCCACGACGTTGCCCGTGCCGATGGTTCCCGCAATTGCGGTGGAAAAAGCCTCGAACGGCGAAACCGATTTGACGCCCACGGCGCTTTCCGCGGCTTTCTTCTCGTCCCTGACGTCCATGCGTTTTTCCAAAGGGAATTTATAATCCTTAAGCGACGCCCCTATGCTCTTGAACGTCGGGCCGAAGGTGGATTTGAAAGCGGTCGGAAATTTCGTAACCTGCTTAAACTTGTTTCTGAAAGTCAGCAAAACGCCGGTGCCGAGCAAGCAGACGATCATCGGAAGCGCAAGCGCTTTCGAATAAATAAGCTCGCAAAGCTCGCCGATACGTTCGACAAAATCTCCGAATGATGCCAGATAAAGCGTATTCATTGCACAAAATCTCCCGTTGCCGTAGGTCTTTTCCGACGGCAAAGCCATTATATCAAATTAGAAAAATAAAGCAACCTTTTAATACGTAAATTTTATAATTTTATCTACATTTTTCAACTTTTTTCGAGGCGGCGAAAAAAAATGCCCCGCCGCGGTGCGGCGAGGCAATAGAGTTTTTTATTCTCCGTCGAATTTTTCCAAAGCTCTGACGCTGATTGCGTAGCAGTTTGCCAGGCAGTCGAGGTCGAGGTTGTCGTAAGTATCTCTGCGGGTGTGATAGTAGTCCTGCAGATTGTGGTTCAAAGCGGTGATGCCTGCGGCTCTGAAGCCTGCTTGGTTGAACGCAGCCGAGTCGGTAGCTCCGCCGAACATAGGAACCTTGCCTCTTCCGCATTTAAGTCCGAGGTCTTTTGCGGCTTCCACGAACAGATCGCTTGCGGCCTTGTCGGCTTTGACGGTGTCGTTGAGGTCTCGGTCGTTGACTTGCAGATATTTTTCTTCGTGAATGGTGTCGTAGGACATGATGATGGTTTCAACGTCCTGGAACTCGCCTTTATGCTGTTCGCACCAGGCTTTAGCGCCTCTGAGTCCGGCTTCTTCGCTGCCGGAGAGAATAACGCCCACTTCGGTGTTTTCCAGTTCGATACCCTGATCCTTCATAGCTTTAAGAAGGGCGATGCCCATGTAGCAGCCGGTGAGGTTGTCGTTAGCGCCGTCGACGATAACTTTTTTATCCCACATTTTGTACATGCCCGCAAGGAACGGAGCAAACACCAAGCCCACCAGGCCCAGAATCATCCAGGTGCCTTCGGTAACCGGGCTGTAGCCGATACCCATGTAAACGAGCCTTGCAACGGAAATGCCGAGGTAATAGAGCGCGCCTACAACGCTGATAACGATATGCAGAGCGTACACGATACCGCCGAAGTGATAGTTCACAGGCCATTCCCAAGCGGCGTCAGGGTGACCGTTGAAGAATATGCGGCGTTTTACTTCGCCCGAACAGCTCTTGATAGCGGTAACGTTGTGGCCGGTTTTTTCAGGGAAGAAGCAATCAATGAATTTTTTGTAGGCGATAAATTGCATGCCCATGATCAAAAAGCCCAAAGCGATCAGAACGATGCCGACGATCGGCAGGAAGAAGTAGCTGATGATGCCGAGGAAAACGAAAGTAACCGTGAAGTAAATCCAGCCGTAGAAGCTGCCCGGATTTTCCTTGTAGCTTTCAACCGCCACTTTTTCACAGCCGCAGTCGTTTTTCAAAACGTCCGCCATGTATTCGCACGCTTTCTTTTCGCCTTCGCTGCCCGGACTACGCTTGTCGATGTTCTTGCAGATATGCTCGATTTCGGCAGACATATACTTTGCGGCATTGGCTTTGTCGTCAATAAGTTTTTGTAATTTGCCCATAATTCTCTCCTATAATCTTATTTGGTTCAAAACCATTAACTTAGTTTCCATTGTACCATATACACGTGTATAATTTCAAGCGGTTTTTCAAAAATTTTTAAGGAATTTCAAAATAACTTTTCGGGTGCGCGTTCCTTCGCTTCCCCGTCCGATTTTTCCGCGCGGCCCTAAAGCCCTTGACAAACTTTTCCAAAGTGCTATAATGTAAGCATAAAAACCGTGTGAGGATATATGAAAACCCGTCGTCTGTCAACACAAAAAATAGTTTACACCGCGCTTTTCGTCGCTTTAATTGCCGTTTGCGCCATAATACAGGTACCTATAGGTATGGTTCCGATAAGCCTTGCCACCCTTGCCGTCATTCTTTCAGGGCTGATTCTCGGGCCGTGGCTCGGGCTTCTTTCGACTTTGTGCTATCTTCTTCTGGGCCTTGTCGGCGTGCCGATATTCGCGGGTTTCAAGGGCGGCCTCTCCGTTATAGCGGGCCCCACCGGCGGCTACCTTATAGGTTACCTCGCCATTTCGCTGTTTTCAGGTCTTTTCAGGCGAAAAAACGCGGTTTTGGCCGTGGCGGGCATAATTCTCGGCAACTTTTTGTGTTATCTTCTCGGCACCCTCCGCTTTCTTTCCGTCACCGATTACGCTCTTAAAAGCGCGCTTGCCGTCTGCGTCTGGCCGTTTTTGCCGGGCGATGCCATGAAAATCGCGCTTTCCTACCTTCTGTTCCTCAAACTTCAAAAACCCATCGTCGAACACGGTCTTTTGTCCGAAGAAATCGGCGGCGTCAGGAAACTCGACGATAACAAATCCGAATAATCGCAAACAAAACCCGCTTGCTTTTGCAGGCGGGTTTTTATCGTCAGTGATTTCTTATTGCGTCAATCGGTTTTTTCCTTGCGGTTTTCATAACCGGCACGAAGCTTGCAGCGACAGCCGTCAGCATACATCCGAAGAAAATGATGACAATCTGCCTTATTCCGTAATTCAAAAGCGTTATCGGCATATTATATTCGTTTCTCAAGGAATTGTTTGCCGCTCCGACGGACAATCCTCCGACTATTGCGGCAAGCAGAAACACTATAAGAGCAATCACCATTGCTTCGTTGAAGAACACTCCGAACACGTCCGACGATCTTGCCCCCACTGCTCTCAGAATTCCGATCTCGCGTCTTTTGTAAGATATAGAAACGCTGATATAATTCGTGAACAGTATAAGCGCGAACACGAACACTCCGATGCCTACGTACAAAAACACTTTTGCAAGCGACTTTATTATGTCGCCCACGGAGCTTTCCATTCTGGTAATATAGTTCTGCAATCCGTATCTTACGCCGTCCGATTCCTCGAAGCTCGCGTCCACGGCTTTTCTTATGTCCGCTTTATCTTTCGCCAGCCTGCATATTGCGAAGCGGTATTTGGTTTCGCCGTCCGCCTGAAATTTTTTGTAAACGCCGTCGCCCGTCATAACGAAGTCGCTATATGTCGAAAACGCGTTTGCAGGATCAGTGAGCCTTTCGTCCGGCAGGAAGAAGCCCGCAATTTTTGCCGACATCTGCCTTTCCGCGCTTTCGTACGGAAGCGTCGCCGTCAAATAAATTCTTTCGGGCAACAATCCGGCGGCCTCTTTTGCGATTTTTTGCATGTTTTCGTCCGACGTATCTTTGACATCCCAACCCGCGATTTTTTCAAGCACGTCGCTTTGGAAGGAATAATACGACTCCAGAAGCTCCTGCATCACCGAAATCGGCAATGCGATTTCATCCGAGGCCAAAGCCGTTTTCGTGCTGTTTAAATAATACGCTTTTGCCGGAACGTCGGACTGCTTGAAAGCGTACCCGAAATAAACCGATGCGCTGACGTAGGTATCTCTATAGTAGTTGCTGACGAACCCCGAAAGGCGCGTCGCCTCGAATTTCATACCCGGGCCATTATATTCTTCGGTAGCCGTATATCTCTCAACGAAGCCTTTATTCGCCAAAAACAGACAGCTAAAGCCGTAGTTCCGTTCCTGGCCGAGTTGCGTCGTCATCAGATAATAGTCTATTCCTTCGCTTGAACCGAGATCGGGTTTATCCAGTTTTTCATATTTTGCATAATCGTTTCCGTCGTCGAAAACGCCGACGATTTTGAATATGCCCGCCACCACGTCGCCGTTTACGACCACGTTCGGCTCACGGCTCAAAAACTCGTCGCAGGTTCCTATTTCTCCTGCCGCAAGGTTTTTGGTTTCGTCGAGGCTTCCGTCAGGGTTCACGTGCTTATATCCGTATTTTTTGAAGCAATCGAAAACGTAATCCGAAACGACCACCTCGTCATCCGCTTCCGAAAGTCTGCCGCCCAAAAGCTTTATGTTCTGTTTTTCGCGCGCCGCTTCGTCCACTTCGACAAGTCCGACCACGTCGCCCTTGTACACCACGCTCGACACGCTCGTCAAAAAGCTGTCTTCCATGCTCGAAACGTACGACAAATCTCCGTACACCGGCATAACGTCAAAGCCTTTTTCGGCAATCTTTTTTATGTCTTCCGCCGTCATAACGGTGGCGATTTCGTAAGAGCCGAACTCATCCTGATCGATTTTTTTATATTTGACGAACCCTGCGTAGTCTATGCCGGAGTCATACATCGAGTTCGTTATAGCGTCCTTGCTGTCGTAAGCGGCAAAGCTGTCCACCATACCGAACATGGCAAAGCACACGAAGCACAGCAAAACGGTAACTACCAGTCTGAACGGTTTCGATTTAAGGCCGCTCGCGCCCATTTTGAAGCTTTCCTTAACCGGCATTCTGGACTTTATCAGCTTAAATCCCGCGTTTTTAGAGAAGGATATCTTTCCTTCGTCCGTCGGAGCGAACGTTTCCATACGGCCGTCTTTATCTATTCTGGCCGCGCGGCTAACCTCCTCCGTCAGTTTGTCGTCCACGGCAAGCACCGCTTCCTTTTCCGAAAGATACGCGTTTATTTTTTCAACGTCCTTTTGCGTAAGCTTGTATCCCTTCGGAAATTTAAGCAGTTTTCCGCCGTAGTCCGACAACCCGTTTTCGGTTTTTTCGGCATAGGTGCGGTGTTTTTCGATGTCGGAAATAATCTTTCCGTCCTTAAGTTCAATAACCCTGTCGCCGTACTTTTCCGCAAAATCTCTGTCGTGCGAAACCACCAGCACCAGCTTGTTTTCCGAAAGTTTTTTCAGCGTGTCGAAAACCTGAATACCCGTGTTGCTATCCAGCGCGCCCGTCGGCTCGTCGGCCATAATGATTTCGGGGTTTTTCACCAAAGCTCTGGCAATCGCCACTCTCTGCTTTTGCCCGCCCGAAAGCTCGTTCGGCTTTCTTTTACCGAAGCCTGCAAGGTCAACTTCCTCCAGAATTTCGTTTATCTCCTCGTCCGTGGCTTTCCGCCCCTGAAGTTTAAGCGCCAAAGCGACGTTTGCTCCGACGTTGAAGTCCTCCAGAATGTTGTATTCCTGAAAAACGAATCCGAGATATGTGTTCCTGTAGCTGTCGAAATCGCCCTGCGAAAAATCTTTTGAAGATTTTCCCTTTATTATGATTTCTCCCGAGTCCGCCGTATCCAGTCCGCCCAGAACGTTCAGAAGCGTCGATTTGCCGCTTCCGGACTTACCCAGAATAAACACGAGCCCCGTTTCGGGGAACTTGACGCTCACATCGCTTAAGGCAACCACCTTGTCGCCCTTTTTCGGATGATAAGTTTTAACGATGTTTTTGATTTCGATCATAATTCACCTTATTTTTTACGGTTTTTTAGTCAATTATAACGACGTTTATTAAATCTATATTAATTTTAACGCCGTTTTGCGTTTTCCTGCAAAAATGCCGCCCTTACGGTCGGCACTTATCAAAAAACTGTTTTCAAAAACCCGCCGGTACCTTCCGAGATATCCCGATAGGTTTCCTCGAAATTTCCCGTGTACCACGGATCGGCGACGTCTTTTCTTTTTCCCGCAAATTCCATAAGCAAAAAGATTTTGCCGCCTGCCCTCTCTCCCAGAATCCGCCGCATGTTTCTCACGTTCGCCTCGTCCATACCGACAAAATAATCGTATTTATCGGCGTCTGCCGAGTTCAGGCGCACGGCGCGCTTTTCGCTTGAAGAAATTCCGAGGCGGTCCAGAATCCTTTTCGTGCCGTAATGCACGGGACTTCCTATCTCTTCCGAGCTCGTTGCCGAGGAAGCGACAAAAAATTCCTTCTCTTTTCCGAGTTTTTTCACAGCGTCCTTCAACAGAAACTCTGCCATCGGGCTGCGGCAAATGTTCCCGTGGCAAACGAACATCACTTTAATCATTTCAGTCCTTATATACGATTATATCTTCCGCTTCCACTCCGCAGAGCTTGCAGTAAAACATAAGGTTCTCCACGTCTATAGGCGTTCTTCCCGTTTCCCAGTTCGCGACGGAGCCGGTGTTCATAACGGCGCCCAGTTCCGCTTGCGAAATGTTCTGATCCATTTCAAAAACGCAGTCCTCGCACTTATAGTCGTAGCAAAGATGTCTGTCGTCGAACTGATTTTTCGAAAGCCACCAGCAGACGTAGCGACGCAAATTCAGGTTGTCGTTTCTCAAAAGTTTCAGTTTGTAACCGGTTTTTTCCCAGTCGATTTGTCTGAGTTTGATTTCTTCCATAATTATAAGGTTTGCTCTGCGGCTTGTTTTCTTTTTTCCGAAAGGTCGGCGTGCATTTGCGCTTTGGTGGCGGCGTCGATTTTATAAAACAGCATCGGAATCATGCTGAGCAGGCACGCAATGCCAGGCAGTCCCACGTAAGCGACGTAGATGATATTCTGCATTTTAGGCGTAATTTCGGCCGTCGCGTTGTAGCCGGAAATGCCGACGAAAAGGATGCCCACCGCAACCGACAAAGCGTTGCTGATTTTGTTTGACATCGACAAAATAGCAAAGCATACGCCCTCGTGTCTTTCGCCGGTTTTCCACTCGTTGTAGTCGCAAATATCCGAGGTCATAACCATCGGCAGATAGCCGTGCGGTCCGAACATAAAGCCGATAAGCGCCAGCATAACCCAGTGCGCCCAAACGGCAGGAAGTCCGCCCCTAAGCGCGCTGTCGGACGGCAAAAGCACGTAGAACAGCATGCACGCAAAGCTTATCGCAAAGCCGTATATGGCAAACACGATAAAGGTTTTTTTCTCGCCCCATTTTTTGTTGATGACAGGCACCGCCACGATGCTGATCATGCTGGTAACCGCGCTCGTTATACCTATAAGCCAGGTGGCGTTGGAAGTCGGGTCAAGCTCTCCGCCCGCGGCGAAGATGTCCGAGAGCAGCGGGAAGTACACCTTGCCTATCAGCGCGCCGCCCGCCTGTATGCAGATACCCATAGCCATATTTCTGGCAAAGCCGAGCATAAACGTCAGAAACACGATGCGGATCATTTTGTTGTTTTTAAGCTCCACGAACATTTCCTTGAAGCTGACCGCGCTTGAGGAGGTGGAAACCACCGCTTCCTTATTCTTGAAGTAAATGAGCAGGTAAAGTCCCGTGCCCAGCACCAAAAACAGAAGCGCCGTCAGAAGGTAATAGGTTTTGTCGGGATAATTGCCGGGTCCCTTCACCGTGTCGAGTATCATCATAACCACGGTAACGAACACCCCGGGCGCCGCCAAAGCAATGCTCTTGAAGGTGTTTGCAAGGCCGGCCGCCACGTTTCTTTCCTCCGGATTCGGGCTCAAAAGCGCCAGCATGCCCTGCGACGGAATGTCCGCAAACGTCATAGCCACGTTCCACAAAACGGTGGTAACGGTTATGTAAACGTACATAACATACTTATTAGAAAAGTCGATAAACACAAACATCAACGTCGTCAAAACGGCGATCGGAAATGCGCTCATCAGCACGAACGGGCGCATTTTTCCGCCCTTAAGATGACTGCGGTCTATCAGCGCGCCGAAAATCGGGTCCGCAATGCAGCTGATGATTTTCGCCACCAGAATGATAACTGCCACCACCGAGAATATGTTTGCGTCCAGTCCGGAATACATTTTGTTGTAAAATTCCGTCTGGAAGCTGTTGATGTAGCCGATAAAAAGCTGCACGCCGAATATGCCGATAGCATATATCAGCGCCGACTTGAACGGCAAAATCGGTTGTTTTTTGTCCATAATAATCCCCTTTTGCAAAAGTAAATCTATTATATCACACTCCTCCCTTCATTTACAACCGAATTTAAGCGCAAAAAATCCGCCTTAAAGGCGGACTTTTCAAAACCTCTTATCGACGATGCTACTTTATGTTGAACGTAGGCGTATTTTTCTTTTTTCATAGATACATTATAACATATTAAATGACATATTCAAGATAAAAATTAAATTTATTGTGATATTATGCTCCTAAAAATTATTTAAGGAGTAAATATGAAAATTGAAAAATTATGGAAAGGATATAAATTCCCAAGTTGTGGACAATGTAAAAAAGATTGTACCGGAAGATTAGATTACGACGGCTATACCAAACATTGTAAAATTAGTTTTGTTATTCAAAGTTATAAAGGTTGCTCAAATAACGTATATGCACCAAACGAACAACAAAAGCATGAAATTTTATCTAATTTGAAAGAAAAGCAATAATGAAATCCTGCACTACAGGATGAAATCCGAGCAAACTCGGATGAAATCTTCGGTGTATCACCTCAGATGAAATCAAATCCGCCTCTATCTCCCCGCTTTAGCGGGATTTCATCGCGTAGCGATTTCATCCACGAAGTGGATTTATTCCGACGCAGGCGGATTTAGTTGAAAAAGCCTCAGGATTGTATCCGATCCTGAGGCTTTTTTTGGTGGAGTAGACGGGACTTGCACCCGTGTACGAAAGCACGTACCCGACGCTTTCTACATGCTTAGTTTGCGTTTAAGTTTCTCTCCCCGCCGCCCGCAAACGGGCAAAAGGTTTGAAGAGGTTAAGATGCCGCTTCGGTTTTGCCGCCGCCGAAGCCGTTCCCCTGTCAATATGATGCCGGTTACCGACGGACAGAGAACGTCGGGCCGACATGCCGCGAATTGTTAAGCAGCGAATGCGAACACTCTACCGGTGTTTGCAGATTTAGTTTCTTTTGCGTTTAATTTAAGTTTTCCGTTGTTACGCAGACGAGCCTGCGGCATGCTTTTCATCTCATACGTCGCCCCCGGCGAATCTGAGAACTACCCCACAAAGAAACTAATCGGTTTTTATATATTATATCTTATCTTTTGAAAAAAGACAACCGAATTATTTGTTTTGGTAAGTTTTAATAGCTCTGTCGAGCGAGCGTTTGTTTTCTTTATCGGCGATTGCTCGGCGTTTGTCGTGGAGCTCCTTGCCTTTTGCGAGCGCGATTTCCACCTTCACCAAAGCCTGTTTGAAATAGACTTTCGTCGGCACGATCGTATAGCCTTTCTGTTCCACTCTGCCTCTGAGCTTACCTATTTCGGCGCGGTTTAGAAGAAGCCTTCTTCTCCTGTCTGGATCGGTTTTCGAAAACGCGCTGCCCTTGTCGTACGGCGAGATATGACAGCCGTAAAGCCACACCGTGCCGTCCTTAATCTGAACGTAGCTGTCCTTAAGATTTATGCGCCCCGCTCTCACCGATTTGACCTCCGAGCCTTCCAGCGCGATGCCCGCCTCGTAGGTATCCTCGATGAAGTAGTCGTGGTAGGCTTTTTTGTTTGAGGCAATCTGCCTAACGTAATTTTTGTCAGAATAACTCAAAGCCAACCCTCCTTGCGTCGGTGCTTGCTCCGGTAACCAGCACCGTAACCTTGTCGCCGAGGCCGAAGCTGTGCTTGGTTCCCTTCAGAACGTAGCGTTTTTCGTCGAAGGCGTACCTGTCTCTCGGCAGTTGCGAAAGCGGCGCAAATCCTTCCACGGTGTTTTCCAGTTCCACGAAAACGCCCGAGCCCGTAACTCCGCTTACAATGCCTTCCGTCACGTCGCCGACCTTGTCCTCCATATACATAGCCTTGAAATAGTCGTCCGCGTCCCTTTCCGTAAGGTCTGCTTCTCTTTCCATTTCGCTTGACAGTTTCGCCACGGTTTCGCAGTCTTCCTCCGCTCTTTTAAGCGCCGCGCCTTCCAGTTTTCCGTCCAGCATCATTTTTATGACGCGATGAATCATGAGATCCGGGTATCTTCTTATCGGCGAAGTGAAGTGGCAATAATATTCCAGCGCCAGCCCGAAGTGTCCTTCGTTTTCGGTGGAATATTTGGCCTTTTGCATGCTTCGGAGCATAACTTTGTTTATGATGTTTTCGGTTTCGGAGCCTTTCACTTGCTCCAGAAGCGTCTGAAGCTGTTTGCTGTAAAGCTTGTTTCTCACCTTAAACTGAAAGCCGCACCCCTCCACGAATTTTTGCAGAACGTCCAGTTTTTCCTTTTGCGGTTCGCCGTGGACTCTGAAAACGAACGGATATTCCGCACGGCACATAAACTCCGCCACCTGCTCGTTTGCAAGCAGCATAAATTCCTCGATGATGTCGTTCGACGCCAAAATCGGATATCTTTCCACCTTTTCCACCTTGGTTTTGGTATCGTTTAAGGTGATAAGGCTTTCGTGCGTAACGAAGTCGATGGAGCCTCTGTTATGTCTTGCCACGGCAAGCAAATCGGACAATTTTTTCATTTCGGAAATCATTCCGAAGACGTCCGCGTATTTTTCAATAAGCTTTTCGTCGCCGTCAAGCATGGCGGCAACCTTTTTGTAGGTCAGGCGGTGATTGCTTCTTATGACGCTTTTTTTGACGTCGGTTTCCGCAACCTTTCCCGTTTTATCCAGCTTTATGACGGCGGTCAGGGTAAGCCTGTCCTCGCCTTCAACCAGGCTGCAACAGCCGTTAGATATGCTTTCCGGAAGCATCGGCAACACGACGTTCGGCAAATACACGCTGGTAGTGCGCTCCAAAGCTTCCCGATCCACCGCGCTGCCCGGCCTCACAAAGTGCGAAACGTCCGCTATATGAACGTACAGAACGTAGCCGTCCGCAAGCGTTTCCAGCGACACCGCGTCGTCAAAATCCTTTGCGTCGTCGCCGTCTATGGTGATTGTCGGAAGCGACCTGAAATCCGCCCTTTTTCTGATTTCATTTTCGATATTTTCCTTCGAAAGTCTGTCCGCTTCATCCGTTGCGGCGTCCGAAAAGCTCTCCTTAAAGCCGTGGCTTCTGACTATTGCCAGAACGTCCGCGTCCACCGAGCCGCTTTTGCCCAGAACTTCCTTAATTTGCCCAACGGGGTTTTTACCGCCGAATTCCGTCAGCTTAACCACCACTTTCGCGCCGTTCCTGACGTTTCTGAGGTCCGCCGCAGGCACGAACACGTCGGAAAAATAGGCGTCGTCGTCCGACTTCACAAAGCCGTATCCCGCTTTTTGTTTTTCAAGCGTTCCCACAACTTCCGTCACGCCTCTTTCCACCACTTTCACCACTTCCGCTTCGTCCGATTCGCCTAAGTTTCCCGTAAGGGAGGCGATGACCGTGTCTTTATGGAGTGCGCCGTTTAAAAGCCTGTTCGGCACAAAAAGATCCGCGCCGCCGTCCTCTCTTATCAAAAAAGCAAAGCCGCGCCTGTTCCCCTTCAAAACGCCCTTAACGAGGCTGTCTGACGCCTGCAGCAGAAAATGGTCCGCAGACGCTTCCACCAGTTTTCCGTCGTCGCAAAGCTCTTTTAGGGCAGCAGACAGTATCTTCCTTTCGAAAGACGCGTAAATTCCCAGCCTTTTGCAAAGCCCCTTGGTGGTGAAATCTTTAAGTCCTGCGGCCTCGATTTGCTCCAGAACCTTTTCCTTAAAACCCATATCGTTTACCCATACAATAAATTAGGCGACCAAAAAGGCCGCCTTCTTCTGCAACAAACGTCTTAAACTGCGTGACCGGTATTCTTCGCGATGATGAAGAAAACCACGCTCAGCACAAACACCGACACTGCAAAAGCAATGGTAAGTTTGCGCAACAGGCCTTCTCTGGTCTGAGATTTGTTTTTGCCGTAGAAAGAATCGGAACCGCCTCCGGTTATCGCGCTCACGCTGTCGTCGCCGCTGCTTTTTTGCATCATGACGACCACGATAAGTGCCACGCTCGCAAGGAGCATCAAAGACATCAGAACCCATTGAATGGCATTGCCGACGTTATAGTCGATTGCGGAAATTAAGATACCGAACATATTATCCTCCGATAATCATTAAGTTATTTGCATAAAGATATTACCATAAAAGAAACAAAATAACAAGCTATTTTACGCAAAAATCGGAAAATATCTGAATTTTTAGCAACAAATTTCCGCCCCAAGCAACCCTCACGCACTGATTTTGTCCGTCCACTCGGCAAAATATTCCTCAAAATCAATGCATTTTGGCAAGAGTTTCCGAAAACAGCTTGACGTGCAGCGTCTCGTCATCGACGATTCTTTTCACCAGCTCTCTTATCTCGGGCGTAGCCAAAGTTTTTTCAAGCGCTTCGTATTCTCTTATTGCGGCTTCTTCCTCCCTGATGTTTCTCACCAGAAATTCCTCCGCTCTCACCGAGTAGTCCAGCCCCGCCGCCGAAAAATAAGCGTTTCTGCCCGCAACGACCGGCAATCCGCCCAAAGAGTATATTGCGGTTCCCAAAAGCTCGTGGTGTTTCATTTCGACCACGGCCACCTGCTCCAGCATCGACGCAAGCTCGGGATGCTCCTTTTTCACGACGTAGCTTTGATAAGCGTACGTCAGAATGGCTCCCGTTTCGCTGTTTCTGCCGCCGTAGGAATTCATAAGTTTTTTTGCGTCCATCGGATTTTTTCTGACGTTTTCCACGTTCGGATACGGCGCGGAAAGTGCAACTTGATATTTCATTTTTCACCTCCGCCGTCAATATATGCAGTCGGTCTTTTATATGTCATCATTCAACCATTTTGCCGTGGCGGCATATACTACAACATCTTCATTCGGAGGTTTAATATGTGCGGAATAATCGGCATCGTCGGCAAAAACGCCACCGAAGCGGTGCTTTCGGGACTAAGTACGTTGGAATACAGAGGCTATGACAGCTGCGGTTTATGCTACAAAAAGCAATCGTCGCTCGTAGTCAAAAAAGTCGCGGGGCGCGTTTCGGGGCTCAAAGCGCTTCCCATGGAAAATTCGACGGTCGCCATAGGCCACACGAGGTGGGCGACGCACGGCAAGCCTTCTGCCGAAAATTCTCATCCGCACCTATCCTACGACGGCAATTTCGCAATCGTGCATAACGGCATCGTAGAAAACTTGGGCGAAGTAAAATCCATTCTGAAATCCGTCCCTCTCAAAAGCCAGACCGACAGCGAACTTATCGCTCACCTTCTCGCGCATTTCTACGCGGGTTCCGTCAGAGAAGCCGTCGAGCGCACGGCCGAAACGCTAAAAGGGACTTTCACTTTTCTTGCAATGAGCGTCTATGACGACAACGTTTACGCCTACCGCAAAAACGCAGGGCTTATCGTAGGCCTCGGCGACGGATTCGGCGTCGTGGCAAGCGACGTAACGGCGCTTTCTTCCCTCGTGGAAAACGCCGTAGTTCTCGCCGACGATGACCTTGCCGTCATCGGAGAGGACAGCGTGGAATTTTTCCGCTTCGGCCGCCGCGTCGAAAAGACCTCCGTTCCCGTCAGCCTCTACAAAACCTCTCCTCTTTCCGCCGACACCTACATGCAGTCCGAAATCGACGAAATTCCGTCCGCCCTGCTGTCAACCGTAACGTCGCTTTTAAGTCCCGAGGGACTGTCCTCTTTTACCGAAAGTTCCCGCTTCGACAACGTATTTATTTCTGGTTGCGGCACCGCCTATCACGCCTCGCTCTACGGAAAAACGGTGTTTGAAAAAATCGCAAAAATCAAAACTTACGTCGAAGTCGCCAGCGAAATAAAAAATCATTCTCTGCACCTTTCGCCGACAACGCTCGCCGTGTTCGTCAGCCAGTCCGGAGAAACCCGCGACACGATTTCGGCTTTGCGCTACGCAAAATCTCTCGGCGCCTACACCGTTTGCCTCACCAACATACGAGGAAGCAGCCTGTCCGTCGAAGCGGATTTTTCTCTGTATCTCGACTGCGGCGCCGAAATCGCCGTAGCCGCCACCAAAACGCTTGCGTCGCAGATGATTGCCCTCTATCTTTTCGCCTCTTACGTCGCAAAAGAAAACGGCGTCGTTTCAAAAGCCGACTTTGCCTCACTTGTTTTTGACGCAAAAAAGCTTGAAATCGCCGCCAGAAAAGCCGTTTGTTCCGATCTTGCGGAAACCGTAGCAAAAGAAACCTACGACAAAAAGGTGCTGTTTTTAGGAAGCGGGCAGGACTATCCTTCCGCCCTCGAAGGCGCGTTGAAGCTCAAGGAAATCACCTACAAAAGCGCCGAAGCCTACCGCCTCGGCGAGCTTAAACACGGCCCTATCGCGCTTGTTGACGACGACACCTTCTGCATCGTCGCCCTCACCGACAAAAGCCTCGTTCCCCGCGCCGAAATAACCCTTTCCGAGCTTGAAACCCGCGGCGCAAAAACGATTGCCGTAACCCCGTTCCCTCTTTCTCATTCCGTTCTCAAAACCGACGAAGCGCCGCTCCTTTTGTCTCCGATTCTGACGGTGATTCATCTTCAGAAATACGCGCTTGCCGTTTGCCTGCGCCTCCGTCTCGATCCCGACAAGCCCCGCAACCTCGCCAAATCCGTAACCGTGCTGTAACCGTTTATCTGCAAAACAAAAGCGTGAGATAATTCTCACGCTTTTTATCTTTCGTATTTCGTCTTTTATTCCGCCAAGCCTTCGGATATTCCGAACAGCACGTTCTTTGTCAATTTTGTCGCTAAATATTATCAAAGTAGTCGTTATCTATTTCTTTTACTTCATACTTCGTTTTAACTGACACGCCTAAATTATATTCAAACATATACTCAACCAATTTTTGTCCATCAATTAAAGCGATTGCAATATTGTTGGGGTGATTTATTAACTTCAGTGCTGGAGCCGAAAACGAAGATGTTGTAATAAAAATTCCTTTTTTAGCTCCTTGCAAATTTAATGCACCAATAAAATTTTGTATGTCTGGTGAACCAACCAAATGATCTTTTGCATATCTCTTAGCCTGCAAATATATTTTGCCTAATCCTAATTTATCTTCATTTATTACGCCATCTATGCCGTCATCTCCGGATTTTTTCGTTGCTCTTCCGGCATCTTTTATGTTTCCGCCATACCCCATTGCAACGACTAAATCAATCACCAATTTTTCAAATGAATATGGATTGTTTTCCAAAATTTTACTTAATAATTGATCGCAAACATCTTGTTTTAAACTATTGAAAGCAACTTGTATTTGTTCATCTGGAGTGATTTCCGAATCAATAGCAACAACTTGATTTTCATCGTCCTTATTTGATCTTTTTTGAAATTCCATAAAACTTGGAAACTGTTTCAAATCTTCCACCGAAATGGAAGATGTATGCTTACTTAAGAAATCCAATCCTGCATCTGTAATTTCAAACGACCCTCTTTTAGGACTTGACACCAAACCGGCTTGTTTTAAATAGGTTAATCCCCAACCACCTCTTCCTAAATATCTAGGAGAACCGGAGTTAATCATTTCTCTTTTTTGTTCTTCCGATACTTTCAGCTTTTCGGCTGCTAATTCGATTAAATCATTCCTTGCATAAACTTTTTTATCTTTAAGTATTTGCAATTCCGGAAGCATATACTCATAATACTTCGGTTGTTCCATTTTCTATTTCTCTCCTTAATTTTGCTTATATTTTGAATACATTGACAACACAAGATTGCATTATTCCGCCAAGCCTTCGGATATTCCGAACAGCACTATGCCAACCACCGTAACGCCGATGACGATATAGTGTTTCCACGACAGTTTTTCTTTCAAAAATATTGCCGACCACACCATGCTCAGCACGCAGTACGACGCAATTATCGGCGCGGCGAGCGGCGCGTTTTTTGCAAGCGCGAAAATGTAAAAGAGCTGTCCCACGGTTTCCGAAATGCCGCCGAGGATTCTCGGTCCGCCTTCTTTCAGGAGCCTTTTTGCGTTAGGCACAACGCGGCAATATCTGTTTTTGCCGACGGTAAATTCCTTTTCGACGTCGCCATTCTCCAAAACGCCGACGGTTTCGCCTTCCTGAAGTTTTCTGACGGGTTTCGTTTTTAAAAGAACCACCGCCAGCGACACCAGTCCCATAAATGCCCAGGTCAGCTCGTACGCGACGTTGCATACGTTTGCCGCCAATTCCTCGGTGTCCACGCCTTCGGCAATCTGAAATCCTTGCAAAATTTTGTCGGTATTTTGCAAAATCAAGCTGTCCGCCACGGTGCCTGCGGCGTCGATGAAGCAGTACGCCACCGGCAAAGCGATTGCGAGAACGCTTTTTGCGTATTTATGGTTGCCCTTCTGTTGCCTTAAAAGGCGCGCTTCTTCGTCCTCTTTTTTTTCCACGAAGCCGAGAGCGATAACAGCCGAGCAAACGCACACGATTCCTATTATGCTGAGCGTATCCGGGATTTCCCTCAAAAACACCAGCAAAAAGATGCAGGCCACCGCGCCGCTGCCGTTGCAGATAGGCGACGAAATGGAAAGCTCGATATATCTAAGGCCCACGTATCCCACGATCATTGCCGCGATATAAAGCGCCGACGCCGGAAGATAAAGAACGATCACGTTCCAGCTTATCGGCACGCCTTTAATAATTTCGATAACCGCATGCGCGCCCATAACCAGGCCCACCGCGATGCCAACTTTCCATTGACTGAGCTTATCTTTTTGAGACGTTCCGATTTTGGTAAAAATGTCGCTGCCGCTCCAGAACAAAAGCGCCAGGAGCGCGTATAAAAGCCACATAGCTTTTTCCTCCTTGGTATGTCGCCGCCCTATAACGGCGTTTTATCTTGTTGAATTATATTGTTAAAGCGTCTTTTTCACTGCGTTGTGCAAAAGTTTCAACGTTTCTTCCGAGTTTGCCGCCACCAAAAATCCGTCCTTATCCCAAACGCTTTTTGCGCCGGCCATTTCTGCCAGAAACAGCCCAGGCACGATGTCCCACGGATTGTCTTTTAGAAATATATGTCCCACCGTCGCTCCTTTGGAAAGAGCCGCAAACGACACGGAAATCGCGCCGAAATCCCTGAATCTCTTGGTCACCGGGGCAACGTTTTTCATAATTTCCGGTTTGTCGAAATCGCCCCATCCGTCAATGGTGTACGGTGCGTTTTTCGCGGTGGCTGCGGACACCGAAATTCTTTTCCCGTTCAGGTACGCGCCCGTTTCGTCGGCAAAATATATTTCGCCCACGGCCGGCAAATCCACCACGCTCGCCACGGTTTTTCCGTTTCTTATCACGGCAATCTGCACGCCCCAGTTGAACTGACCGCCCGCAAAATTCGCCGTTCCGTCGATAGGATCCACCACAAAGCAGTTATCCGTCAGGCGGTTTTCGCTGCCGAATTCCTCGCTTACGATGTCAAAATCGGGATAGGCCTCCCTTATTCTCGAAATGATATGTTTTTCAACCGCGGTATCTACCGACGTCACGACGTCGCCCACGCCTTTTTCCTTGGCCACAACGGGCGTTTTTGCCACGATTTCTTCGGCTTCCGCCGCAAGCGACAACAAAAAATCCAGATCTTTCATATTCGTTCTAATTCGTAAGGTCCCAAAACGAGGCCGAAACCAATTCGACAAGTTTATTCGGATCCATATCAACTTGACAGCCGCGCCTTCCCGCGCTGAAAACTATGCTGTCCCAAAGCTCGGCAGTCTCGTCCACGAAGGTGCGGAACTGTTTTTTCATACCTATCGGCGAGCAGCCGCCGTGAACGTATCCCGTAAGAGGCAGCAATTCGGCCTGCGGCAGCATTTCCACCGATTTCACCCCCGCGGCCTTCGCGGCCTTTTTGAGGTCCAGCGTCGTGGACACGGGAATAACGAACACCAACTTTTCCGCGGTATTCGAAACGGCGACCAAGGTTTTGAACACTCTTTCCCGTTCCTGCCCCACGGCGTCAGCAACCAGTTTTCCGTCGGTAATTTCGGGGTTATAGCTCCTCGCAACGTAACTGATCTTCGCCGCGTCCAAAAGGCGCATAACGTTGGTTTTTTCCATTATTTGGCCGTTTCCGCTTCAAGAATTTTGTAAACGTCTTCCTGAGTCATCGACCATTTGCAACCTACCTCGAAGTGCCCTTCGCTGTATTCGATAACGTGGCCGTTTTGTTTCATAGCCTCGATTTCGGCGGTGGTATAGCCCGGGATTGCGCTGTAGTACGGAACCACGCCGTCGCCCGCAGGTTTCTTGCCGTATTCGTCGATGCCGCCGGTGATGTCGTTGTAGGTAACTCTGGTTTGCAGATTGTTGCCGACGAAGTAATAGGCGTTCACGGTGTGCGAAGCGAACACTTTTTCGCCGCTATCCAACCTGACGTAAAGTCCGTCGTGGAATTCTCTGAGGCTCTCGACAGCCGGTTTAAGCTTGAATCCGCCCTTTCCGTCGGAAATCTTGTTTCCGTTCTCATCGCGCAGAAACGCCCAATCACGAGTGCAATAATACTCGTAAAGTTCGTCTTTCGATTTTATAAGTTCGCCGTCGATGCAGATGCCTTCGCCCTCGCCGTATTGTTCGCTTGACAGATATTCCCACGTCGGCAGCAACTGAATGACCGAAGTCATGTTCTGCAAAAACGGAGTTGCCACGTTGTCCATAAGGTCCTCCACGACTTTTTCGTCAACGTTAAGTCCCACGCTGCTTAAAACGCCGGATATTGCAGGGTTAGAAAGCATTTCGCCTATTTGTTCCTTATCAATGCCCATGCCTCTTAAAAAGCTCCACGGATCGTTGAGGTAAGTGAGCGCGTCCAGACTTCCCATAAAAGCGCCCGCGTATGAAAGATATGCGTCCACCTTTTTGCGGTTTTCTTCGCTTCTTGCGAGGTATCCGGAAACCACCATGCCGCCCATACTATGGCTCATAAAAACGACGTTAGTGAAGCCGTTTTCATTTATGTATTCCTCCAAAAGACGGCTGTTTTCTCTGTTATCGATGCGCCAGTCGTAATTAAAGGTAGCAACGGTATAATCCTTAAAATAATCTGCGTCCAGATCTTCCATCATCGGCTTATACGCCGCCAGCACTCCGTGGCTGATTTTGCTGTCGACGCCGTTTGCAGGCGTAACGTCGGGGTTATTTCCAACTCCGTACTGATCTTGCGCCAGACTCCAGATGAGGTTCGATTTGTCCTCTTTCTTTTCCAGAATCGGCTGAACGTATCTGTCCACGAGGTTTTTCAGAAGCGGCTGGCCGTTCTCGTCCTTTGCCGCAACAAGCTTTAAGACGAACGATTCGATCCCGTCCTCCAGCACCGAAATCATTTCGTACTCTTCAGGCAGCGGATCCCACAGATTTTCGCCCGTGGCCTTGTCGTAGAGTCCGCCGCTCATAAGCGCGGTAACCATAATTATGGCCTTTTTTTCGGGTTTCGGCTTATTGCCGTCGCAAGCGGACAGCACCGTCAGAACGCCCATAACCAAAACCGTCAGAATTGCAACGATTTTAACTGATTTTTTCATATCCGGCCCTCCCATATCAAACGTATTAAATATGTTACTTACTAAATTTTCACGATTTTTGCGTCCTCGAACGCCAGATGGTTCAGTCCGAGCGGCTCGTAAGCCTCTCTTTCCGCCTTAATATCCGTCGCCGTAACGTAAATTTCGGCCGTAGCGGAAACGGTTGCGGACGCCAGATGCCCGCCCGTAAGGCCGTCCTCGTTAAACAGCGTAACGTGCAGATGGACGTACGGTTCTCCGTTTTTGCGGCTGAGGTTTCCAACGATCGAGGTGATTTCCGAAAACTTATTCACCTGCCTGAAGTCGTATTTCTTTTTATCGAGGTCGTAAAGTCCGATTTTCGCGTCGCTCGTGCCGCCTATTCCGACTACGGACGCCGAAAGCAGTCCTTCTTCGTTCATCAGTCTTTTCAGGCACTCCACGATGTCTTCTCCAAGTTCCGGTCTCAAAATAATCGCGTTGCCGCTTCTCTTATAAACCATAATCGTTCTCCTTTTTATTTATCCTACGATTTTTTCAAGCTCCGCCATCAGGCTCTCTTTGTCGTCGTAAACCCTGACGCCAAAATATTTATCGCCCGAAATCATGGCCGACAATTTTTTGTCCGCGTTTTTCCGATAGAACACGAAAACGGGTTTCCCGAGCGCCTCGGCAAGTCCCAACTCGTAGCCCACGCCGAGCGACGTAACGCTTACCTCCGCAATCACCAAGTCCGCCTGCTCCAGCCACGCCCTGTCGCGCAGGTAAATTTGTTCGTCTGTCATAAATTTTTCGGACGAACAAACGCTTTCAAGTCCTATATGCTCCGTCAGCACCACCGCGCGCTTTTTCAAAAACTCTACAATTTCGGCGTACAGCGGTCCGTCCTCTCTGCCGCCTCTTATCGAGGCAGCAAAATAAATCTTTTTCATCGGTTTAGTTTAATGTTTGTTGTATTTATTTAGAAGGTCCTGAAGCGTATACGTTTTCTGTTCTTCCTTTTTTCGGTTATCCGGGCGATTCTGACGATTCTTGTCGTTTTGGCGATTCGGTTGCGAACGTCTTTCCTGGCGCGCAACGTCCTCTTTTTTCTTCATACCGTACGGATTTTTCGAGGTTTTGAGGGTAAGCGAAATTTTCTTTTTCACTAGGTCGACGTCCAGCACTTTCACCGTAACGCTTTGTCCCACGCTCAGAACCTCCGACGGGTGCGAAATGTATCCGTCGGCAATCTGGGAAATGTGCACGAGTCCGTCCTGATGCACGCCGATGTCCACGAACACGCCGAAGTCTATAACGTTTCTGACCACGCCGTCAAGCTCCATACCCGGTTTAAGGTCCTTAATGTCTAAAAGGTCGCTTCTCAAAACCGGAGTCGGCAAGCTGTCGCGAACGTCTCTTCCCGGCTTAACGATTTCGGTGATGATGTCCTCAAGTGTCGGCACGCCTACGCCCACCACGAAAGCCACTTTTTCTATGCCTTCTCTTTCAACCTTGTTCTTGAGGTCGCCGAGTCTTCCCGCCTTAACGTCCTCCAGCGTAAATCCGCAAAGGTCCAGAAGCTTCAGGGCCGCGTCGTAGGATTCAGGGTGCACCGAGGTATTGTCCAAAACGTTCTTTCCGCCGGGTATTCTCAAAAAGCCCGCGCATTGTTCGTACGCTTTTGCGCCCAGTTTCGGCACTTTAAGCAGCTGTTTGCGCTCGGTAAAAGCGTTTTCCTGACGGTATTCCACAATTTTTTTGGCCACGCCCGAATTAAGTCCCGAAACGTAGCTGAGCAAACTGACCGACGCCGTATTGAGGTCCACGCCCACGCTGTTAACGCAGTCTTCCACCACGCCTTCCAGCACTTCCGTGAGGCGATTTTGCGGCATATCGTGCTGATATTGTCCCACGCCGATGCTCTTGACGTCGATTTTGATAAGCTCTGCCAGCGGATCCTGAAGCCTTCTCGCGATGCTCACCGCGCTCCTTAAGCTTACGTCGAATTCAGGGAATTCTTCCGCCCCAAGCTTCGATGCGGAATAAACGGAAGCGCCCGCCTCGTTGACCACGGCGTAGCTGACCGGTCTGCCGCACACCTTGATGAGGTCGGAAACGAAAATTTCCGCTTCCTTGGATGCGGTGCCGTTGCCGATGCTGATGACGTCGACGGAATGTTTCTGAATCATTCTGGTGAGGATTCTTTCGCTCTCCTCGATTTTTGATTGCGGCGGAGTCGGATAAACCACGCCCGTATCCAGAACGTTGCCGTTTTTATCTATAACCGCAATTTTGCAACCCGTTCTGTACGCAGGGTCCACGGCCAGAATGGTCTTACCCTTAAGCGGCGGTTGCATGAGAAGCGGTTTAAGGTTGACCTCGAACATTTTTATTGCCTGCTCGTCGGCCTTATCCGTAAGGTCGTTTCTGACTTCGTTGGAAACCGACGGGAAGATAAGACGCTTAAAGCTGTCCGCCGCCACGTCTTCCATAACGGATTTGAAGATGCTGTCGCCCTTTATGTGAGCCGAATAGATTGCGGCAAGGCAAACGTCGTCGTCAACGTCCACCGACACCTTCAGGCATTTTTCCTTTTCGCCGCGGTTTATAGCCAGAATTCTATGGGACGGAATGGTTTTCACCGGTTCGGAATAATCGGCGTACATATCGTACGTCTTGCTGTTTTCCGCCTCCAGAAGTTTTGTGGAAACGACGGCTTTATCCACCAGAATTGAGCGCAGCGTTTTTCTCAAAGCGGCGTCGTCGCTGATAAGCTCCGCAATGATGTCCTTTGCTCCCGCAAGCGCGTCTTCAGGCGAGTTCACGCCTTTTTCTTCGTCCACGTAATCCTTTGCCAGCGCCAAAACGTCGCCCGACTTAAGCTCCTGCGCGTAGATAACGTCCGCCAGCGGTTTCAAGCCTTTTTCAACCGCCACCGAAGCGCGCGTTTTGCGTTTTTGCTTATACGGGCGGTAAATGTCCTCCACCTCGGTCATAGTGCGAGCCTTATCCAACGCCTCGACTATTTCGTCCGTCAGCTTGCCCTGCTGTTCGATCGACGAAGTAACCTCGTCTTTTCTTTTCTGCAGGTTCTGAAGATATTTCAATCTGTCCGCAAATTCCCTGAGCACCTGATCGTCGCAAGTGCCGTGCATCTCTTTTCTGTAACGCGCGATGAACGGAATGGTGTTGCCCTCTTCGATCAGCATAATGATGTTGCGGGAATAGTCTTCCCTGATTTTGAATTCTTCGGACAAAACTTTGCCAAAATCCATAATTGTACCTACCTTATTTTGTTGTAAATCTATTTAGTTTTTTGTCGTAAACGTAGCCGATTTTCAGCAGTTTTTCCGTGATTTCCTCGGCCGAAAGGTCCTCGCCCTCGGCAAGAGCCTCCGGCGACGGATAAAAATCTCTGAGCTTGGTGTTGACTACGCTAAGCAGCATAAACGGATCACTCGGAAGAACCATAAAATTATCGACTCCTTAAAACAATACTACGTTCATTATATTATATAACCCGAAAATTTTCAAGCAAAAACCGCCCCGACAAAAAAATTGCCCCGAAGGGCAATTTGTTTTTAGACGAATTTCAGGCTTCTGTCACCGAAGTAACGGTCAAAACGCCGTCTTTGACCTTAAATTTGACGGAAAACTCTCCGTAATCGAGGCCGTATTCTCTGTTTTCGTCGTTTTGATAGGCGGGGCGAGGGTCCTCGGAAAGCACCGAGGCCAGCTCTTCTTTTTGCTCAGAAGTCATTTTTTTCGGCATTTCGGCCGAAAATTCCACCGTCAAGCGCTTTAGCTTGTTGGTGTCGGTGAAACCTCCCGTAGCCTCGACGTGCAGATCCGAATACGGAACGTACGGTTTCACGTCCAGTATGGCGGTGCCGTCCATAAGGTCGGCGCCTTCAACCACCAGCACACTGCCATATTCCGCCGTCTTTTTTATTTCCAGAAGCTTTACGCTCGACAGCCCTATCGGGTTCGGTCTGTTGGGGCTTCTCGTCGCAAAAACGCCCACGCGCTTGTTTCCGCCAAGCCTCGGCGGCCTCACCGTCGGCGAAAAACCTTCGGTTTTGTTACGATCGAAGCACCAGATAAGCCAGACGTGGCTGAACTCCTCCAAGCCTCTCAAGGCGTCGTCGTTTCTGTATTCCGGCTCAAAAACCACCCACGATTTCACCTTCGTGGTGCCGCTCTGCTTGGGAACTCCGAACTTCGACTTAAAATCGTTTTTTATCCTTGCGACAGTTTTCATTTTTGCATTTTATAATCCAAAATTCTGTTTTTCACTTCCGCCGAAATTCTGAAGCTTTCTCTCGTTTTCTGAATTGCCTTATTCTGCACGAACGGCGTAAGCTTTTGTTCTTTAAGCAGGTTTTCCGCCTTTTTAGGAAACTTCACCATAGCCGCCGAAATCAGCCACGCCACCCCCATATCGACGTAGTAAGCGTGGTTTTCAAAGCTTTTTGCGAGCGCCAGAATTTCGTCGATATACTCGTCCTTCATATAGTGGCACATCAGCATAATAAATCCGAAACGAGCGATAAACTCCTCGTTCGACAGTGCTAAACCCTTGAAATAGTCAAAATATTTCTCCCCGTGTTTTTCAAACGCCTTAAGGGAGGAGCACGTCATATCGCAGGTTGCCCAGTTGTCCACCGAACGCACGAAGCGCGGCAGATATTCCATAATTTCCTCGGGGTTTTTGAAGCCGCCGAGCGCAAGTCCCCTTGCCGTCGTCTCCTCGAAATATCTGTCCCCGCCGAATTCGAAAAGCCCCTTCACTCCGCCGTCCTTGAAGACTTCTTTTGCGATTTTCCTAAGCTCCGGCGCTCTTACACCGATCATTTCCTGCTTGGTTCCGGAAATATTTTTGTTCATTTTTCGGTAGGTTTCGTCGGATTTACTATCCTGAAGCCGCTCCAAAAATTTTTCGTAATCTTGTTTATTCTCTATTTTCATGCTCCGATTATATCACAACTTTTTCCCGAACGCAATCAAAAACCGACCGCAACTGCGGTCGGCTTTTATCGGTTTTATCTTTCTTCCCTGAAATACGGGACGCCCAGTCCTTGAGGCGGTTGATTTTCGCGTTTTTTGCGCATGCTCGTCAGAATCAGAACGACGATCGTAACGACGTACGGAAGCATCTGCCAAAGCTGAACCGGAATGCTGATTTTGAACACAGCCGGAGCGTAGTTATACGCCCAGTACAGCAGGCCGAACAAATACGAACCCCAGATGAGGTGCACCGGTTTCCAAGTGGAAAAGATAACCAGCGCAACGGCCAGCCAGCCGATAGCTTCGATGTTGTTCGTGGTTGCCCAAAGTCCGCCGCCGCCCGAGAACATAAAGAGATACACCGTACTTGCAAGTCCGCAAAGCGCGCACCCGCAGACCGTCGCGACGTATTTATATTTCGTAACGTTTATGCCCGCGGCGTCTGCCGTGGCAGGGCTTTCGCCCACTGCTCTGAGGTTGAGGCCCGGGCGGGTTTTCGTGAAGAAGAGGTGCAAAAGCACCGCCACCGCCACTGCAAGATATATCATAAAGCCGTAGCCGAACAGCGTGTTCCAAAGCCCCTGCATAACGTGGCTCGAAAAGTTAATAGGCAATCTTTTCGTGAAAGCCGAAGCCGTAAACGCGGCCTTTGCGCTCGCTTCCTTAAAAAGAACGCCGCTCAGAAATTTGCCCATACCCACGCCGAGGCTGGTTATAATGAGGCCGACGACGTTCTGATTGCACTTAAGACTCGTGGTCATAAAGCTGTACAAAAGTCCGAACAGCGCGCCCACCGCCAAAGCGATCAGCATCGGCAGCACCACCGCCAGAAACGCGTACGGATGCTCCGTCGAGTTTTCGTAGGAATACGCGACGTAGAAAGCCGAAAAACCGCTTATATACATAATTCCCGGCACACCCAAATTCAGATGTCCCGATTTTTCCGTCAGAATTTCGCCGCAGGACGACAGCATGATTATCGTTCCGAACACGACTGCCGACATTATCCAGGAAATAATATTGTCAAACGTCATCATACTATTTGCCCTCCACGCTTTCCGTTTCTTTTTCTTTTTTGCGGAACTGAACTCTGTATTTAATGAAAAAGTTGCTTATAAGCAGGCTGAACAGGAACACCGCGATAATGATTTCCGACGAATAGCTGTTAAGCGCCGGCGAAATTTTGCTGCTCTGCAAGCTGAGTCCTCCCTTTTGGAAGAAGACGATTATCAGCGAATACAGTATCATCAAAAACGGATTCAGGTTGGCCAGCCAGCAAACGATAACCGCCGTAAAGCCGTAGCTACCCGATGTGCTGTCCGAAATGGTGTGATTGAGGCCGGAAACGTACAAAAATCCGATAAAGCCGCACACCGCGCCGGAAATTGCCATCGTGCGGATAATGACGGCTTTCACGTTGATACCCGCGTATCTGGCCGTGTTCAGGCTTTCGCCGACGACCGTAACCTCGTAGCCCTGCTTGCTTCTGACGATATAGAAGTACATTGCCACCAAAATGACGGAAATCAGAATTGCCGGAAGCACCGTGGCGTTCCCCAGAACCGGCAGCCAGCCCGACTTATCTATGCCGTTTATAATGCCCAGACTCGACGACGTCAACCCTCTGTTCTTCTCGACGTACAGCACCACGAACTGAATGGCAACGTAGTTCATCATAAGCGTGAAAAGGGTTTCGTTGGTGTTCCAGAATGCCTTAAACACGGCGGGAATCATTCCCCACGCCGCGCCCGCGACGATTGCGGCCAAAAGCATAATCAGAATAAGCAAAAAGTTCGGTACGTCCGGAAATTTTTTCATTATTGCCGCCGCGGCCAGCGCGCCCATAAGAATTTGCCCCTGCCCGCCGACGTTCCAGAACTTCATTTTATACGCAGGGAACAGCGCGATTGCCACTCCCAAAAGCAAAAAGGTTTCCTTCACGGTTTCGGTGAATTTGATTTTGTTTCCGAAAGTTCCCTCGAAGATTTTTCCGAACGCCAGAAACGGATTTTTGCCCGAAACGATAAGTATGAAAAGCGCGTCAACCAAAATTGCAACCGCAACCGAGGCGGCTCTTATAATAAGTCGCTGTTTAGGGGATATGTCGTTACGTTGCGAAATTCTGACGAACGGGCTTTTTGCGCCGCAGGCTTCAGTTCTTTTCATTTTGTCCCTCCGAGTGTTTTGTCATAAGCGCGCCGATCTGTTGCTTGGTAGCGGTTCTCGCGTCCACGATGCCGCTTATCTTGCCGCCGCAAAGCACCAGAATCCTGTCCGACAGCGCCAGAAGCACGTCCAGATCTTCTCCGACGTAAACCACGGCCACGCCTTTTTCCTTTTGTTCGTTCAGAATGTTATAAATGACGTAAGAGGTGTTTATGTCAAGTCCTCTCACCGCGTAAGCCGTCATAAGCACCGTCGGAGCGTTTGCGATTTCGCGCCCGACCAGCACCTTCTGCACGTTGCCGCCCGACAGCTTTCTGACCGGCGTCGAAACCGACGGCGTCAGCACCGACAACCTTTCCTTAATATCCGTTGCGAGGTTCTTTGGCGTAACGGTGTCCAAAAACGGCAAACTGCCCTTTCTGTAGCTTCTTATAAGCATATTGCCCGTCATGCCCATATTTCCGACGAGGCCCATGCCCAGTCTGTCCTCCGGCACGAACGCCAGCGATATTCCCAGCTCTTTTATTTCTCTCGGCGACTTGCTCGTCAGGTGATGCACGTTGCCGTCGTTGTGCTTATATTCGATGGAGCTTCCCGCTTCGCATTTCTGAAGTCCGGCAACGGCCTCCAGCAGCTCTCTTTGTCCGCTTCCCGCAACTCCCGCAATGCCCAGAATTTCGCCGCTCTTGATGTCAAACGAAACGTTGTCCAAAGCTTTCACGCCGTACTTGTTGACGCAAGTGAGGTTTCTTATCTCGATTTTCACTCTCTGATCGTGCGGCTTAGAGCGATTGATGTTAAGTTCCACTTTTTCGCCCACCATCATTTCCGTAAGCTGCTGTTCGTTCGTTTCGGAGGTTTTCACCGAGCCGACGTATTCGCCTTTTCTCAAAATGGCCACCCTGTCCGAAATTTCCATAACCTCGTTCAGCTTGTGGGTAATGATGACCACGGCCTTACCGTCTGCGCGCATTTTTCTGACGACCGAAAACAGTTTTTCCGTTTCCTGCGGCGTCAGAACCGCCGTCGGTTCGTCCAGAATGAGGATTTTCGCTCCCCTGTATAAAATTTTGATAATTTCAACCGTCTGTTTTTCCGAAACCGACATGTCGTAGATTTTTTTGTCGAGGTCGATTTCGAAGCCGTACTTATCGGCAAGCTCTTTGATTTTCGCTCCCGCGGCCTTTCTGTCCAGCAAAAATTTGCCCTCGAGGCCCAGCACGATGTTTTCGGTCGCGGTAAAAACGTCCACCAGCTTGAAGTGCTGATGCACCATACCTATTCCGAGCGCAAAGCTGTCTTTAGGAGAAAGGATTTTCACTTCCTTTCCTTCCACCGTAATTTCGCCCTCGTCCGGGAAATAGATGCCCGAAAGTATATTCATAAGGGTGGTTTTGCCGCTGCCGTTTTCGCCCAGAAGCGACAAAACTTCGCCGTAATTGATTTCGAAGTTAATGTTTTTGTTGGCGTAAACCTCGCCGAATCTTTTGGATATGTTTTTAAGCTCTATCGCCTTTGTCATAAATGTTTCCTTGTCGGGGTGTAAAAAAGAAATATCGGAGAGGCGAAACAAATCGCCTCTCCTCGTTTCAAAACTCAATGCTTAAAGACCTTTTTTACTAGGCCATAGTTTTGTTAAGCCATTTGATGCCATCGATGTTGACGGAGAAATACGGAGCGGAACGGAATTCGGATTCGGCAAAGTATCTGACGTCGCCGTCGGCTTTGATTGCTTCGTATTTTTGACCAGGGTATTTAACCTTCATGGTGGTGAAATCGATGATGGTGGAATCGAAGGTGTAGGTTTCGAGTTTAGCGCCGCCAACGGTGAAGGTGCTGATGTCGAAAACGTGAAGCTCGCCGGATTTGATTTTGGCGATGGTGCTGTCAACGGCTTCTTGGGTGCCTGCCGCAACGGATTTACCGAGTGTGGTAACGCCTACGGCGTCGCGATCGGAAGAGGTGAGAGCGTAGCCGTGAGCCCAGTTGGTGGCGATTTCTTCGCCCTTAAGAGCTTGACCGATTGCATATTCATAGTAAACGGACCAGTCGTTGGTAGCCGAAGTCAAAGCGGCGTTCGGAGCGACGGACAGCATATCCACGTTGTAGCCCACGGAGTAGCAAACCTTGCCCTGTTTCAAAAGTTCTTCGATTTTGGAAGGCGCGCCGGTGCTGTCAGCGTGCTGGGAGATGATGCCACAGCCGTTGTTGACGAGGGTTTCTGCGGCTTTAGCTTCTTTGTCGATGTCGAACCAGCTGTCGGTGAATTGAACTTCCATCACGGTGTTAGGAACGATAGACTGAACGCCCAGCAAAAACGCGGTGTAACCGGAAATAACTTCAGCGTAGGTATATGCGCCGACGTAGCCGACTTTAACGTTGTCGCCCTCGAAGCTTTGCGGGGTTTTTTCTTTGGAAACGGTGCCGTTATCCAGAAGCTCTTTAAGTTTCATACCCGCAACGATGCCGGAAACGTATCTGCCTTCGTAGCAATAGGTGAAAGCGTTTTTGAAGTTTTTAAGGCCGGTAAGAGCGGCGTAGTCGCCCGTAGCGGAAACGAAAGTGATGTCAGGATATTCGCCCGCAACCTGCGCCATATAGTCTTGATGGCCGTAGCTGTTGGAGAAAATGAGGGTGCAGCCTTCCGCAACCAGATCTCTGGCGGCAGCCGCGCAAGAATCGTCTTCTTTCACGAGTTCTTTGGTGAGCACCTCAACCTTTTTGCCTTGTTTTTCGATGTTAGCAACAGCGGTTTCAACGCCTTTGATGTGAGCTTCGGTGTAACCTTCGGTAGCGTCACCGACCCAGATAACGCCGACTTTGATATCGGCACTACCGTCGCCGCCGCAAGCCGCGAACGATACGCACATGCCGGCAAGAACTGCCACGCACAACATGATAACTAAAAACTTCTTCATAGTGTCTCCTTCGGCTTTCGCCATTTTGTTTTTATGTAAAAATCTTTACATTTCGTATTATTGTTTTCTGAAGGTGATTTTTCCGTCCGACATATCTTCCACGATTGCCAGCGAAAAAACGTCCACTCCTTCTTCTCTCAGCTTATCTCCGCCCTTCTGAAATCCTTTTTCGATCTCTATCGCGCAGCCCACCGCTTCGGCGCCCGCCTGGCGAACTATTTCCAGCAGCCCCCGAATTGCATTCCCGACGGCCAGAAAGTCGTCGCAGATAAGCACTTTTTCGCCGCGCTTAATGTAATCCTTCGCCACCACCACGTCGCTTACGTTCCCGTGCGTGTAGCTTGCCACTTCCGCCTTATATACGTCGCCCGAAACGTTTTTCGACTTGTGCTTTTTCGCATAAACCATGTTTACGCCCACTCTCAAAGCAACCGCCGTCGCAAACGGAATCCCCGACGCCTCGATCGTCAGAACCTTGTCAATCTTCTTCCCCGAAAACCGCCTCGCCACTTCGTCCGCCATTTCGGCCAAAAGCTTTGAATCAACTTGTTGATTCAAAAAACTTCCCACCTTAAGCACTCCGCCGTCCAGCACTTCCCCTTCGGTTAAAATTCGATTTTCCAAAAGCTCCATATAAACTCCGATAAACAAAAAAGCAGACAACTTCTTGTCTGCCAATACAGGTACCGCTAAGAGGGACTTCTCCCCCTTAAGCTATCCCACCAATAGTCGCAACTTTTCCGGTGTGCGGTAGAAACGTTTGAGCCTTCATATTCAAACCTATATTGGCAAATATTCGGTTATGTCCGATGACGCTTACAAAATAACATAAAAACCGAACCTTGTCAACCGAAAAACGCCGTTTTGAAAAAAGAATCCCGATAATTTTGATTTTTCCCAAAATGTGCGCTTCGCCGTCGGCTTCCCCTCGGGGGGAAGCTCCGCTTTGCGGGGATGAGGGGCAAA
>HF988635.1:44661-56932 GCA_000434675.1 Faecalibacterium sp. CAG:1138 | reverse complement strand
ACTGCCTGCAGCTGCTCGACACTCTATTGCACGCCGCCTGTGTAAGCCTCAACCATAAACGGCGGCGTGGCCTCATTTCTCGTTCAAGAAAAGTGCTTGCTCAATGTTGCAAAACATAGAGGCTTTCTTATGAGAAATTTCCCATGCTAAAAGCGTGCTATTTCCCTTCGTTTTGCAACATTTTTTCGACTTCTTTCTCGTATTCGGCATAGACGGCATTAAGAGTGTCGTCGTCCTCGATAGGCGAGAAAACGTCGCCTCCCTCTTCGTCTTCGTCCAGACGATAGATAATCACGTCGTCTTCTCCGATTTCGTCGTCAGGTACCACCGGATTCAAAAAGATGTACCAGTCGCCCTTATAGTCGATGGTCGCGACGTGATAAAAATCCTCTTCCTGTTCTTTGTCTTCGTTGTACAAGGTGATGATGTCGTCGTCGCCCGCTTCCAAAAGTTCGTCAAACAAATCTGCCATATTTTTCTCCTTTTCGGCGTGATGCCGTTTTTATTTCAATTTAATGACTGTCCAGATAGTTCTGCAAAATGATGCAGGCGGCCACCTTGTCGATGACCTTTTTTCTTTTGTCGCGCCTTACGTCCGCCTGTATGAGCATGCGCTCGGCGGCGACGGTGGACAGCCTTTCGTCCATATAGACGACGGGAAGTCCGGAAAATTCGTGAAGTTTGTCGCCGAATTCCCTCGTTACCTCAACCCTTTCGCCTTCGGTTCCGTCCATGTTTTTCGGAAGTCCGAGCACGAAAGCGTCGGCGTTTTCGGCCTTGGCAAGGTCCGTAAAATACCTTAAATCCTTTTCCAAACCTTTTCTGGTGTAGCTTTCTCTGGCGTTAGCGATCATACCCAGCATATCGCTGACGGCAATGCCTATTCTGACGTCGCCCACGTCAAGTCCTATTTTCTTTCCCATAAGTCGTCCTTTCGCCCGATTGCTATGAATTAGGCGGTTTTTCGTAGTAATTTTATTGTTTTTGCTCGCAAAACTAAACGGATTGCTCGATTCTCTCGAAATATTCCACTCCCTTCGTTTTCAGACGTTTTGCGTTTATAAGCGTAAACGACACGGCAATGGCTATCGAAAGCGCATAGAATATAACGGCCGCCAAAGCGTCGCTTTTAAGCTCGGTAAGCACCATCGCCGCAATCATTTCGACGACGCCCACCCCTATCGCGTAAAACATAGGCACCATCGGATAAAAGTTTTTCTTCGTGGCTTCGGCAGGATTAGTCCAACCGAGGGACGGTTTTTTCAGATCTCTCAAAACGCCGAGCCTGTTGAACCCGAGGTTATATAGCGCCGAAACGACGATTATACCCACAGAATGGAACCCCGTTTTCAAAAAGATTGCGCCGGACACACCCGTAACGATTGCGCCCGCAAGGCCGATAATATCCGCCAGCGCGACTTTTGCGCCGATGATGTCTTCGGGATTAAGAGGAAGATATTTGTTTATGTAGAAGGTCTTCCCCTCTCTGGAAACCGCAATGGACGCGGCGTAATCTATGCCGCAGGTGCAGAAAATGCCGTATATAAGCGCAAATCCCGCAGAAACCATCATCTCTGCGCCTTTAGATAACTCCTGCCCTTCCTCCTGCCCTATTCCGGACATTCCGCCCGACGCGCCGGTTATCGTCATAAGTCCCAAAAGAACGAACGGCATAATCACCGACAAAAGCGTGTTGAAAGCAAAGTTAAATTCGCCGACGAGCATTTTCCATTCGCGCTTAATAAGGGCCTTTCTGACGTTTTCAGGTTCCAAAACGATTGCCGCAGAGGTTTTTTTGCCGCCCTCGCCGCTATTTTCCAAAGCGTTTTTGGCGTTTTTCTTAAAGAAAGTGCTGCTCACCAGATAGCAAACGCCCACCATCGCCGCAAGGAACAAAACGTAGAACAACAGGTCCAAAGCCTTTGCCCCGCACATTGAAAGCGCCAGCCATCTGTTGAAGAAGAAAATCTTGCTCGTAAGCAGAATGCTCTTTATCATTTCGTCGGTTACGACGATGTTTCCCTCTTCGTCGCCCGACGCGCTGCCGAACTTTTTCATGACCATCATATACGCAAACATAATTCCGATGTACAAAACGGCCGCGACGATAAGCCCCGTGTAGGTTCTGTTTTTAAGTCTTTTTGTCACGAAAATGATCGGCATTGCCAGAAGGTTCGCAAAAAGAAGCGGAACCACCGGAGCCACGAACACCGCAATCGGCGTCAGAACGTAGAACAAAGCGGGCAGCTCAACCCCGGCTTTTTGAACGCCCATCACAAAGCTTGCCGTTGCGGGAACTATCATTGCGATTGCGATAACCGCTTCCGTAACGTAAACGTATGTCATTTTCGCCCAGAACACCACCGACGGTTTCACCGGAAGTTGTCCCAAAAATTCCAGATCGGAAGCTTTGTAAAGCACGCTGACCACCGACACCATACCGAAAACGAGCACCACCACCTGCGACACGCTGAGAAGCATGCCGTATAGGTCGGCGTGAACTCCGCTCATGGCCATGGCCTCGGAATAGACGTAAATCATATAACAAAAACCAAACAGAATCGGCGCAAATCCCACGATCAGAAGCGCCGCAAGCAAAACCGCGTTCCTTATTTTTTTGGCTTTTTCGGAGCCACTACCTGCGCCGAGCTTAAGCTTGTCGCTTCGGAATGCGTTTTTGAAGATGAGTCCGGTTATCAGAAGATACTCGTTCATGTTAAGCCTCTTTCTCCGCCTCGCCCGTGATTTGCAGGAAGAATTTTTCCAAACTGTCGTCCGCGCTCTCTCTTATCGCTTCCACCGAACCGACGGCTATGATTTTGCCGTGATCGATGATGCCCACGCGGTCGCAAATCTTTTCCACCACGTCCAGAACGTGGCTGGAAAACAGTACTGCGCCGCCGTTTTCGGCGTGCTTTCTCATCATCGTTTTAAGCTGAAACGCCGACTGCGGATCGAGCCCCGTAAACGGTTCGTCCAGAACGAGAAGTTTCGGATTATGTATCAAAGCGCCGATTACGTTGATTTTTTGTTTCATGCCGTGGCTGTAGCTTTTTATCGGGTTACCAGCAACCTCTGTGAGGTTGAAGTCGTCCAAAAGTTCTTTGAGGCGCTGTTCGTCTGCGGGCGCGCCGTAAATCGTGCGCATAAAGTTAACGTATTCCAGCCCCGTCAGCTTGTCGTAGATAATATGACTGTCCGAAACGTAACCCACGCTCTTTTTCGCCGCAATAGCATCGGTTTTGAGGTCGTGCCCGTCGATGACGATGCTACCTTCGTCGAAGTTCAGAATGCCCGTGAGACACTTGATGGTCGTGGATTTTCCCGCGCCGTTAGGGCCGATAAACCCGAAAATTTCGCCCGGTTTTACCTCGAACGAAACGTCGTCAACCGCCTTTTTGACGGAGCCGCTATATGTTTTTGAAAAGTTTGTGATTTTAAGCATTATTCTCTCCTATTTTTTGCTCTTACGGCGCGCCTGACGCTCCCTTACGTCGGCCTCGTAGCCGTGATCGGACGGACGATAAAAAACTTCGTTCTTCACCTCGTCCGGAAGATATTGTTGTTCAACCCAGCCGCCGTAGTCGTGCGGATATTTGTAGCCCGAAATTTTTTCGGTTTTGTAGTTCGGATCCTGCAAATATTTCGGCACTTCCTCGACGCCGATTTTCTCCACCGCGGCCCGCGCGGCGTCGAGTGCGACTATGACGGAATTTGATTTTTCCGCTTCGCAAACGTAAATTATGGCCTCCGACAGCGGGATAAGCCCCTCCGGAACCCCCAGTTTTTCGTAAGCTGTAAGCGCGGCCACCGCCATCTGAAGCGCCCGAGGATCGGCCATGCCCACGTCCTCTGCGCTGTGCGCTATGAGCCTGCGGCAGATAAGAAGCGGATCGCAACCTGCCTGAATCAGCCTCTGGCTCCAGTAAAGCGCGGCGTTGCTGTCGCTGCCCCTGAGGCTTTTGCAGAAAGCGGAAATCATGTCGTAGTACATGCTTTCATCCACCGACAGCACCCTTCTCTGAATGGATTCGGCGGCGATTTTTTCGGTTATATGAATATATCCGTCCTCCGACGGATCAGTCGTCATAAACGCAAGCTCCAAGGCGTTGTAGGCGTTTCGTAGGTCGCCCGATGCCGCCCACGCTATATGCTCGTAGGCTTTTTCGTCCACCTTGACGGGATAGGCGCCGAGGCCTCTTTCCTCGTCTTCCACGGCGCGCTTCAAGCCCTCAACGATTTCAGCCGAGGTCAGCTTTTTGAATTCGAAAACGCGGCACCTCGAAACGATTGCCTTTGTCATCGAAACGTACGGATTTTCCGTGGTCGAACCTATGAAGATTATTTCGCCCTTTTCCACCGAAGCCAGCACGCTGTCGGACTGCGCCTTGTTCCACCTGTGACATTCGTCAAGAAGAAGATAGGTCTTTTTTCCGTACATTTTCAGGCGGATTTTGGCCTCTTCAATGACCTTTTTCGCGTCGGAAACGCCCGACGAAACGGCGTTCAGCAGTTCGAAATGGCTGTTGGTGTTTTTGGCGATGATGTTTGCAAGCGTGGTTTTCCCCGTCCCCGGAGGTCCGTAAAAAATGCAGCTGCCCAGTTTATCCGCGCTTATCGCCCTGCGAAGCAACGTCCCTTCGCCGACCAAGTGCTTTTGCCCGATAAACTCCGACAAGTTGCGCGCGCGCATACGTTCGGCAAGCGGCGCGTTTTTTTGAATATCGACTTCGCTTGCGTAATCAAACAGATCCATCGTCCACCTCAAAGCGTTTGTTAAGCATATATTATAACATAACTTGGCAAATTGTAAAGCAAAATAACGTTATTCCCGCCAAACTTCCACTTTGAGGGTTTTTCCTTTTCTGAACGGAAAAACGTCGTTCCCGAAAACGTTCACGCCGTCCGCAACGAGGCGGCTCGCCCCCTTTCTATAAGTTACCTCTATCGTTCCGCCGTTCCTTTTCACCGTAACCACGGTGCCGTCAAGTCTATCGGGGATACCCTTTGGGTTGATTTTCAGGTTGCCGCCGAAAAGCTTAAGCCCCAGTAAATCCTCCAGAATCACCTTGTAGCACCAGGACGCGCTGCCCGTGTACCAGCTCCAGCCAGCGCGGCCGTATTCGTTTTCGGAAACGTAAACGTCGGCAGACAAAACGTACGGCTCGCCCCTGAAATTCGGATTATGGAGGTTTTGCCAAATCGGATTCATTCGCGACAAAAGCTTATACCCGGTTTCCGTTTTCCCCGCCTCAAGGAACGCTTGAGCAAGCCACACCGCGCCGTGCGTGTACTGTCCGCCGTTTTCCCTCACGCCCTCTGGATATTTTGAAATATATCCGAGGTCCGATTCCTCGTTTGCGGGAGGCCAAAGCAGACGGATTATGCCGTCGTCCGACACCAGCTCCAGCGCTTTTTCAAGCGCGGAAGCGGTTTTTTTCTTGTCGGCAATTTCCGAAATAACCGCCCATGCCTGCGATATGACGTCGATTTTCAGAACGGGCGATTCTTTGGAACCCAGCCACACTCCCTTTTTGGTTACCATACGTTTGTAATAACCGTTTTCAAACGTCGTATCGACGGCTTTTTTCAATTTTTCGGCAAATATCAACAATTCCGTTTTGATTTTTGCGTCGGGTTCATACTCGACATAGTCCATAACGCACTTGTAAAAGAACATCGTCAGCCACACGCTTTCGCCCCTTTCTTCGTCGCCCACGTTGTTGAGGGCGTCGTTCCAGTCGCCGCCGAAAACCTTAATCAAGCCGTTTTCTCCGAGCATAGCGGTTTTTTTGAAGGTTTTCAGGATATGCTCCCTTATCGTTTCTTCGTAATCGGCCCAAAACAGTTTTTCCATTCTGTCATCCTCAAACCTTTCGAGCGGTTTTGATTTCAGATACGGCGCTTTTTCCGAAAAGATGTCTGCGTCCCCGGTGGCCGAAGCGTACTCGCAGGCAACGTACGACAAAAACAATCTGTCGTCGGAAATTCTTGTTCTTATGCCGTAACCCGTGTTATGCCACCAGTGAACAGCGTCGCCCTCTTCGTAGATTTTTGCCGCGCAGCAAAGTATAATTTCCCTCGCAAGCGACGGATCGAACCATATTGCCGACAGGGCGTCCTGCAACAAATCCCTGAAGCCGAAAGCTCCTCCCACCTGATAGTACGCAGCGCGGGCGTTAATTCGCGAGGACAGCGTCTGATAAGGCAAATTGTCAAACAAAAGCGCAAGGTTTTTGTCGTCGGAAATTATCTTAACGGGGTTCAATGCTTCCCACTTTTCCGTCTGCAAAGCCTTTGACGGCGTTTTGCCGAAATGTTTTTCGGCTTCTTCGGCGGACGGATAAAGCGTATAGCAAAATCGTTTGCTCTCGTTTCCCGAAAGCGAAAACTCCAAAACCGAAGCAAAACACTTCAGGTTAAGACTTCGGTTTTTCGAATAATATTCCCCGACGTCCGTTCTGGATTTTATCTTTCCTGCGTCCGTAACCGGCTCGGCTTCGTCCGGAAGCTCCAGATAGCACCCCACTCCGTTGCGGATATTTTTTGCCGAAATGCCGTGCGGATGCTTCTCGATAAGATAAAAACCATAGTTCGGCATAACTCCGAGCGACAAATCGAAATCGGTTATCGCCGTAAACTTCTTTTCGCCCTTACCTTTGTTTTTGATTTCCAGTTCGTAGCGCTTGCCGAGGCCGTCGGGGAGCATATATTCCGTGAGTTTCGTCAGCGCTTCGCCCGTATCGGACAAAAACGTAACGGCTCCCTTTTCGAAAACCGCGGCGGAATTTTCGGTCAGCGAATAGCTTTTCCCCGACGACACCAGCACGAACTTTTCGGAAATCGGCGGCGACACGGTGTCCGGATCCCAAACCGTGGTTTTGCACTCCCTGCTGTTTAAGAACCAACTGTGTCCTCCGCCGTTATCGGTCGCCACAAATCCGCCGCGCGGCTCCGCCACGACGTCGGAATACGGCAACGCATCCGCTTTCATGCCTTTCGAAACGTAATAGTTTTTGTCGCCGGTGGTTACGAAAGTTCCGTTTCCGACGTCAAATTCGCCGTCTATTTGCCACGGTTTTGCCGTTTTTTTGCGATTTTTAGGTTTTGCGACGGGCAATTTGTGTTTTTCAGAAAAACCCGAAAAGCTTTTGAAACACAGCTTTTCGACGTCCTTCCCCTCGCCTTCGAGGTTCACGATGAAAATCTCTTTGCCTATGACGGAAGATTTGATTTTGCTCAAAATCCTGCGATAGGTTTTGCCGCCGTAAAAGTCGCTTTCGACGTACCCCACCACGAGATTGCATTCCGCGCCGAACCCGCGGAGCATCTCGAACCCTTCTAAAAACTCGGCAAAGTCCTCTTCGGTTTTTTCGTTGAACCCGAAGTACAACGCCTTTCTGCAAAAATCCGAAGTTATGGTTTTGGACAGCCCCGTTTCGTCAGCTGAAAGTTTTTTCAGCTTGCCGTCGGAATACGGCACGTAACAAAGCGCGCCGAAGAGGGCGTTGAAATATTCGTACGCCTTCCCCGTAAGTTTTATTTCGGTTTTGTCGTTCACCGTCTGCGGACTTTTCAGGCTCTTTCCGAAGTAAACGGATTTCGGCCGCTCCAGAAGTCTTAAGGCGTCCTTTTCGTTTTCGGCATAGCCCAAAGTTACTTCAACCGATTTTTGCTCGCCGGGCTTTAGGCTCACCTCGCCGTAAAACGCCATGCACGGCTCCGAAACGTCGCCCGCTACTCTTTTCGGAAGCACGGTGTACGCCAAAGCATTTCCGACCGTTCGGTTTTTGCCGATAAAACGAAATCTGTCCGTAACGCCCGTAAGGCCGTCCGCCCCTTTTGCCGTAAGCGTCATATACGCCTTTTTGTCCGACGTCGGAAAGCGCCGCTCCATACTCATCTCCAAAACGCCGTTTTTGTCCGTTTTTTCGGTGGTTTTGGAAAACAGATTGTTGAACGATCGATGAGCAAAATCCGCTTCCTGAGTTCCGAGCAGCGGTTCCGAATAGAAAAACACCGTGTACGTTTTGTCGGTTTTGTGCGGGTTAGACAAAGTCAGAATCCTCGTTTCGCCGCAATAAAAGCTCGGGCAAAACACCTCTTCCGAAAGGTTTCCGTTTGAAAACCGCGCATGGTTGAGGCCAAACTCCGCGCTGTAATCTCCGCGCGTCTTAAGCGGCGAAAATGTCGGCGACAAAAGGCTGTCGTCGTCCTCGTCCCTGACCACGAAGAAATTGCCGTACGGCTCGAACATATTTTGCCTGAACCTCGTCACGAAAACGCCGTTTGAAAAGGAATATCCTTCGCCGAAGTCGTTCACCGCCACGCCGTAGTCGTCGGTTTTCAAGAGGTTGAACCGCGGGATAACGAGATTTTTCGGATAAACCGCCTTAAAGTCGCGTTCTTCCGTCACCGTTTCCGAAAAGCCGTTGTCCTTTTTCCTCTGAACTTTGGCGCGATTTATCGGCTCCGTCAAAAGCATTTTCGCGCCGTCCATCCGGGCGTCCGACATAAACGCGCGGCGTATTGCTCCGCACTTAAGATAGTTGGCGACGGCCGCCAGCAGCATTCCCGTATGATGCGCCATATATTCCCTGACAACCTGCGGCTTTTGATTTCTGTTGTCCACGGCTTCGAAAAATCCGAAGCTTCCGTACGCCTGTTTTTTCAGATTTTCAAGGTTTTTTACGGCCTCTTTCGGGGCAAATTCCAACGCAAGCGCGCTGCTGTACGGCGACACCACGCAGGCATTTGCCGACGACTTTAAGCCGAGCGCGTTCAGACCAAATGCCTCGTAGCGATAGTTTCCGCATTCGTCAACGTCCGAATATCCGCATTCCGAAACGCCCCAAACGCCTCCGCAAGCCGATTTGATTTGCACTTTTACGGCGTTTTGCGCCGACGAGCCCACGAGGCTTTTTTTCGGCGTATCCAAAAATATTTCGGGCATAAGATACTCGAACATCGTTCCGCCCCAGCTGTAAAGTGTGTTTCCTTCCTCGCCCGACAGCACGTTTTCCGTTCCGAAATATGGTTTTGACGATTTATAGAGCGCCGAATAAACGTAACCGAGCAACCTTGCCTCGCTTATTTTGAGGTCGTAATGCCCCTCGAATCTGCCGGTGTCGAGATTGTAGCCGATATAAAACTGTTTTCGCTTTTTGTCGTATAAAGCGCCGAGATCGGTTTCTTTCGTCAATTTTTTGCAAATTTCGCCCACTTTGCCGCCGAAAAAGTTGCCGCACGCAACGAGCGCCGCCACAAAATTTCCGCTGTCAACCGACGACACGAATCTCGGCGGAAGCGGTTTTTTCGTTTCCAAGTCGTACCAGTTGAAAAGATTGCCCCTGTATTTTTCAAGGCTCTCCGCCGCGGACAGAATTTCCAAAGCCGTTTGCTCTGCCGCGGACTTATCCTTAAACCCCAAAACCACCGCCGACATTTCGGCAACGAGCGAAAAGCCGACGTTCGTCGGCGAGGTATAGGAGGCGCGCTTTTCTTTTTTGATATAGCTTACGTTGTCCGCAATAAGTCCTGAAACTCTGTTCTTTTGAAAGAAATCGTAGGCCTTTTCTGCGGCCGAAAGAAGCATTGCGTTCTTGACTTCAAAAGCGGTCTGCTCCGCTTTTTTCCCGCTCCCGAAGGTTTTCCAGACCAGCATATTTTTGCCGCCGTAAACCTTTGCGGTCGCCGTAATAAAGACGTATAAGTCCACCAAACCGTCGAACGCAAGGACCGCGGGCGCGACGGCAAGCTTCAAAAGGCTTTTCGCCACCTCTTTCGCCGCGTAGCGAAAACGATAGGTTTTGAAAGTGTAAAAGCTTTTTGCAAGCTCCGACAGTTCTTTCCAAAAAGCAATCACCGCCGCGGTAGCAAACGCCCACACTCCACCGCACGCCCCTGCCGCTATCGTAAGCGCAATCTTAAAAGCCGCCGAAAGCTTACCCGTCGCGCCCGTAAAAAGCAACAAACGATAGCAGCCGGGTATGCTTCGCCCCATTTTCGTCAGAAAATAGCCGAGCGAAACGTCGCCCGCGGACCAACGCAACCTTCTCGAAAAATATTGCGAAAAGTTTTCCGGCGCTTCCTCGAACACCGCGGTATCCAAAGTAACCGTATAAAGAAGCGCGCCCTCCATAAGGTCGTGGCTCAAAAGCTTTTTTTCGGGGAATCTGCCCGTCAGCTTTTCGTGAAACGCCGAAAGCCTGTAAAGCCCTTTTCCCGTAAACACGCCCCTGCCGTACACCGTCTGAAAATCGTCCGAATACGAGGGATATTCCTCCGCGCCGACGTTGTCAGCAAAAACAGCGGAAAACTTCGTCGTCAGGCTGAACATATTCGTCTTCGGCGAAAACGCAAACATGTCTGTGCCTCGGTTTTCCGGATGCGCCGCGGCAAGGACGGCTCGTTTCACTTCTCCCGGAAGAAGCACGCTGTCCTCGTCCAGAACGACGATATACTCCGGCTTTTCTGGCACCGAAAACAGCGTCGCAAAAAGATTTGCGGCGTTTTCCTCGTAGTAGCGATGCAAATCCTCGAGCGCGCCGCGCTTCCGCTCCCTCGCGCGCCATTTTCCGTCCGAATATACGCGCTTTCTTACGGCAAGCCCCACGCCCTGCAAATTCTCGATAAAAACCTTTTCGATGTTTTCGTCGGTTTTCGTCCGCTCTTCGCCGTTTGGGGCAAAGTCGCAAAGCAGCAAAAAATCAACGCCGTCCGCTCGCTCGGAGGCCGCCAGCGCGTTCACGTGTTTCGCCAGCCGCTCCGCGGCCTTTTCGGACGAAACGTACGCAGGCACCACAACAACGGTTTTCCCAAGCTTCACGTCCGCCTCCTCGGAAACGCGAAGAATACGCTTTTTGTCAAAAAACAGCCGGGACACCCGTATCGCCAGATTATAGCTTTGTTTCACCGTCGCAAAAGCCGACAGCAAGGCGCAAAAAACCCATAATTTTGCGGGCGCGCCGAAAAGCGCCGCCACCACGCTCACAGCGGCGGCGAATAACGACTGAAAAATCACGAAAAACGAAAGCGCGACCGCAAACGGAGTTTTTTCGCTTACATCCGAAAGCTTCTCCGTTTTCAGGGTTTTTTCGAGCTTTTTGGGCGGCAGCTCCACCAGATGCGGAACGCTTGCCACGCCGTCAGATTCCGCTTTCAGCAGTTTTTCGGCAAAGTCCGTTTCCGAAACGTTCAGCTTGGTTGCACACGCGGAAAACTTTTTCAAAAGGTAATCCTTTCCCTCGTCGTCGGTAACCGCAAACGAACGGCTTTTCTCCAAAATTTTTGCAGGCGAATAAACCTCTTTCAAATCAAAAACCGTTTCGTCCAGCGTCAAAAGCGAGCGAACGAGGTTTTCCGTTATCACCGAATTTTCCACCAAAACGTTCGAAAAAGCGTAATCGACGTCGTCGTAGCTGAGGCCGTGGTTGTCCATATAATGCTTCAGCTTTTCCGACAAAACGGGATTCCTTTTCAGAACGTAGTAAACGTAGACGTTGTCGTTTGCATAGCGTTTTACTATGTTTTTCAGATTGAGCGCATAAACGAAAAATCTGTGATATTTGACGCATTTTTCCGAAACTTCGGCAATCCGAAGCAAAATCGCATAAGAAAACGCTGCCTTTGCGGCCAGAATTTCGTCGTATCCGAAGCCTTGCAACCTGTCCGCTTCCGAAAAAGCGAGTTCCACCTGTTCCTTTTTGAGCACGCCGCCCAAATACCTCAGCACCTTTTTGCACAGCAGCACCACGCGCGGCGCGCCACCCGAGTGCGGAAGCGACGAAAATTCGTCGTAATTTTGTTCAAGCGCTTCGGCGATTTTGAAATGGTTCTCGTAAAGCCACTTTTCGTACTCGAACAGCCTTTCGCCCTTCTTGACCTTTTTGTGCAAAATTTTGTAGGCTTTTTCGATCGGTTTTTTTATCTCCTCAACCGAAACTCCCGCTCCGCCGTTTTCGGGCGCAGGCATGGCCGACAAAAACCTTCTGACCTTAACGGCGAATTTTTCATCGGAAAAATTATACAAATAATTGCCGCCGTACAGCAGCCTTCTCGAATAGCGCACCACCACGCCGAATATCAGAACCAAAACAACAATAAATACAGCCCAAATCATAACTATGATTTTTGACAACGCCGCAATTTTTTATACAGCAAAACGTTTTGTTTGCCATTCCGAACCCAGCGAAAAATCTCCCGGAAAGGCATAAAAAATATAACCCGCCGGTGGCGGAGTAAAACTTCCCCCTCTGTCAAGCAGGGTCCC
>HF988635.1:0-44635 GCA_000434675.1 Faecalibacterium sp. CAG:1138 | reverse complement strand
CCCCTATCGCCGTTCCCCCGCAAGCGGGCCCCACGGCGCCTCTTACGAGGGGGCACCTCTCGGTCTCGCAGTCGGGAGCTTTCTCTGATTGTGTCACTCGTTTTCGGGGCGGCGCATTGCGCCATGCAAAATTCCCGAAAACTTCGTACAAAGTGCAGCTGCTCGACACTCGCTTACACGCCGCCTGTGTAAGCCTTAACCATAGACGGCGGCGTGACCTCATTTCTCGTTCAAGCTGACTGCTTATCCTCTTTTGGACAACAAAAAACACGGCGCAGGAACAATCCTGCACCGCGGCGAGATTAGTCTGTAAGCCGAGTTCTGTCTTGAACGGTCATCTGTCTAGACGCGCAGTTACCTGCGCGTTCAAGCGATTTTGCAGACGGGCGGGCCACCCTGCGTCTGACTTCTCTTGCATCGAATGGGGTTTACATGGCCGACTTGTCGCCAAGCCGCCGGTGAGCTCTTACCTCGCCGTTCCACCCTTACACCATAGACGACGGATATAAATGCTTATAAAGTCGTCGTCATTCCCGAAGGTCGGTGCGGTATATTTCTGTTGCACTATCCCTGAAGTCGCCTTCGCAGGCCGTTAGCCTGCATTCTTGCCCTGTGATGCTCGGACTTTCCTCATCGAAACCGATGCGACCGTCCGGCTAACTCGCAAACCTATTATAACATCAAAAATCAAATTGTAAAGCATTTTTTTCGGGACATACAAAATTTGTCGAAAAACGGAATATATTGTATCACGTTCGGAGGGAAAAATGATTCAAAGTTTGGTTGGCATGTTCAAAGATCTGATGCTTTTCGGGTCGTTCGTAAGCGTAAATTCGGGCTTTCCGATGCCTCTTTCCGCGGAAAAAGAAGCCGAATACATTCAAAAAAGCCTTTCGGGCGACAAGGAAGCCACGGAGATTCTCATAAAACACAACCTGCGACTCGTGGCGCACATTGCCAAAAAATATCAGAACTACCCCGACACCGACGAGCTTATCTCCGTCGGAAGCATAGGCCTTATAAAAGCGGTTTCCACCTTCAATCCGCAGCACGGAGCCGGCCTTGCGACCTATGCGGCACGATGTATCGAAAACGAAATTCTGATGATGCTCCGCGCCGGCAAAAAGCACCTCGGCAACGTTTCCCTCTCCGACGCCGTTGGAACCGACAAGGACGGCGGCGAACTCACCCTTTTGGACCTTCTTGCCGAAAACGACGAAAACGTAATCGCGAACGTCGAAACCAAGCTGCAAATAGAAAAAATCATGGAAGTTATAAGAAAGGTTTTATCCCCAAGGGAATATCAAATCCTCGTGCTCCGCTACGGCATCGGCGGAGGCCCCGAGCTTACGCAAAAAGAGGTAGCCAAAAAATTCGGTATATCCAGAAGCCGCAAGCGGGCCCCACGGCGCCTCTTACGAGGGGGCACCTAGACAGGATTTAAGAAATCCCTATTCCACCACTTCGTGGCTTATGGTCTCGCAGTGCAGGAGCTTTCTCTTATTGTGTCACTCGTTTTCGGGGCGGCGCACTGCGCCATGCAAAATCCCCGAAAACTTCGTACAAAGTGCAGCTGCTCGACACTCTAAAACACGCCGCCTGTGTAAGCCTTAACCGTGGACGGCGGCGTGGCCTCATTTTTCTGTCAAGCAAAGTGCTTGTTCCCTTTAAGCAAAACGCGAGCGTTTTGTCGGGTGATGAAGTTCCCTCGCGCTTCCTTGCCGTATGAATATACCATATTTAGTGATAAAAATGTTTTTGGACAAATATATTTTATTCGTTGACTTTTAGGGACGGGCGGTGTTACAATATATGTAGGCATAAATTGGACGGCAGTCCAAAAATGATATTGGAGGAAATAATATGTCTTACATTTCGGAAGTAATCGAAGCTACAGCAGCAAAAAACCCGGGCCAAGAAGAATTCATGCAGACGGTTAAGGAAGTTTTGGAATCCATCGCCCCTGCAGTCGAAGCAAAAGAAGCTTTGTATCGCAAATACTGCATTCTCGAAAGGATGGTTGAGCCTGATCGTCAAATCATCTTCAGAGTTCCTTGGGTAGACGACAAGGGCGTTACTCACGTGAATCGTGGTTTCCGCGTTCAGTTCAACAACGCAATCGGGCCTTACAAAGGCGGCCTCAGATTCCACCCGTCGGTAAACCTCAGCATTATGAAGTTCCTGGGCTTTGAACAAACCTTCAAAAACAGCCTCACCAGCCTTCCTATGGGCGGCGCAAAGGGCGGCAGCGACTTCGATCCGAGCGGCAAGAGCGATGACGAAGTTATGCGTTTCTGCCAAAGCTTTATGACTGAACTTTATCGTCACGTCGGTCCGGATATGGACGTTCCTGCAGGCGACATCGGCGTCGGCGGCAGAGAAATCGGCTATCTCTTCGGACAATACAAAAAAATCAAAGGCAGCTATGAAAACGGCGTTCTGACCGGCAAAGGCTTCAGCTACGGCGGCAGCCTCATTCGTCCGGAAGCAACGGGCTTCGGCGCAACCTATTTCCTGCAAGAAGTTTTGGCTCACGAAGGCCAAAGCATCGAAGGCAAGACCTTTGCAATCTCCGGCTTCGGCAACGTGGCTTGGGGCGCATGCAAAAAAATCAGCCAGCTCGGCGGCAAAGTGCTGACCATCAGCGGACCTGACGGCTACATCTACGATCCGGACGGCGTCAGCGGCGAAAAAGTCGACTACATGCTCGAAATGAGAGCTTCCGGCAGAAACCGCGCGCAGGACTATGCAGACAAATTCGGCGTTCAGTTCGTGGCAGGCAAGAAACCTTGGGGCAACGTTAAAGCAGACATCTATATGCCGTGCGCAACCCAAAACGAAATCCGCCTCGAAGACGCCAAAAAAATGGTCGAACTTGGCGTCGGCATCCTGAACGAAGTTGCCAACATGCCTACCACTAACGAAGCAATCAAATATTTGCAAGAAAACGGCGTTTTGGTTTGCCCGTCCAAAGCGGTTAACGCAGGCGGCGTTGCAACCAGCGGCTTGGAAATGAGCCAGAACAGCGAACGTCTCAGCTGGTCCGCAGAAGAAGTCGACGCAAAACTTCACGGCATCATGAAGAACATTCACAAGCAAATTCTGGACGCCTGCAACGAATACGGCATCGGTTACAACCTCGTTGCCGGCGCAAACCTCGCAGGTTTCAAAAAAGTTGCAGACGCAATGATCGCTCAAGGCATTTATTAAAATACAGCTTTTACAGAACAAAAACCGCACTTTAAGTGCGGTTTTTGACGTTTCATGGCAAAACCTTGGTTTAGGCTGTCGGGGAAGCAGTTTGGGGCGGAAAGCGTTTTTTTGACGATTTACCCAAAATTATTGACTTTGATATGTAAAAAGTTGTATAATTTATTATGAACGTTCGCAAGGCGCGCGTCATACGTGTAAACAAAGGAGGCTCTTATGAAACCTTTGAGGAAAATATTAGGAATTGCCGTTCTCGTCGCGCTTCTGGCGGCGACGCTTTCCGCATGCGATTTGTTTGGGAAAAAGGACCCGACTCCGACTCCGACTCCGAACCCGGGAGGCAACGTCCAGCCGCCTAAGCCGGATCAACCGCAAGACATCAGCGACGCAACCAGCGGCCTTAAGTATAAGCTTACCGGCAACAGCTATTCCGTTGTCGGCATACTCAGCACGAACACCCGAACCGACGTCGTCGTTCCGGAAACCTACAACGGTTTGCCTGTGGACACCATCGGTTACAACGCGTTTGAGGGGGCAACAAAAATCAAAACGCTGACTTTGGGCGAAAACGTAACCTCCGTGGGGGACTTTGCGTTCAAAGGCTGCACGGCGCTCAGAACCATAAACCTGAACAAAGTCAATTCCATCGGCAACGGTGCTTTCCGAGGCTGCAAATCGTTGCAATTCGTTACGGTTAGCGAGGACAACGAGCATTATTTTGTCGAACACAACGTGCTTTACAACAAAAACAAAACGACTTTGGTGCTTTATCCTACCTCAAACTACGAGTTTGACAATTTCAGCATACCGAAATCGGTTGACACCATTCGCGGCGGCGCATTCGAGGGCGAAGATCTGCAACTGGAAATCGTTCTTATCGGCGCAAACGTCAAAGAAGTTTCATACAACGCGTTTATTGATTGCAAAAATCTGAAAATTTACTACATACCCGATGCCGACGGCGGAATCCCTGCAGGTTGGAACGAAAACTGGCATAACCTTTCCGAAAAGGAGGCGGCAGATAATATTTCCGCATTCAACGGAAGAGAGTGCACGGTAACTTTCGATTCTCACGGCGGCAGCGCAGTGGAAGCGGTTTTGCAATATGAAAAATTCTACATTTCTACGCCGGAAACTCCGATAAGAGAAGGGTATCGTTTCGACGGTTGGTATTTAACCGACAGCTATCTTACCGAGCAGAAAGTGAAATTCCCTTATCAGGTCGACGGCGACAGAACCCTTCACGCAAAATGGGTGAAGCGCTGCACCATAAAATTCGACACCAAAGAGGGCGGCACCGAAATTCCTGACGTAGTGCAGGACGAAGGCTACACCGTGGCAAAACCTGCTGATCCGACGAGAGAAAACTATCGCTTTGCGGGTTGGTATCTCGGCGGAAGCGAATATAATTTCGATTCCGTGGTTTCGCAGGACCTCACCATAGAGGCCAAGTGGGTGCTTCAATGCTACCTCGTTTTCGACCTCGGCTACGGCGAGGAATCCAACGTTTACTACAAAACCGCACCTAAAGACATCGGCCTCACGGTCGGCACGGACGAGCTTAAGAAGAATCCGTCCCGCGCGGGCTTCAAATTTATGGGCTGGTACACCGAAAAGGACGGGCAGGGCACCAAAATCGAGGATGACAAGTTCCCGTACGTTCTGGAAAAAATGGAAACGGTGTTCTACGCCTACTGGAAAGAAAGCTTCACCATCGTTTTCGCTGCCGACAACGAAACCTCGGAAACTTCGGACGTTGCCGTGCTTAAAGGCGACGCCATAACCGAACAGGAAGCCCCTGACACCCCTGTTTACGAAAACTACCGCTTCGACGGCTGGTTCTCCGAAAGAAACGGCGGCGGAACGGAATTTAGGGCGGGCGAAACCGTGTTCGCAGACGACACCCCGAAAAAATATTACGCAAAATGGGTCAGACAATACGTCGTTACCATCGACACCAACGGCGGCGGAAAAAATATAAGTCCACCAAGTCCATACAAGGTTGACGTTGGCTCTACAATAAGCGAGCCTAATGCGGAATATAGAGATAAATACGGCTATGAATTTCAGGGCTGGCATGTTGGTGACGCAAGCGGTAAGGAATGGGATTTTGCGACAGACGTTATTACGGAAGACTTGACTTTATTCGCTGTTTATAATGCAAAACAGCTCACCATTACTTTCAAAATGCAATCAGGGGTTGATGCTTCAATAGGCGGCATTAAGCCAGAAAATACTATTTTTTGTGAATTCGATCAAGTTTTGACCGCCGAACAACTTGCCGTTGTTTGCCCATCTGAAGAATATCGCTTTGTAGAATGGCAGTATGGCGGAGTAAGGGTTGGCGAATATGAATACGATAAAGAAGATACAGAGTACAAGTTCCCTGTTTTTGTTGGCTTGAAAATAGATAGGCTTGAGTACGGTTCGAGCACAATAGAGGCTATAATGCAACGTCAGTACAGAGTTACGCTTGTTTCCAACGAATCGGAATCCACGGACATCTTCGTTGACGAAGGCAACACGCTGAACGCGTCCGACATCGACAATCCTTCTCAATATGGTTATGTCTTCGAATACTGGCTCGACGGCGAAACCAGATTCGAATCCATGACGATGACGGAAGACATTTTGCTCAAAGCAAAATGGCATCTGGACACCTTCAAAATCACTTACAGAATCGAAGGTCAGCCTGACGAAATCAACGAAATCGAATATAAGACAGAAATCCACAACTTCCTCGATCCTGTTATCGACGGCTTTGTGGTCAGCAGGTGGACGCATGAAGACGGCTCGGCAATCAAAATGCCGTACGTCGTTGAAGGCGACGAAACGATCGTTGCGGTGCTCACCGCGGTGGTGGAGAACGAAAACTATTTCAACTTCACATCAAACGGCGACGGCTACAGCGTAAGCTTTAAGGACGAATTTAAGTCCGACAGCACCGTTACGGCAATCAAAATCCCTGACACCTACAACGGCAAACCTGTTTCCAGAGTGGCCGGCCGTGCGTTTTTGAACGCGGTTTACCTCGAAAAAGTGGAACTGGGCGCAAACGTGGTCGCAATCGAGAGCGGTGCGTTTATGAATTGTTCGGGACTTAAGGTTATGTCCATAACCGCTCCTGTCAACACCATAAGCTTCGGTGCGTTTGCGGGCTGCACAAGGCTGACTCGTATTGCGGTCAGCGACTCGAACACCTGCTTCACCAACGACAACGGCGACGGAATTTTGTACGAAATCAATTCTGACGACGAATACGTGCTCGTCGCATATCCTGCGGGCAGAAGCGACGAAACGGTCACCGTTTCCACCTTCGTCGGCGAAATAAAAAGCTACGCTTTCGACGGCGCTTCCAGACTTAAAGTCATCAACATCGAACGCGACAATGCTTTCGGAACGATCGGAACTTATGCTTTCAACGGCTGTTCGGCTCTTGAAGCGGTGAACGTAAATAACTCCGCTTACGTGTCGGTGGACGGAGTGCTTTATACCGCAGGCGAAATAAATAATGAGTCGGTGTATACCGTAGGAAGTACTTTGGTTTTGTATCCGCAAAACAAAGCAGGCGATACCTTCACTGTTCCGGACACGGTGACAAAAATCGCCAGATACGCTTTCAAAGGCAACAGAAATTTGGTTGAAATCGTCATCGGCGCAAACGTTTCGGCGCTCGGCGACGGCGAAGACGACTACGAAGTTTTCGGCGAAGCCAAAAAGCTCGAACGCTTCGTGGTGGATGCGGCAAGCCAAAGCTTCTCGGAAATTCGCGGCGTGCTTTACAACAAAGCGGGCACCGTCCTGAGGTTCTATCCTTCGGCAAAATCCGACATGACATACGTCGTAGAAAGCACGGCCGAAAAGATTTGCCGCAACGCGTTTGCAGGGGCGATAAATCTCAGCATTTTATACATTCCGAAATCTGTAGTCACCGTTTCCGACACGCTCTTTGCAGGGGCTGAAAGGCTCACCACGGTTTACGTCGGCCACACGGAAGCAGAGCTTCCTTCCGGCTGGAACAACAACTGGAAAGGCGATTTGCCGACAAATGCAAACGTCGTTTACGGCGAATATACCGTCTGACGTAAAAAATCAAAACGCTCCCTTTTGGGGAGCGTTTTTTAGTTTCCCAAAACCGATTTCAGGTTATAAAGCCCCGGCGGCATTTTTGAGACGAACGCCGCGGCCCTGAGCGCTCCGAGCGCGAAAACGCGTTTTGTGGCGGCGGAGTGAGAGAAGGTGATAACTTCGTCGTCGCCTATGAACATAACCTCGTGCTTTCCCGTTATCGTTCCGCCTCTGACGGAATGTATGCCGATTTCCTTTTTGCATCTTTCGCCGCCGTCCGTGCCGCGGAAGCTGATTTTGTAGTTCGGCTTTATGGCCAGAATTTCTTTGGCGATGTCCAAAGCCGTTCCGCTTGGGCAGTCCGCTTTCTTTCGGTGGTGGTATTCGATGATTTCGATGTCGAAGCCGTCGTCCAGCATTTTGGCGCATTCGGCCACCGCGCGTTTGATATAGGTTATTCCGGGCGAAACGTTGCTGTCCAGAAACAGCGGGATACGCTTCGAGGCAAGGTTCGCTTTTTCGTAGGTTTTTGCAGTAAGCCCCGTCGTGCATAAGACGAGAGGGACGCCGCGACTTTCTGCAAACGACAGACTCTCTATGGCAAGCTCGGGCGAGCTGAAGTCGATTATGACCGCGTTTTCGGGCGGCACGACGCCCTTATACGACGGATAAACGACAAAATCCTGATTTTGCAAAGAAAGCGATTTATCCACCCCGAAACAAACCCTAAAGCTTTGATTTTGTTCGTTTATCACTTTTGCAACTTCCTGTCCCATGCGGCCGGACGCGCCGGATAAAATGACGTTTAGCATGTTTTGTTCAAAAAGTCGGAAATTGCCGCGGCAAGCAGCTCAACGTGCGGTTTTTCCATTTCGGTGAGAGGAAGCCTGACGGAAGAACCCGAAATCCCCAAAATTTCCGCCGCTTTTTTCACGGGGATAGGGTTGACTTCCGAAAACAGCGCGTCCACGACGGGGATGAGCCGCGCGGCAAGAGCGCGCGCTTCGTCGTAGCGGTTTTTATTGCAAAGAGAGGTAAGCCGCTTCATTTCCTTCGGAAATACGTTTGAAACCACCGACACCACGCCTTTTGCTCCCAAGGCCATAAGCGGCACGACGAGGCCGTCGTCGCCGGAGTAAACGTCGGCTTCACCTTCGGACAGGGCTATGGTTTTTGCAATTTGCGCCACGTTGCCGGACGCTTCCTTTATGGCCGCCACGTTATCTATTTTGGAAAGCTTTTCAAACGTTTCCGGCAGGACGTTTACGCCCGTTCTTGACGGCACGTTGTAGACGATGAGAGGCACGTTTATGGCGTTTGCTACGGCCGAATAGTGCAAAACGAGGCCGTTTTGCGTGCATTTGTTGTAATACGGAGTGACGGACAAAATTGCGTCGGCGCCCATCTTTTCGTAAAAAGCGGCGTCCTTTTTAGCGGCGGCCGTGTCGTTTCCGCCCGCGCCGATTATGACGGGAATAATGCCTTTTGCCACGTCCAGAACGGTTTGAGCAACGTCGATTTTTTCTTCTTTGGTCATCGTTGCGGGTTCGCCGGTCGTTCCGAGCGCGACTACGGCGTCCACTCCTGCGTCGATCTGCATTTTCACCAGCCGCCGAAGAGCGGCGTGGTCGGGTTTGCCTTCCGAAAACGGCGTGATAAGCGCCGTTGCTACTCCCTTAAAAACACTCATGTTTCCCTCCTAAAAAAACGATTTTTCCAAAAGATATTCGGCAATCTGCACCGCGTTGGTGGCGGCGCCCTTGCGAATGTTGTCGGCAACGCACCAGAAGTTCACGCCGCTCTCCACGCTGAAATCACGTCTGATTCGGCCGACGTAAACCTCGTCCTTTCCCGCAACGTAGATAGGCATAGGGTAGAGCTCTTTTTTCGGATCGTCCAAAATCACCAGTCCTTTTTGCTTTTTGAAGGCGGCGAAGATTTCGTCAAGCGTAGCAGGCTTTTCAAATTCGACGTTTATCGACTCCGAATGGCCGTGATAGACGGGGACGCGCACGGTGGTTGCGGTTACCGAAAGAGTCGGCGCATGCAGAATTTTGCGGGTTTCGTTTATCATTTTGTGTTCTTCCTTGGTGTAGCGGTCGTCTTCGAAAAGGTCGATCTGAGGCAGGCAGTTGCCGAAAATCGGGTAGTTGAATTTCTTCGGCGGCAGGCCTGCGGTTCCGCCCATAAGGTCGTTATATCCGCCCACGCCCGCGCCCGACACCGCCTGATAGGTGGAGAAAACCACTCTCTTTATTCCGAATTCGTCAAAAAGCGGCTTCAGGGCTACGACGGCCTGAATGGTGCTGCAATTCGGATTTGCTATTATGCCCGAATTTGAAAGCGCGTCCTCGGGATTGACCTCGGGCACGACAAGCGGAACCTTTTCGTCCATACGCCATTTGCTGCTGTTGTCGATGACCACGGCTCCCGTTTTTACAAATAGAGGAGCGTACAGCTCGCTGACCGCGCCGCCCGCGCTGAAAAGCGCGACGTCAACCGGATATTTTTTGACGTTTTCCGGCGACAAAAGCAGAACTTCGGTTTGTTTTCCGAATGCCGTAAGCATCTTTCCGGCGCTTTTTTCGGAAGCGAAGAGCCGACATTCCGAAACGGGGAAGTTCCTCTCTTCCAGAACTTCCAGAAACTTTCTGCCGACCATGCCGGTTGCGCCGACGATTGCAAGTTTTAAGTTTTTCATTTTGAGCCTCCGATTTTTGGCCTCCGCGCGCCTTCGCCGAAAAAACAATTTAAGAAATTGTTTGAGTTGAACTATTAAATTGCCGATTTCGGTTTTTTTGGTTGCGCTTTGGCAGATTTTACTCTATAATATATGCTGAGTAAATAGATTGCGTTTCGGAACAATCGTTCCGATTGCGCTTAAGGAGAAAAATATATGGCAAAACAGGAAGGCGACGTTAGGTCGATATTCAAAAAATTGACGCTTGCTCCGGAAACGAGAGAAGAGGAGAAAAAGGGCGAATATCCCGGCGGAAGATGGAAACAGATAACCGACACCATGAAAGCCGAACAAAACGGATTGATGCGCGTCAGTCTGTGGCTTATTCTTTATCTTTTGCCGCTCATTGCGGTGATAGTTTACGCCATTCCGGTTATGGTGGACAAGGTCGCCGGTTCCTATAACTTTATGGGGAACGTCGGCATAGGGTATCCGGGTACGTCCGACAGCATCATAGTGGCCAAAACCGCCATCTACGACACTTACGCCAAACTGATGTTGCTCATCATTCCGTGCGGACTCTTTCTGGCAGTGGGGCTTTCGGGCGCATTTAACTGCGCCAAAAAGTACCTTTGGGGCGAAAAGGTTTTGCCGACCAAAGATTTTTACCGCGGCGTAAAGAAATACTACTTCAAGTTTTTGGTTCTGACGCTTCTTTCCATGGCTCTCATCGCGGGAGTAGGGGAAGTTACGGTGTGGCTGCAAAAATGCCGCCTTACGGGGAACAACGAAGTGATCGCCTGGATTCTGACGGTGCTTTCCTACATCGTTGCGCTTTTGCTTTTGACCGTCAACGTTTTTGCTATGCCGAGCGCGGTTACCTACAAAATTTCCTTGACGGACACCGTGAAGAACGCCGCCATTCTGGACAGCAGATTGTTGCTTATAAGCGTGGGCATAGTTCTTATGTGCTGCGCGCCGGTTGCGATATTGCTGCTCGGCGGCGGAAATATACTGACATTTTTGGTTTACGTTCTGATGGTTATGTTCGGATTCAGCTTCATAATTTTGTCGATGAGCGCGCTTGCGCAGTTCTCGTTTGACAACGTTATCAATCCGCTTTACCGCGAAACGCAGGTCGAAATCAAAAAAGAGGCCCGAAAAGAGCATAGAAAATCCAAAAAAGGCGGCAAAAAATGAGCTACGACCTTTTGAGCGAACGTTACGACGAGCTCGTTCGCTTCGACTACGACGGGCTGTTTGCCGCAATAAAACCGAGCTTTCCGCCAAGCGGAGCCGCGCTGGACTTATGTTCGGGGACGGGGACGTTTGCATTGAAGCTTTCGGAAGCGGGGTTTAAGGTTACCTGCGTGGATAATTCCCCGAAAATGCTGACGGAGGCCGCCAAAAAGGCGCGCGCGGCAAGAAGGCAGCTGCTCTTTTTGCAGTCGGACGTGAACAGCCTTAAAATATACGGCAAATATTCGCTTATAACCTCCACCTGCGACGGATTCAATTACGTCAAAAGCGAGGAGAATCTCAAAAAGCTTTTCGGCAAAATCCACGACGCGCTCACCGAAAACGGCGTTCTGGCGTTTGACGTCAGCACGCTTTATAAGGCCGAAAACGTGCTTTCGGGGCAAACGTTTTTCGAGGATACGCCGACGTACACGCTTTTTTGGACGGCGCGAAAAATCGAGGACGGCAAGATAGGCACCGACGTTTCCGTTTTCAAAAAGGAAAGGGACGGGTACACGCGGGAAGACGGCTTTTTCGTTCAGTATTTTTATAGGAACGAAACCTACAAACGACTGTTGGAGCAGCAAGGCTTCGACGTGAAATTTTCGGACGGAGAAACGTACGGCGACTTAAACGAAAAAAGCAACAGACTGCTGGTCGTCGCAAGGAAAAAGTGATATGGACGTTATAAAAAGATTTATGTTTGCCGACGACAGCGTGCTGGTCACCGTCATTTCGGCAAAAGATTTGATAAACAAAGCCGTTAAGGCGCACGATTTGTCCGCCACCGCAACGGCCGCTTTAGGGCGCACTTTGATGGTGGGCGCTTTTATGAGCAATTCGTTTAAGGACAAAAATCAGCGCCTCTCCATAACGGTGAACGGCGGCGGAGGCTTAGGGAAAATCGTCGTAGCTGGCGACTTTGGCGGCGTGGTGAAAGGCTACGTCGAGCATCCGCATTTCGAGCTTCCGACCAAAAACGGCAAGCTGGACGTGGGGGGAGCCGTCGGCAAGGACGGATATATAACCGTGATAAAGGACCTCGGACTTAAAGAACCGTACAGCGGCAGATGCGCCCTCGTAAACGGCGAGATAGCAACGGACTTTGCCTACTATTTCACCGTGTCCGAACAACAGCCTTCGGCCGTTGCTTTGGGCGTTCTGGTGGACAAAACCGGTTGCACGGCCGCGGGAGGCGTGTTCATTCAGCCGCTTCCGGGATGCGCCGATCACGTCATCACCATGCTTGAAGACATCGCCACGAATTTCACGCACGTCAGCGAACTGTTTCTGAATTTCACTCCCGACGAAATCATTGAAAGATATTTCGGTCAGTTCGACATTCACCGTCTTCCTGACGGCAAACCGAAGTGGGCGTGCAAATGCTCCAGAAAACGTCTGGAAAAGGTGGTTTTGAGCCTCGGCAAAGAAGAAGCGACGGACATCGTGAACACCGAAGGTAAAATAGAAATATGCTGCAATTTCTGCGGCAAAAAATACGTTTTCACAAAAGACGACGTTGAAACGTTGTTTTTGAACAAATAAACTTGCAGTAAGGTGAAATTTGAAAGATAACGTCTTACAATTTAACGTCGGGTACGCAAAACTTCTGGAGTTTGCCGCAAAGCAGAAAGCCGCAGGCAACACGGAAAAGGAAATTATGTATCTTCATCAAATTTTGCGCAAATTTCCCGGCGACTACAAGGCCACTTTGAGTCTCGCCGAAGCGTATATGTCGGTGGGGCAGTTCGGTTTTGCAAAGCAAAGGCTTTTCGACATTCTGGCGTCGGAAAAGAAAGGCGAAACGAAAATCGACCTTCCTATTGCGGGGCTCGGGGAGATCGAGGCGGAACTATCGTCGAACGACGACGTGTATTTCGATCTCGTTATGTGCCTTACGGGCGACGACGACAACGCCGCCGAGTTTTATCTTTCCAAAATTTCCGATATATCCAAAGTCGACGACACCGCAACTTCGACCACGTATTTTCTGGACAGGTATCAGACCGCTTTCCGCTTCGACGACGAAACGGAGGGGCTTATGCTGGTAAAGCCGCGTGGCGACGAATATTACAAGCGCCTCATCGAGGAGGCCAAACGCAAGCTTCTGGTGGAGGACTACGGCGCCGTGGTGGATATGCTCAAAGGCGTCAGATATCCTAAATTCCAAAAGGATCTGACCGCGCTTTTGAATTTTGCATATCTCGGGCAGGGTAACGAGGAAAAGGCCGAAGAAATCATCGCGTCCGTCGAAGCGGACGGCGCAAGGCCGGGGGATCTTGCCATGATGTATATGTTTTTCGTGGTTACGCACAAGGAAGATAAGGCCGCAAAAATTCTGGAAAGGATCAAAAGCCTGCCGCTTCCTTCCGACCTTGAAACGTTGCTGAAATTTACGAAAATCTACGCCATGGCTTTGGAACATCAAAAACTTTTCGAGTGCGTTTCGGCTGTTTTAAGAAAAAAACCGCTGGATCCTGAGGCTATGCTTTGGAAAGCGCTTTCGCTGTATAATCTCGGCAAAAAGGAAGAAGCCGTGGTTACCCTTAAAAAAATCGCTGAAGTCTATCCCGAAATGACGGTTGCCGAAAGCCATCTCAGCTATCTTCAGGCCGATCCGCCGCTTGCTTTTTATACGCAGGGCGAACCGTTCACCGAATACCTCAAGCACATTTCTTTTGCCGATTCGCTAGTGGGGGCCGAATATTCGGAATGGGAGAGCTTTGCTTTTTTACACTTTGACGAAATATGCTGGTGCATAAAGAACCTCGGGGAAGAAAGCGTCGAAAGAATAATCGAAAAATGCGCCGCTTTCTACGGGGTTGCGTCCGAAAAGATTTTTGAAAAACTGCTTATGGACGCCGAAGTCGATTTGCAGATTAAGCATAAAATCGTGGCGGAAGCCGTGCGTTCGGGGAAAACCCGCTTCAAAGCGGTTTCCGAAAACGTTTATAAGTCGTTCAGGCTGACGGGCTACGTTCCTGAATATTACAGGAAACAAGTCGGTCTGCCGCGCGTTTTTCTGGACGCGTTCTGTCTGGCCGTGGGCGACGAAGCGCTGGTGAACGTCTATCCGCAGAAATATCTTGCCAACATCGAGCGCGTGGCCGCAAAAACTCTCAGGAAAATCGTGTCCGACGGGCCTGAAAGCGGTTTTTATAACTTAAAAAGCGTGCCGACGCTCGTCGCGGTGTTCTGTTATTACGCCGAAAAGTCCGACGCGGACTTCGACCTTCAGGAGCTTCTGAACGGGCTTATGGTCAATCCGAAAACCTTTGAAAAATATCTGGAACTGTTTGAGGATAAAAAATGATCAACCTTGAAAAACTGTTTGAAAACTTTTTGTCGGCGGCGGTCAAAAACTTCCCGGGCAAATATAAAACTCCCGCAGACCTCGAAGAGGATATGCCCAAGCTGTATGAAAAATGGCTGAACACGCCGGCAAAATCTTTGGGCGGGCTTTCGCCGACGGCCTACGTTGACGAACTGGACAAAAAAGGCCTTGTTTTCGATTATATAACCGAAATTCTGTCCTCGGGCGGCGAGGTGTCGGACGTGGTTACCGAAAAAATGCTGCAAAATCCCGACGCCGTGTTCGAGCTGCCTTCGATGTGCAGAAGCGGAAACGAAGCGCTCGTGTCTTACGCTGCCGAAAACCTGCAAAAAACCGAAAGCAAGGAAGCCGACGAAGTGTTTCTGGAAGCCGCGGCAAACGCCGAAGCAAATCCTGCCTTGCGCCGCTACGCATACGAATATCTGTCTTCGGGGAAGGAGCGCCTTCTGGACGAATTGTTGGAGCTTTCCGAAACGCTCGATGGGGACGCGAAGGACTTTCTGATGGAAATCCTTGCCTGTTATAAGGGCGACAAACGCGTGTATTACGCACTCGTTACCATGCTTTATCGCGCCGAGAACGTTCCGCTTTACGCCGACCTTCTGGCAAAATACGACGATCCTGCGGCGATAGACGTGCTTAAATCGTTCGCCGACGAAAATCCCGAAATAAATTATCAGGAGTTTCTGGAGTTAAGGTACGCCGTCGAACGACTTGGCGGCGAATGGACGGCGGAAAAAGATTTTTCGGAAGATCCGCTCTATAAGTTCCAGCACGAGGACGAAAAAACGGGCAGAGAAAACCCTTTGGACGAACTGGAAAAGGCCTTAAAGGCCGAAACTGCCTACAAGCGCGACGACGATTCGGACGGTTACGTCAGCTAATATAAAGCGCATATTTTTTCAAAAAGGCACATTTTTATAAAATTTCAAAAAAATTTTTCAAAAATCGTTGATTTTTCGGAGAAGGTGTGAGATAATGTGCAAAACGAACGGGAGAACGTGAAAAAATGACTGCCAAAATTTTTTACGACGTATATTTCTTTTTGTTTATGCGTACCAAAAAGTAGGCCGTTTTTTCGTTTTATAAAAAAAAGCTAAAGCGGAGTTATAACTCCGCTTTTTTGTTACGAGGAGAAAAGATTATGGACAACAAACTAACCAAAAAATACGGCCTTTTCACGGCCATCTGCCTGGTTGTGGGCACAGTTATAGGTTCGGGCGTGTTTTTCAAGGCGGAAAAAATCCTCATTGCCACCGAGGGAAACATGTGGCTCAGCATTTTGAGTTGGGCGATAGGCGGAGCGGTTATGATAATTTGCTCCTACGTTTTCAGCACGCTTTCTTCCAGAACCGAAGTTAAAGCCAACGGCGTCGTCGATTATGCCGAGGACGCTTTGGGCGAGAAATACGGCTATTTCGTCGGTTGGTTTTTTGCTTCCACCTATTATCCTACTCTTACGGTCGTCCTTGCCTGGCTTACGGCGAGATACAGCTGCGTGCTTTTCGGATGGAGCATAGCCGGCGGCGAATGTATGGTTCTTACCGCATTCTTCCTTATTTTAAGTTACGCAATCAACACTTTAAGTCCGATTATTGCGGGCAAAGCCCAAGTAAGCACTACAATCGTCAAACTCGTGCCGTTGGTGCTGATGGCGGTCGTCGGGCTTATATGGGGCCTCGTCAAGGGCAGCACGCAGGAAAACTTTTCTTCCACCATCGAAAAGGTGGGCGACGTCTTCGTGATGCGGAGCGGCACGGCGGTGTCGGATCCCGTCAAAGCGGTTTTTTCGGCGGTTTGCGCCACGGCGTTTGCGTACGAGGGCTGGATAATCTGCACATCCATTAACGCCGAACTTAAGCACGAAAAGCACTTGAGGCAGGCGCTTGTGCTGGGTTCGCTGATCGTTGTCGGTATTTACGTTTGCTACTACATCGGCCTCGCCGGCGGCGTTGACAGCGCGACGATGGCAAACGGCGGACAGGCGGCCGTGAAAACGGCGTTTTCGGCGGTGTTCGGGAAAGCCATGGGAACGGTGCTTTTCGTGTTCATAATAATAAGCTGTTTCGGAACCCTGAACGGGTTGATGCTCGGGTGCTGTCGCGGCTGTTACAGCATCGCCGTCAGAAACCGCGGCTTGAAGCCGGAAATTTTAAGTCAGGTTGACAGGCGCACGAATATGCCGACGAACAGCAGCGTGGTGGGTCTTCTGCTTTGCATAACTTGGTTTGTATATTTTTGCGGCACCAAATCCGGTTTGGGGTTTTCTCACGGCAGCGGTGCGCCGTGGTTCGGTAAGTTCGATTTCGACATGAGCGAACTTCCGATACTTACCACTTATCCGCTGTATATTCCTATTTTCGTCGTTATGATAAAAAGGGGAGTCAAGGCAGAAGGCGCGCTCAAAAGCTTTTCGGGCTTTATGCAAAATCTGTTGATGCCGATTCTGGCTATTTTAGGCAGCTTGTTTATGGTGGTTGCAACCGTGTATTCCCACAAAACCGAGTGCGTGTGGTATCTTATCGCATTTGCGGTGATAATGCTGCTGTCGCTGCTGCCGCTTGCCGCAAAAAAGCTTTCCAAAAAGGACGCGCAAACTGCGGATAACGTTTGAAATACCTTCATTTTTGCCCTCGGGCGGCCGGATATAAGGCCGCCGGAGGGTTTTTTTCGGCAGTCGCGTGCGACTGTTGACAAAACGATTAAAAAGTAGTATATTGGTTAAGAATAAGTAACAATAAAACAAAAAGACAAAAAAGGGATATCATGACTTCAGCCCTGAAAAGCCGTCCTGCGCGTGTTTCGGATAAGATATCAAGCGCAACGGCCAAACTCAGAAAAATTGCGCTTTCCGGACCGTTTATGTTTTTTGCGGTCGGTTTGAATTTCTTGCTGTATCAGCTTGACTGCATAAACGCCATCATAGTGATGAACGCTCTTGCAATCGTTTTGTTTCTCGTATGTTTTCGGGACGTTTTGCCGTGCTTATTACCGTTTCTGTCGGTTTGTTTCGGCACGATAAATTATTATTCGCTGACTCCCGACGGGCTCAAAAAGCTTCTGCCGCTTGCGGCGATAGGCGCAGTCGCACTCGTTTTGCACATGGTGATTTATCCCGTCAAAAAAGAGGATATACGCATCGGAAAGCAATTTTGGAGCATGTTTGCAATCGGCGTTGCGGCCACGCTTGCGGGCGCAAACCTCGTGAATGCCGAAACTTACTTTTCGCTTAAAAACGTTTACTACGTTCTGGCACTCGGTTTCGGCGCTTTGGCAGCCTACGTTTTCGTGCTCAACTATCTGCCTTCCGACAAAAAAGCGGCCAAAAAGGAATTTTCCGCCTGCATTTATTTCGGCGGATTGTTCGGCGTTTTGCAAATGGCGGCTCTGCTTTACGCGGTGCTTTCGGGCAAAGAACCCGTCGAATTTTTGGCCAGACAACGCTATCGCAACAACTTTGCCGCGCTGATGCTGATGCTTGCGCCGTTTTCCTTCTACCAAAGCTTTGCGGGTAACCGCAGGTTCTTGGGCTATTTTATGGGCGTTTTGCAGGCTGTTTCCGCTTGCGTTACGCTGTCGAGAGCGGGGTTCGTTACGGCCATTGCAGTCATTGCCGCATGCGGCGTGTTTTGCATACTGTTTTCGGATTATAAAAACAGGAAGTTCTACGTCAAAACATTTGTGGTTACGGTTATTTGCGCGGGGCTGGTTTTGGTTTTGGCCGACAACTATTTCGACATTCTGTCAAAGCGGTTCGACGGCGCGGGTTCGGACGTAAGGACGAAAATCTGGAAACTTGGTTTCTCCGTGTTTAAAGAACACCCGTTACTTGGCGCCGGATGGATGGCCGAAGGCAACAGCGAGTACGTTTCAACAGGTTCGTTCAGCATATATTGGTATCACAACAGCTTCGTTCAGATTGCGGCAAGCACGGGAATGCTGGGCATTTTGTGCTACGGATTCGGATACGTACAAAAGATATATTCGATAATTTCAAAGCCGTTTACGGCGTTCAAATTTTTCGTGGCGGTTACCTTTGGCGGATACATGATGATGAATATGCTGCACCCTATCGAGTTCACTCCCGTTCCTTATCTTATATTGATGACAATTGCGTTTGCCGCTATGGAAGTTTTTGACGAAAAAGCCACAGATGGCGAAAAACTTAAGTTTATGTGCAAAAGCGAAATTGCCGCTTATTATCCGTCGTCGAAGTGATTGTTTCGACAAAACAGAAAGATAAACGAGCTATTTCGATATAAAAAACTTTGAATTTTGACAATTTACGACAAAACGTTAAATGCGACGGATAAAAAATCCGTCGCTATTTTATTGTTGACTTTTGTATATATGGTGGTTTACAATAAAAGTAACAACAAACGGAGGAAATTATGGACTACAAACTTAAATGCAACATGGTCCGCAGGGACATCGTTACCTGCATAGGGACCTTAGGCGTCGGCCATATCGGCGGTTCGCTTTCCATAGTGGAAGCCTTGGTCGCGCTTTATTACAAACACATGAACATCGATCCGAAAAACCCTAAAATGGAAGGCAGGGATCGTTTGGTGGTTTCCAAAGGCCACGCAGGACCTGCGGTTTATTCAATTTTGGCCGAAAAAGGATATTTCGACAAACAGCTCCTTTTGACGCTCAACAAAAGCGGTACGCTTTTGCCTTCGCACTGCGATATGAACAAGACTCCGGGCGTCGATATGACGGCGGGAAGCTTGGGGCAAGGTTTCAGCTGTGCTGTGGGCATGGCGGTCGGCGGCAAAATCAAAAACGACGGCGCAAAAATCTACGCCATAATCGGCGACGGCGAAAGTCAGGAAGGACAAATCTGGGAAGCTGCTATGTATGCGGGCAGCAAGCGTCTTTCCAACCTCATCGCTTTCACCGACTACAACAAGATGCAGATTGACGGCACGGTCGAAGAAGTCAACGACATTGCGCCTCTCGACAAAAAATGGGAAGCGTTTGGCTGGAAGGTCATAAACGTCGCCGACGGCAACGATTTCGATCAGGTGGACGCGGCTATTTCGGAGGCTAAAAAATCCGAAGACAAGCCTGTTATGATTATCCTTAACACCGTGAAAGGCAAAGGCGTCAGCTTCATTGAAGCGGCGGGCGTGGGCAACCACAGTATGAGCATTTCTCCTGAAGATATGGAAAGAGCTTTGACGGAACTTGGAGGTAAAGCATTATGATGATGAGAGAAGTCGTTTGCAACAGTCTTATTGAAATGATGAAAACCGACGACAGAATAGTCGTTATCGACGCCGACCTCGCAAAAGCCGACGGCACCATGCCGGTCAGAAAAGCGTTTCCGGAAAGAGGTCTGGACGCAGGAATTGCCGAACAGAACATGGCTTCCATGGCGGCAGGTCTTTCCGCGTACGGAATGAAACCTTATATCACCACTTTCACGCCGTTTGCAACGCGCAGAATCTGCGATCAGATTGCAATCAGCATGGCTTACGCCAAACAGAACGTCAAAATCATCGGCACGGATCCTGGGATTTCTGCCGAGCTTAACGGCGGAACGCACATGTCCGTTGAAGACATAGGCGTTTTGAGAAGCATACCGGACGTGGTTATCTTCGAGCCTGTGGACGAAGTTCAGCTTGCAAAGGCAATGCCGATCATCGACGCATACGAGGGCGTCGTTTACGTAAGACTTTTCAGGAAAAATCAACCGGTAATCTTTGGGGAGGACTACAAATTCGACCTCTTCAAAGCCGACGTGCTTTCCGACGGCAAAGACGTGGTTATTTTTGCTACGGGCATTATGGTGGCCGAGGCGTTGGAAGCGAAAAAGCTTTTGGCGGAAGAAGGCGTCGACGCTGCGGTCGTGAACGTTCATACCGTCAAACCGCTTGACGAAGAAACCGTGCTTAAATACCTCAAAAAGACGGGCGCGGCGGTTGTGGCGGAAAACCACAACGTGAAAGGCGGCCTCTTCAGTGCGGTTGCGGAAGTTGCGGCGCAGAACCTGCCTACTCCGATAAAAGCCGTGGGCATTCCGGACAGATTCGGCGAAGTGGGAAAAATGCCGTATCTTAAGGACGTTATGCACATGAACGTGTCCGACATCGTGTCGGCCGCAAAAGAAGCAATCAAAATGAAATAACGACAAAAACAGACAGAGGCCGACACCGTTCGGCCTCTTTTTGTTGTCAAATCGACTGATAAGTATGACATATTGACACAAACGACGTCAAAAACGACATTTGCCATAAGCCTGCGAAAGATGAAAAATAATGACGAAACCGAGCGCATAAGGTTGCCAAAGACGGCGGGGTGTGATATAATTTTTCTAATGAAAAATTCGAGGCTGTTATGAAATCTTTGACTGAACTTTACAGAATCGGCCGCGGTCCGTCGTCAAGCCACACGATGGGGCCGGAAAAGGCCGCCGTTATATTCAAAAATCGTTATCCGGAGGCGGATTCGTTTAAGGTCGTACTGTACGGAAGCCTGGCGCTGACGGGCGAGGGACACGGCACCGACAGAATTTTGAGAGAAACTCTGGAAAAGCCGACCGAAATAGTTTTTGACAAAATAACCGCGGGCCTTCCGCATCCGAACACGTTCGATATATTCGCCTTAAAGGACGGCAAGGAGATAGGCTCGGCTCGAGTTATGAGCGTAGGCGGAGGGGCGATTAAAATCGAGGGCGAACCCGACGTCGAGCCGAAAGAAGTTTATGATTTGGACTCTTTCGACGAAATAAAGGAATATCTCAAAGCTCACGATATGCGCATACCCGAATACGTCGCTATGGTTGAAGGCGAGGACATATGGGCATACCTCGAAACGGTGTGGGAGCGTATGAAGCAGACGGTGAAGGAAGGTCTTTCGGCAGACGGGATTTTGCCGGGCGGGCTGGACATTCACAGAAAAGCCAAATTTTTGTACAATCAGCGCCACATCGACGAAAGTCCGGAAACCAAAGAAAACAGACTGGTTGCAAGCTACGCGTTTGCGGTGAGCGAGCAGAACGCTTCGGGCGGCGTTATCGTTACCGCGCCGACTTGCGGCGCAAGCGGAGTGCTGCCGGCGGTTTTGGTTTATATGCAGCAAAAGCATAAGTTCTCGGACGCAAAAATGCTGAGGGCTTTGGCGACTGCGGGGCTTATTGGCAATCTGATAAAAACGAACGCGTCCATTTCCGGCGCGGAGTGTGGCTGTCAGGCGGAAGTGGGCAGCGCGTGCAGTATGGCGGCGGCAGGCCTTGCCGAGCTTTTCGATATGGACGTAGAGCAGATCGAGTACGCCGCGGAGGTAGCCATGGAGCATCATCTGGGGCTTACCTGCGATCCGGTGTGCGGACTGGTGCAAGTGCCTTGCATCGAGAGGAACGCCGTTGCGGCAATGCGCGCGATAAACGCTCTTTCTCTTGCAAACTTCTTGACTTACACCCGAAAAATCAGTTTCGACCTTATCATAAAAACCATGTACGAAACGGGCAGGGACCTTAATTCCGTTTACAGGGAAACCTCGGAGGGCGGCCTTGCAAAGCTTTATCGCAAGAAATAACGAAATTTAGATAATAAAAGCCCCGACGAAATCCGTCAGGGTTTTTTGCTTGAAAAATAACGATTTGGCCGTGCAAAACTATTTTTTCGGCTTTTCTTCCTTTTGCTTTTTGGCTTCGGAGAGAGCCTTTTTTTCTGCGGTTTGTTGCTCTTTCAGAGCGGCCTTTTCCTGTTTTTCCTGAAGTTTTTGTTTCTTTTCGTCGTGTTTTTGCTTGGATTTGGAAAGCTTTTTGACGGCTTTTATAATCTTATAGATTGCAAAAATCAAAGCAAGCGCGGCGGTGATAAGTTCCAGAATCGCCTTGAAGCCTTCGGCTTGATAACCGTCGACGGCGATGAGGAGAGCGGTGGCAACGTTGACGAGATTTAAGAGCATTTTGACGATTTTTATGCTTTTTTTCGTCTGATTTGCGGCGTATTTATACTCGCCCGTTTCCGATTTAAGCTTTTTCTTGTCGTTGAGATTTATGATGATGGTTGCGGCGAACATCAGAACGTAAACCACGAGCGCTGCCAGAATGAACGGTCTGAGCGGGCCGGCTTCGTCTGCGGTTTTGGAGAACGATTTGACGGTCTTGGCGATGAACAGCAGCAGCATAATCACGTTGTAGAGCAAGCCGATGTCTAAGCGTTTCTTTTGTTTTTTCTCTTTCATTTTAAGCCTCCTTAAGTCGTTTATACCATTTTAGCAAATAAAACCCGAAAAATCCAGCGATTTTCACCGTGCGCTAAAAAATATACAAAATTTGTTTTTCCGTCGAAAATTGCACAAAAATCGTATTCACAAACCGAATTTGAGAAATAAACTTGCGCATCTGCGAATATGCGCGGTTTTCGGCAGGAAAAAATTGCCGAAAATTTTTTGAAAAATCGGTTGAAATGTAGGTAAAGAATATGCTACAATTAAATAAGTTAATAAAACACCCTATGCGGGGGAGGATAAAATATGAACACAAACTATGAAGACAAACTCAAGCAGCTTTCCGCCGACTATGCCGACTGGTGGAAAAAGGGCTTCGAAAAACCTCGTATGACCAAGGATCTTTATCCTTACGACACGATGTTCAGCCCTATCAGAGTGAACACCCTCACTCTGAAAAACCGCCTGGTTATGGCGCCTATGGGAAACATTTCCATGTGCGACGAAACCGGCAGACCGAACGCCAAAATGCTCAAATATTTTGAAGAAAGAGCAAGAGGCGGGACGGGCCTTCTTACTTCCGGCCTTATTCCTGTTTCGTTCGGCATCGACAAGTCGCTTATAGAACTGGGCGACCTCAGCTATTTCCCTCGTATCGACAGGTCCAGAACGGTTTTTGCCGCTTGGAGAGATCTTGCGGGCATGACTCACGCTCACGGCGCGCATTTCTTCATTCAGCTTACCCCGGGCCTCGGCAGAGTGGGCAATCCGCAATGTCTGACCAACCAGATGAAGCTGCCTAGAAGCGCAAGCTTCAACCCTAACTGGTACATGAAAGATGTTCCGTGCCTCAGACTTTCCGACCACAGCCTCAAGAAAATCATCAAAAACGTCGGCCAGGGCGCGGCAGACGCGAAGGCCTGCAACATCGACGGCGTGTATCTGCACGGCCACGAAGGCTACCTTCTCGAACAATGCACCAACCCTGCCTTCAACCGCAGAGTTTTGGGACGTTACAGCAACTACGAACAATTCGGCATCGACATGGTGAAGGAAATTCGTCGCCGCGTGGGCGCTCGTTATCCGATTATGTACCGTATCGACCTGAGCCTTGCCCTCAACGCCACATATAAAGACAGAATGAACACCACCAGTCCGCTCAAAAAGTTCAAAAACGAACGTACCTGCGAGCAGACTCTGACCTATATGAAACACCTCGTGGAAGCGGGCGTTGATATGTTCGACGTCGACCTCGGATGCTACGACAACTGGTGGTTGCCGCATCCTCCTTCTTCCATGCCTTCCGGATGCTTCCTGGACATCGCGGAAATCGTCAAGAAATACTTTGCCGAAAACAACGTCAAAGCAAACAGCGGACTTCCTGTTCCTGTCGTTGCGGTAGGCAAACTCGGTTATCCTGACCTTGCGGAAAAAGCTCTCCGCGACGGCAAATGCGACATGATCATGCTCGGTCGTCCGCTTCTTGCCGATCCTGATTGGCCGCAAAAGGCTTACGAAGGCAGAGTGGAAGACATCAGGCCTTGTATCGGTTGCCAGGAAGGCTGTCTGAACGAATTCGTCGAAGGCGGACATCCGCAATGCGCAGTTTGCCCGCGCACGGCTTTCGAAGAAGAATACAGCCGTGAAATCCCTGTCAGCGAAATCGTCAAGAAAGTGGCGGTTATCGGCGGCGGCCCGGCCGGCATCGTTGCGGCGGACACCCTCGTCAAACGCGGACATCAAGTTGACCTCTACGAAAAAGGCGAACTCGGCGGCAATCTTATCCCTGCTTCCAAGGCCGAAATCAAATACGAAGTCAAAAACTACCTCGACTACCTCAAACACGTCGTCGAAGTTCTGGAAAGAGAAGACAGCTTCCATCTTATAAAAGAAGAAGCAACGGCCCAAGGCCTTAAAGAAAAAGGCTACGACGTCATCGTTACCGCAACCGGCAGCAAGCAGATGAGGCCTCCTGTCGAAGGCATCAACGGCGAAAACGTCGTGTCCGCAGTGGACGTTCTGGTTAAACCTGAACTCGTTAAGGACGCAAAGAAAGTGGTCGTCATCGGCGGCGGCGTCGTGGGCGCGGAAACCGCTTACATGCTCCGTTGGGAACTCGACAAAGACGTTAAGGTGGTTGAAATGGACAAATATATCATGAACCACGCCTGCACCGCAAACCGCGGTCATATCATTCACTACCTCGAGGAAGGCGGAGTGGAACTTCTGAACTGCACCAAGCTCAAGAAGGTTGAAGCAGACGGAGTCGTGGTTGAACAGAACACCCACAAAAACGTACCTGATCCGTACCTCACCTGGAGCCCGATTCTCCCAGAAAACGTCGAAAATCCGTTGGACGCTCTCCGTCCGCTGAAAAACGTTCCGGTGGAAAGAAAGATCGAAGCCGACCTCGTCATCGTGGCGGCCGGCGTGAAGAGCCTCAACGAACTTTACTTCGAGTGCGTCAAGGAACACGCAGCTCCTGAAGTTTACAACATCGGCGACAGCTTGAAGGGCGCAAGAGTGTTCGAAGCAGTCAGAGCTTCCTACCGCAAGTGCCGCAGCATCTAACAGAGAGGTAAATGTATGGAATATAAAATGCAACTGACAGACGAACAACTGGCCATCTTAAACGGCTCCAAAGGCGAAGAAATGGCCAAGGTTATGAAAACGTTGGTGCAATACGGCGAAACTTACGGCGCCAAAAAAATGATCCCCGTGACCAGCGAATACGGCCACCTCGTTACCAGCTTCGGCATCGGGGTTATGAAGCCTGTGTTCGATCTTATGGACAAACTTATTTCCGCAGGTTGCGTTTCGGGGCAGAAATTCAGCGTCGATCCGAGGCCGTTGGACTATAAAAACGTCAAAGTCAACCCTATTCAAAAACTTATTTTCAACAAAATCATGTACTCCGCTCAAACCCGTTACGAAGGCCAACTTCAGAAAATGGGGCTTATGAGCGACGACGCATTCACCTGCGCCTGCTACTTCGACGAAATCGGCAACACTCCTAAAAAAGGCGACGTTTTAAGCTGGGCGGAATCTTCCGCAGTCGTCTATGCAAACAGCGTATTAGGGGCAAGATGCAATCGAAACAGCGGTATAATCGAGCTTTTCGGTTCAATCGCGGGGTTCGTGCCTGATTTCGGTTTCACCACCGACGAGGGCAGAAAAGCAACCTGGATCGTCGAAATCAAAACCACCGAAAAACCGGTCGCACAGCTTTTGGGCAGCGCAATCGGCATGAAGGTTATGGAAGAAGTTCCTTACGTCGTCGGCCTTGACAAGTGGCTCGGAAACGAACTCACCGACGAGGTTAAGGACTATCTTAAGGACTTCGGCGCAGCCACCGCCTCCAACGGCGCAGTCGGACTCTATCACATCGACGGCCTCACTCCGGAAGCGGTCGAACAGGGAAGAAGCCTCGTCAAAGAAGACGCAAAAGTTTACGTCATCGACGACGCGGAGCTCAAAAGAGTTTACGACAACTATCCCGTCATCTGGAAAAACAAAGACGCAAAGCCGTCGCTTGCTTTCATAGGCTGCCCGCATCTTTCGCTCAGCCAGATCAAGGACTGGACGCACGTTCTCGAAAAAGAACTTAAAGCCGCAGGCAACGACAAGGTTCGGATCCGCACTATCATGACTTGCCCTCCTGCCGTCGAAGCCAAATTTAAGGAATCGCCGGAATACGGCAAGCTCATATCCATGGGCGTCAAGGTCAGCAACATCTGCCCGCTTATGTATATGAACAATCCACTTTGCGCGAAAGCGCCGGTCATCACTTGCAGCAACAAGCTCAGAACCTACACCACCGCCAGGTACTACAATCCTGACGAGCTGGCAAAATACGTCGCAACGGGAAAGGAGGTAAGATAGCATGAAAACTTTTAAGGGCAGAGTCGTAACTCCGGGAACCGTCAAAGCGGAAGCGCTCGTTTCTCACGGCGGGTTCAACACCTTGGCAAGCTTCCAGAAAGCGCTTATGTTCGGCGATAAGGAAGCAAAATGCAACGATCAGAACAACGCCGACATCTACGGCAAACCTATGTTCGGAAAAGCTCTGTGCTTGCCGCAGACCATCGGCTCCACCACGGGCGGAATGGTGCTTTTCTGCGCGGTGCAGATGGGCAGAGGTCCTGCTTGCATGCTGTTCAGTAAAGAAATCGACAGCCTGGCGGCGGCGGGCGCAATCCTTGCCGACAACTGGGCGGACGCAAAAATGCCGACGGTCGATATGCTCGGCGACGAATTTTTGGAAGCCGTCAAAACCGGCGACACCGTCGAAGTTCTGGAAGACGGAACCGTCAACGTCTATTAATTTTTCAAAAACGCGCTCCTCGGGGAAACCGAGGGGCGTTTTTTTGTGCGGCGGAAAGGGTTGACTTGAAACGGCGGGTAAGGTATAATAATTATATTATTATCTCCGTAAAATAAATAAAAAGGATATAAATTATGAGCAAAATCGACAAAATCAAAAAGGCCGTCGCCGAAATTTCTCCGGACGTCAAAGTCGAAGAAGTCAGAGGCTGCATAAGGCTTACCGGCGAACTGGACGATTGGGATAAAATTGTCAGATGCGGCAAAGCGGCCGTGGACAAAAAACACTATCTCGGCGTTCTTAACGACATCAAGCTTAAAGGTTTCGTGCCAAACTGCAAACTTCCCGACGTCTACGACGACGTTTTGGACGGGGCGGAGTACGACGTCGTCATAATCGGCGCAGGGATATGCGGCGCCTCGATTGCAAGGCAGCTTTCAAAATGGAAGCTTAAGGTTGCACTTTTAGAAAAGGACTACGACGTGGCCCTCGGCGCATCGTCGCGTAACGACGGTTGCGTGCACGTCGGCATCGATTTGCACAGAAACACTCAAAAATTACACTACACCATTCCCGGCAACGAAATGTACACCGAAATGTGCAAGGATCTGGACGTCAAATTCGAAAGAACCGGCCACATGCTGCTCTTTTACCGCAAATGGGAAAGAGTGCTTGCTCCCGCATTCAAAATTCAGGCAAAGCTTTTGGGAGTGAAAGGCCTCAGATACGAAACGAGAGAACAACTGCTGCGCCACGAACCGTACATTCCGAGCTGGTCGCAAGGCGGCATATTTATGCCGACGGGCGGCATCGTTTCGCCGTATAAGCTCACCGTTGCTTTGGCCGAAAACGCCGCGGCAAACGGAGTGGACGTGTTTTTGAACACCGCCGTTCTGGATATAAAGCTTGACGGCGATAAAATCAGCGAAGTGGTTACGAATCACGGAACGATAAAACCGAAAGTGGTCATAAACTGCGCGGGCGCTTTTTCCGACACGATTGCGGACCTCGCCGGCGACAGAACCTTCACCATTCACCCTCGAAAAGGCACCAACCTCATTATGGACAAAAAGGTCGGCTGGCTGACGAGGACCTCCATTGCGAGAAGTCCATTTGCGGGCATTCCGGAGGCGGGGCAGAAGGAAGCAAAAACCTTTTTCGAGAAGCTCAAAAACTTTTTTAACGTCAAAAACAGCAAGTCCAACACCAAGGGCGGCGGCGTCATTCACACCGCAGACGGCAACGTGTTGGTTGGGCCTAACGCCATCGAAACTCCGCAAAAAGAGGATTATACCACCGATATCGACAGCATAAACAGCATTTTCCGCAAACAACAGACCGTTGGCGAACCGCTTAAAAAAAGCGATATAATCACCTATTTTTCGGGCGTTCGCGCGCCGACGTACGAAGAAGACTTCGTTGTCAGACCGGGCATCTTCACCAAAAATATTATTGAGGTTGCGGGCATTCAGTCGCCTGGGCTTACCGCCGCGCCGGCCATTGCGGTGGACGTTGAAAAATGGACGCTCGATATGCTGGGGCAAGATATGAAGGTGGAACCTAACGTCTATTTCAACCCTAAGCGCAAAGGGCCTCCGCACCTTGCGGATATGGACAAAACCTCAAGAGATTTGTTCATAAAACAAAATCCGGACTACGGCGTCATCGTATGCAGATGCGAAGAAGTGTCCAAGGGTGAAATTCTGGATTGTCTGCGTTCGCCGATTCCGGTGTACAGCGTGGACGCCATAAAGCGCAGGTGTCGCCCGGGTATGGGCAGATGCCAAGGCGGGTTCTGCGGACCGATGGTTGTGGACATAATTGCAAAGGAAGCGGGCATTTCGCCGGAAAAAGTCATGAAAGGCAACGACCGTAGTCCGATGCTTCTCGGAAAGACCAAGGAGGGAAAATAGTATGACGTACGACGTAGTTGTTATAGGCGGCGGCCCTGCGGGGCTTGCGGCGGCAATTTCTGCTTCCAACAACGGCGGAAAAACCCTTCTGATCGAGCGGGAAAAACGTCTCGGGGGCATTTTGAAACAATGTATTCACGACGGATTCGGCCTTATAACCTTCGGCGAAAAGCTGTCGGGGCCGGAGTATGCGGAGCGTTTTATAGATATGCTTAAAGAAACCTCTGCCGACGTTTTGAAACAAACCTTCGTTACCAAAATAACCAAGCTTGACGAAGGCTTCGAAATAGAGTACGTCAACGACAAGGGCGCCTCGTCCGTTACTTCCAAAACCATAGTGCTCGCCACGGGTTGCAGGGAAAGAACGGCAAAACAGATATTCGTGCAGGGCACCAGACCTGCGGGCGTTTACACGGCCGGAACGGCGCAGAATTTCGTCAATCTTATGGGATTTATGCCGACCAAACGTTGCGTCATTCTGGGCAGCGGTGACATAGGCCTCATCATGGCAAGAAGGCTTACCCTCGAAGGAGCGGAAGTCGTCGGCGTTTACGAAGTGAAGTCCGAGCCTTCGGGCCTCACCAGAAACATACATCAGTGCCTCGTGGATTTTAACATTCCGCTTCATCTTTCTCACACCGTAAAGAAAGTTTTCGGTGAAGATAGGTTAGAGGCCGTGGAAATTTCGAAAGTGGACGAAAAAATGCGTCCGATCAAGGGAACGGAAGAAATTATACCTTGCGATGCGCTCATTCTGTCCTGCGGACTTATCCCCGAAAACGAGCTGGCCGAATCTTTGGGCGTCAAACTTGACGGCCGCGCGAAAGGGCCTGTGTGCGATCAGAAGTTTATGACTTCGGTCGAAGGTGTGTTTTCGGCAGGAAACGCACTTCACGTCAACGATTTGGTCGATTACGTGTCGGAATGTGCGGTTGAGGCTGGCAAAAACGCCGCCGAATACTCCAAGAAACAACCTAAGTATGTGGATATTTCGGCCGGCAAAGAGTTTTTGTACGTAGTTCCGGAAAAGCTCAACGTAAGCGAAAATCTCGATGAAACCATCATCTATTTCAGAAGCTCTGCGGCGCGTAACGGCGCGACCTTCAAAATCAAGGTGAACGGAAACGAAGTGTTCAAAAAGAAATACGCGTTCCTGCGCCCGCCTGAGATGGAAAGACTTACGTTTGACTTTTCACAGTACGGTCTGGAAAACGGCGGCAGCGTCGAACTTTCGTTGGAGGATTAGAATATGGAATTCGTTTGTATAGTATGTCCTAACAGCTGCAAGCTGACCGTAGCGGACGGAGAAGTTACGGGCAACAAATGTCCGAGAGGCAAAAAATTCGCGCTGGACGAAATGACTTGCCCGATGCGCACCGTTTGCACCACGGTGAGGACGGTTTTTGAGGACAGGCCCGTGCTTCCGGTGAGAACCTCGGCAGATATTCCGAAAGACAAAATGGCCGATTGCATGAAAATTGCAAATTCCGTCGTTTTAAATAGGCGCGTGAAGCGCGGCGAAGTGATTGTGGCAAATCTTTTCGGAACGGGAGTAAACCTCGTTTCGTCGTCCGATATGTCGGAAAACTTTTAAGGAGAAAACTATGGATAAAAAACCTTACGTCATTGCGTACGATTTCGGCACTCAAAGCGTCAGGGCTTTGATTTTCGACAACAAAGGCAACACCGTCGGCAAAGTCAAAAATCCGTTTTCGCCTGCTTACTACAGCAAAAAACCGGGTTGGGCGGAGCAGGACGTCGATTTTTACTGGCAAAAGCTTTCGGAAACCTCGCTTATGCTCAAAAAAGAGGTCGGAGAGGAAGTGTGGAGCAAAATCGGCGCGGCGTCCGTAACGACGTTCAGGGACGCGGTGGTGTGCTGGGATAAGGATCTAAACGTCATAAGACCCGTCATTTTGTATCTGGACGCAAGACGACTGGACCATGCAGAGGAAGGAATTCCGCTTTGGCAGAGAGCGCTTTTCAAATGTGTCGGAATGTACGACACGGTGATTATGCAAAGGGAAGCCACTTTTTGCAACTGGATTAAAAAATACGAGCCGGAAGTCTGGGCCAACACGGCCAAATATACGCAATTTTCCGCATACGTAAACTATCGTTTCACCGGGAAGCTGGTGGACAGCACCGCTTCGATGATCGGTCATTTTCCGTTTGACTACAAGCGCAAAACATGGCTCAAAAAGAGCGATCTGACAAGACACATTTTCGATTGCACCGACGAGCAGATGGCAGAGCTTTGTCCGCCGTGCAGCGTGATAGGCGGCATCACCGAAGAAGCCGCCGCGGCAACGGGACTTCCGGTCGGCTTGCCGTTTATTGCGTCCGGAAGCGACAAGGGCTGCGAAACGCTCGGAACGGGTTGCGTAGGAAACGACGTGGCAAGTTTAAGCATGGGCACTGCGGCGTCGGTGCAGCTTACGACCGACAAGCACGTCAGCCCGTCGGCGTTTATGCCTGCATATCCGTCGCTTTATCCCGACAAGTTCAATCCCGAAACCCTTGTGTTCAGAGGGTACTGGATGGTAACCTGGTTCAAAAACGAATTTGCCTCAAAAGAAGTCGTCGAAGCTCAAAAACTGGGTATTTCGCCGGAAGAACTTCTTAACAAACGACTTTCCGAGGTTCCTCCGGGAAGTCAGGGGCTTATTTTGCAACCGTACTGGTCGCCCGGCGTGAAAACTCCGGAGGCAAAAGGGTGTATAATCGGCTTCAGCGACGTTCACAGCCGCATCCATCTCTACCGCGCCATAATCGAAGGCATAGGCTATGCGCTTTACGACGGCCTGAAACGTATGGAAAAACGCGCAGGCTACAGCGTCAAACGCCTGACGGTTTCGGGCGGCGGCGCAAACAGCGACGTAATTTGTCAGATAACTGCGGATATTGCGGGATTGAAGGTTCAGAAAGTGCAGACCTACGAAACCAGCGCACTCGGTTGCGCTATGGCGGCGTTCGTAGGTATGGGCGAATTCAAAAACCTCGACGAGGCCGTCAAAGCAATGTCGCACGTCGTCAAGGAATATCAGCCGAACCCGAAAAATCACCAAATCTATCAACAGCTTTTCGACAGAGTTTACAAAAAGATATACAAGGCCAACAAAAAGTTCTATTCGGAAATCAAGGACGTTTTGTGCGAAACCGAATCCGTCCGTTCCGACGTAACGATAAGCGGCGAAACCGACATCGACTCCGCCGACTTTCTTAAAGGATAAAAAATAAGGAGAATATATTATGGGACACAAACCTTACAAAGGCTTCGAGCCGAAGTGGTACACGGAAGTTGCGCCTTCCGACAGCTATCGCAATCATTTTAAGTGGGGCGATCCGACCTTCAACAAACCGCCGAAAGAGGGGCTTTACAAGCTCGTCAAAAAGACCTTCGACCTCACCGACGACGACTTCAAGGAATGGCACTATCTGGGGCTTGAAAAAGTCAAGTGCGACATACCTTGCGCGTTGACGGAATCACAGATTAAGGAGTTTAAGAGCATAGTAGGCGACGATAACGTGGCAATTGACGACAACAGCCGCGTCAGCGTGTGCTACGGCAAAACCATGCTCGACATACTCAGGCTTCGCCACGGAATAGTGGAAAACGCTCCGGATGCGGTCATCTATCCGTCCACCACGGAGGATGTCGAAAAGATTATGGCCGTCTGCGTCAGGGATCACATCAACCTCTACGTTTACGGCGGCGGCAGCAGCGTTACGAGAGGCCCGGAAGCCATCCTCAGAAGAAGCGTAACTTTGGACCTCAGACGTCACTTTAACAAAGTGGTGTCGTTCGACGAAATCAATCAGACCATCACTGTCCAGCCGGGACTTATGGGACCTGCGTACGAAAAAATCCTCAACGAAGCTCCGAAAAACTTCGGCACGAAATGCCGTTACACCGGCGGACATTTTCCGCAAAGCTTCGAATATTCTTCCGTCGGCGGCTGGGTTGTCACCAGAGGCGCCGGTCAGAACAGCACCTATTACGGCAAAATCGAAGACATAGTCGTCAGTCAGGAATACGTTACTCCTGTCGGTAAACTTAAAACCGATATAGTCCCTCGCAAAGCCTGCGGCCCGGACGTCGATCAAATTATGATGGGCAGCGAAGGTACGTTCGGCGTTCTGACGGAGGTTACTCTCAAAGTCTTTAAGTATCACCCTGAAGATCGCACCCGTTTCTGCTTCATTTTCCACAGCTTCGAGGAAGGGCAGAAAGCCATGCGCGAAGTTATGCAGGGCGAATTCGGTCATCCGTCGGCATTCCGTCTTTCCGACGAAGAAGAAACCAGCTTCATGCTGCACCTATACGGCGTCGAGGAGAATATAGTCGGCAAAATGCTCGGCACCTTCGGCTATAAACCGGGCGAAAGATGCCTGATGCTCGGGTTCAACGACGGCGACAAAGCGCTCCAGAAACTCATAAAACGCAAACTCGCCAAAATTTGCAAAAAGCACGGAGCAATGCAGCTTCCGGGGCTCGTCTGCAAGAGCTGGGAAGGCGGCCGCTTCAACGACAGCTATATGCGCGACAACATTCAGGATTTCGGCATCATGATCGACACCTTGGAGTGCGCGGTAGATTGGCACAGCATGCCTAAAGTTTATAAGAGCGTCAGAGCATACTGCAAATCCCGCCCGAAAACCGTTTGCACTACGCATATTTCTCACTGCTACGAGCAGGGCGCCAACCTTTATTTCATCTTCATTGCGCATCTCGAGGACATCGACGAATTCGTCGAATATCATAGCGGAATTTTGGACGCCATTCAAAAATCCGGCGCTTGCATGAGCCACCACCACGGCATCGGAAAATTGTTCGCTCCGTGGCTCGAAGGGCAAATCGGCACCGACAGAATGGAAGTGCTGAAAACCTTGAAGCATCACTTCGATCCGGAAGGCATTCTGAACCCCGGCGGAACCATCGGCCTCGACCTCAGGGACGACCAAAAAGTTCCTCTCAGTGAAAAATGGGAAAAAGGCAAATTTAAAAAAATCGGCGAATAGCCCGCCTCAAAACATCTAACCAACCCTCTGCCCGCAGGCCCCCTGCGGGCATTTTTGTGATAAAAACCACCGTACAGTACGGTGGTTTTTAATTAGCGATTTTAGCAATTTATATTTTTTATTCGATGAAAGATTTTAGATATTCATACGTTTTATCATAATATTCTGGCTTGCGGGTTTCATCAAATAAATCTCCTTCTGGTACATAAATAACCATGCCTTGGCGTGCTCTGGTAAGAAGGACACGATAAGCATTTTTCAGATACAATTTATTATCATCAGAATTTATTTTTTGCCAACGGTTGCCAACGAAACTATTATAGGTCCATTGTGTTCCGTCAAATCTAAAATCCCCGTCCCATGCTACCAAAGAATAGTCAAGTTCTAAACCTTGTATGTCAAATTCGCTTACGACATCTTCCAGATAATAGCTTGAACGAACATCAAATTTATCATTCAAAAACCAATTTGCCACATTGATTTCGTTCTTAACAAAAATGCCACGAGGTTTTAGTCTTAAGGCTCCGCTGCTTGCAATTAAACCATATCTCATTGATCCTTTGCATTGCTGCTTTATCCAGTTTTTTGCTTCCTCAAGATCGCGTGTCAACAATACAGGATACTTATCTTTTATTTTTTGGAACAAATTTTTTGCCTTGTCTTTTTCCACATCAAGAATTGCTTTTACAAAGGCAGCCAAATCTGGTGTTCGGAAAGAACGAATAGATGTGGAAAGATGCAGATCATCTTCTGTTGAAACATTAAGCCCTTCAAAAAGAGAAGAGAGAGTTCTGTCCCTACGATATTCGGTATCATTTAGCTCGGATGAAACATATACGTCCCAATTTTTATATGAACGTTTTAATGAATCAAACCATTCGATAAGACCGGCCTCGCCAGTGTTTATCTCTTGCCCTCCTCCGACGAGACATATTATCACGGTCCAGTCTTCATGTCTGTCCATTGTGTTTATGAGAAATTCGGGTTCGCTGAATTTAAAGTCTTCTATACCTTTTTTTGTCGCCATAAACTTGGCAATTTGTGGTTTTGTCCAGGCTCTTTGTGCTTCGTCGAAGACGGCAATTCTTTCAGGTGGAACATTATTATTTCCGACGAAGGAATCTCTATATTGATGAATTATTTGAATAAAAGCGGAGGTTTCTCGAAGAGCGGTAGTTTTACTGATTTTTGCGGCGCTGTTTTTACTTTGTTCAACTTTATCGCGTGCTAGCGCTTCTTGAAGAACAGTAACAAGTGGAAAATTGCCAGATAAAAAAACGGCGTGTTCACCTTTTTGAGCATTCGAACGCTCAATTGCAACATTCAGACCAACAAGTGTTTTCCCTGCGCCAGGAACACCTGTTACAAAACAGATTGATTTGCGATGATTTGCTTTGCTATATTCGATTATCTGGTTGATTTTGTCAGTCGTTATGGAAAGATTTTTCGTTCCAGCATCATTGCGGGTTATATCATGAACATTATGTCCTCGGTATAGTGCTTGTGCTGCTTCAATAATGGTTGGCGTAGGCAAGTATTCGGATTCTTGCCATTGAATGTAATCAAAAAATGGTTCTTTTTGATAAAGTGCACAAACGGATTCAATTGCAGACCGTATATTTGAAGAATTGCACTTTAATGGAGCAAGTATGTGCCCGGTATCTATGATGTTGAATGTGGAGGCTGGGGCTTGAGTGGAAATAATTATAGGAACAATCAAAGCATTGTGGCTTTCTTTTTGAAAATTGCGTAGATCTAAAGCGTAGTCATAAACTTGATCATACGTGCTTGACCTATATTCAGAATCGCCACATTTAAACTCTAAAACAAACACAATATTCTCATGAAGGATTATAGTGTCAACACGTTTTCCCATGCGAGGAATAGTGTACTCAAACAATATTCGTCCTTCTTTTATTCCGTCTAACTGCTGCTTGAGAATTTTGATTTCCGTTTCCCAAGTGTTAGCTTGCTGTAATTTGGTTTCTGCATGTGGATCATTTGAATAGATAGTGCCAAGTATTTCTTCATTTTTTTGAAGTAAAAAATTAGTGATTGTAGAAGAGTAGTAGTAATTTGTGCTTTTCATAATTGATTTCCAAATGTTTTTGTTTATGGCTTAGTGTAAAAAACCAAAATATGCTGTTTCTTTATAAATTGTATCACGTAAATAACCTTTCCTACAAATAAAAAACCATAAAAGTTAAACGGTTTATGATTTAGATAGATTATAAGGCAAGAAGAAAAGGGCGTTTGGGTCGAAAAGAGGGGACTTCGTCATTAATGCACGTGGAACTCGCCTCTCCTTACAAAACAAAAGCTATATGCCTGAGTATTTCATCAAAATGTGCCAACACTATATGGCGGTTTATGGTAGATAAACATATTTAAACCAATTACATCTGGATTATAGTACAGAAGATTGAATACTCAAACAGATATGCTTCTATAACTGCTATATATTAATTCATAATAAAGCGGAAGAAAATCGCTTGTGTTATTATTTAGATTTAATTAACCCATGAAAGATATATTGATCTATCAGAATTGTTATTTTTAAACGGATCTTTGTCGCATTCTTCGCAATGACGCAGATAATTTTCCAAACATCGTATTAGTAATTCTTTGATAAAATTTGTCGGGATACAGAACACCCATTTAGACGAGTATGAATAAAAATATGGGACGTTATCAGGAATCCAAGATGTGTTTTTCGAAATGTCATAGGATAATGTATTGTGCTCGTGCATTACCTTATTTCGATAAAACCATAATTGATTGGATAGATTGTGATTCTTTAGTTCTTTGTAAGGAGTTGTATCGGTAGAAATCTTTCTAAATATTTCACAAACCTCTGGCAAAGTATATACGCATCCACTGGATAGTATTTGGTTGATATAGATTCCTTGCAAATTAAACTTCTCTATATTGGCATAATATAAAGTCACGTAATTTACACAATCTAAAATGTTGGAATCACCGTATTTTTTTACAAAATCAATGAAAGATTTTTGATTGTTAAATATAGGATAATTACTGCTTTCTTGCGCTAAACAATCTAATATGGACAAACATACAACACTGATTATCGCACGATCTTGTGTTTGTTCAGCAAGCGTTATTTTATTAAGAAAATACTCTTTTATTTCTTGACATCGTTTTTTTATTGTCATAGTTTACCCCCCCCCATAGGTTTATCATGATGCCATGAAAGCGGTTTTAGAATCGTCAAGGTTTTTTTGTAAAGATGCTGATCGATTTTCGTAACAGATTTTGATCAAGCAATGTTTGCAACGATATCTTTAAAACACGCAAACACAACAGAAACTATCTTTTGTAATGTATATTGATGACAATGCTATAAATAGTATATCATAGGCGGTATTAAAAATCAAGATGGGTAATGGACACACGAAAAAACATATTTCTTATGTTTAGTAAAATATTTTTTTATTGGTTCGCTAAATGTTTCAATCAAAGAACTATCATAAAATTTAAACGACATTTTTAATCGATCTCGTCTAAGGTTTTATTATTTTAACAATAAACATTAACCTCGAAAATCCGTAATTGAGTTAAAAATTTAATGCCTGCTATAATTGAATTATGCAAGTTTACTATACATTCAGCGATTTTATAATACAAAAACCGCAAACTTCATGCTTGCGGTTTTAATGGTGGAGATAAGGGGATTCGAACCCCTGGCCTATGCGTTGCGAACGCATCGCTCTACCAACTGAGCCATACCCCCACGGATATTCTGTAGTTATTGTATCACTTTTTTCAAAAATGTCAACACTTTTTGCCGTATGATAAAAAGTCTTTTCAAAACCGACTTTCAAAAACCCGCTTTTTGTTTGACAAAAAGCAAAAATGTATGTAAACTTGATATAGCAAATGTTTCTGTAGCTCAGTAGGATAGAGCGTTCGCCTCCTAAGGGCGAGATGTATCCAGCAAAAATGGGCAAAAATAGGGCTTTTTAGCCCAAAAAACGCCAAATAACGTGCGTTTTTGACAACTGAATAGAAAATTGGTAATGTTTTTGGTAATGTTTTTGAAAATGCCATATCGTTTACTAACTTTCGTAAAATCCGTAATTTGCACTCATAGTTTAACGGATAAAACAAACCCCTCCTAAGGGTTAGCTCTGGGTTCGATTCCCGGTGAGTGCGCCACAAACCACAATATATTGTGGTTTTTCTTTTTATGCGACACAATATATAGAAAGCGAGAGAAGATGAACGTGACAAAGCGCATTACCAATTACATTACCAATTCTATTTTTTTGCGGTTTTTCTTTGCATTTGGGTGACCTTTGTAGGTTTTGACGTAAATCTTGAGTTCTTTTAGCACTTCGTCGTAGTTTAACACCCATCTGTTACCGTGTTTGAAACTAAAAATCTTTTCGTTTTTTATCAGGTATTCTATATCGTGCTTATCAATTTGCCACCTTTTATAACGCTTGTTCCAACTATTTACACAGTACCGAAGATTTCTCAGACGTGGCACTTCGTAATGTTCGCTGATTGATTTTGGGTTGACTTTTCTCATAAAGTTTTCAATGTCTATTAACCAAGCCTTTTCGTGTATTTCCATAAATATATCATTGTCAAGGCAAAACTTTCGGCAGTTTGGTCGGCGAATAATTGTGTTTGCATCTTCGGCAAGAAACATTTTTAAATCAAGCCAATTAGAGCCTAAGGCTCTTTCGTTGCATTCGTTGTAAGATCCCCAAGATCCGATAACAATACTGATGTTTCCCATTGTCAATCCTCCGATATGTAAATCTTGATAAGCATGTTTCCGTATTCGATATAATGACCTTTGTCATCTTCAAATACGTCGTAAGTGATAACGGAAATCTTTCCGTTGTTGGTGATTGCATAGATGATTTCGTTTCTGTCAGGGTAATAAGCAACAGTATCAAATCTGATAAGGCTTTCACCGTCATTGAAATCAAAACCATCTTCATCAATGAATGCAATTTTGTTGAGTTCAATCATTTTTCTAACTCCTTTTTATTTGATATTGCCGTTCGGCAAGGGAGTGGTAGTACAAGTCGAAACTCATTCTTTATGCGAATATGGTTGCAATGGGCAATAGCAACCACAAATCCTTTTTAGTGAAAAATAGTGCTGTAAAATAAAAAAGCCAAACCATTTCGAGCTTGACCTTGTAAGTTTATATTCAAATTTTAAGTGCTATTTTTCACGGCGGTTGCTATCGCCGCTGACTTGTGCTACAAACACCGGACGAAAGGCAATAAAATATGAAATCTTTACTTGCCGTCTTATTTATCTTTACTTTTGTTCTTACTGTGCTATAAAAATGTAAAGAAATCGGCAAAAAACTTATTTTATCGACACTGTTTTTGCAAAAAATCAAAAATCACTATCCATAAAGTAAACTTTAGAAAACTTGGAGACTTGTCGAGATGTCGTATTTGAAAAGACAAATGGAGGAATCGAGTTAATAACCTTTTGTGCAACATTTTAAGCAAGATTTAAGCAAGATGATTGATTTTCATCGGTAATTATGGTATAATAATTTCAGATTTGAAAGGAGAATCAATTATGTACAAACCGCCTTTTTCAATTTCTAACTATATGCTTTCTAAAACCATTTCCATTACAGAGAAATTAGGTCAGATTACTACGTTTAATTCCTTAAAACGTATGCCAACACTAAGGCGGAATAATAAAATTAGATCCATTCATTCATCATTGGTTATCGAGGCTAATTCATTGTCTCTCAATCAAGTAAGAGACGTTATTGCAGGCAAGCCGGTTATAGGACCTCAAAAAGAGATACAAGAGGTCAAGAATGCTTATAAAGCCTATAATATGATAAACGAGTTCGATGGATATCGTGAATCGGACTTGCTTAAAGCACACTCGATTTTGACATACCTTATTGAGAATGATGCCGGCAAGTACAGAAACCATGGCGAAGGAGTATTCGACGGAGAAAAAGTCATCTTTGTTGCCCCGCCGGAAAATCTTGTGCCGTCGCTTATGCACGATTTGTTTGACTGGCTCAAAAATGATAGTGATACCCACATATTGATAAAGTCTTGCGTATTCCATTATGAATTTGTTTTCATTCATCCCTTCAGCGACGGAAACGGCAGAACTGTCAGACTTTGGCAAAACGTGCTACTTACAAAATGGAATCCGTTGTTTGAATATATTCCGATTGAATCACAGATTCAAAAATACCAGACTGAATATTATGAAACAATAGCGAGATGCCATCAGGAAGGAAACTCGAACGCTTTTGTTGAATTTATGCTCAAGATGATAGACGAAGTTCTTGATGAAGTGATTGCCGGAGTAAAACAAGAATCAGAAAATATTTCCGAACAAGTCAATAGATTGTTGGACGTAATGGAGCCTGATATTCCGCTATCCGCCAATGAAATTATGGAGCGACTGGGAATAAAGTCTAAAGAAACTTTGAGAAACAGTTATCTCAATCCTGCTCTTGAAAACGGACTTATAAGAATGACTTTGCCCGACAAACCCAAAAGTAAGAATCAACGGTATTTCAAGTAAGATATTGGTCAAGATTTAAGCAAGATAGCTTTTAATGTAATATGTATAGGATATAGGCTTAGCTTAATAAGGTGTAGTTTTGCATTGGTATTATTTTGGTATAAAGTGTTAGGACAAAAAATGTCGTAGATGGATAAAAAAAATTAAAATATAATGTAGTTACAAAAACTCGAAGGAGGGCTGCATGAGCAATGAACTTTCATTAAGCTTGATTGTCGGGATAAACTTAAAGCGATTGATACGAAGTTCTAGATATAGGACGCAGGAAAATTTTGCTTATGAGTTTGGAGCGGAAATCAGAACAGTTAGTAGGTGGTTGAACGCAGGTGTCAAAAACATTGATACATTAGAGGAAATTGCAGATTTTCTAGAAGTTGATGTTTTTGAATTGTTGAAGAAAAAAGATGATAGAGAAAAAGGAGAATAACTATGTATTATTTTGTTAATTTCACTTATAAAGACGAAATTATGGAGGCGGATCCAGATGTGACGCTTTTGCCTTGTGAATGGGTGGTGAAGGCTGATAGTAAAGAAGAAGCAATCGAGCAAATCAAAAAAGATATTGAATTGGATGAAATCCTTGAAATAAGAGAAATTTCCGTGGAGGAAAGAATAATAAGAGAGCAAGGCGACCTTCTTGAGATGGTTAAACGAGAATACTTGTATAGAAGATGTGGAAATATGCCTATTCGCGAATACAACAAGATAAGTAGAGAAATGGAAAATAATCCTGAGTTGCAATATCTTGCATTAAAGGAGTTTAATGCTAAGCAAAGGTTGACAAAAAGGCTGTCTCGTCAAAAAGGATTTAAGGACATGACGATGGCGGAATTTAACGAGAAAATCAATCAATTGATTGATGCTAAGGATGAAGAAGAATTTAATAGGATTTTGAAGTCTATACAAAAGGGATAATAAAAAGACCGTAAAAAATTAAATTATTTAAGAGATTACCTTTTAGAGCAGTAGACGGCGGTAGGCATAGCCGTCTGTCTGCGCTCTACAATTCGGCGGTCGGTATTTGTTGGATAATCTCAGAAGGAGTAAAAACTATGTCAAAGTTTAAGAAATTTATTTCAATGATACTTGGCGTTGTTTTATGTTTCACAATGGCGATTTCTCTTGTGGGTTGTGGAAATACGAATAACGACGATGAAACAGTAACTGTAACGGATATGCTTGGCGAAGAAGTAACTGTAAAAAAGAATCCTAAAAAAGTTGCTTGCGCGTCAAGAACGACTTACGACCTTTTGATTGCTTTTGGGGTGGCAGATAGTATAGACGGTGTTTATTATTCCTTGCTTGACAACGAGTGGTCGTCGGTATTTGATGCAAAGGCAAATGAAAGATATAGTTTGGCGTATCAAGAAAGTTATGAAACTTATATTGCACGTGAGGTAGATATCGTGTTTTCTCCCGAAAAATACATAACGGACGGATTAAAAGAACACGGAATCAAGGCGTTGAACGTTAGTTTATACGGCAATCCCGATTTTAGTGGATATGTATATTTCTTTGCAGATTTAGTAAAGCAAATTTGGGATAGCGAAGAAGTGGCACAAAAGGTGGATGCTTGGAAAGCGCATATGCAAAATGCGATATCGGGTATTCAGGCGGAACTTGCAAAGCACGACGATGAACAAAGAACGGTTTATTACGTTCGAGGGGACAAGAATAAAGGCGTAGGATATACAGATACGGTTGGCTCGTTTACAGAGTATGCTTATAAAGTTCTTGGTATGAAACCTTTAAACGACCAATTTGAATCAAATAAACCATCGGCGGAAGAAATTTGCGAGCAAAATCCCGACGTGTTCGTAGTGGGTGGTATTTATCAAAAAACCTTAATGAACGCATTACAAGAAGAACCTTATAAAAATCTTGATGCTGTTAAAAACGGACAAGTTTTCAATATCCCTATCGGTCTTACAATGTTTGAACAATTAGGGGTATTCTCTCCCGTGTTCCTTTGTGACCAAGCGAATAAACTCTATCCGAACTATTTTAACTACGACGTTAAAAAGCAAATTCAAGATTTGAGTAAGGAATTCTTTGGAGTAGAACTTACGGATACGGAAGCGCAAAATATGCTTAATGGTTTGAGTAGGGAGGGAAACTTACTTGCTTAATCAAAAGAAAAATTGGCTAACGGGCGTATTTTTTACGCTCGTTAGCCTGACCTTTGTGGTTGTTTTCATTTTGGCTTTAATAGTAGGAAGATACGATATTTCTATCGGCAATTTTTTCAAAATGTTATTTGGCCAAAGCGGATATGAAATGGAACGCAGTATCGTGATGAATTTGCGTTTACCGAGAACGATTATTGCAGCACTTACAGGACTTGCTTTAAGTGTTTCGGGACTTTTATATCAAGAAACCTTTCAAAACAAGTTGGTTTCGCCTGATTTGCTTGGCGTTTCTTCAGGTGCAGGTGTTGGCGCTGCGCTTGCAATCGTGCTTGGTTTATCTTCGGTAATTGTAAGTTTCTTCGCTTTCGGTTTTGGTGTTTTGACGGTGCTTGCTACGATGTTTGTTGCAAGAGCCTTTCAAAACAAATCGTCAATGGTATTAACGCTTTCGGGTATCATTGTCGGTGGCTGTATGGGTGCGATATTATCGTTTATTAAATACCTTGCCGATGCAGAAACAACGCTTGCAAGTATTACGTTTTGGCTTATGGGCTCGTTTGAACATTCGGTAATGGACGACGTGTATGTATTATTGCCTATTGTAGCAATTTGTTCAATAGTTATTCTTGCAATAAGTTATCGTGTTAATATCGTTGCGCTTGGAAGAGAAGAAGCACAAACTAGGGGAATAAATTATAGAGCGTATAGAACTTTAATTATTATCGTTGCAACATTGCTTACGGCAAGTTCGGTTGCTTTTGCAGGAACGATTAGTTGGATAGGCTTAGTTGTTCCGCATATCGTTAGGCTAATGGTTGGTAGAGATACGAAGAAAACCATTCCTATGTGTATGCTTTTCGGTGCTACGTTTATGGTGATTGCCGATATAATTTCTCGTGTATTTACGGCGGCGGAAATTCCTTTATCTGCGGTAACAGGGCTCTTTGGAACAATTATTTTCGTTGTATTGCTTTTTGTAAGGAGGGATACGATTCGTGAAAATGATTGACGTTAAAGAACTTTCTTTTAGGTATCAAAAAAAGGGGAAACTTGTTTTAGATAGATTAAATTTTTCTTGCGAAAAAGGCACAGTCAACGTTTTAATAGGCTTAAATGGTTCGGGAAAGACGACGCTTATAAAAACGATTGCAGGGCTATTGGAAAACTATCAAGGCGAAGTTTTTATAGATGGAGAAAATTTGAGAGGACTTTCTATAAAAGAACGGGCAAAGAAAATGGCGTACGTTGCACAGCGTTCTAATGCAGTTGACGATTTTCCTGTATTAGATTACTTGTTGTTTGGCACGGCTAATAAAATGAATTTTTATCAATCTCCCAAGGAAGAAGATAAAAAGAGGGTTTTAGATTGCGCTAAGCAGTTTGGAATCACACATTTGCTTGATAAGAAGTTGGGTGAAATAAGCGGTGGCGAAAGACAAATCGTTTCTATTTGTGCGTCTATTGTGCAAGATACAAATTTAGTGATTTTAGATGAGCCGACTTCTGCTTTGGATATAAAAAATCAACACGCTGTTTTATCTATAATTAAAAAAATTGCTAAAGAACAAGGAAAAACTTTTATTTTATCATCGCATAATCCTAACCACGCTCTATATTTAAGTAGCAATGTGTTCTTATTGAGAAGTGGAACAATTGTGGCGCAAGGACAAGCGGAAGATATTATAAATATTGAAGAGTTAAAAACTGTTTATGGCGAAGATATTTGTTATAGCGTAGAACTTCCATATAAGGAAATATCTTTTATGGATTAGACGCAATTAAATAGTTGCAATGGAGAATATCAACGGACAATTTTTTCGTGCCGTTGATATTCTCACTGACTTGCGCTACAAAAGACACAACGAAAGGCTATAAAAAGTGGAGTATACATTTTATACAATTATCCAAAATAGAGATAAAACTTCTAAAAAATTTCGGCAAAAATTTTGAGCACTCAAAAATGCAAATATCTATTTTCCC
>HF988634.1 GCA_000434675.1 Faecalibacterium sp. CAG:1138 | reverse complement strand
CAGCTCCCTCCCAAAGGGAGCCAAACCCCTCATCAGTCACTTTGTGACAGCTTCCCCCCGAGGGGAAGCCGAGAAAATTGCCCAAAACAGGCTTAAAACACGGGAAAGAAAAAAATTTTTTCAAAAACTTATTGCAATTTCACCTCGGGTATTGTATAATTAAATCATAAATGAAGGGGCGAAACGCCCGGGAATTTAAAAAATAAAACACTTTTCATTATCTTAGGAGGATTAAATGATGAAAAAATCTAACAAAAAAGGTTTTACACTCGTAGAACTCATCGTAGTTATTGCTATCATGGCAATTCTGGCCGCTGTTTTGGTCCCTACTGTTACTAACAAGATCAAAGACGCTAACAGCAGTGCTGCAAAGTCTGACTGCCAAACTTTGGCTAATGCTATTCAAGCAGACATCATTAACGTTCAAACTGGTGCTGATACTAAATACGCAACAAGCGCCACGCACAAAAACGGCAAAGCAGAAGCAAAATATGAAGGCGAAACTTGGACGATAGAAGCGGAAGGTGGCGACGACACTTGGACTTGCACCGTTTCCAAAGATGGTACCGTTTCTGAAATTACCAAAAAGGGTACTGGTACCTAAGGCGGCAACCAAGGCACCACCAATCCATAATCATAAGCAAATAAACAATATAAAAAGGGATGATTTTCATCCCTTTTTCTTTTGCAACCTCGGTTGCAAAAATTTGTTTCGCGCGCAAAAAACCTTGTTGAAAATATCGCCCGATTTTGCAATATACTTTTAAGTGTCTGCTTTACTTAATATATATTTTATATAGTAAATTAATCATTGAAAAAAGGATGCACAAGTGCATCCTTTTTAATAATGTTAATTTACTTATTGGGCATTGTTAGTAACAGCGCCAGTTTCAGCGTTAACTTCATAAGTTTGAGTGTTTGCTAAATCACTATGAGTGATAACAAATTTCGCAGGGGTTGCAGCGGCTCCAGGAGTAGCAGCAACGTAAGTAATGGTAATTTTGCCTTCTATTTGTTTGTTGGTATTACCTTCACCTGTACCTGGTTTTTTTACGCCAGAAACCTTACCGTCGTCACCTTTTTTAACATATTCATTATTGGCATCAGAAAGTCCGGAAGTGATAGAGATAATTTCTGATTGAATAGCATTAGCAACTGCGCTCATATCGGATTTGGCTGCAGACTCTTTGGCATCATTAATTTTGTTAACAATAGTAGGGACCAAAACAGCGGCCAGAATTGCCATGATAGCAATAACTACGATGAGTGAGTGGATTGTCAGAAGGGGGGGGGATAGAAAAAGCCGCCCTGACGGACGGCTTGAAATTTGTTGATAATCCTTTCCAGGAGATTCCTCACTAACGCTCGGAATGACAAGGAAGTGGGGAGATTCCTCACTTACGTTCGGAATGACATGCCCCGAGGGGAAGCCATGCAGAGGAATTAGGCCGATTTGATCGGAAGAACGCGCTTAAACTCGTCATCGCCTGTCAGAGGGGTGCCGTTTGAGTCGCAAAGGGTGAGGGTAACTTCCGTGTCGGTGCGGATATATTTGATTTTGTAGTCAGACGTGGTGGTGCAGGCTATGAAATTGTCGTCGGTGTTATATCCATATTGTGCCATAAGTTCATGATCCAAATGTTCGCCGGCAATGCCTTCTGCCATTAAGTTTGCGATTGCGCTGCAAACGTTGGAAAGTTCGGTTTTGCAACCGGAAAGCTTGCTTTCCTTAACTTTGCCCGTTATCGTCGGAACAAGCACGGCAGCGAGTATTGCCATGATTGCAATCACTACAATAAGTTCCACCAAAGTGAAGCCACGTTTTTGAGCGTTTTTCATAGTTTATATCCCTTCTAAGTTGATTGTGTGTTTTTTTGGGGGGGGGAGAACAAACTCACCAAAATGGAAGTAAAGCTT
>HF988633.1:45222-73654 GCA_000434675.1 Faecalibacterium sp. CAG:1138 | reverse complement strand
GCCTTTCAGGAGGCGTGCGTAGAGGACAGCGAGCCAAAGTCTGACCGCAAGGGCAAAATTGCGGAGCGATAGCCGACAGGCGACTTTGGCGAAGATGATGAAGGGGGGGAAGCTTTTATTCGGATAAGATTGCGTGCTTCGGCAAAATTTGAAAATTATTTTAATTTTTTTGAAATAGCAGGTCAAAACGGGCTTAAATCGTTTGCCTGCTTTTCGTTTTTATGCTATTATTTACAAAGTAAATCCGCACCGCCATTGAAAATCGGCTGTAGCCTCAGGGTTGCCGAATGTGATATTTTGGCGGGAGGACTAAATACATTTTATTTTGGAGGTCATTATTATGGCAGTTACTTCTATGAAAGCCCTGCTCGAAGCAGGCGTACACTTCGGCCATCAAACCAAAAGATGGAACCCGAAAATGGGCAAATATATCTACGCGGCCCGCAACGATATTCACATTATCGATTTGCAAATCTCCGTAGATAAAGTCGAAGAGGCTTACAATTTCGTTCGCGACCAAGTTAAAATGGGCAAAGACGTTTTGTTTGTCGGCACCAAAAAACAAGCTCAGGAAGCCATCCAACAAGAAGCTGAACGTTGCGGCATGTACTACATCAATCAACGTTGGTTGGGCGGCACTCTCACCAACTTCAAAACCATCCGCACCCGTATCGACCGTCTGAACAAAATCAACCAGATGGAAATCATCGGCGAATTCGATCTTCTCCCTAAAAAAGAAGTCGTGAAACTTAAAGCCGAAAGAGACACCTTGGAAAAGAACCTCGGCGGTATCAAAAACATGAGAAGCCTTCCGGGTTTGCTGTTCGTCGTTGACCTCAAGAAAGAGGAAATCGCCATCAAAGAAGCAAGAAACCTCGGTATTCCTATCGTTGCAGTCGTGGACACCAACTGCGATCCTGACCTCGTTGACTACGTTATCCCTGGCAACGACGACGCTATAAGAGCAATCAAACTTTTCGCTTCCATCATCGCAGACGCGGTTATCGAAGCAAAAGAAGGCAAAGACGCTCTCGCAGCGGAAAAAGCAGCGGCCGAATCCGATAAGGAAGAAGCTCCGGCAGAAGAAGCGGCAGAAGCAGTCGAAGCTCCGGCAGCCGAATAATTTTAAGGAGAAATATCTATGTTTACCAGTAAAGACGTTATGGAACTCCGTCAACGCACCGGCGTTGGCATGATGGATTGCAAAAAAGCTCTTACCGAATGCGACGGCGATATGGAAAAAGCCGTTGACTTCCTCAGAGAAAAGGGCATGGCTACCGCCGCTAAAAAAGCAGGCAGAGTGGCTTCCGAAGGCATCGTTTACGCAACCATCAAAGGCGACAAAGGCGTTATCGTCGAAGTAAACTGCGAATCCGACTTCGTTGCTCGCGGCGAAGGTTTCAAGGCGTTCGTGGAAGAAGTTGCCGAATATATTCTGGACAACGACGTCAAATCCCTTGACGAAGTCGTTGCCGCAAAAACCGAAGCTCTGAACGCTGCAATCGCCAAAATCGGCGAAAAAATCAGCATTCGTCGCTATGAAAAAATGGTCGCTTCCGATTCCAAACTCGACAGCTACATTCACATGGGCGGCAAAATCGGCGTTTTGGTCGAAGCAAGCGCAAACATTTCCGCAGAAGTCATCCACGACGTGGCTCTTCAGATCGCAGCCGCTAAACCGACTTGCGTTTCCAAGGAAGAAGTTCCGTCCGGCGACATCGAAAAAGAAAAAGAAATTCTTCGCGCTCAAGCTCTCAACGAAGGCAAACCTGTCGCTATCGTTGACAAAATGGTTGAAGGAAGAATTCACAAATACTACAAAGAAGTTTGCCTTTTGGAACAAGACTTCGTTAAAGACGGCTCTCTGACCGTCGGCAAAGTGCTTGCAAACGACGGCAGCAGCGTCAAAAAATTCGTTCGTTTCGAAATGGGCGAAGGCCTCGAAAAGAAAGTCGACAACTACCTCGACGAAATCGGCGACGCAGTTTCCAAAGTAACCAAATAGTTAAAAACGGTGGGATACCTTTCGTATCCCACTTTTTTCAAAAAAATCGGAGGTAAAAATGACCGCTAAATATAAAAGAGTCGTCATCAAAATCAGCGGCGAAGCCCTTGCGGGCCCGTCCGGCACAGGCATCGACAACCATATCGTAAACAAAGTGGTTCAACAAATCAAAGTCGTGCACGATCTGGGCATAGACGTCGGCATTATCATCGGCGGAGGCAATTTCTGGAGAGGCCGTCAGGGCGTGGATATGGACCGCACGACGGCAGACCACATGGGCATGCTCGCAACGGTTATCAATTCGCTCGCTTTGCAGGACGCTTTGGAGCATAGCGGCGTTCCGACACGTGTTCAGACCGCTTTGACAATCGAAAGAGTGGCCGAACCGTACATTCTGAGAAAAGCTTTGCGCCACCTCGAAAAAGGCCGCGTGGTCATCTTTGCGTGCGGCACGGGCAATCCGTATTTCTCAACCGACACAGGCGCAAGCCTGAGAGCGGCGGAAATCGGCGCCGACGTCCTTCTGTGCGCCAAAAACATCGACGGCGTTTACGACAGCGATCCGCGTAAAAATCCGTCGGCCAAAAAGATTGACGAAATCAGCTTTATGGACGTCATCAAGCGAGGCATTCACGTTATGGACACCACGGCGGTCAGCCTCTGCATGGAAAACGATATAAACATCGTCGTTTTCGGCCTCGACGAAGAAAACAGCATCGTCAAAGCCGCCACCGGCGAAAAAATCGGAACTTTGGTTCACGCTTAACGAAATCATTCGGCGCACGCTTGCGCCGAATTTTTGTTTCAATATATTGATTTTTAGAGCAACCTATGTTATAATGTTTATTATAAACTTATAATTATATATGGAGGAACATATTATGGCATATCCTTTGGAGGAACTCGAACTGTTGTTCGGCGAAATGGACGAAAAAAGCCAAAAAACCGTTGACAGCTTCAAAACCGAACTTCAGGCAATAAGAGCGGGCCGCGCAAATCCGCACATTCTGGACAAAGTTCTCGTCGATTACTACGGCGTTCCTACGCCTATAAACAATATGGCAAACGTTACCATCGCAGAAGCCAGAGTTCTGGTCATTTCTGTGTGGGACAAGAGCGCGCTGAAAAACGTCGAAAAAGCTATTTTGGCGGCGAACGTCGGCATCACTCCGAACAACGACGGCAACGTTATAAGGCTGGTGTTCCCGGAAGTTACCGAAGAACGCAGAAAAATGCTGGTTAAAGACATCAAAGCCGGTGCCGAGAATATGAAGGTTACGCTTCGCAACCATCGCCGCGACGCCAACGAAGACCTTAAGGCTCTCAAAAAAGACAGCGTCATCACCGAAGACGATCTGAAAGATTACCTCAAGGAAGTTGACGACAAGCTTGCTTCTTACATCGAAAAAATCGACAAGCTCGCAAAAGACAAAGAACAAGAGGTTATGAGTGTTTAACGGCGAAGATTACGTCGGCCTCGAGCTGTCTGTGGCTGAAAAACTGCTGACGGAAAGGGGCTACGCCGTGAAATCGACGATTTCAGACGGCGGCAAGATAGACGAGTTCGATTCCGTTCTCGTTACGCGCGCCGTGCTGAACGATAAGACGGTGGAGCTTTCGGCCACCAAATTTTTGCTTAAGATTTAGATGGTTTGGCGAACGATTTTCGTTCGCCAAACTTGAATATGCCGTTTCGTATTCTGAAAAATGGGGAAGAATGTTTCTGTGAAAAAAGAGTATAAAACACTACCCGATCACGTTGCGTTTATCATGGACGGCAACGGCAGATGGGCCAAAAAGCACGGCTTACCGCGAAAGGCCGGCCACGAGGAAGGCGTGAGAGCCTTGAAAAAAGTGGTGAAGTGCCTGTCGGATTACGGTATAAAAGCGGCAACCTTTTTTGCTTTTTCGACTGAAAACTGGTCGCGGCCGAAGGATGAGGTTGACGCGCTGTTTTCGCTTGTCGAAAAATTTTCCGAATCCGCGGGGCGTTTCTGCATGAAAAACAATCTCAAAATTCGGTTTTTGGGGTTTGAGGACGGACTTTCGGAAAGTCTGGTTCAAAAAATCAGAACCGTCGAGGCCGAAACCGCGGGTAACTCCGGCATGATTTTTGCCATCGCCCTAAATTACGGCGCGACGGAGGAAATCGTGAGGGCGGCGAAGGGGGCCGCGCTTTCGGGAAATATAACCAAAGATAGTTTCGAGAAGCATTTGCTCACAAAAGATCTGCCGCCACTGGATTTATTGGTCAGAACCGGCGGAGAAAAACGGCTTTCAAACTTTTTGCTGTATCAGGCGGCATACGCCGAACTTGAATTCGTCGACACGCTGTGGCCGGATATGACAAAAGGCAAAATAGATAAAATTCTTGCCGACTTCGAAAAGAGGAACCGAAGATTCGGCAACGTGGAGTAGAATATGTTAAAAAGATTTCTGACGGCTTTTTTGCTGACTTCGTTCGTCGTTGCAATGCTTGTGCTGGGCGTGACGGTCAGCTATCACTTTTTGGACGGTCTTATCCTGTTTTTCGTGACGCTCGGCGTGTACGAAATGTATAAATGCCTCAAAGTCGGAGGATATAATCCGTACAAAACGCCGATTATCATCGTTGCGCTTTTGGCGTATCCGGCGTGGTTGTTCTTTAAGCTGCCGGGGCTTATCGGCGTGTTTGGCGTGGCTTTTGCCGTGGGGCTCGTGATAATGACTTTCAAAAAAGACTCGTCGCTAAACGACCTGACAACCACTTTCTTTGCGATGATTTATCCGTATTTTATGCTTTCGCCGGCGTTTTACATGACGGAAAACTTCTGCGGCATATTTGCGGTTGCTTATGCGATTTTCGTGCCCGTTATGACGGACACCATGGCTTACCTCGTCGGAAGCACCATGGGCAAGCATAAGCTTTGCCCGACCATAAGCCCGAAAAAAACCGTCGAAGGGGCAGTCGGCGGCCTTCTGGGCGGCATCATTATGAGCGTCGTCTTTTATCTGCTTTTCGAATACTTTGCCGTTTTCGGCGACAAAGTTGCTTACATACCGTTTAATGAAAAGCAATGGGCGTCCATAGTCATCTACGTCGTGCTGGGGATTTTGGGCGGCGTGTTCTCGCAGCTGGGGGACCTTGCGGCAAGCTCGGTGAAACGCAAGCTTGGCGTAAAAGATTTCGGAAACATCTTTCCGGGGCACGGCGGAAGCATGGACAGGATAGACAGCATTATGTTTATGCTGGTTCTGCTGTTTGTCGCTTTCCAGATTATATATTGAGAAATTGTTATAAAAAACAGCCTATTTCAGAATAATTCTATGAAAAACGTGGTCATTTTGGGGGCTACGGGCAGTATCGGCTCGCAGGCTCTCGATTATATAAAACTTAATCCGACGAAGTTCAGACTTCTGGGCGCAACCTGCGGCAAGGACATTTTTGGCCTTTTAAGGATTGCGAAGGAGTTTTCGCCGAAATACGTCGGAATAGGCGACGAAAGCCTTGTTTCCGCACTTACCGAGGAGCTGAAAAAAGCAAATCTAAACGTCGAAGTTCTGCCGCCGGAGAGCGTTGCTTCGCTTGGCTCCGCCGACGTCGTGCTGTCGGCAGTGGTCGGAATAGGCGGGCTTACGTGCGCGGTTAAGGCGCTCGAGGCAGGGAAAAAGCTTGCCTTGGCAAACAAAGAGGTTGTCGTAACTTCGGGAAGGCTTCTTAAAAATATCGCGAAGAAATCAGGCGGAGAGCTTATCCCCGTGGACAGCGAACACAGCGCGATTTTTCAGTGCTTGAAGCTTGGCGACGAAAGAGAGCTTTCGTCCGTAACGCTGACGGCTTCGGGCGGCGCGTTCAGGGATTTCGATCAAAAAATGCTGGAAACCGTAACACCGGAAATGGCAACCACTCATCCCGTGTGGAAAATGGGAAAAAAGGTTACCGTGGACAGCGCTACGCTTATGAACAAGGGGCTCGAAGTGGTGGAAGCGGCAAGGTTTTTCGAACTTCCCGCGTCTAAGATAAAAGTGCTGATGCACAGAGAAAGCGTCATTCACGGCATGGCATCCTTTACGGACGGCAGCGTCGTGGCAGTTTTGGGAAAACCCGATATGAGGGTGCCGATAGGGTTGTCGCTGTCGTGGCCGGAGAGGTTCGAAACGGGCGTAAAGCCGCCGGACCTTTCAGATTACGGCGAGCTTCATTTTTCTAAGCCCGATTTTGAAAAATACCGCTCACTGCGCCTTGCTTACGAGGCGGAAGATAAGGGCGAAATTGCGGTTATAGCGATGTCTGCCGCAGACGAAGTGGCCGTGAAACTGTTTTTGGACCAAAAAATTTCGTTCACCGACATTCCGAAGTTGGTTTCGGTTGCGGTGGAATCGGCAGAAACGGGAAATGCGGCCGATTTTAACGATGTATTAAGCATTGACCGCTATACTAGGGAGTATATATTAAAAAAAGCAGGCTTTTAGGAGGCTTTTATGTTGTTGTGTGTTGCGCTTGCGGGGGTTTTCAAAACGATTCTGTACGTTTTGCTGAGCCTTCTGGCGCTGATGTTTATGATTGTCGTTCACGAATTCGGGCACTTTATCGCAGGGCGTAAGCTCGGCTTTCAGGTGAACGAGTTTTCCATAGGGTTCGGTCCGGCAATTTTCAAAAAGAGAATGAAAGACGGGTTGCTGTTTTCGGTCAGATGCCTGCCGCTCGGCGGTTATTGCGCGTTCGAGGGCGAGGACGAAGAGGGAGCAAAGGATAATCCCAAAGCTTTCAACAACAGAAAACCTTGGCAGAGGATAATCGTTCTTCTTGCCGGCGCGACGATGAACTTTTTGTGCGCGGTGGTTTTCATTTCCGTTTTCTTTATGACTTACGGGCAACCGATGACCACCATTCGCGCGGTGTATTCGGACAGCACTTCCGTTTCTTCCGAATTCGGTTTTATGGAAGGCGACGCAATTTTGAACGTCAACGGAAAAATGGCGAACGTTCTGACCATGGGCGACAGCGCGTTCAACTACGTTTCCAAGGACGAAACGGGCGAGGTTACGTTTACGGTTATAAGAAACGGTGAGATCGTCAAAGTGAAGGTGCCGAAAGGCAACTACATGACTTATCAGACGAATCTTTCCGAAAACGTTTTTGCACGCACCGAAAAGGGTATGGAGCTTGTGCTCAGGCCGGGCGATTTGCTGTACGAAGTCGGAGGGAAGCTGGGGTATTGCTATTCGCCGGATATGGTAAACGCCTATCTCCAAAATGCAAAAAACGGCGACAGTCTGACGTTTTACCGCTACGTTACGACGGACGGCGAAATCATCGAGGACACCAAAAATCTGCCGAAAGAATATCTCGTCAATTTCGTTTATGTTCATTTTGTGGACGAATTGCCTGAAGAGCAGATATCTTCCGAAAGGTTTGACAAAGACGGCTATATCGACACCCACGTTTACTTGAAATCCGCAGCGGATCTTTACTATACGCAAGGCGACGTTTCGATGACAAGTCCGATCTCGTCGATTTCGGACTGCGCAACAACCGTATCGGACACCTCCTACGGCTTCGGCGTGGCAACCTCGGTGGGCTACGAAAAACTTTCGTTCACGAGGTCGATAGGCAGGGCCGTTCCGTACAGCTTCTATACGGTGTTCAAAATTCTGACGTCCATTGTCGATTTGTTCAAGCCGCACGGCATCGAAAACGCCGGCGGAACAATTACCATAATTTCCACCATGGCAAAGGCCGTGAGCAACGGTTTCGGCAGCTTCTTCTGGTTGGTTTGCATTATCAGCGCAAACCTTGCGGTTATGAACCTTTTGCCTATTCCTGCGCTCGACGGCAGCAAGGTGGTGTTTACGATTATAGAATGGATAAGAGGCAAGCCGATAAACAGAAAGGTAGAAGCCGTCATTCACATGGTGGGGCTAGTGCTGCTGTTCGGACTTGCGATAGGGTTGGATATATTCCATCTGGTGGCATAAGATGAAAAGACAGGTTAAGGTCGGAAAAGTTCTTATAGGCGGAGGCGCGCCCGTTTCGGTGCAGTCGATGCCGAACGTCAAAACTTCAGACGTTCGGGCGGCTCTGCCGCAAATTCAAAAGCTCGAAAAAGCGGGTTGCGACATAGTGCGGCTGGCAGTTCGGGACGAGAGGGACGCGGCAGCTTTTTCCGATTTTAAAAAGGAAACGAGCGTGCCGCTCGTGGCGGACATACACTTCGATTACAGGTTGGCTATTGCGGCGGCAAAGGCCGGCGCGGACAAAATAAGGATAAATCCCGGAAATATCGGCGACGACGAAAAAGTCGGAATTCTGGCCGACTTTTTGGGAGAACGCAACGTTCCTATCCGAATCGGCGTGAACGGCGGCAGTCTGGACAAAAAATTTTCGGGGCTCGAAATGGCGGACGCTATGGCGGAGAGCGCAATGTATCACGCTTCGCTCCTCGAAAAATTCGGCTTTAAGGACATCGTTATTTCGGCAAAATCGTCGTCGGTGAGGGATATGATCGCCGCTTACGAAAAGCTGAACGAAATCTGCGACTATCCGCTGCACCTCGGCGTAACCGAAGCGGGAACGCTTCGTCGCAGTTTGGTGAAAAGCTCCGTGGGCATAGGTTCGCTTCTCTTAAAGGGCATAGGCGACACGATCAGGGTGTCCGTTACGGGCGATCCGACGGAAGAAGCGGTGGCGGCAAACTATCTTTTGAAGTCGCTGGGGCTCAGAGGCGGCGTGGACGTCGTCAGCTGTCCGACTTGCGGAAGAACGGAAATCGAGGTCGAAAAGCTTTCGGAAGCGGTGGAAAAACTTGCCGCAGGCTACGACAAAAACCTTACCGTTGCGGTTATGGGTTGCGTAGTGAACGGAATAGGGGAAGGCAAGCACGCAGACTTCGGCGTTGCCGGAGGAAAAGATAAATCGGTTATTTTCAGAAACGGCGAAAAATACAAGGTCGTTTCTAACGACGAAATACTTTCGGAATTGGAGAAACTTTTCAGGGAATATGACGGAAAACAATTTTAACGAACAATTTCAGCTTAAAACTCGCGGCGCATATCCGTTTTTGAAGTTTGTGAAAGCGGTCTATTCAAAAGGCGACAAAACCGTAAGGCTGGACTTTTTGCGCTCCACGTCCATGTACGACGGGCAGTTTAATGACGAGATGAGAAAAGAGGTTGAAAGGTTCGTTCAGGCAATGATGCCCGAGGGCGTGTATTACGAGATAGTTTATAACAAAACCTACGCCGACGAAAACACCGTCAAAAACAAAGTGGTTCAGTACATAACGCGCGAAAAACAGGCGCTCACCATGCAGCTTAAGGACGGCGACGTTTCGGTTACTGTTTCGGGCGGCAGAATAAACGTTAAAATAGCCGCTTCGGAAAGCATGATAAAAATGCTGAAGGATTGCGGTTTTTCGGAAGACCTCGAGAACTTTCTGGACGAAAATTTTGTGGAAACGCCGACCGTGGAATTCACCGAAAAGGAGCTGAAAGAAGGCGAAAAAGCCTTTTTGCCGGACGACGCCGTGGGGTACGTTTCGGGGGCAAGACTTATCAAAATCGAGCTTGTCGAACAGGTGTTCGGAAAGAGCAGAATCAGCGTTGCGCCGAGCTATATTTCGGATATGAAAGAAACTACGGGACTTACGGTTTTGTGCGGAAAAGTTTCTGGTTTTGTCGAAAAAACGTATAAAAACAAAAATTACGGCGCAGAACCTGCAAAAAATTCGCGTTTCAAAATCAACACCACTGACGAGTTTCTGCCGCGTTTCAATTTCACCCTGAACGACACGACGGGCAACATTTCGGCAGTCGTTTTTCCAAGGGACGAAAACCTCGATAAATTAAGGGCGCTTTCGGACGGCGACCTCGTGGCGGCAGAGGGCACCGTGGGCTACAATCAGTTTGCAGGCGGACTTCAGATTATGGTTCGCTCGCTGTGGAAGGCGGAGATAGACTTTGGCGGCATCGTCAAAAGCGTGCCGCAGAAAAAGGAAAATTCCGACTACGTTCTGGTTTATCCCGAAAAGTTCGTCGAAGAAGAACAAACCGATATGTTTTCGGATCCGACGGCAGTGAACGCTTATCTCAAGGGCAAGACCTTCGTCGTTTTCGACACCGAAACCACCGGCACCGACACCTCAAAGGATAAAATAGTCGAAATTTCCGCCGCAAAAATCGTGGACGGAAAAATCGTGGAAACCTGGTCGAGCCTGTGCAACCCGGGCATACATATCCCGGAAGCGACGACGGCGATTCACGGAATAAAGGACGAGGACGTCGCCGAAAAACCGAGCTTTGCCGAAATTCTTCCTGATTTTTACAAGTTCACCCGCGGCGCGGTTATGGTGGGGCATAACGTCGATTTCGACTACAAAATGCTGCTTTCAAACGGCAGGGACTCGGGCTACGTTTTCGACAACGAGCTGCTGGACACATACGCCATGGCGAGAAAGTATCTGGTGGGCGAAACCAAAAACTTCAAGCTCGGCTCCATAAGCGAAGCTTTGGGCATAGACCTCACAAATGCGCACCGCGCTTTGTTCGACAGTCTGGCCACGGCGAAGTGCTTTATCAAGATGTCAAAGTTTCTTTCGTCCAAATAAGTCAAAAAATGCGCGTATTTTGTGAAAAACAAAGCAAAATACACCTAAAAAGGCTTGTCAAAAATCCCGCAATATGTTATTATATATATGCTAAAACAATACGTTTGATTTAGTGAGTGGCCGACGGCCACTCACTTTTGGTTAGACGTAAATTAAGATTAAAGCCTTTTGCAAAAGGTTTGAAGGACGAAACAATGGATTTGAAAAAAATCGTCGCAAACGTCAAAGACGCGCTTACCCCTATTGTGGAGAGCCTGGGCTACGAACTCGTGGACGTTACGGCAGGCAAAAACTACGGCACAGAAAACCTCAACGTGATTATCTACAAAAAAGGGAACATGGGGCTTGACGACTGCGAAAAAGTGGCGAACGCCATTGATCCGATCATCGACGAGCTGAATCCGTTCGGAGAAGAAGCCTTCAACCTGAACGTCAGCAGCATGGGGCTTGACTGGAAGATCGTTACCGACGACGACTTCAGACGAAGAATGGGCGAAGCAATCGAAATCACGCTTTTTGCTCCCGTGGACAAAAAGAAAAAGTACGTCGGAACCCTCGTCGGCTACACGGCCGACGCCGTCGAAATTTCGTCGGCAGACAAAAAACATCAATTTGAAAGAAAAAACCTGGCGAAAGTGGTACCTTTCGTAAAATTTTAGGAGGATAATATGGTTAACAAAGATTTTTTTGACGCAATCGACGCATTGGAATACGAAAAACACGTGTCAAAAGAAAAGCTCATCGAAAGCCTGGAAGCCGGCCTTGCTTCCGCTTACAAAAAAGAAACCGGAGAATCCAGACCGGTTATGGTGAAACTGGACGACACCAAAAATTCCATCAAAGTGTACGCTTATCGTACCGTCGTTGCCGAAATCGTCGACGAAGAAAAGGAAATTTTGCCTGAAGACGCCAAAAAAATCAAATCGAGCTATAAGCTCGGCGACAAGGTTCTGGAGGACGTTACGCCTAAAAACTTTTCCCGTATTGCCGCGCAGACCGCAAAACAGGTTATCATGCAACGCCTGAACGACGCCACCCGTGACGCAGTTTACAGCGAAATGAGCGAAAAAGAAGGCGAAATCATGACCGCCGTCGTCAGAAGAAAAGAAGGCGACACCGTTTACGTCGAAATGACGGGCAGCCAACTCGAAGGCGTTTTGGGCCCTCAGGATCAGATTAAGGGCGAAGCTCTGAACGTCAACGACGTCATCAAGGTTTACGTCAAACGCGTCAGAACCTCTGCTTATAGCGGCACGCAGGTTATGGTCAGCCGCAGCAGCGCGGGCTTCGTGAGAAGACTGTTCGAACTGGAAGTTCCTGAAATAAGAAGCGGCCTCGTTCAGATCAAAAACATCGTCAGGGAAGCAGGTTACCGCACCAAAATCGCCGTTTACAGCGAAGACAGCAACATCGACGCCATCGGCAGCTGCATCGGTAACAAAGGCGTGCGCGTGAACGCAATTGTTAACGAACTTGCGGGCGAAAAAATCGACGTCATTCAATGGTGCGCCGATCCTTTGGAATTCGTCGCTCGTTCCCTTAGCCCTGCGCAAGTCAAGATGGTTCAGATCAACGAACTGGAAAAGAGCGCCAAAGTTATCGTGGCCGACGACAAGCTGAGCCTTGCAATCGGCAAACAAGGTCAGAACGCCAGACTGGCTGCAAAACTCACCGGCTGGAAAATCGACGTCAAACCTTACAGCTCTATAGCGACCGTTCAGGAAGACTAAGAATATAAGAGGTAACAATGCCGAAATTTACACCGGAACGTATGTGTGTGGCGTGCAGAACGTCCTTTCCCAAAAACAGCTTGCTTCGTTTCGTTTTGGACGAAAACGACAATTTGCTGTTCGACGAAAATCAGAAGGCGCAAGGGAGAGGCGTTTATCTGTGCAAAAACGAAAGCTGCATAAAAAAATGCTTGAAAACAAGGGCTTTTGGCCGCGCACTCAAGAAAAACCTTTCGGAAGAAGCTTATACGGCCGTCAAGGAGGAATATGACAGACTACAACAAACTTAGCACGTATGTCGGGTTTGCCGTGAGGGCCGGTCAGGTTTTGTGGGGCAGCGACCTCATTATGGAGAAAAAGAGAAAGAGGAAACTGATTCTTTTAAGCTCCACCGCGTCCGAAAACCTGCGCGACAAAATCGCCGCTTACGCCGAAGAAACCGGTTCGAAGCTGATAATCCTGGAAGACGGTTACACGCTCGAAGATATTTTGAAACGCAACACGAAGGCTCTGGCCATAACCAACAAGGATCTGGCCGACGCCATAATACGTTCTGTTGAAATAAAGGAGAAAGAGAATGGCTAACGTACAACAAAATTCCAACGACAATCTCGCGGGCATCAAGCTTGGTCAACAGCTTCTTGCTTCCGGCATGGACGGAGTCAAGGAACGCTTGAAAAATGCGAGAGCTAAAATAGACGACACCAAAAAAACGCTTCTGGAGGCGAAAAACAATCTTCTGGAGATTCGGAAACGCGCCGAAGACGAAGCGGCAGAAAAGCTTAGGGCCGAAAAAGAGGCCGAGCTTCTGAAAGCCGCAGAAGCCGAAAGAAAGGCAAAAGAGGCCGAGGAAACGGCCGCAAAAGCCAAGGAAGCGGAAGAAGCGGAAAAGGCCGCAAGCGCAGTGGCGCAGGAAGAAAAAACGGTTGCGCCTACGGCTCCTGCCGCGCCTAAAACCAACCCTAACGTTCAGGTCAGAGTGTTTGACGACAAGCCGCAACGCTCGCAGCGTCCGCAAGGCGGCGCCGCGCAGGGCTCCCGTCCGCAAACCGGCGCAAGGCCGCAAGGGCAAAACGGCTTCGGTCAGGAAAGGCCTAACGCAGGGCAAAGGCCGCAGACTACGTTTGCAAAACCGACTGTTCCGCCACCTCAACCGAGCAAGCCGCAGAACAAGGACTTCGGCAAAAAATCCAAAAATTCCGACAATCAACAGGACAAAAAGGCCAAGGACAAGAGGACTCTTATCCGCATGGGTTACATCGACGACAACGGCTTCGTTATGGACGAGGACGGCGAAGTTTCCAACCGCAGATATAAGAGCCTGAAAAAGAAAAAAGAGGTTCAGGCGCCTACTCAATACGCAAAAATCGAAAAGGCTGTTATTACAAGTAAGATAGTGCCGATTAAGGTTTTGAGCGAAAAAATCGGAAAAACCGGCACCGAAATCATCAAACAGTTGTTCAATCTGGGCATCGTCAAGACCATTAACGAAAGCATCGACTTCGAAACCGCTGAGCTTGTGGCAAACGAACTCGGCATCGAACTGGAGCTTAAGGTTGACGACACCGCCGAAGAAAGCTTGTCCAAGGTTTCCGCAGACGACGAAAACGACGAAAATCTCGTTCCGAGACCTCCTGTCGTAACCATTATGGGACACGTCGACCACGGCAAAACCAGCCTTTTGGACTACATCAGAAAAGCAAACGTCGCTTCCGGCGAAGCGGGCGGCATCACGCAACATATCGGCGCGTACACCGTTACGCTTAACGGCAGTCCTATAACGTTTTTGGACACCCCGGGACACGAAGCTTTCACCACCATGAGGCTCAGGGGCGCAATGGTAACCGATATCGCCGTCATCGTCGTTGCGGCAGACGACTGTATTATGCCGCAGACCGTCGAAGCCATCAACCACGCGAAAGCCGCGGGCGTTCAGATTATCGTTGCCGTCAACAAAATCGACAAACCGGGCGCAACGCCTGACAGAGTTTTGCAACAAATGACCGATTACGACCTCGTTCCGGAAGTTTGGGGCGGCACCGTTCCTGTGTGCTACGTTTCGGCTAAAACCGGTCAGGGCGTGTCGGAGCTTTTGGAAACCATATTGCTGGTTGCCGAAGTGTCCGAGCTTAAAGCAAACCCTAACCGCATGGCAAAAGGCAGCATCATCGAAGCCAAACTCGACAAAGGCCGCGGCCCTGTTGCAACCATCTTGGTGCAGAACGGCACGCTTCACGTCGGCGACAACGTCGTTGCGGGCACCGTATGCGGCAAAATCAGAAATATGTTTGACGACAAAGGCCGCATAGTGAAAAGCGCAGGTCCGTCCACGGCAGTTTCCGTGCTGGGCTTTGAGGAAGTTCCTAACGCGGGCGATCAATTGATCGCGGCAGAGGACGCTTCTCTTGCCAGAAAGGTTGCGGAAGAAAGAAAACTCAAACAAAAAGAAGAAAGCGCCGCGCAAAACAAGCCTGCTTCTTTGGACGACATCTTCAGTCAGCTTTCCACCGGCGAAACCAAAGAGCTTAACCTTATCATCAAGGCCGACGTTCAGGGCAGCGTGGAAGCGGTCAAACAATCGCTTCTGAAGCTTTCGAGCGACGAAGTTAAGGTGAAAGTGGTTCATGGTGCGGTCGGCGCAATCAACGAAAGCGACATTATGCTTGCAAAAACCTCAAACGCCGTCGTTATCGGCTTCAACATCAGGCCGGATAACAACGCAAAGGTCATTGCCGAACGCGAAAAAATCGACGTCAGAACCTACAGTATCATCTACGAAGCCATCGACGACGTGGAAAAAGCCATCAAGGGTATGCTCGATCCGAAATTTAAGGAAAACACTTTGGGCAGAGCCGAGGTTCGTCAGGTTTACAAAATTACGGGCGTCGGCACAGTTGCCGGCTGCATGGTTATCGACGGCAAAATCGTCAGAAACTGCAAGGTCAGACTGCTCAGGGCGGGCGTCATCATCTACGACGGTCAGCTTTCCAGCCTTAAACGCTTCAAGGACGACGTTAAGGAAGTTGCCAGAGGCTACGACTGCGGTATGAGCATTCAGAACTTCTCGGACATCAAAGAAGGCGACGTAATCGAAGCTTACGTTATGGAGCAGATAAATGAGTAACAACAAAATTCAGCGCATCAACAGTGAGCTGGAAAAACAAATTTCATACGTTATAAACTACGGCTTGAAGGATCCGAGGACGCAGGGCGGAATGATCAGCGTTCTTCGGGTCAACGCGGCCACAGATCTGAAAACGGCAAAAGTATATTTGTCGTTTTTGAACGTTGAGGACCCGAAAGAAACCTTGAAGGCCATTAGGTCTGCCGCGGGATTTATCAAGAACGAGCTTAAACACAGAATGGACATACGAAACATTCCCGATTTGACTTTCGTTCTGGACGACAGCATCGAATACGGTATGAAAATCACCGACATCATCAACAAGCTTAACATCACCGATGACAAAAACGAGGACTGAACTTGCCGCAAAAAATCTTTTTGAAGCGGCGACCGTTGCGCTGGTGTGCCACGTCAATCCCGACGGCGACACGGTGGGCGCGGCGCTTGCCTTAAAAGCCGTTTTGGAAAAACTGTCAAAAACGGCCGAGATTTTTTGCGACGATTTTCCTTACGAAAAGCTTTCGATTTTGCAAAATTTTGAAAAAATCAACACGTCATCCGAGAAAAAGTTTGATTTGGCGGTCGCGGTTGATTTTTCGGAAACGTCAAGAGGCGGCGTTTCGGCGAAGTATTTTAAGCACGCAAAAAAGACGCTTGCCGTCGATCATCACAAGGGCTTGCAGTCGAATTTCGGGTGCGCTTTGGCGGACTCTTCGGCCGCGGCAACCTGCGAGCTCGTTTACTTCGTTATAAGAGAGCTCGAGAAGCTTTCGGGAAAGCCGCTTATGGACGACGAGGTTGCAAAATGTCTGTTCGTCGGCCTCGTTACGGATACCGGGTGTTTCAGATTTTCGTCGGTTACGGCGCGCACCATGGAGGTTGTCTGCGAGCTTTATAAATTCAGTTTCGACGCGTCCGGCATAATTTTTAAGATGCTTTCGGAAACGAGTAAGCCCGTTTTTATGCTTAAGAGCAGAGTTTTGGCAAAAACCAAATTTTTCTTTGACGACCGCGTGGCCGTGATTACCTTCAGAAAGGACGATTTTTCGGAAACGGGCACTTCACCCGAGAACACCGAAGGAGTCGTGCAGGAGCTTATCGCCATAAAAGGCGTCGACGTTGCCGTTTCGATTTGCGAAGCGGGTGAAAAAAGCTTCAAAATCAGCGTTCGTTCGTCGGAAAAGGTTGACGCGGCGGATATGCTGTCGTTTTTTGGCGGAGGAGGCCACAAAAGGGCGGCAGGAGCAAGACTGTCGGGCTACTACGAGGACGTTTTGGACAAAATTCTGAAAGCTTGCGGAGACGTTTTATGAGTGAAAAAAAGCTTTCCGGTTTCATAGCGGTAAATAAACCCTCGGGCATGACGTCGAGCGACGTCGTGGTGAAAGTGAGGGGGATTCTTCGCAGCGCGACCGGGGACAAAAAAATTAAAGTCGGTCATCTCGGAACCTTGGATCCGAACGGTGCGGGAGTTTTGCCCATTGCCGTGGGAGCGGGAACCAAGCTTTTTGAGTACACCACCAAAAAAATCAAGAAATATCGCGCTGGGATATGCTTCGGGAAAACCACCGACACGCTGGACAGCTACGGCGAGGTAACCGAAACCTCCGACGTTTTGCCGACAGCGGAGGAGCTTAAGGCCGTTTTGCCCGAGCTTACGGGCGACGTTATGCAGGTTCCGCCTGCGTATTCGAGCCTTTCGGTGGGCGGAGTTAAGGCCTATAAGCTGGCAAGGCGCGGCGGCGAAGTGGTGATTGCTGCAAGACCGGTGAAAATTTTTGACATAAGCGTTCAAAGAGAAATCGAACCCGGACACTACGTTCTGGACATAGTCTGCGAGGGCGGAACGTACATAAGATCGCTTGTTCGCGATATTGCCGCAAGGCTTGGCGCGCTTGCTTATATGAGTTTCATTATTCGTACAAAAAGCGGCGAATTTTTGATGGAAAACAGCGTAAATTTGGAAGAATTTGCCTTAAATCCGACAAAATTCGTTATGCCGATTGAAACCGTTACTTCAAGCTTCGAGCGCTTCGACGTGCCTGAAAAATTTGAAAAACAAGTCAGATGCGGCGTGAAGACGAAGATGGGAAGCCCCGAAAAAGGGCCTTTTGCGGTGTACGTTTCAAACGAGCTTCTGGGCATCGGCGAAACCGAAAACGAATATCTGATAGTTAAGACGAGGTTGGAAAATGCTTGAATTGAGATTTAACTATATATGCGCCGAAAAATGCGTGATTGCTTTGGGCTTTTTTGACAGCGTGCACAGAGGGCATCGTCATCTGATTGAAAAAGCCAAAGAAAGAGCCGCCGAAAACGGCGAAAAGCTGGCGGTGTTCACTTTTGACAACAATCCGTTCGGCTACGTCGGCCGCGACGAGGGCGAAGTTTATACCTATTCGGAAAGAATTGTAATGCTCAAAAATATGGGCGTAGACATCGTGGTTTCGGCGACCATGGACAACGAGTTTTCCGCCACGCCGGCAGTCGATTTTTTGGACAAGCTGTTTTCCACTATGAAAATTTCCGAGGTTTTTTGCGGCAGCGATTACCGCTACGGCAAAAACGGCTTCGGGGACGTGAATCTTTTGAACCTCGTGGCAAAGCACTACAAGGTGAAGGTCAACGTGGTCGATTTTCTGCTGGACACGGCGGACAAAAAAATCAGCACTTCGACGGTTAAGCAATATCTTTCCGTCGGCAACGTCGAGGCCGCAAACGGGCTTCTGGGCGAAGCGTACCACATTACGGGAGTTGTCGAAAAGAACTTCGGCAGAGGAAAAGCCTTGGGCTTTCCGACCGCCAACATCGACATCCCGCCCGAAAAAATGTGCATCAGGCACGGCGTTTACGCCACCACCACCGTGGTTGACGGCAAAAGCTACGAAAGCATAACCAACGTCGGCGACAAGCCTACGTTCGGGGTGACGGACGTCAACACCGAAACTTATCTGATAGATTTCGACGGCGACCTTTACGGCAAAACCATCACGGTTAAATTTTTCAAATTTATCCGCGGCATACAAAAATACGATTCTAAAGAGCAGCTTATTCTGCGTTTGTCCAAGGACATCGTGGAATCGGGCGCAATCAAGAGGTTCTGATGATAAAATTCGGTCCAAGCGGCAACAGCGAAAGTTTTTTTGCGGAAGGCCACAAGTCCACCGTCGAAGCCGCAAAGTGGCTTAAAGACAGAAATCTGGACGTTTTCGAATATCCGTTCGGCAGAGGCGTGAACATCGGAAAAAGCACGGCTGCGGAAATCGGCAAAAACTTTGCCGAAAACGGCATCGAGGTTTCCGTTCACGCGCCGTACTTTATAAATTTTGCTAATCCCGATCCCGAAAAGGCGGAAAACAGCAAAGGGTATTTGCTGCAAAGCCTCGAGGCGTTATCCGCTCTCGGCGGCGAAAGAGCGGGTTTCCACCCGGGCACCGAAGGCAAAAGGCCGAGGGAAGAAGGCGTGGAGCTCATTAAACGGCGTTTGAAGGAATTTATGTCGCTGAAGAAAGACGCGGGCTTTGAAAACAAAATCATCTGCGCCGAAACCATGGGCAAGTTTGCGCAAATAGGCACCGTGGAGGAAGTGGCGGAGTTTTGCAACGTGGACGAGTCGATTTATCCGTGCGTGGATTTCGGACACGTCAACGCCAGAACGCTCGGCAGCCTGAAAACCGCAAAAGATTACGAAAACGTTATATTGTATCTCCAAAACGCTATCGGCACCGAAAAGACCAAAAGAATGCACGTGCATTTCAGCAAAATTATGTACTCGGCAAAAGGCGAGGTGAAGCATCTGACGTTTGCCGACGACGTTTACGGGCCGAAATTCGAGCCGCTTGCGGAAGTTTTGGTGAAATATAACCTGGAACCGGTTATCTTGTCCGAGTCGCAGGGAACGCAGGCGGAAGACGCGGCGACTATGAAACGAATTTACTTCGAAAAACTTTCAAAAACGCTTTGATTTTTCAAGTTAAACGCCGTTTTGCGGCTTGTTTTGGCTGAAATACTTTACATAACGCTTAGTTTATGTTACAATTTATGTATTATGAAAAACGGTACTGAAATTTTAAAAAAACTGAAAGGCGTTGACGGCGCGCTTTTGTTTGCGGAAGCCAACACCTTTTACGTTGCCGAATACGAAAGCAGCAACGCCTATATCATTCTGACCAAAAACAAAACTTACTATCTTACCGACGACAGATACTTCGAGGAAGCAAGCATCGCTCTCGGCGAAAAATTCGACGTGCAAAGGATTGCGGCCGAAGGCGTTTTTAAGCAAATCACCGAAATTCTGCATGACGAAAACGTAAAAGTTCTGGGCTTCGAGGACGTTTCCACGAGATATCGCGACTACGTTTCGATGACCGAAAACGTAAAAGGCGTAACCTTCAAGGGCATCGAGGAAGACCTTCTTAAGGCAAGGGCCGTCAAATCCGACAAGGAAGTGGAGCTTATCAAAAAGGCCGCTTCCATAAACGACCTTGCAATCGTCGATCTTTGGAAAGTCATCAAGGAAGGCATGACCGAAAAAGAAGTGAAGGACGAAATGGAATATCGTCTGCACACTTTCGGCGGCGACGGTTTGGCGTTCGACACCATCGTTGCTTTCGACAAAAACACTTCAAAGCCTCACGCGCACGCAGGCGATCAGAAGCTTAAATGCGGCATGCCGATAACCGTTGACTTCGGTTGCAAATACAAAGGCTATTGCAGCGACATTACGAGGACCTTCTTCTTCGGCAAACCGTCGGAGAGAATGGAAGGCATCTACAAATCGGTTTTGCACTCTAACATGGCGGGCATAGAATTCGCTAAACCGGGCGTTACCGGCGCGGACGTCGACAAGGTTTGCAGAGAATATTTCGGCGACATGGCAAAATACTTCCTGCACGGCACCGGCCACGGCGTGGGCATCGACATTCACGAAGATCCGTTTATCAACAAACGCGGCGTCGAGCCTTTGCAAAAGAACATGATCATCACCGTCGAACCGGGGCTTTACATTCCGGACGTGGGCGGCGTAAGAGTTGAGGATCTTCTCGTTATCACCGACAGCGGCAACGAAGTTCTTTCAAAATCGGACAAAAATTTAATTATACTGTAAAATTTATTGGAGGTTATTATGGCATATATTTTAGCAGGTGATTTCAGAAAAGGCACCACTTTCCAAGAGAACGGTAACGTTTTCACCATCGTTGATTTTCAACACGTCAAACCGGGCAAAGGCGCAGCTTTCGTCCGCACCAAAATCCGCAACGTAATTTCCGGCGGCGTCATCGAGCGTACTTTCAACCCGACCGACAAGTTCGAACTTGCTCACATCGAAAGAAAGAAAATGCAATATCTCTACAGCGACGGCGAACTTTACTACTTTATGGATGAAGAAACCTACGAACAAATTCCGCTCACCAAGGAACTCGTTGCCGACGCTTTGAACTTCGTCAAAGAGAACATGACTTGCACCGTTTCCTTCTTCAACGGCAGCCCGTTCAGCGTTGAGCCTGAAAACTTCGTCGAACTGCAAATCACTTTCTGCGAACCGGGCGTTAAGGGCGACACCGCAACCGGCGGCACCAAACCTGCAACCCTCGAAACCGGATACATCATTCAGGTTCCGTTCTTCGTAAACGAAGGCGACACCATCAGAATCGACACCAGAACCGGCGAATATATGAGCCGCGTCTAATATACAAAAAATCACCGCAAGCAAATGCTTGCGGTTTTTTTACGCAACCCTGCGGTTGCGTTTTTTTGTTGGAATTTTTAGGACAAACCCTTCATAAATTATGATATGGACGAGCTTAGAAAACTGTTTTTTGACGACGTGTGGGAAGAAATTTCGAAAAGCGCAAAATCGTTTCCGCTGTCCGAAATCAGAATCCGCGTCGGAAAACCCATAAGGTGCGCGGCGAACGGCAAATTCGTTTACGTTTCGAAGATTGCGAGCGAAAAAGACGTTTCGAGAGTGCTGGACGTTGCGACGGGATATTCGGCGTATTCGGCGTCGGATGCCGCGCTTAAAGGATATCTTCATTACTACGGCGGCGTGAGAATAGGAATAACCGGCGAAGGCGTTACCGACGGCGGCAAGCTTATGAACGTAAAAAGCGTTTCGTCGCTTTGCATAAGAATTCCGACCGACGCGGCGGGGGTTTTCGAAAAACTGGCGGACTCGGTTTTTTCCGGCGGCGCCGTCAAAAACACGGCAATCGTTTCGCCGCCGTTCGGCGGAAAAACCACGATGCTGAGAAGTATGGTGCGCTTTGCGTCGAAAACGGGGGCAAACGTTTTGGTTCTGGACGAGAGATACGAGCTGTCGGGCTCCGGCGCGTTCGACCTCGGGGAAAATACCGACGTGATGCTTGGAGCGTCAAAATCGGTTTTTTTTGAAAACGTCGTCAGAAGCATGAACCCCGACGTCATTGCAGTGGACGAAATATACGCGGAAAGAGAGGCGGAAGAACTGGTGAAAATCGCAAACTCCGGCATTAAAATTTTCTATACGGTGCACGGCGACAGCCTGAAGCGGCTCGAATTTTCGGACACTAAAAAACTTTTTGACGTAACGGAGGTGGGAATATTGCTGACGAAAATTCCGTCTCCCGGCACGGTGAAGGAGGTCAAGCGTTTTGCTTAAGGTGATAGGCGGAGGGCTTTTGTGTCTTGCGAGCGGCTACGTCGGAATACAGATCGAAAAACGTTACAAGGAGCGCGCCTCGTTTTATGAGGATTTCAAAAGCTATCTTGAGTTCTCAGAAAACAGAATTTCGGCCTTCAAAAGTCCCGTTACCGAAATTTTGAAGGAATATCGGAACGTGGAAAAAAAGTCCAAGGAGTTTTCTAGAATGATTTCGGAAGTCGAGCACGCGTTTGGAGCGGCAGGTGGGCGCGAGAAAATATCAGCTATAACGTCGAAGACTTTGAAAAAGTCCGACGTAAAGCTTTTTTGCGACTACTTCAAAAACGTCGGAAAAACCTCGCTTACGGACGAGTTGAATCTGCTTGGCGCGGTGAAGAACATAGCGGCGGAGAATCTGAAAACCGCAAAAAACGAAACGGAGAAGAAAGGGAAAATGTATTTCAAGCTGTCGATAGTTTTGGGGCTTGCGGCAATGCTTGTGGTTATTTGAGGTGAAAATGGGAGTCGGAATCATTTTGAAAATTGCGGGAATAGGTATGCTTGCCGCGGTAGTCAACACCATTTTGAAAAAGAGCGACAAAGACGAGCTTTCGACGTTCGTTACCATTGCGTGTCTGGTGATGGTGCTGATGATCGTCGTGGACATGGTGGGAGGTCTGTTTGACACCATAAAATCGGTATTCGGACTGTAGGAGGAAAGATGGAATTTGTGAAAGTCATCGGCGTGGGAATGACCGGGGTGGCGGCGATTCTTGTGCTGAAATCGGCGAAAAACGAATACGCGCCGCTTGCGACGATTGCCACGGGAGTGGTGCTTCTCGTTATGATTATGGACGGGCTGAAGGGAAGCGTCAAAGGACTGACGGACGTTGCGGCGCTGTCGGGCCTTCCGAACGGACTTTACACGGGTATATTGAAAATCATCGGAATCGGTTATCTGACCGAATATTCCGCGGCCGTGGCGAGCGACGCAGGCTGCGCGTCCGTGGGCGAAAAATTGCAGCTTGCGGGAAAGATCGGCATATTTTTGATGAGCATGCCGATGCTTACGGCGCTTATCAAAGTCGTCGGGGAACTCCTATGAAAAATAGGCTTGCGCCGCAGAAATTGATTATATTGTTTTTGTCGGTTATAGCGATAGTATTCTATTTTTCGCCGAAACGCATAGCAATTTGCGAAGAAACCGACAAAAATAAGGCCGAAAACGAGTTTTACGACAGCGTTGACGAAAAGGTTGCGGGCCTTGACGCGGACGACTTTGAAAAATACTACGAAAGCCTGACCAGCGAAGAAAAGGACGTTTTGGGTTTTGGAACTATAAAAGCCTTGGTGTCCTACGTTTCAAAAAACGGTTTAAGTGCAAAAACCTTCCGAAGCTTTTTTTCGCTGACGGCAAAGTCGATGGCAAAAGGCCTTACGTTGCTTTTGCCTGCGTTCGTGTCGGTTATGATTATATCGGTGCTGTCGGGGCTTCTCAGGGGGTTGACTTCGGATCTGCTTAAAAAGGAAACGTCCGAGGTCATCTGCATAGTGCTTTACGTTGCGGCGGTGCTGACGGTTTTGGGAACGCTCGTTCCGATGCTGAACACCGTAAAGCTCACGGTGGGGCGAGTCAAAAAACTTTCGGAGGCTGTTTTCCCGGTGCTGACGGTGCTGACGACGGCGCTCGGCGGAACGGTTTCGGCGGGAATATACAGTCCGCTTACGGTCTGTTTTTCGTCGGTGCTTATTGCGCTTATAGACGCGGTGATATTGCCTTGCTTCATTGCCGTTGTGGTGTTTTCGGTGGTGGGGAACGTGTCGGAAAACGTTAAGCTTGAGAAAATGACGGGATTTTTCAAAAGTTTTTCAAGCTGGCTTTTGGGAATATCGTTCAGCTTGTTCGTGTCGTTTGCGACCTTTCAGGGAGTGTCGGGCGCGGCGGTGGACGGCGCAAAAATGTCGGCCGCGAAAAAGCTTGTGTCGGGAAGCGTACCGATAGTGGGGGATTATCTTGCGGACGGCTTCGACATCGCGCTGGTTAGCACGGGACTCATAAAAAACAGCGTCGGGCTTACGGGCGTTTTGGTGCTTGCGGCGACCACGCTTGCGCCGCTTATAAAAATCGTGGCGTTTCTGCTTCTTTCGAAGCTGACTTCCGCGGTGTCGGAAGCGGTGGGCGACAAAAAAATTTCGGCCATGCTTTCGGGAATGGCAAAGAGCGCAAGTTTGCTTGTTTCGACGCTTGCGGGCATAACGTTTGTGTTTACGGTGCTTCTGATGCTTATGATTTTCACATTCAATCCGGGGGTGTAGCGTGAAAGAGTGGATTATGTCGATAACGGGAATCATAGTTTTCGGAGTGCTGCTGGACGTGGTGCTCCCGCACGGGAAAACCGCAAAGTACATTAAAGGGATATTTGCCGTGCTGGTGGTTTACGTCATCGTGTCGCCGCTACCCAAGCTTGTTAAGTCGGGGGTGAAATGGGCCGAAAATTTTGATGAGGCGAGCTTTGATTTTTCGCTCGGAGACGGCGGAAGCTTTGCGGGTTTTGGAGAAAATTTGCAAAATATTTCCGAAAAAACAGAAAAAATGCTTGAAGCGAACGGAATTTCGGGCGTAAAAATTGCGCCGCGAACGGACGGCTACGGAAACGTGTCGTACGTCAACGTCGATTTTTCCGCGTCGCCAAAAAGCGTCAAAACGCGCGAAATTTACTTAAAAACCAAACTACTTGTGGCAAACTATCTGAATATAAAAAGCGAGGAGGTAAGGATACTTGGAACCGACTGAAGTTTCTGTGGCAAAAGACGAACGTAATGCGGATAGCGGCGCCGTGAAAAAATTTTTCAAAAGGTTGTCCGAAAAAACGAAAATTAAGAATATCGAAGTGGTGGTCGGCATAGTTATATTAGCGATAGCGCTGATTGCGTACGCCGCCTTCAAGCCGAACTCTGTAACCGATAGCGAAAGCTCGGAGCAAAAATATTTTTCGGAAGTCGAAAAGAAACTGGAAAGCATTTTGTCGGAAGTTGAGGGCGTGGGAAAGGTTGACGTTCTTATAACCTATAAAGGGACGTCAAGGATAGTTCCCGCAATGAGCACGGAATCGAAATCCACCGAAAAGTCTGACGACAGCTTTGGCGGCTCCTACTTCGACAGAATCGAAACCAGCGGCACAAGTCCCGTTCTCGACGATGGAAGCGTGGTGGTCGTCGGAAAGGAATATCCGGAAATATCGGGAGTTCTGATCGTAGCCGAAGGCGCGGAAAACATTGCCGTCAGGATAAAGATTTTGCAGGCGGCATCGACGGCTCTGGCGGTTGATCCGAGCATAATCGCGGTGCTTTCGAAAGGCAAATAATCAAAAACCAACTTAAAAATTTTTTGGAGGTATATTATGAAAGAGGCAAAAAAGAAAATTTTCAGCGGTAACGGCAAAAAAATTGCCGTGCTGGTCGGCATGGTTCTGCTGCTGGTTGCAACGGGCGTTCTGAACTATTATCTCAGCGAAATCAGAGGCGCAGGCAAAACCGATCCTAACGGAGAAGTCGTGGCTACTTACTTCAACTCCTTCAGAACCGATCGTCAGGCGGTAAGACAGGAGGCCATCACCAACCTTGACGCCATCATTCAGAGCGCGGATTCGTCCAAAGAAGCAAAAGCTTCCGCCGAAGAACAAAAACTTCTGATGTGCAAAAACATGGAAACCGAACTCACCATGGAAAATCTCATTAAATCCTACGGATTTGAAGATTGCGTGGTAACACTCAGCGCGGGCAACGTTTACGTCGTCGTCAAGACCGAAGACGCTATGACTTCTCAGCAGGTTGCGCAGATACTTTCCGTGGTAACCCAGAACAGCGACTACAAGCCGAGCGACGTTATAGTTACTCCGTATAACTAAATTATTGTAAACTTTGTTCCTAACCGCTTGCATATATCCGAAATCTATGCTATAATTTAGCTGATTTTCGGAGGCACAAAATGGCAAAAGAAAAAAACAACAACCTTAAAATCGGTGAAGATATCATCGCCGCGCTCAGCGTTCAGGCGGCCGAAAGCGTAGAAGGGCTTCACGTCCTCACGTCCGACGGCAAAAAAAGCTTCGATCCGCAAAAAAGCGTGCAGGTGTATTTCGTCACGCCGGATAAGGTTTCGATCGACATATTCTTAAACGCCGTTTACGGCTACAACGTCCCTGAAGTGGTTTGCCAGGTTCAGGACAAAATCAAAACCGACGTCGAAGGCGCAACCAAATATAAGGTTTCGGGCATCAACGTCAAAATAGTGAACGTATTGTTCTGAAAAAAGCCCTGACAAGTCGGGGCTTTCGGATATTTCCAAAGAGGATTTTTTATGTCAAGAAGAAGCGCAAGAGAAGCAGTTTTCAAGTTGGTTTTCGAATATTTGTTTTACGGCGAAAAGAACGAAACCACGCTTGAAATTTTGAAAACGGACGGCTCGCTTACGGCCGACGACAAGGCTTATATCGACAGAATTTATAACGGCGTTGCCGATAACTTTTCGGAGCTTAAGAGCATGGTGGCAAAATACGCCGTCGGCTACGACGCAGACCGAATTTATAAGCCCGATCTGACGGCTCTCGTCATCGCCGCTTATGAGCTTAAATACGAAACCGAAATCCCGCCCGCCGTCGTTGCGGCGTCTGCGGTGGAGCTTGTCAAGCGCTATTCCGACGAAAAAAGCTTCAGCTTTGTCAACGGCATTTTGTCAACGCTCATAAAAGAAACGAACAGAGGTTAAAATGGCTACGATTATCAGTGGTAAAGAAGTTTCCAAAGAGGTGAAAGCGCAGGTTTTGGCGCGCGCCTCTTTTTTGTCTGAAAAATTCAGGGCGCCGTGTCTGGCGGTCATAAGAGTGGGCGACGATCCCGCAAGCGAAGTTTACGTCAGAAACAAAATGAAGGCCACCGCGGAAACGGGGATAAAGGGCCTCGATTATCACTTTGACGATTGCGTTTCTGAAGAGGAGCTTTTGGAGCTTATCTCAAAACTGAACGCGGACGACGCTGTGGACGGCATTTTGGTGCAGTTGCCTCTTCCGAAAAAGTTTTCGGAGGAGAAAATTCTGAAGGCCATAGATCCCGAAAAGGACGTGGACGGCTTTTCGGAAACGCAGACGGGCAAGCTGTTTTTGGGCAAACCCGAATTTGCCGCATGCACGCCGTCGGGAGTTATAAAACTGCTTGAATATTATCATATCGATCCTAAAGGAAAGACGGCCGCCGTCGTCGGGCGAAGCAATATAGTTGGCAAACCTATGGCGCATCTTCTGCTGCAAAAAGACGCAACCGTAACGATTTGCCACAGCAAAACTCCGGATATTGCCGAAATTTTGAAAAAATCCGACATCGTGGTGGTTGCAATCGGCAAACCGAAATTCGTAACCGGCGATATGTTGAAAGAGGGAGCCGTGGTCGTGGACGTCGGCATTAATCGCGTGGACGGGCATCTTGTTGGCGACGTCGATTTCGAATCGGCGGAAAAGGTCGCGTCCTTCATCACTCCGGTGCCGGGCGGCGTGGGGCCTATGACGGTTGCCATGCTTATGGTCAACACCGTGAAAAGCGCAGAAAAAAGACTTATGGGAAAATGGAACGAAAATATATCTCTGTAACCGACTTTACGACGGTTTTGAAACGAATATTCTACGCCGAAGACATGCTGAAAAACGTGGCGGTGCTGGGCGAAGTGTCGGGGTTCAAAATCTCCGGCGGACACGCCTATTTCACGCTTAAGGACAAGGAATCCGCCTTGCCGTGCAGCTGTTTTTACGTCGCTAAAACGCATATCCCAAAAGACGGCGACAGCGTTATCTGCGTGGGCGGACCCGACTTTTATCAAAAAGGCGGCAGGTTCAGTTTTGTGGTGCAAAAAATAGAACCGTACGGCGAAGGACTTATCCTGAAACAAATCGAAGAGCTTAAAAAGAAGCTCGCCGCCGAGGGGATTTTCGACGCGAGCCACAAAAAGCCTATCCCGAGGTTTAACAAAGAGGTTTGCGTGGTAACCAGCAAAACGGGCGCGGTCATACGCGATATCGTCAAAACGGTGCGCCTGAAAAACCCGGTGATAGACATCGTGGTGAAAGACGTCAGAGTGCAGGGCGCAGGCGCGGAAAAAGAAATTGCTGCGGCCTTAAAAAGCGTGGACAAGCTGGGTTTTGACGCCGTGATACTTGCAAGAGGCGGTGGAAGTCTGGAGGATTTGATGCCGTTTTACACCGAAGATGTGGCGCGTGCGCTATTCGAAATGCAAACTCCGGTTATTTCCGCAGTCGGACACGAAACCGATTTCAGCATTGCCGATATGGCGGCCGACCTCAGGGCGGCGACCCCGCA
>HF988633.1:5177-45156 GCA_000434675.1 Faecalibacterium sp. CAG:1138 | reverse complement strand
TTCGTCAAAGCATACTCGACAACTTGGAGCGGCAACGCGTAACCGTGGCAAAGAGAGTGCTTTCGGGGTTTGAAAAAACCAAATATCTTGCAACGTCCATAAACCTGAAAACCGGCAAGCACCTTTCGGAAAGCGTTTCGAAAATCAAAATTCTGAACCTGAAAATGCAAAACTGCGTTCAGTCAAAACTGGCGGCGGCGTGCAAAAATCTTGAAAAAACAAGCCTTTTTATGCAAAATTCCGTTGCAGCAAAGCTTTCGGAGAAGGAACATTTGATCGAAAAAGCGCTTTTGACGCTTGACGCAAAAAGCCCTGTGAAAACTTTGGAAAAGGGTTATTTCAAAATTTATTCGGGAGGAAAACCGCTTTCGGCGGTGAAAGGTGTGAAGGTCGGCGACCGAATCGCCGCCCGAGGAGCCGACGGAGCTTTCGAAGCCGTCGTAGATAAAGTGGAGGATAAAATATGACTTTTGAAGAAATGTACGTCGAACTTGAAAACGTAACCAAAAAGCTGGACGACAAGGACGTAAGTCTGGAGGAAAGCATCGCGCTTTACAACAAGGGCATCGAGCTTTCCAAAAAATGTCTGGAAAGCCTGAACGAATCCAAAGGCAAAATTTTGCTTTTGACCGACGAACTGAAAAAACTTACGGAAGAATTTACGATAGACCTTAACTGAAATGAAAAATCTTCTTTTTGGACTTTTGAAAATGAAAGCCGACGGGTGGATCGACGAGACGGCGAAGGAGCTTACCGAAGTTCCCGAACCGCTTAAATCTTCGATTTGCTATGCGCTAACTACGGGCGGAAAACGCCTGAGGCCGATTCTTTCGATGCTCGGGGCAAGGATTGCGGGCGCAAACGAAGACGAAGTCAAAAACTTCGCCGTGGCGGTGGAGCTTATCCACACCTACAGCTTGGTGCACGACGATCTGCCTTCGATGGACAACGACGAGCTTCGCAGAGGTAAGCCTACCGTTCACGTCAAATTCGGCGAAAGCATTGCGGTGCTCACCGGCGACGCGCTTTTGAACCTTGCATACGAAAAGCTTTTTGAGGAGCTTGCGGCAAATTATTCCGCGAAAAAAGCCGCCGCGGCAAGCTTACTTTCGCGCGCAGCGGGAAGCACGGGAATGATTAAAGGGCAGATTTTCGACATATCGACGATGCCTACGGCGCCGGAAACGGTGGACGAGTTCAAGACGGGCGCGCTGTTTAGGGCCGCGCTTTTGGGCGGCGCCGCGATTGCGGGCGCAAGCGAAGGGCTTACGGACGCGCTTTCGGAATACGCAGTTTGTTTCGGCAAGGCGTTTCAGATTGCAGACGATTTGGCAGACCTTAAGAAAGGCGAGAATACGGACAGCAATTACGCCGTTTTCTACGGCGCGGAAAAGGCCAAAGCGGACGCTAAACTTCTGCTCGAAAAAGCAAAAGCCGCCGTCAAACCGTTTAAGGGGCGGGAAGAACTTTGGGCGCTTACCGATGAAATATCGGACAAATTGCCCCTGTAAATTGTTGTAATTTTTTAAAAAAGGTGTTATAATTAATGTGCAATTAAGGTTTTTATGCTTTGATTGTAACAAATACAACTTAATATTTGTATAATGATTTGATATCTCAAAATTAGGTGGTGCAGTATTCTAGTCAGACCTACCACATCGAAGGCGGGGTTAAAATACCGCTAAAGGGCATATCGATGAAGTTTCTTGTGATGGCCTGTTTTGCCCAAACTCGGGCTGTTGCTGGAAGTTAAGGTTCTTGGGCGACCCGTAATGGCATACGGATCTCGACCCAACTACCGTGGAGGCCTTGTTGGGTGAACGTAAAATCGTTTACTGGCAAGGGGTAAACCTGCAATGCGGCTAAAGCTGTGTGCAGAGTAGCCTGCTTTGAGTGGTTGCAGTGAATTCGGGAATACGCCGTGTTGCGTTGGCCAATGCGATATAGAGCGATTGCCCGATGAAACTGCCGTTGCAAAAGAAGATAGATGTGCGCAAAGTTTGCCAAGGAAAACTTCTAGACTGTTCGGCAGAGATATGTCAAGGATTATAGTGTGCTCTAAGTGGCAGTCCGGTCGTATACGGGGTAACCCTATACCGTAAGCGCGTAATAGGAAACTTCTTGGTTGGCGACAACGAGTTGGTTTGCGGGGAAAGCCTACCGGACCTAAAGGCGCAAGGTTTACTTGACATATCACCACCGCAAATTTTTTTATAAGGAGAAATATGGACAGCTCTGACAGCGGCAGTTCGGCCGCTTTGGAACAAAAAACCGAGGACGCAAGCGTCCCGAAGTCGCAAAAAAAAGAAAAACAGCCGCACTCGAAAAAACAGAAGGGCGGTCTTAAACGTCGCTGGGCATTGAAGGCTTTTATCATCACCTTCATCTTGTCGGCGTTTTTCAGTATATTGTCGGAAATGACTGAAAGCCTGGGCATAGTGTTCACCAGCATTTTGCTGTTGGTGTTCGTGGCGATGGGCATAATTTTCGACGGCGTAGGCGTTTCGGTTACGTCGTGCGAGCTCGCGCCGCTGGTTTCCATGGCGTCAAGAAAGGTTAAGGGCAGCAAAACCGCAATCAAGCTCGTCAAAAACGCCGAAGTGGTTTCAAACATTTGCAACGACGTTATCGGCGACTGCTGCAGCATTATGTCGGGTGCGTGCACGGCGACTCTGGTTTTGAAAATCGTCGAATCGTTGCCGTCCGCGCCGGAAAAAATCCTTGCCGTCGGCGTTTCTGCGCTGGTGTCGGCTATGACGGTCGGAGGAAAAGCCTGCCTCAAAACCGTTGCCATCAACAAAAGCAAGGAGTTCGTTATGCTCACCAGCCGCATTTTATCCGTTTTCCAAAAGGAGAAATAATGGGCGATTTTCTTTCTAAAAATCTCAAAAATATGTCAAACGAAGAACTTACGGAGCTTTCAAAAGAGCTCCGTTTTCTGGTTACGGAGGTAACCTATAAAAACGGCGGCCACCTTGCAAGCAATCTCGGAGTGGTGGAGCTCACCGTTGCGTTGCACAAGGTTTTCGATTTTAAGACCGACAAGCTTCTTTTCGACGTCGGGCATCAATGCTACGCGCACAAAATTTTGACGCGTGGAGAAGAAGCTTTCCGCACGATCAGAAAAAAGGGCGGGCTTTCGGGGTTCCCGAACCCGACGGAAAGCGAATGCGATCCGTTTTACGCAGGCCACGCCAGCACAAGCCTCAGCTTGGCAGTCGGGCTAATGCGCGCAAGGAAGCTTTGCGGTGAAAAATACGAAATCATTTCCGTTTTGGGCGACGGCGCTTTGGGCGGCGGCATGTGCTACGAGGCATTGAACGACGCGTCCACGCTCGGAGAAAAACAAATCATCGTGTTAAACGACAACAACATGACCATTTCGCCGACCGTTGGACTTATGGCAAAAAATCTGTCCGACCGCAAAAACACCAAGGAGTTTTTTGAAAGATTCGGTTTTTCCTACGTTGACGACGTGGACGGGCACGATTTTTCGTCGCTTATTCCGGCGCTCGAAGCCGCTAAAAAATCGGAAACGAGCGTCGTCATAAGAGTTCTGACCAAAAAAGGCATGGGCGACAAGCCGTCAAGCGACAATCCCGAAGGTTTTCACTCGGTGCAAAACTCCGAGAAACGCGGAAAAACGTACAGCCGGGTTGCGGGAGATGCGATTTTGAAAGCGGCGGAAAAATGCAAAAACCTCGTTGCGGTTACTTGCGCAATGAAGCAGGGCGTGGGGCTTGAAAAGTTTTCGGAAATCTATCCCGAAAGATTTGTGGACGTCGGCATTGCCGAGGAGCACGCCGCAACCATGTGCGCCGCAATGGCAAAAGGCGGTTTGAAACCGTATCTTATGGTTTACGGCAGCTTTATGCAACGCGCTTTCGATCAGCTGATGACAGACGTTGCGCTTCCGCGTCTTCCCGTTACCGTGCTTATGGACAGAGCGGGCCTCGTGGAGGGCGACGGCGAAACGCATCAGGGCATAAGCTCTCCAAATATGTTCAATCTTATGCCGAACTTCACCGTTTGCGCGCCTAAAAACAAAGAGGAGCTTGAAAAAATCATCGACTGGTCCTTAACCTTCGACGGGCCGCTCGTGGTGAAATATCCGAAGAGTCAAAAAAGCTTCGACGACTTCGTTTTGCCTGTTCGCTACGGCAAATGGGATTATCACAAGGGTGAGGACTTCGTTGACGGCTATATTCTGACTTCGGGGGCGGTTTGCTACGATTTGGCGGTCAAAGTTGCAGGAACTATTATACAAAACGGCCTAAATTTAAGTACTGTCAACGCAAAATTCATAAAACCGCTGGACACCGAGGCTCTTGACCTTATGTGCAAAAACCCGATTATTATCATCGAGGACGAGGTTTCGGCGGGGAGCTTGTCGGAAAGCGTGCTCGCATACTTTTGCGACAACAAGATAAACGCAAAGGTCATTCGCTTCGTCGTGCCGGACAAATTTTATCCGACGGAGTCCGAAGACGAGCTTTTGGAGAGCGCGGGACTTACGGTTGAGAAAATAACGAAAAGGATTCTGGATGAGATTAGATAACTTTATAACCGAAAAATTTTCGCTTGCGTCGCGGTCGAAGGCCGCAAACCTCATAAAAAAAGGCGCGGTTTTCGTTAACGGAAAAACCGTTACCAAAGCAGGCGCGGAGGTAACGGACGCCGACGACGTGAAAATCATAGACGAAGGTTACGCGAGCCTCGGCGCATACAAGCTTGAAAAAGCCGCCGCGGTTTTCGGACTTTCGTTTACGGATAAGGTAGCGGCGGACGTCGGCGCGTCGAACGGCGGGTTCACGGATTTTATGATAAAAAACGGAGCCAAAACCGTTTACGCCGTGGACGTTGCGGAGTGTCAGCTGCCGATTGATCTTAAAAACAATCCGAACGTGGTCGTCAGGGATAAAATCAACGCAAGATATCTGACGGAGGAGGTTTTGGGCGAAAAAGTCGATTTCGTAACCGTTGACGTCAGTTTCATCTCCTTAAAGCTGGTGCTTTTGCCGATAAAAAGCGTGCTTAAAGAGGACGGAAAAATCGTCGCGCTCATTAAGCCGCAATTCGAAATAGGCCACAGAGCGTCAAAAAGCGGTATAGTCACGAGCGTTTCGGACAGGCTTAAAGCCGTGTCAGACGTGGTGGAATTTGCAAAAAGCATAGGCCTTGGACTTTTGGACGTCTGCGCAGTTCCGAGATTTTTCGAAAACAAGAACGTCGAATACACGGCGCTTTTCGAAAATATCGTCCCCGGCAAAAAATATCTTACGGATTTAACCAAAGAATTTTTGAATAACGTCGAATAAATATTTGTCAATTTTGTTTAATAGTAGTATAATGTGTGTATAGAACAAGGATATTTGGAAGTTTTATGCATATCGGAATTTTTACTAACTGCGACATAGACGTTGGCAAACATAAGGCCGAAACCCTCAAAAAGGCTTTTACGGAGAGGGGAATTTCGGCGGAAATTCTGAGCGTGGAAACTCACACGCCGGAATTTTTTTATGCCGTAAACCAAAGTTTTGACGTTTTGGTTGCGCTTGGCGGCGACGGAACGCTTCTTAACCTCGTCAGTCTTACGGCGGGAACGGAAGTGCCTATCCTCGGCGTAAATATCGGCAGGCTCGGTTTTTTGACGGAAATAGAGTACGCAGCGTTTTCGGAAAAAACGGTGAGCGAAATCGTGGAAGGCAATTTCACCACGGAATCCAGAATGCTTCTTGAGGTTGCGGCGAACGGCGAAAAATACGAAGCTTTGAACGAATGCGTCGTTTCAAAAGGCTCGGACACCAGACCCGCAAAATTTCAGGTTAAGGTGAACGGCAAGTTTTTGGACAAATTTATAAGCGACGCTTACCTTGTGGCGACGCCGACGGGAAGCACGGGTTATTCTTTAAGCGCAGGCGGACCGATTGTGTCGCCGGACGTTTCGGCAATGGTGCTCAATCCTATATGCGCGCACAGCCTGCACGCAAGGCCTGTCGTCGTTTCGGATAGTTCCGAGGTGGAAATTTCGGGCAGCGCGGCTTCGGGCTTCGTACAACTGGTTTTAGACGGCCGCAGCATTGTTTTTTTGCAAAACGGAACGGACGTCGTGATCAAAAAATCGACAAAATCGGCAAAATTCATCAAGCTGACCGACCAAGGGTTCTTCGACAAACTCATCGAAAAGCTCAACGTCTGGGGCGTAACCAAAGTAGACGAACATCACAAAGGATAATATCATGGCAAGATCTTCAAGACAACTTAAGCTGTTGGAAATCATAAACAAAACCAACGTAGAAACTCAATCCGACCTGGCGAACGCCCTCATAAAAGAAGGCTTCAAGGTTACGCAAGCCACGGTTTCGAGGGATATAAAGGAGCTTGGCCTCATAAAAGTTATGACGCCGGAAAAGACCTACAAATATTCCCAACCGCAAGGCAGGGACGGCCACACCAACGCCAAAATGCTCAATTTGTTCCGCGAATCGGTGATGAGCATCGACGAAGCGGGCAACCTTATCGTGGTGAAAACTTTGCCGGGCGCGGCGGCTTCTGCCTGCACGCTTATCGACAAAATGAACATAGAAGAAATCATCGGTACGGTCGCGGGCGACGACTGCGTGTTTTTGGCTATCAAAAATCTGTCGCACGTCGAGGGCATCGTGCAAAAACTTACCTCGCTTTTGGATTAGGGCAAAATGCTTAAAACTCTGCACATCAAAAATATCGCGCTGATCACCGACGTAACCGTCGAGCTTTTGGACGGTTTGAACATTTTAAGCGGCGAAACGGGCGCGGGCAAATCCATCGTCATCGACTCACTGAACTTCGTTTTGGGCGAAAGGGCCGACAAAGGCCTCATTCGCTTCGGCGAGGACAAGGCGCAGGTCGAGGCGGTTTTCGAAAATTACCTGACGCCTAACGTCGGGGCTTTTTTGGATAGTCAGGGCATCGAGGCGGAAGAGGTTTTGATTTTAAGGCGTCAAATGACGGTTTCCGGCAAAAACGAGTGCCGCATAAACGGCAATCTGGTTACGTTGTCGGTGCTCAAGGGACTTACGGAGCTTCTTTGCGACATTCACGGTCAGCACGAACATCAATCGCTTCTTAAAACGGACAATCATCTTTTGCTTCTGGACGCTTACGGCGGCGACAAAATCGCTTCGCAAAAAGCGAAGGTGGCAAAAATTTATTCCGAGCTCAAGGCTTACGAAAAGCAGCTTTCGGCTTTCGGCGCAGACGGCGACAGGGAAAGACGACTGGACATTTTGGCTTATCAGATCGAGGAAATCGAAAAGGCAAACCTTTCGGACCCGGAGGAAGAGGACAATTTGCTTGCCGAACGCAAAAAATTCAGGAACGCCGAAAAAATCACGTCGGGCCTGGAGGAATCCAGACAGATTCTGGACGGCTACGAACAGCGTTCCGTCATAGCGGACCTCAACACCGCAAAACAGCTTTTGGCGCAGATTTCCGATTACGACGACGAGATAAAGGAAATTGTGGGCCGCATCGAATCGGCAAAAATCGAACTCAGGGACGTTTCCGACACTTTGGAACAGCTTTTGGGTTCCAACGCGTTTGACGAAAGGCGTCTCGAGTGGATCGAAAACCGACTTTCGGTCATTCGTCAGGTGAAAAAGAAATACGGCGCTACCATTTCGGACGTTACCGAATTTTACGACAAGATAAAAGCGGAGCACGATATGCTTGCAAATTCCGCCGAGCTTGTCGAGGAGCTTAAGGAGAACATCGCAATGGCTTCCTCTAAACTCGAAGCCGAGTGCGAAAAGCTTTCGGAACTTCGAAAAAGCTTTGCCAAAAAGTTTGAAAAGGACATTTTCGGCGAGCTTAAGGACCTCGGAATGGGCAGCAGCACCTTCAAAGTGGATTTCAAACCGACTGCGCCTGCGTCTTCCGGCTCCGACAAAGTGGAATTTTTGATTTCGCCAAACGTCGGCGAACCGCTTAAAGAGCTTGCGAAAATCATTTCCGGCGGTGAAATGAGCAGATTTATGCTCGCCTTAAAAAACATCACGGCGCGCCTCGACGACATCGGCACCATGGTGTTTGACGAAATAGACACGGGCATCAGCGGCAACATCGCGCAGGTGGTGGCGGAGAAGCTTTACAATATTGCTTACGACCGTCAGGTCATTGCGGTTACGCATTTGCCGCAGCTGGCTTCGATGGCGGACACGCATTATCTCATCGAAAAAACCGTTTCGGGAGGCAAGACCTCGACCAACCTGAAACTCCTTTCGGGCGATGACGAAATCAGAGAGATTGCCAGACTCGTCGGCGGCAAAGAGTACAGCGACTATGCGGCTTTGCACGCAACCGAAATGAAAAAGCACGCTTTGGCTTACAAAGAAAACCGCAAAAAACAGGCTTAACTATTATAATTTAGGCCGAAATTCATAACAAAACGACAAATTTTAGGCAAAATGGCGACGAATTTAAGTTCGGCGCCGTTTTTTTGAATAAAAAAGTTTTCGGGTGGCATGATAGTGGTATGAAGAAAAGGTTGCCAAAACTTTTAGTTGCGCTTGTCGTGCTTATCGTTTCCGTTTATGCGGGATGGATAAGCTCGGCAGACGGCGCCGCAAGTTGTACGAGGCGAGCTTTATGCCATCGGGAAAACGATTTGCCGTTTCTCTCGCACAGCCTGACGACAAATGACGGCGACTTTACTTTGACTTATAAGTTTTTGGACGCTTTTACGCTGAAAACCACGAAAGGAAAAATAATTTCCGAAAGAGTGTATCTGGGCGGGTATCCGCTCGGCATAAGCGTGAGAGCCGAAGGACTTATCGTAGTGGGTGTCGGTTCGGTGGTAACGCCAACGGGACTTGAAACCCCGCTTGCGGGCTTGGATGTCAGAACGGGGGACGTTCTTACGGCCGTTGACGGCGTAAAAATTTCCACCGTTGCCGAACTCGAGCGCGAAATCGGAGGCAAGAGTCAAATCGAAGCGGATTTTTTGAGAAAAACCGAATCTTACAAAATCACCGTAACGCCGGCGGTATCTGCGCTTACAGGCAGAAAAACGCTGGGACTGAGAGTCAAAGAACAAGTTGACGGCATCGGAACTCTGACTTTTGTCAATACCGACGGAAGCTTCGGAGCTCTCGGGCACATGATTTACGACGTGGAATCGGGATTGAACACCGAGCTAAACTCGGGAAATATCTATGAAGCCGCGATAAAAGGTGTGGAGAAAGGCAAAAAAGGCGTCCCCGGAGCTTTGATCGGAACTTACAACGAACTGACCGACAAAATCGGTTACGTTACGTCGAACACCAAATTCGGTGTGTTCGGAGTTCTGGACGTGGGCAAGCTGGATCTCGAAACCGTCGAGGTCGCTTCCTCGAACGAAGTGAAACCCGGCAAGGCCTACGTTTACACGACGATAGGCGGCGACGAACCGGACTTATATGAAATTCAAATCATAAAATCCGGCGCCGACGCTAGTCCCAAAGAGAAAGGTCTGTTGATTTCGGTTACCGACAGAAGACTTTTGGAAACCACGGGCGGCATCGTCCAAGGTATGAGCGGAAGTCCCATTTTGCAAAACGGCAAACTGGTCGGCGCGGTAACGCACGTTTTTGTCAACGATCCGACCAAGGGCTACGGGATTTACGTAGGGTGGATGCTCTAAAAGTTCAAAACAAACCAAATTTCTTCAAAATAGCGCATTTATCGTTTGTGAGAATGCGCTATTATTTTGTCTATGGAGGAAATTATGCTTTCGAAAATCAAAAATTATATGTTGTCGCTGGGCTTCACGCCTAACCTTGCGGGCTACAATATGCTTGCAGAGCTGATTTATCTCGCCGCAACCGGCGAAGACATTCTGCCGCTTAAATACGTCGGCTACAGAAAATTGTCGGAAAAATACCTTAAAAGCGCCGACACCATCGAAAAGGACATTCAAAACGCCATATCCGCCGCCTGGCTTAAGGCCGACGTGGACAGGCTTTACTCGGAGTTCGGAGAAACCGTCGATCAGAAAAAGGGCAAGCCGTCGAACAAACAATTCGTTTTCACCGCTTTGGAAAGTTTGATGAAAGCGTAACAACGACCGCCGCCGCGGCATATACTTTGGTATGAAATACCGCAAACAAGCCTTCGACGGCATCAAATATCTTATAAAAGAAAATATGGCCGCATTTTTGGCGGTGGTGATTTCTGCGGGCGCGGGCATAGTTATCGGCATATTTATCCAAAATCCCGACAACGAACCCGACGACCTCGTCTATAAAAACATCATCGTCAGATACAGCCTTATCATGCTGGTTGCTTACGCGGCGGTATATTTTACTCGGGCATATTGCTTTAAGGGGCAACAAACCGTTATGGCGGCGCTAGTTGCGGTGATGTTCACGTTTTGGGGCAGAGCCTTTTTTATGCTTGTGAAATTCGGCGGGGTTTGGGGGATAATCAATCTGACGCTCCTGTACGTTCCGCTTGCGTGTTTTTCGGCGTTTTGTCTGGGACTGGTTTCGGTGAAGCTGAAATCGTGCGTTTGCTTTAACGGAGCAAGCGGCCTGAAAGACGCGCTTTGCGTTTACGGAGTGAACTTTTTGGCCATCGTGCTTCTGAACCTCGTTTTCGGGGCGTTTTTCGACGTAATCAGGTTTTAGGAATAAATTTTTTTGCTTTGCAAAGACTATGGGCGAGGTGAAAAATATGCTTAAAAAAGTTTTTGTTACATTTTTATTGACGATTTTCGCGGTAGGGGCAATGGCGACAGTGATACCTTCGGGCGCTGAAAACGCTATGGCGGAAGTCGATTTTTCGGGCGCAAATTCCGTTTACGTAACCGAATATCAAACGGGCAAGGTCGTTTACGCCAAAAACGAGAACGATCGCAAACCTATTGCAAGCATGGTCAAAATCATGACGTCGCTGCTGACTTTGGAGGCTTTGGACGGCGGAAAGATTTCGCAAGGCGACAACGTCGAAATCTCCGAACACGCGGCTTCCATGGGCGGAAGTCAGGTGTTTTTGGACGCGGGGGACAGCATAAAGCTTGAAGAACTTTTGAAATCTGTCGTCGTTGCGTCGGCAAACGACGGCGCGGTGGCACTTGCCGAACATATCGGCGGCAGTGAAGACGGCTTCGTTTCTATGATGAACAGGCGCGCGGCAGAGCTCGGAATGAAGGATACGAACTTCGTTAACGCCACCGGTCTTCCTAAAATCGGCGGCTATTCCACCGCAAAAGACGTCAACGTCATGACCAAAGAGCTCGTCAAATATCCGCTTTACAAAAAGTTTTGTTCTATTTGGCTTGAAGATTTCAAACACCCCGACGGCAGAACGACCGTTATGACGAACACCAACAAGCTCGTCAGATACTACAAGGGTTGCGACCTCGGCAAAACCGGATTTACGAGCGAAGCGATGTACTGTCTGTCGGCTTCGGCTAAACGGCAGGGCGTCCGAATAGTCGCCACGGTTATGGGGGCAAAAACCTCCAAGGAACGTAACGCGCTGGTATCCAAACTCTTCGACTTCGGTTTTTCAAAATTCGAATGTAAAGTGGTGCTGAGAGCGGAAGAGGGCGTCAGGGACGTCAAGGTGTCGAGAGGTAAGCAAAAGACGGTCGGTGTTACGCTTTCGGAGGACCTTAGGGTGATTGCCGAAAGAGGCGACGACACTCAATACCGAATCGAGTACGTTTTGCCGAATAAGGTCAAAGCTCCGCTTAAAGCCGGCGACGTTGCGGGGAAGATCGTGGTTTACGACGGCGACAGACAGGTTGCGGAGCAGACTCTGCACTTTGCATCAAGCGTCGAAAAATCAAACCTTTGGGACGAAATCGGAAAAATATTCAAAGAATGGTAAACGTGCAAACGAACGCTCGCTATATGGCGGGCGTTTAGTTTTGAAAGACGTTTGACAAATCGGCGGCTTTGGAGTATAATTATCTAAATTAAACTAAGGACTAACTATGTTCATCATTCAGCTTTTTCAGAGCGGGCGTTCGGCCGTCGAAATTTTTATATATCTTTTGGCCATTCTCGGCGCGATTATGGTTGCGATTATGTGCCACGAAGTGGCGCACGGCTACGTTGCGCTCTTAAACGGCGATCCGACGGCAAAAATGGCGGGCAGGCTCAACTTCAATCCCGCAAAGCATTTCGATCCGATAGGCTTTTTGATGATGCTTTTCGTCGGCTTCGGATGGGCAAAACCGGTTCCCGTCGATTACAGAAACTTCAAAAACGTCAAAAAAGGTGTGCTGACCGTTTCGCTTGCGGGCGTCGGCGCAAACTTCGTCATTGCGTTTTTGTGCTATCTTCTGGGCTTTTTGACCTACAAAATTTTCGGCAACACGGAATCGTCGGAGCTTTGGAGCCGCATAATTCTGCTTTTTTATCTGTTTTTCTATTATTCGGTTTCCATAAACCTTTCGCTTATCGCGTTCAACATTTTGCCGCTTTATCCTTTGGACGGGTTCAGAGTGCTGTCCGCGCTTGCGCCGCGCTCGAAGGTTACCGAATTTTTGCTCAAATACGGCAACTATATTCTGATAGGCCTGGTGGTTTTCGGCACGCTGGTTCCGTCGCTGGACGTTTTGGGCATATACGTCGGCTTCGTTTCGGGGCTTATTGAAAAGCTGTTTTCATTGATTTTCGGAGGGTGGACGTTCTGATGGCGGACGAACTTAAAAAAGAACATTTGATTATCTCAGACGTTCAGGGCGAAATAGCGTCGACAGGCCACTACGATTTTGAGGATAACGTCGTTGAGGGCTACGAAAACGTAACCTTCTACAAAACCGACGAGGACTTTATAACCGGCCGAAAGAACTACGTCTTTTTCCTGTCGCATTTCGACGGCCCGTTGGATTTGCTGTTGTTCATGCTGAAAAACAAAAAACTCGACATCGACGAGCTTTTCGTTTCGGACATAACGAAGCAATATCTCGAAATTATTTCGAAGGTAGAAAAATTCGACGAAGCCGAGCTTGCATACGCAGGGGAATTTCTGACCACGGCTTCGGAGCTTATTTACATTAAATCGGTGCACATTCTGCCTACGGAGGACGATGCCTCGATAGAAGCAGAAGAAGCGCAGAAGAGCATTATCGACCGCTTGAAAGAGTACGAAATGTTCAAAACCATGTCGCAAAGGATAAAAGAACTGGAAACCACGAACCGCTTTTACCGCGAGCCCGTTTACACGGACGAGGACTATCGCCTGAGCATCAAAAACTTTTCGATGGATAAGCTGCTGGACGCTTACGCGCGCCTCATCGACCGCTTGAACCGCAGGGAAGCCGACATCGAACCGAAAAAGGTTATGAAGGAACGGTTTTCCGTTTCCAACCGCATAAGCTACATCGCGCAGCGCATTTTTTCGGAAAAGAAACTGGATCTTTTCAGTCTTTTCGACGAGGATTTCACAAGGCTGGAGATCGTCAACACGTTTTTGGCGCTTCTGGAGCTTGTCAAACGTCAGGTCATAAAAACCACGCAGGACGACACGTTCGGCGACATTTACTTGGAGCTTGCCGAAGGCGCGCTTCCTATCAACCTCGAGGGGGATAACGAATTTGAACAACATTAAAAACGTGGTCGAAGCATTGATTTTTGCAAGCGGCGAACCGCTCGGCAAAAAGGACATAGTGGAAAAAATCCCCGCGCTTACCACCAGAGAACTTACCAAAATCATCGAGGAGCTGAAAGAGCAGTATTCCGGCGACAGCGGCATTTTGCTTTTGAGCTTCAACGACAAATATCAATTCAGCACAAATCCCGCCTACGGCGACACTCTTGCCGAGGTTCTGACTCCGATAAAGGAGAGAGAGCTTTCCAAATCGCTTTTGGAGGTTCTGGCAATCATTGCCTACCGTCAACCGATAACCAGACCGGAGCTTGAGGAAATAAGGGGCGTAACCACCGTCGAATATCAGATTTCCATGCTTGCAAAAGCCGGCCTTATCGAGGTTGTGGGGAGAAAAGACGCCGTCGGTCATCCGGTGCTTTTCGGAACGACGGACGAATTTTTGAAGCGTTTTCAGCTTGAAAACATCGAAGATCTGCCTGACTATGGGCAGGTTCTGGAGCGCATTGCCGTTTTCGAGCAGAACTACAACGCCTCCCGCGACACCCTTTACGCAAACAGAAAGATATTCTCGGACGACACTCCCGACGAAATTATCGTCGGTCCCGACAAGCCCGAATACAAAATCCCCGACATTCTCACGGGGCCGAGGGACAAGGTTTCTCCCGAAAACGAAAAGATCACCGACGAAGACTTCGACATTTTCTCCGATGACGACGACGATGACGATTTTCTGGACGGGGAAGACGTCGAAATTTTCGAATAACATAGTTTTTGCAAAAAGCCGTACACTAAAGGTATGGCTTTTTTCTTTTGCTTTTTGGTTTTAATCGCGCTTGTGGCGGCAGTGCTCGTCAGACACAAAATCAGGCTTTCGTTTTACGTCGCGGCGGACTACGGCTTTTCGTCAGTGGAAGTCAGGATTTGGGGCGTATTAGTCGCAAAAGCGCGGTTTTATATAATAGTCGAGGGCGTTTTTTTGGAGTTTTTCGGAAAAATCAAAAAAATCACGCTTAAATCAGGCGGACAAAACAAGCGCCGAAACGGCAAAAAGAAAAGGTTTTTTCCGATAAAAGCCGTGCTAAAAGCAGCTAAAATCAACGAGATTTCGGCCTACGTTTTCGGCGGCTTTTCGGACTCGTACAAAACGGCGCTTATTCTCGGCGCAATAAATTCGGTTCTGGCGGTAGCAAAAAGCGCAGGCGGCGTTAAGGTGAAAAAAACCGTCGTGCCGTCGGGCGGCGAGCGGTTTTTCGGCAGCTTTGAAATTTGCATAAAACTGTCCGTTTGGGACACGCTAACAAAAATAGCGGAGGGAAGAAAATGTCAAACAACATCTCGGAAATCATCAAAAATACGTTCGACACCGTAAAGTCGGGTATTGACGCGGATAACATCGTGGGCACGCCCGTCAGGCTTTCGGACGGAAACGTCGTTATACCCATTTCAAAGGTCAGCTTCGGCTACGTTTCGGGTGGCGGCGAATACGGTTTTAATTACGAAACGGAGCAAGGATCGCTTCCTTACGCGGGCGGCATAGGCGCGGGCGCAACGATAACGCCGATAGGCTTCGTCAGCGTAAACGCCTGCCGAACCTCGTTTTTGAAAATCGACGACAGCGTCACGGAGGACAAATGGGCAAATTTGTTGAAAAACGCGTTAAGCTTGTTGAAATAACGCTCGTAGTCGCGCTTGCTTTCGGTTTTACTTGGATAATTCCCGAAAAGCCTGCAATGGCAAGCGGTTCGAGCGCGGAAATAGTTTTGGAACAAACGTCGCTGAGGGTGCTTTTTGCAAGAAACGAACACTTGCGGCTTCCCAACGCTTCGACCACTAAAATCGTTACGGCGATAACCGTTATCGAGCATACCGAAAATCTGGACAGGGTGGTCGCCGTGCCGAAAGTGGCGGTCGGGACGGAGGGCAGCAGCATTTATCTTACGGAGGGCGAAAAGCTTACCGTGAGGGATTTGCTCTGCGGTCTGATGCTTCGCTCCGGAAACGACGCAGCCGTGGCGCTTGCCGTTGTAACTGCGGGGAACGTGTGGAATTTTTCCGTTTTGATGAACAACCTCGCCGCAAAACTCGGGCTTAAGGATTCGCACTTCGTAAATCCGCACGGCCTGCACGACGACAACCATTACACTTCGGCCTACGACCTTGCCGTCATCACCGCATACGCCATGAAAAACGAGGATTTCAGAAGTATCGTTTCGGCAAAATCGGCGACCATCCCCGGCGCAGACGGCGAAGGCCGGCGCTATCTGAAAAACAAAAACAAGATGCTGTCGCTCTTAGACGGCGCAGACGGCGTCAAGACGGGCTACACCAAAAAAGCGGGAAGATGCTTGGTTACGTCGGCAAAACGAGAGAATATGCGGCTTATTTCCGTGGTCTTAAACGTTTCGGATATGTGGAACGAAAGCGCAAAATTGCTTGAAAACTGTTTTTCGAAATATAAAATGAAACCGCTTTATTTTGCGGAAGAAAACGCCTACTGGTTGAAAACCGAAAAAGGCGGGAGAGTGCTTTGCATGCCGAAAAATTCGCCCGAATTTCCGCTGACGGAAAGCGAAGCGGCCACCGTAAGGCTTGACGCAAAATTCAACGACGTTATTCCTGCGGGAGTGAAGATCGGCGAAACCGTCGGAAAACTTGACGTATATGCCGAAAATCGCTTGATTTTTTCCACGGTTTTTACTACAATGCAAGGAAAATAACATTTTGACTGCCTTGGCGGCAGACGGAGGACGAATGATAGTCAGACTCAACAAATTTATCGCGGAATGCGGCGTGGCGTCCAGAAGGGGCGCGGACAAACTTATCTCGGACGGCAAAGTCAAGGTGAACGGCGCCGTCGTTACCAAGCTCGGCGTGGAAATCAACGACAAATCCGACGTGGTGTCGGTTGACGGAGTCGTTTTGAAACAGGCTGAGAGGAAAGTTTATCTTATGATGAACAAACCGAAAGGTTGCGTTTGCACGGCGCAGGACGAGGACAAAAACAGAAAAACCGTTTACGACTATCTGGAAACCGACGTTCGCGTGTTCTCGGTGGGACGACTGGACTACGACAGCGAAGGCTTGCTTCTTTTCACCAACGACGGCGAGCTTGCGAACTATCTCACGCACCCGAGCCACGAAATCCCTAAAACTTATGTCGTGAAGGTGGAGGGTGAAGTTCCCGAAAACGACCTTGCGCTTTTGAGAAAGGGCGTTACGCTTGACGGTGTGAAAACCAAACGCGCCAAAATCAAATTCAAAGAAACCGAACAGGGCGGCAAAATTTTCAAATACGAAATGACCATTTTCGAAGGGAAGAACCGCCAGATTCGCAGAATGTTCGAAGCCGTGGGCAAAAACGTGGTGTTTTTGAAGCGAGTCGCAATCGGCGATTTGCGCCTCGGCGGCCTCGGTCGCGGAAAGACCAGATACCTTTCCGATTTCGAAGTGGAATATCTCAAAAACTTATAAAATCGGCCGCAGAATTTTTCTGCGGTTTTTTTAATGACAAATTTGTCTGAAAATGAAATTTTCACTCGAAAAAACGCTTGCAAATGTTGACAATTTCGTCTATAATCTAAAATAGGCAAATTTGGGACAATCGACTGTTTATATAATAATCGGTTTAACAAATGGTAAATAATTTTATATATGATGCGGCAATTCGCATCGAGAGGTGAAAATGGTTTTAAGTTTTCTTGCATCCGAAATCGTCGACAACCTTGTTCTCGGCGCACAGACCACCCTCATCGGGCTCGGCGTCGTTTTTTTGATGCTTTTCCTGCTTGTCGGCGTGTTGAAGATTTTCGAAAAAATGTTCAATCAGAAGAAAGCCGCTTTGGGGCCTGAAAAAGCTTCTGCGCCCGTTGAAACCGTTTCCGCGTCCGAAAACGACGAGGAACTTCAGGCGGCAATCATGGCAACCTTGAACGTGGTCCTTTCCGAGGAAGCGTCCAAAACCGGCAGCGACAAAAAATACGCTGTCAAAAGTATAAGAAAAATTTAGTTGGAGAAAGAATTATGCGTAAATTCAATGTTAACGTCAATGGTCAAAATTATGTTGTAGAACTCGAAGAAGTGTCCGCAGACGCGGCCGACTCAAAGAAGTCTCCGCACACCCGGCCCTTCAGGCCCCTGCCGCGGCTGCCGTTTCCGCTCCGTCGGCTCCGGCCGTAAAAGCTCCGCAGGGCGGCGTCAAACTTACCTCTCCGATGCCTGGCACCGTCAACGATATTAAAGTCAAAGACGGTCAAAGCGTGAAAGAAGGCGAAGCAGTCATCGTTCTCGAAGCCATGAAAATGGAAAACGACATCGCCGCAAACGCTTCCGGTCGCATCACCGTTCTCGTTCAGAAGGGCGCAACCGTCAACACCGGCGACGTTCTGGCTGTCATCGAATAGGAGGCCACAATGTTTTACGGCTTGACTTCGGCCGCAGGCAAATCGCTGGTTGACTCCCTTAAGGACCTTTGGAACAGCACCGGTTTCGTCGCAAATGATTTCGCTTATTACGAAAACTATCATTTCGGCATCTGGGGATTGCTGTTTATGGTCGCGGTGGGTTGCTTGCTGATTTACCTTGCCGTCGTGAAAAAATACGAACCGACCTTGCTTTTGGGCATTGCGTTCGGCGTAGTCCTTATCAATCTTCCGGGCGCCTACAACATTTTGTACGGCACCTACGGCTATACTTTTACCGACGCGTCCGGCGCGGTGGTCGCAAGCGGCACGCTTGAAAACCTCTGTCAGGTTTACGGCGTAACCGTCAGCGGAAAGGAATCGGAAATCGTGGCCGCGCTTAAGACGGCCATTGAAGCTTCCGCGGGCGCAAGCGTTACGTTCGAACACGTGGTGGTTTCCGATTTCGGTTTGTTCTACTACATATACAAAGGCGTAGAATGGGTTATTTTCCCGCCGCTCATCTTCCTCGGCATCGGCGCTATGACGGATTTCGGTCCGCTTATCGCAAACCCGAAGAGCCTGCTTCTGGGCGCCGCGGCGCAGCTTGGCATCTTTATGGCCTTCATATTCGCGTTGCTTCTCGGTTACACTCCTAAAGAGGCGGCCTCCATCGGCATCATCGGCGGAGCAGACGGCCCGACGGCAATTTACGTTACGTCCAAGCTCGCACCTGAACTTCTTCCTGCAATCGCAATCGCCGCTTACAGCTATATGGCTTTGGTTCCGGTCATTCAGCCTCCTATCATGAAAGCTCTGACCACCAAGGAAGAAAGGAAAATCAGAATGGAACAGCTGAGGCCCGTTTCCAAAAAAGAAAAAGTTCTGTTCCCGATCATCGTTACCGCAATCGTCGGCATATTCCTGCCTAGCGCTTTGCCGCTGGTCGGTATGCTGATGCTCGGCAACCTGTTCAAAGAATCCGGCGTGGTTCCTCGCCTCGTCAACACCGCGGCAAACGGCCTTATAAACACCATAACCATTTTGCTCGGCTTCATCGTGGGCAGCAAAGCTTACGCTCCTATCTTCCTGCAATGGAAAACTCTCGGCATCATCGTTCTGGGCGTCGTGGCATTTTCGTTCGGCACCGCAGGCGGCGTGCTTCTCGGCAAACTTATGTGCAAGCTCACCAAAGGTAAAATCAATCCGCTTATCGGCGCGGCGGGCGTTTCGGCTGTTCCTATGGCAGCTCGCGTGGCGCAGGACGTCGGCAGGAAAGAAGATCCGCAAAACTATTTGCTCATGCACGCAATGGGCCCTAACGTGGCCGGCGTTATCGGCAGCACTGTCGCGGCCGGCGTGCTTATCGCAATGTTCTTATAAGAGGTAATATATGTCTAAAAAAATTCTCGTTACAGAAACCGTATTAAGAGACGCGCATCAATCGCAGGCGGCAACTCGTATGAAGCTGTCGGAAATGCTGCCGATTGCAAAAACCATCGACGAAATGGGCTACTACAGCGTTGAATGCTGGGGCGGCGCAACCTTCGACGCATGCCTGCGCTTTTTGAACGAAGACCCGTGGGAAAGGCTGCGCGCTTTGAGAAAAGCCATGCCTAACAGCAAACTTCAAATGTTGTTCAGAGGTCAGAACATTTTGGGTTACAAACACTATGCCGACGACGTCGTGGACGAATTCGTTCGCCTCAGCATCAAAAACGGCATTGACGTTATCCGCATTTTCGACGCCCTCAATGACGTCAAAAACCTTAAACAGGCCATCGCTTCCACCAAAAAATACGGCGGCATCTGCGAATGCGCAATGAGCTACACCGTAAGCCCGGTGCACACCCGCGAATATTTCGTAAATCTTGCCGAAACCTTTGCCAACGAAGGCGCGGACATCATCTGCATAAAAGATATGGCAAACCTACTTTTGCCTTACGAAGCGTACGAGCTTGTAAAAGCCATCAAGGCCCGCCTCGGCGACGATATGAAGATTCATCTTCACACCCACAACACCGCAGGCACCGGCGATATGACCATTCTCAAAGCAATCGAAGGCGGCGTTGACATCGTCGATACCGCAATTTCCAGCCTCGGCAACGGCACCAGTCAGCCTGCAACCGAACCGTTGGTAGCAACACTCAAGGGTACGGAATACGACACCGGTCTGGATCTCGAAAAGCTGTCCGAAATCGCCGCTTACTTCAGAGGAGTGGCCGACAGGCTCAAAGCCGACGGATTTTTGAACGAAAAGGTGCTCCGCATCGACACCAACGCGCTCATTTATCAGGTTCCGGGCGGCATGCTTTCAAACCTTATCAATCAGCTTAAACAACAGGGCGCGTCCGATAAGTACTATGAAGTTCTTGCGGAAGTTCCGAAAGTCAGAAAAGACCTCGGTTATCCGCCGCTCGTAACTCCGACCAGCCAAATCGTCGGCACGCAGGCGGTTCTCAACGTCATTTGCGGCGAACGCTACAAGATGACCACCAAGGAAACCAAAGGCGTTCTTCGCGGCGAATACGGCACCTTGCCGGCAGACTACAATCACGAAGTTTACAAGAAAGTGCTCGGCGACACTCCGAGGATCACCGTAAGGCCGGCCGACCTCATCGGTCCGGAACTCGACAAATACCGCGAGGAATCCAAAGAATGGGCGCAGTCCGAAGAAGACGTTCTGAGCTACGCATTGTTCCCGCAGGTTGCCACCAAGTTCTTCGAAGCAAGGCGCGACGGCATCGACATCGCAGAACCTTCCAAAGCCGCTATGGCCGAAAAGAAAGCTGAAGCGAAGGCGGCCGCAAAGCCTGTCGGCGACGTCGTCGTGGGCGTTTCGGAAATAAAATAAGCAAGGTATAAAGCGGCCGAAAGACCGCTTTATCTTTATTATGAAAATTCTTGTTATAGGCGCAGGCCCGGCGGGACTTATGGCGGCAGGCACGCTTGCCGAACGCGGTTTCGACGTTACGCTTGCGGACAAAAACGAAAAAACGGGGAAGAAACTTTACATAACCGGAAAAGGTCGTTGCAACGTTACCAACGAATGCGACGGGAAAGAATTTCTGGCGAGCGTCGTTTCGAATCCGAAGTTTCTGATGTCGGCGATAAATGCGTTCGACAGTTATGATACTGTCGATTTTTTGCAAAAAAACGGCTTAAACACCGTTACCGAGCGCGGAAATCGCGTGTTTCCGGCCAGCCAAAAGTCGTCCGACGTCATAAAAACCTTCACCGATTATTGCCGCAAAAACGGCGTCAAAATTTTGCTGTCGGCAAAAGTCGTCGGCGTGAAAACCGACGGTGAAGATTTTGTCGTTTCGTTTTCGGATAAAACCGAACGCTTCCAAAAAGTGATCGTCGCGACGGGCGGATTAAGCTATCCGTCAACGGGTTCTACGGGCGACGGCTACGAAATCGCAAAATCCTTCGGACATAAAATCGTCAAACCCGTGCAAGCACTTGTCCCTATTGAACTTAACGAGCCGTGGGTACAAAAACTTTCGGGACTATCCCTTAAAAACGTTCGTTGCACCGTAACGGCGGGGGAAAAAGAAATCGCTTCTGATTTCGGAGAGATGCTTTTTACCCATAAAGGCGTAAGCGGGCCGATAATTTTGTCATTGTCGTCGAAAATCAACCGCTTAAATCCAAACGGACTGAAACTTGTGATCGACCTTAAACCCGCTTTGTCGGACGATGTTCTGGACGCGCGGCTGCAAAGAGATTTTGCAGAGCTTAACCTGAAGCAGTTCAAAAACAGCCTTGACGGACTGTTGCCGAAAAGCTTGGTGCCCGTTATCGTCGGTTTAAGCAAAATCAATCCCGAACAAAAAGTGGGACAAATAACCCGCGAACAACGCAAAAATTTGGTTCATTTGCTGAAAAATCTGACTTTTTCCGTAAAAAAACTGGCAGGGTTCGAAGAAGCTATCGTAACCGCCGGTGGCGTGGACGTGAAGGAAATCAACCCCAAAACCATGGAATCGAAACTCCAAAAGGGGCTTTATTTCGTCGGCGAAGTGCTTGACGTGGACGCGTTGACGGGCGGTTTTAACATTCAGATTGCATTGTCAACAGCTTATTGCTTGGCAACGCATATTTTAGGGTAAAACGTCGAATAAGCAATTATATTTTCTTTTTGCAAAAAAACGATTGCTTTTTGCCGGCAAATTGTATAATAAAATGATAGAGGTACTTTATGATAAACATTGCGATAGACGGGCCTGCCGGAGCAGGCAAAAGCACCATAGCGAAGGCAGTCGCCAAAGAACTTGGCATCGTATATCTTGACACCGGAGCGATGTATAGAAGCGTGGCGTATTACGCGCTGAAAAACGGTTTTCCGATCGACGACGAAAAAGCTATACAGCCTATGCTCGACAACCTTAAAATGGACGTCGTGAACGGAGAAGTTCAGCAATTTATCGTCAACGGCGAAAACGTAACCCCGTTTATCCGCGAGCACAGCGTGTCCAAAGCGGCATCCGACGTCAGCAAGCTTTTTAACGTCAGAAAAAAACTGGTTGAGCTGCAACAGGAAATCGCCAAAAAATCCGACGTGGTGCTTGACGGCAGAGATATCGGAAGCGTGGTTTTGCCGCATGCGGAACATAAATTTTTCGTTACCGCAGCTCCCGAAGAACGCGCAAAACGCCGCTATCTGGAGCTTAAGGAAAAGGGCTCGAACCTTTCCTACGACGAAGTGCTGAGGGACATCGAAGACCGCGACTACAACGACACGCATCGCAAAAATTCGCCTCTCGTTAAGGTTTCCGACGCCGTTCTCGTTGACACCACAAACCTCGATATTGCTCAGACCGTGGCCAAAGTTTTGGCCGAAATAAAAAAATAAGTCAGGACGTTTTTAATGAAAAATAACGACGAAAAAACCAAAAAAACAAAAAAAACTCCTCAAAAGAACCATTTTTATCGTTTCTTCCGATTTCTTTTGAGGCCGCTCATAAAGCTTGTTTGGCCGACCGAATTTTTGCATAAAGAGAACTTTTACAAGCTCGACAAAAATCAACGCGCCATCGTTTGTAGCAACCATCTGGACACCATGGATCCGAACGTCATTTGCGTTGAGTTCTACAAGGATTATTTCTGCGCGCTCAGCAAATACGAAGCCTTTAAAAACAAATTCGCAAACTGGTTTCTGACCAAAATCGAGGTTATTCCCGTTCATCGCGGAGAACCTGATTTGCACGCCACGAGGGCGGTGTTCAAAAAACTTAAGGAAAACAAAAAAATCGTCATTTTCCCTGAAGGCACCCGCAACAAAACGGGCGACGACAAAACCATGCTTCCGCTTAAGGACGGCGTTGCGGCGTTCAGCCTGAAAACGGACACTCCGATCGTTCCGATGCTTTATTACAGAAAGCTCAAACCGTTCAAAAAGAACTGGCTGATCGTGGGAGAACCGTTTTATCTTACCGACAAATTCGACCACGTTCCGACGGTAAAGGAAGGAACGGAGTATCTTGCCAAAGTGTTTGAAGGGCTGAGGACGGAAATCGACGCTTACGTCGAAAAGAAAGATGCCTGAAATTTTTCTGACCAAACACGCCGACTTCTGTTTCGGCGTCAAAAACGCTTTGGAAATTGCTCAAAATGCCGCAAAAGACGGAGAAGTTTACACCTACGGCACGCTCATTCACAACGAAAAAGTGGTTAAGGAGCTTGAAAAAAAAGGCGTAAAATCCTCTGACGACCTCGATTTTATATTGAAGCAAAAACGCGTCGTCATCCGTGCCCACGGCGTAGCAAAGAGCACTGAGGAGCTTATAAGGCAAAACGTGCCGGAAGTTTTCGACGCAACCTGTCCGTTCGTCAAAAAAATACAGAAAACCGTGGAAGAGTATTCAAAAAACGGTTACGACGTCATCGTGGCGGGAAGCCCGACGCATCCGGAAGTTTTGGGCATTGCGGGCTACGTTTCCACCAAGGTTTACGTGGCGGGGGACGACTTCGATTTTCAAAAACTTCCCGCGGGCAAATATTGCGTGGTTGCGCAGACAACGTTTTCCGTGCAAAAATACGATAAAATAAAGAAAAATATACAAAAATATTCAGACACTGCTACAAAATCAGTTGTGTTTTTTGACACAATTTGCTATACTACTTACGCGAGACAAGCTGAGGCAGAAGCTTTGGCCAAATCCTCGGACGCAGTGTTGGTCGTCGGAAGCAAGTCGTCAAGCAACGCAAAAAAACTTTTCGACCTCGCAAAATCCCTCAACCCCAACACGTTTTTTATTTCGGATATCTCGGAGCTTCGCCCCGAATATTATAACAAATTTATTACAATGGCCATTCTGGCCGCAGCATCAACTCCAAAAGAGTTGACAATGGAGGTTTTAATTTATATGAGTGAAACTCAAGAAGCAAAAGTTACGGAAGCTGTAGAAGAAAACAAAGAGCTCACCATGGAAGATATCGTTTCTTCCAACAAATCCGTCGGCTACATGTCTTACAAAGCCGGCAAACGCATCGTGGCAAAAATCATCAGCGTTGATGAAAACGGCATCTACGTCGGTATCCCTGGCAAGAAAGACGGTTTTATCGATAAAACCGAAGTTACCATCGACGGTACATACGATCCGGCCGATTATCATGTCGGCGACGAAATCGAAGCGGTCATCGTTCCTTCCAAAACCAAGGACAGCACCTACGTTTCGCTTTCCAAGCGCGAGATAGACATCAAAAAAGCCGAAGACGCAGAAGCAGAAAAAGCTCTTAACAGCTCTGAATTCACTCTTGAAAATACACAAGTGGTCAAAGGCGGTTTGTTGGGCAAAATCGGAAGCTACACCGTGTTCGTTCCGGCCAGCCAAATTCGCATCGGTTACGTGAAGAATCTTGAAGATTACACTTCCAAGAAACTTCGTTTGCGCGCGCTTCCTCCGAAAGAGGGCGAAGAAGAAAAACGCCGCAATCCTAAACTTATCGTCGCTTCTCAAAGAGTTATCCTCGAAGAAGAAAAAGCAGCGAAAGAAGAAGCTTTCTGGTCCACCATGGTTCCGGGCGCTATCGTCAGCGGCAAAGTTAAACGTTTTTCCGCTTTCGGCGCATTCGTTTCCGTCAAAGGTTTCGACTGCCTGGCTCACATCAGCGACCTCAGCTGGAACAAAATCACCGATCCTTCCAAGGTTCTCACCATTGGCGAAACTTACGACTTCGTAGTTTTGAAAGTTGATCGCGAAGCAGGCAAAATCAGCCTCGGCTACAAACAACTTCAAAAGAAGCCTTACGAGATCGCAGCTGAAAAATATCCTGTCGGCACCGTCATCAAAGGCAAAGTCGAACGCATCTTCCCGTTTGGAGCATTCGTTTCCATCGAAGACGGCGTAGACGGTTTGGTGCACGTTTCCCAAATCAGCCACAACTGGACCAAGGACGCCAACGAAGTTCTGAAAGTGGGCGACGAAGTCGAAGCTAAAATCATCGGTTTCGAAGACAATCGCATCACCCTCAGCATCAAGGAATTGCTTCCGGCTCCTGAAACCACCGAAGAAGCTCCGCAAGCTACCGACGGCGAAGCACAGGAAAAACCTGCAAAACGCGCTCCGAGAGCTAAAAAAGCTATGGATTACAGCGAAGCTCAGGCAAAATCCGAAGAAAACAAACAAAGAAGAGCTAAGAGAGAACAAAAAGCCGCCGAAGAACAAAACTACATTTCCGACAACGGTTTTGCAACTCTCGCCGATATCTTGGGCAATCTCGACATCAAAGTTGAAGACTAATCACAATTAAAACCCCGTCCACTCCCGTATCGTCGGGGGTGGATTTTCTTTCAAACGAGGTCAATATGGAAGATTACAACGTTTACCAAAATCCTCTCGGCACGAGATACGCGTCAAAAGAAATGAGCTATCTTTTCTCCGACGACAAAAAGTTCAAAACCTGGCGCAAGCTTTGGATTGCGCTTGCGGAGGCCGAAAAGGAACTCGGCTTAAATATTTCCGACGAGCAAATCGACGAGCTGAAACGAAACGCCGAAAACCTTAACCTCAACGTTGCAAAAAACCGCGAGAGGGAATGCCGCCACGACGTTATGGCGCAGGTTTACGCCTACGGCAAACAATGCCCGAAAGCAGAGAGCATAATTCACCTCGGCGCCACCAGCTGCTACGTCGGCGACAACGCGGACCTCGTTTGTTACTACGAAGCCCTCGGTCTTTTGGAGCAAAAACTGGCGGCCGTGATTTTCAATCTGAAGGAATTTGCAAAAAAGTATAAAGATCTTCCGACGCTTGGCTTCACCCATCTTCAGCCGGCACAGCCGACCACCGTCGGCAAGCGCGCCGCTTTGTGGCTTCAGGACCTTGTTTCCGACCTCGAAAACGTAAGGGACCTGAAAGAAAAATTCAAGCTCAGGGGAGTTCGCGGCACCACAGGCACCGCCGCAAGTTTTTTGGAACTTTTTGACGGCGATTACGAAAAAGTTAAAAAACTCAATCAAATTGTTCTGAAAAAACTCGGATTTCAGAATACTTTTGACGTAACAGGGCAGACCTACCCGAGAAAATTCGACTACGAAATTTTGTCGCAGCTTTCAAAAATCGCTCAAAGCGCCTACAAAGCCGGCAACGACATAAGGCTGCTCCAGAGTATGAAGGAGCTTGAGGAGCCTTTTGAGGAAAAACAAATCGGTTCTTCGGCAATGGCCTACAAACGCAATCCGATGCGCTCGGAGCGTATGTGCAGTTTGGCAAGATACGTTTTGACGCTTCCGGAGAACGCGGCAATCACCGCTTCGACGCAATGGCTTGAGCGCACCCTCGACGACAGCGCAAACAGGCGCATCGTTATGGCCGAAGGTTTTTTGGCCACCGACGGCATTCTGAATTTGTATGAAAACATTTCGGACGGTCTGGTCGTTTACGAGAAGATGACACTAAAACATCTTTCGGACGAGCTTCCGTTTATGGCCACGGAAACCATACTTATGGAGGCGGTTAAAGCGGGCGGAAACCGTCAGGAGCTTCACGAAAAAATTAGAGAGCACTCCATGCTTGCTGCAAAACGCGTGAAAGAAGAGGGCAAACCGAACGACCTTTTGGAGAGGATTGCGAAAGACTCGGCGTTTTCAAAAATTGCGGCAGATATTCCGCTTCTTGCCGATCCGAAACGCTTTGTCGGCGCTGCGCCGATGCAGACGGAGGAATATATTCTTGACGTCGTGGAACCTCTTTTAAAAAATTATCCCGACGCTTCGAAAACTAAATCGGAAATATCCGTTTAGGACGACGAAACTTGTTGACTAAAATCAAATTTTGTTCTATAATATGTTTCGTTGCAAAAACATAGGGGAGTGGCTCAATGGTAGAGCAACGGTCTCCAAAACCGTCGGTTGCGTGTTCGACTCGCGTCTCCCCTGCCAAAAGCAAGCACTCTGTGCTTGCTTTTTGTTTTCAAAAAAAAGGGAGAGCGAGTCTCCACGCAAAGCATTTGTTGCCAAATGCTGTTGCGTCTGACGCTACACTTCGTTTCGCTATTCCGTCGCTACGCTCCTTACGCCTCACGTCTCTCTGCCAAAAGCAAGCACAAAGTGCTTGCTTTTTGTTTTCAAAAAAAAGAGTGGTGGGAGAGCGAGTCTTCACGCAAAGCATTTGTAACCAAATTCAGCCCGGCTGACGCTAACTTCGTTCCGCTATATTTTGTATATTTTCGGTATTACGCTTAAAGGAACTTTGCGCAATTATATTTTGCAAAATTTTTCGGGGCGGTAAATTTGATAGACTTTACGGCTACTTTATTGTATAATAAGAATACATTATTTAGGAGTGTGTATATGAAGCACGTTGACATCTACACTGACGGCGCTTGCAGCGGAAATCCCGGAGCAGGCGGTTGGGCGGCGATACTCAGCTACAAGGGCATCGAAAAAGAGCTTTCGGGCTATATGAAAGACACCACCAACAATCGTATGGAGCTTTTTGCCATAATTCAAGGTCTCAAACAGCTTAAGGAACGTTGCGAAGTCACCGTGTACAGCGATTCGGCGTACAGCCTCAATCCGTTTTTGGAAGGGTGGATAGACGGCTGGAAGGCCTCGGGCTGGAAGACTGCTTCGAAAGACGAAGTGAAAAACGTCGATCTTTGGAAACTGCTGCTTATCGAGATGTCCAAACACGACGTAACCTTTGTGAAAGTGAAAGGGCACTCCGACAACGAAGGCAACAATCGTTGCGACAAACTGGCGAAAGCCGCCATAAAAAAATTGCAATCTCATATCCTCGCGGAATAACGAAATGGACAAAAAAAAGCAACTTTATTATTCCATAGCGACGCTTGCGCTGTCTGTGGGCGTGGCCGTAGAACTCGGCTTTATGTCTGACGCATTCAAGACCTGGTTGTATGCGATCGTTTGGGTTGCTTTGTTTTTGGTTTTAGGCCTGTTTGCAGTGGGGATTTTCAAAAAAATCGACTCGCTTACAAAGCTTGCGACGGTAACCGTTTTTTGTGCGTTGGTGATACTTTCCGGCTACATGGCGATGTATAAATCGGGGTTTATTAAGCGGTTCGATTCGTCGGAGGAAATTGCCGCATACATTTCGGGCAATCCTTACGGCATAGCGCTGTTTATCCTCATCAGCTTTTTGCAGGTTACCTTCATACCTATTCCGTCAACCATAACCACGGTAACGGGAACGTTGGTTTTCGGGACCCGGGCGGGCATGATTTACAGCCTTATCGGGCAGATTTCAGGCAGCATGTTTGCGTTCTTTTTGGGGCGAAAATTCGGCAGTAAGCTGGCAAAATGGATCGCCGGCGAAGAAATGTTCGAAAAATATAACAAGTTCGTCAAGGGCAGAGATAAGGTCATTTTGGGCTATATGATGTTGTTCCCGTTTTTCCCGGACGATTTGATTTGCCTGTTTTTCGGCCTTACGAATATGTCGTATCTTGGGTTCTTCCTCCTCGTTTTGCTGTCAAGGGTTATAACCATTTCCTACACGTCCTACCTGACGAAATTGATTTCAAAAATACCGCTCACGCCGGTCGGGTTTTTAATTTATGCTCTTATAGCTTTGGTCGTCATCGGGCTTTTGGTTCTTTGCTGGAAGAAAGGCGAGTGGCTTGAAAACCTTATGACCAAAATTATCTACAAGATTATGCCGAAAAAACTTGCGGAAAAACGCAGGAGAGAAACGGAAGCAGCCGAACGCGAAATTCCGGGTGACAATTTAGATTCCTCCGAAAATCAACCTGAAAAATAAAACAATTACGATGATGGTATCATCGGCAACATTTGACAAATAAAAAAGGGGAGTTATGCGATTTGCATAACTCCTTTTATCTTTGTTTATTTTGTTTATGAGATATGATATTTGCCGCTGTTATACAAGAAGAAATAAACTACGCTCGAAATCGGCAAATTCAGGGCGAGAATTGACGGAACGATAATCGGCCCGACCATTGTCGAAACGTCCTTGAGATCGGCTTTGAAACCGAAGAATCCCACCAGAAGCAACAACACAAACACGTTCAAAAACACCATGAACCTATATAGCACCGACATTTTGAAGTTGAAGTTTGCCCTTATTCTTCTGTTCGGATTCAGAAGATAAACGATGAGCGGCAACACCGGCACCGCAAGGCCGAAAGCACATACGCAAAGGTAATACGTAACGGGCAGTGCGTCTTTTAAAATCAGCCAACCCGCAAGCGTTTCGACCAGAATCAAGAGATACATGATTATGCCGCAGTCGCGGCCGATTTTGTTTGCCGCCAAAAAGTTTTGCGCGTAGTAATTTTCGCTGTTTGCCTTGGTGTAGACGCGCATTTTGAAACCTTCTGCGTACAATCTGGTTTTGAGGTCGGCCGTCGGAATAGGCTTTTGTACCTCAACGATTTCGCCGGATTTTTCGTCAACCTCGGTGGTTTCGACCATCGTTTCGCTGGTATTACGGTTGTAAAAATCCGAGAAAGCGTCCAGATAGTTGCCGTTTGCACTGTTGTCGTTTTTAAAAGCGAAGCTCGACATATCGCGCTTCTGCGGTTTTTGTGCCTCTTTCGGCGCGGTTTCCGCATTTTTGATTTCGTCTTCGGCGGTGTGCGCTTTTACGGTCAGATTAGGCTGAAACGCATCAAAGTCCGGAAGGAGAGAGCGAACCTTTTTTTCTTCATCGGAACTATCCTCGACAACGCTCGTAGCCATATCTGCCGCGGCGTCGGATACGATGCCGCTAAGTATCGTGGTTTCTTGCTCGCTTTTCTCATCGGGAGTAAGCTGTTTCGCTTTCACGATTGCGCCTTTTCCATACAAAATCTCTTTTGAAGTAAGGACGTGATCGGCTTCTTCCTTTGGTTTTTCCGGCACTTCGGCTTTTTCGGCTTCGGAAGTCGGGTTCGCCGCCTGTTCTGTTAATTGTTCGTTACCGCCTACGCTTGGGAGAGTCCTCGTCGGAGGCGTCGCCGTCGGCTTTTTCGGTAGGTCTTTGAATGCCGAAGCGCTCGTAGTTATATGAATTCGGATCCGCAAATTTGCCGATGCCGAGTTTTTCGGAAGCAACGCTTCTGGCTCTGCGTTGTTCTTCGGTCAGAGCTTCGCGGCGAGTGTTTTCGGCAGGCTCGTCAGGGTAGGTGTTGGAAACCAGTTTTTCCGGACGATAATATTCGCGTTTTTCCTGAATGTCGGAGCGTTTATCGCTTGCGGTGGACGTTTTGAGGGTTTTGGAAATGGCCTCGTTCTCGTTTTCACCGATTTTGTTTTCGATGCCCGAAAGCATATCCGACAAACTGCGCTTGACGTTTCCGTCGCGTTCAGGCTTGGTAACGTCCACGTAAGAAAGGCCGTCGTCTTCGATTTCCAAAACGGTTTTTTGTTTAGGAAGAGCAGGTTCGGTCGGTTTTTCCTCGGCAGGCTTTTCGACTTTTACGATTTCGACCGTTTCTATTTTTGTTTCGGCAGGTTCTTCTTCCGTGGTGGCCGCAGCCTCCACGGTTACGGTTTCGGAAGAGTTATCGTCATCGACAGGGCTTTCTGCTTCTGCTAAAGATTCGCTGTCGGTAACGGCATATTTATCTTCGACAACCGGCGCCGCGTCCTGATCTTCGTCCGACAAACTCTTGTCGATGATTTCCTGCACGGCTTCCATCTTTTCGTCCTCGTCGTCCGAGCCTTTGCGTTTGGTGTATGGCCTTAGACCGTTGACGTCAAACGGAGCGTTTCCGTTCTCGAGGTCGAAGGTTTCGTCGGAGAGCAGGCGATCGATTATGGTTCTGCTGAACTCATATTCGGTTTTCATTTTGATAAGATAAGCGCGCCCTTCTTCGGTGAGAGCATAATAACGCCTTCTGCCGCCCTCGGTCTGATCCTCGTCGCCGAGATAGCTGTAAATAAGGCCTTGTTTTTCAAGTCTCTTCAAGCAGCTGTAAAGGGTAGGCTGTTTGAGCTTATAAACGCCGCCGCTTTTAAGTTCTATTTCTTTTAAGATATCGTAACCGTATCTGTCTTCGTCCAGAAGCGAACGAAGGATAAAGTTGTTTACGTTTCCTCTTATAAGATCGGTGTTGATGTTTGAAACGTCCATGTTTTCTCCTTTATGCCGAAAAAAGCAATCGGCGCATATACTTTTATATTACTAAATAGTTATATAAAAGTCAATATTTCATAATGATTTTGTTATGATTAGTCGTCGGTTTCTCGCAAAACGATGTTTTTGACGGCGTTTCGACGTATTTCATCGCTGGAATCGGCGTAGTGTTTTTTAGTGGTGTTGACGTCGTTATGGCCCAAAACTTCGGCAACGACGTAGATATCGCCGGTTTCCCGATAGAGGTTGGTGCCGAATGTGCTGCGAAGTTTGTGCGGAGTGATGTGTTTAAGGGGGGTAACTATACGGCTGTATTTTTTGACCAGATCCTCAACGGCCCTCGTTGAAATGCGCTTCTTTTGCAGCGACAAAAAGAGAGCAGGCTCGTTATCGGGGTTGTTTTCGTCCGAAAAACGCTCCTCGAGATAAGCCGCCAGCGCTTCCTGAACTTCGTCGCCGAAATAGAGCACGGCCTGTTTTCCGCCTTTTCGGGTGACGGTGAAAGCCTTGTTTTCAATATCGACGTCGGAAACGTTAAGCCCGACGCATTCCGATATACGAATACCGGTGCCCAAAAACAGAGTGAGCATGGCAACGTCGCGCAGTTTGGTTTTTTGATGGAAGCTTTTTTGCCTTGCGGTAAGCCCCGAGCCGTCTTCGACGCTGTCCAAAAGCTCGGCCACTTCGTTGACGTCAAGCCTTACGATGGCTTTTTCTTTAAGCTTCGGCATCGCAACCTTGGCCGCAGGGTCGGAATCGAGCTTTTCTTTGTTGTAAAAATATTTGAACATCGCGCGGACAGCCGACAGCTTTCGGGATTTGCCGGTGTTGTCGTTGGAATATTCCTTACCGCAAAAAGTGTAGAGCGACAGATAACTTATAAATTTTTCGATGTCCGTGGTGGTGACGCGCCTTAAGTCCCTCATGGAAAATTCGGTAGGGGAAATGCCTTCGAAGCGGGAAACCTCGCTCGTCAGATAATGAAAGAAAACCCTCAGATCGTACGCATAATTGAGGCGAGTGAGGCAAGTGGTGGTTGTCTCGATGCCCGTAAAATATTCGTCGCAAAAGTCGGGAAGCTCCGTCAAAAGCTCCCTGAGGCGAAGAGTGTTATCCTTGTTGCGTTGTTTGAAATAGGTTGCGTCCATGATTTAATTATAACATCAAAAACTTTATATGTAAAATATAAAGTTAAACTTTTTGAAATTTTTGGGAGAGAAAGCCTGTTGGGCTTGACGAAATCCGTTCGGAATTTGATTTGTTAAAGAGCGAAAAACTTTTGATTTTTCGGCAAAAACCTGTGCGGAGCAGCATATAGCGACCTTCTTATCTATGCGTAAAAGCCTTCTTTTACGCAGAAATAGGGGTATTTTTGTTCAAAAAGAGCGGGTTTTGCTGTTTTTGACGATTTTTCCTTAAAATCACATTCGTTTTCCTTAATTGTGTTTTTGACTATGTTTGTGGCTTCGTAACCATTATTGACCGATTTATAATAATCAATTTAACAATCAATATAATTTAATCGGTTTCAAGGATAATTTGTTAATATGTTCATAAATTGATTCGAAATCAAATTATAACAAGATTATAAGGAAAACTGCCGCTAAAAATCAAAAGTATTCTGAAAAATTGCTGTTTTTCAGAATACTTAATGGTTTTGTGTGTTATTTAAGCAGTTTTTCAACCGCGTTTGCCGTGGCGATTTTGACGTGCTCGTACGTCAGGCCGCCTTGCATATACGCCGTGTAAGGAGGTCTTATCGGGCCGTCGGCCGAAAGCTCTACCGAGCTTCCTTGAACGAACGTGCCTGCCGCCATGATAACCTTGTCTTCATAACCCGGCATGTCCCACGGCTCTGGAACCACGTCGCTGTCCACCGGAGACGCTTCCTGAATTGCCTGACAAAATTTGACCAGCTCGTCTGCCGTGTCGAATTTGACGCTTCTTATTATGTCGCCGATTTTTCCGCCGGACTTCGGCATCGTGTCGTAGCCCATTTTTTCAAAGGCTTCGCCAAGAAGCACGCTGCCTTTAAGCGCATTTCTGACGACGTTTGGCGCAAGGAACAAACCCTCGTAATAAGCAAGATAACCCGGCGTATAGCTTCCGACTTCGGTCCCGAGCGACGGACTGGTCAGCCTGTAACCGATAAGCTCCACGGCTTTTTTGGTGCCGGCTATATACGCTCCCGACGGTGCCAAACCACCGCCTGCGTTCTTTATGAGGCTTCCCGCCACAACGTCAGCGCCGACGTCGGTAGGTTCTTTTTCTTCAACGAATTCGCCGTAACAGTTGTCAACGGCAACGATAATTTCCGGAGCGATTTTTTTGATTTTCTTCGCCAAACTGCCGATTTCGTCGGTTGTCAAAGCGTTGCGCCAGCTGTAGCCGCGGCTGCGTTGGAAAAATACGACTTTCGGTTTTTTCTCGGCCACTGCGGCAAGGACGCCCGCTTCGTCAAGGCCGTTTTCGGTAAGTTCTACCTTATCAAAAGAAATGCCGAACTCCTTCAAGCTTCCGTTTCCGTCGCCGAAAAGCACGTCGTGCAAGGTGTCGTACAAATCACCCGTTGCCGAAAGCACCGTATCGCCCGGTCGCAAAAGCCCGAACAGCACCAGCGTCAACGCGTGTGTGCCGTTGGTTATGAGCGGCGAAACGATGGCGGCTTCGGTGTGAAAAACGTCGGCAAAAACTTTGGCGAGATTGTCGCGGCCGATGTCGTCGTAGCCGTAACCCGTCGTGCCGTAGAAATGTCGGGCCTGAACACGGTTCTTTTGAAATGCCGAAAGCACTTTCAATTGATTTTTGAAACAGATTTCGTCCGCGCGAATAAAAGCTTCCGTGCAATTTTGTTCGCATTTTTCGACGAAATCGAAACTTTTTTGACTTATATACATATTATTTCTCCAAAAAACGATCGACCGTTTCATAGATTTTTTCCTCGTCGTCAGGCGAAAACCAGACGGCGGTTTTGTATCTTTTGAACCAGGTCAGCTGACGTTTTGCATAGTTTCTGCTGTTTTTTTTGATAAGCTCTTTGGTTTCAGCAAGGGTTTGTTCGCCTGCAAAATATGCGGCAAATTCCTTGTAGCCGATTGCCTGAAAGCTTTGGTCCGAAAATTTTGCGCCGCGGCGAATCAAGCCTTCCACTTCCTCCAAAAGTCCGTTTTCAAACATGAGATCGACTCGTTTGTCGATGCGCTCGTAAAGCTTGGCGCGGTCCTCGAAATTCAAAACGACGATGAGCGGATCGCATTTATATTCGCGCGTTTCTTCGGTGGTTTTCTTTTCTCCCGAAAGCAAAATTTCCAAAGCGCGGACAAGGCGTTTTTTGTCGTTCGGGTGAAGCTTTTTAGCCGATTCGGGATCGAGCTTATAAAGCCGCTCCCACATGGCTTCGCCTCCGATTTCGTCGTATTCCGCGTTCAGCTTATCTCTGATTTCAGACGATTTTTCGGTGTTGGCGAAGTTTAAGGGATATAAAAGCGATTCGACGTAAAGCCCCGTTCCGCCGCAAACCACGGGAATTTTCCCGTCTTTTTGCATATTTTCGATATATTTTTCGGCGTTTTCCGAATACTCGGCCACGGAAAAATCGTCCGACGGCTCCGCTACGTCAATCATAAAATGCCTGACGCCCTGCATCTCGGCCTCGGTGGCTTTTGCCGTGCCGACGTCCATGGATTTATATATCTGCATACTGTCGGCCGAAATAACGTCGCTTCCGATACGCTTTGCGATTTTCACCGCAAGTGCCGACTTGCCCGACGCCGTAGGCCCTACGACGAAAATGATTTTTGGCTTTTTCATACTATACGCTTAAACATCTTGTCCACTTCTTTGTGGCTGATTTTGACGATTGCCGGCCTGCCGTGCGGACACTGAAGCGGAACCTTTTCGGCAAGGTTGATTTGCGACAGCAAATCCCTTATCTGCGCGTCGTTCAGGCTGTCGCCGCCCTTGATTGCGGTTTTGCAAGCGTGCTGAACGAGTTTTTTTCGGATTGCATCTTTTGCGCTGACCTTCTTAAAGCCCGAAAGATCTTCGCAAACGGATCTGAAAAAGGCGTCAAGATCCATGCCTGCAAGAGTTACCGGAACTGCCGACACCTTAAAGCTTTGCCCGCCGAAGTCCTCGATTTCGAAACCGATTTCGGTAAGTTCCGGCAAAAGCTCGTCCAAAGCGGCCTTTTCTTCGAAATTCACGCTGAAAACGAACGGAATGAGCAAGTTTTGCACGTAGTTCTCGCCCACGTTTTTCATAAGGCGGTCGTAAATCATACGTTCGTGAACGGCGTGCTGGTCGATGACGTACACGGAATCGTCCTTTTCAACGAGAACGTAGGTGGCAAAAAGCTGCCCCAAAACGACGACGTCCGCGCCGAAAAGCTCGGGCTGCGAATATTTTGCAGAGGTAAAGCTTTCGTAGTCGGTTTGCGCGTCGCTATCTATGTTCTCCGCACGGTTTGAAAGGCGGTCGTTGTAGCTTATTCCGCCCTCTGCGACTTTTTTCGGATACGAATTGCGCCCCAGTATCGCAGACAAGTTAAACTCGGAAAGCGGACGGGACGCTTGTCGATCTTCTTCAGAGGCTTTGGAAGAATATTCCGTCGTTTCCTCTTTCTCCGCTTTTTCCGAAATAGCAGATTCGGTGAAAAACGGATTTTCCTCGTCGTCGTCCGAAACCTTTTCGGAAATACGAAGGCTTGCCTCGTTCACGAATTCGACCGCCGACTTATACACGAAGCCGTACACGTGGCCTGCGTCGGCGAAGCGAACTTCGGTTTTTGCGGGATGGACGTTGACGTCCACGAAATCGTACGGAAGCGTCAGATTCACCACGAACATCGGATAGCTTCTGGTCATAAGCTTGCCTTCGTAGGCTTTTTCGATTGCAGTAACGACGGTTTTGTTTTCGACGGGCCTGCCGTTTATCATAACGATCTGATAGCTTCTGTTCGGCCGTTGATAGGTCGGCAGCGACATGTAACCGGAAATTCCGAAAATGCCGGTGCTATTAGTATTCTCGATTCGGGCAAAATTCACAGCAATATCACGCGGATATACGGAATTTATGGCCTCTAAAAGGCCTTCACCCTTGGCTTTGAAAATCAGTTTGCCTTCGGCGAAATATTCGAACGCGACGTACGGATTTGAAAACACGTGATCGACGACCATTTTGGTTACGGCGGTTTCTTCGGTCTTCGGCTTCTTCAAAAACTTAACCCTTGCTGGCGTGTTGAAAAACAGATTCGAAACGGTTATTTCCGTCCCGACGTTTAGGCCGCAAACGCCCTCTTCCGTAACTACCCCGCCTTTCAGGCACAAAAGCGAGCCGAAGTCGTTTTCGGCGGTTTTAGTCCTTAGCTCGACCATCGACACCGATGCAATGCTCGGAAGCGCCTCGCCCCTGAATCCCAAAGTGGTTATGGCTTCCAAATCGTCGGCGTTTTTGATTTTCGAAGTCGCGTGCTGCATAAAAGCGGTTTTCACAAACTCCGGCGAAATGCCTTCGCCGTTGTCGGTAACTTTGATTTTTTCGATGCCACCGCCGAATATTTCGATTTTAATGCGAGTGGCTCCTGCGTCTATGCTGTTTTCAACCAGCTCTTTTACGACCGAAGCAGGCCGCTCTACCACTTCGCCGGCAGATATAAGGTTGAAAACGTTCGGAGTCAATAGGTTGATGACTTTCATATCACTTACCTGCCTTTTCCTTTAAGTCCATAAGTATGGCGAACGCCTGAAGCGGCGTGGTGCCGTCCATGTTGAGATCTTTAAGAATCCCCATAATTTCCGATTCTTTTTCGGAAACCTCGAAAAGCGACATTTGCTTGGAGGCGTTTTTGGTGGCGGCTCCGAGCATAATTGAGTTGGTGTCGCGGCCGACGTCGGCTTCTTCGAGCTTTTGCATAATGTCTTTTGCGCGCGAAACGACGTCCGACGGTATGCCCGCAAGCGCGGCAACCTCGATACCGAAACTCTTGTTTGCTCCGCCCCTGACGATTTTGTGCAAAAACACCACCGTACCGCCGATTTCCTTGATAAGAATGCGGTAGTTTTTCACGCCCGCAAGCACGCCTTCAAGCTCGGTCAGCTCGTGGAAGTGCGTTGCAAACAGCGTTTTGGCGCCTATCGTGTTGATTTTTTCGATAACCGCCCAAGCGATAGACAGACCGTCGATGGTGGACGTGCCTCTGCCGATTTCGTCGAGAATAAGCAAGCTGTTTTCGGTGGCGTTATTCAGAATAGTGGCCACTTCGATCATTTCCATCATGAAGGTGCTTTGGCCGGAAATGAGGTCGTCGGACGCGCCTACCCTCGTGAAAATGCGGTCGGTAAGGCTGATTTCGGCCGACTTTGCCGGGACGAAACTGCCGATGTGCGCCATAAGAGTTATGACGGCAACCTGGCGCATGTAGGTGGATTTACCCGCCATGTTCGGGCCGGTTATAACCATGGTTTTGTTTTCGGAGCAGTCCAAAACGGTGTCGTTTGCGACGAATTGATTGTCGGACTGAAGCTGCTCAACGATCGGGTGGCGGCCGCCTTCGATTTTGATATGCTTGATTTTAGAGTTAATCGTCGGGCGGACGTAGTTGTTTTTGAGAGCCACCGAGGCAAGCGAAACCACGGCGTCGAGCTCCGCAATCGCCCTTGCGGTTTTCTGGAAAGCGGGAACTTCGTCAAACAGCGTATTCTTTACGCCCTCGAAAAGCATGAGTTCCAGTTTCAATGCTTTTTCTTCGGCGCCCAGAATCTTTTCTTCGATTTCTTTAAGCTCCTCGGTGATGTAGCGTTCGCCGGTCGTCAAAGTTTGTTTTCGCTGGTAGCGAAGCGGCACGAGGTCGGTCTGGCCTTTGCTGACTTCGAGATAATAGCCGAAAACTTTGTTATATCCGATTTTGAGGTTTTTGATGCCCGTGGCTTCTTTTTCGTTATGCTCGAGGTTCGTCAGCCAGATTTTGCTTTCGGTGCCTGCCGAGCGATAGCCGTCGAGTTCGCGGTTATATCCTTTTTTGATGAAGCCGCCGTCCCTGACTATTGCGGGAGCATTCTCGTCGATTGCGGCGAAAAGCAATTTCTGAACGTCCTTATGCAGGCTTACGTCCCTGACGTTAGTGGTCAGAAACTTTGACGTAAGTCCCGAAAAAGCGTCTTTAAGTTCCGGCAAAACGTTGAGCGTTTCGGACATAGATAAGCAGTCTTTCGGGTTGACGGTACCATAGGCAACTTTGCCCGCCAAACGCTCCATATCGTGAATTTTTGCCAAAACTTCGGTGATTTCCTCTATTTTTTGCGGATTTGCCGTCAGCTCTTCCACGGCGTCGAGGCGCGCGTTTATAAGTTTCGGATCCAAAAGCGGTTCCGAAACCCACCTGCGAAGATTTCTGCCGCCCATGGACGTTTTGGTTTTGTCCAGAAGCCACAAAATGCTGCCCGTCTTTTTTCGCTCCCTGATGGTTTCAGTAAGCTCCAGGTTTCGGCGGGTGTTGGCGTCGAGGAACATAAAGCTGTTGTCGCGGACGTAAACGATTTTGCTAAGGTGTGAAAGCGAACGCTTTTGCGTGTCGTTGACGTATTCAAGTAGCGCCCCCGCGGCGGAGATTGCGCGTTTTTTGTCCTTACACTCAAAGCCCTCTAAGCTCTGAACGCCAAGCTGTTTTTGAAGGGCTTTTTCGGCGTATGCGTCGCCGTAAGCGTATTCGACGTAAAGCTGCGCCTTTGGCAAAGTGTTTTTGACGGTAGGATTTAAGGCGTCGAAAAGAGATTTCGCCTCGGCATTTACGATGATTTCCGCAGGAGAAACCGTCACCAAAAAATCTTCGGCGATTTCCGAAAGATTTTCGCCTTTATATTCGTACAGCTTAAATTCGCCCGTTGACACGTCTGCCCATGCAAAGCCGATTTTGCCCTCTTTGGCGGAAAGGCTCATGAGGTAGTTGCTCTTCTTTTCTTCCAGAATGTCGTCTTCGACGACCGTCCCCGAAGTGATAACCCTCACGACGTCCCTGTCCACCATGCCTTTGCCGGCTTTAGGATCGGAAAGCTGCTCGCAAATTGCCACCTTGAAGCCGCCCTCGATGAGTTTCCGAACGTATAAATCGACTGCATGATACGGCACGCCGCACATAGGCGCGCGCTCCTCCAAACCGCAATCCCTGCCCGTCAGCGTAAGCCCCAAAAAGTCGGAAGCGGTTTTTGCGTCGTCGAAAAACATCTCGTAAAAATCGCCCAGACGGTACATTAAAATGGCGTCGGGATATTTTTCCTTCGTCTGAAGGTAGTGCTGCATCATCGGTGAAAGTTGTTTTTCTTTTGCCATGTTTTCCTCGTTATTCTACGATTTTTCCGAAAAGCGAAGCGGATCGCGCTTCGGTGATAAGTATATTTTGGAATGTTCCGATAAGGCTCGGATCGCCGACGCAGCTGACAAGCCCGCCGCTTTACGCGC
>HF988633.1:0-5149 GCA_000434675.1 Faecalibacterium sp. CAG:1138 | reverse complement strand
GCGGCCGCAGACGGCGTTTTTGTATTTTTTGTTGACGTCTTCGATCAAAACCTCATAGACGTTGCCGATGTATTCTTCGGAAAGCTGTTTGGTGATTTCGTTCTGAAGCGCGATAAGCTCGGTTATCCTTCTGCGTTTGGTCTGATAATCGATTTGCGGCATCGTTGCGGCGGCAGTTCCCTTTCTGACCGAATAAATGAAGGTGAACGCGTTGGAATATCTTACTTTTCTGACCAAATCCAAAGTGTCTAAAAAATCTTGTTCTGTTTCCGTCGGAAATCCGACCATTATGTCGGTGGTTATGCCTACGCCGGGAAGCTTCGTTTTTATCATGTCGATAAGGGCGAGATAGTGCGCTCTGTCGTACTTTCGGTTCATTTTTTTGAGAACGGCGTCGCTGCCCGCCTGAACAGGCAGATGGATGTTGTTCATAATTTTGTCGGACGACGCAATGACGTCCACCACTTCTTCCGTGAGGTCTTTTGGGTGCGAAGTCATAAAGCGTATGCGGAATTTGCCCGGAATTTCCGAAACCGCCTTCAAAAGGTTTGCAAAATTGACCTCGGGCCTATCGGAAAAGTCGTTGCCGTAGCTGTTGACGTTTTGCCCCAAAAGAGTGATTTCTTTATATCCGCCCTCGACAAGGCTTCTGACTTCCTTCAAAATTTCCTCGGGTTCTCTGCTGCGTTCGCGGCCTCTGACGTAAGGCACTATGCAATAGGTGCAGAAATTGTTGCAACCGTACATAATGTTCACCCAGGCGTTTGGATAGCTGGTTCTGGACTGCGGAACGGTTTCGTCGATAGGATCGTTGCAGCTTTGGGTAAGATAGGTTTTTTTGCCCTGTTCGCGTTTCTCGATTATCTTTTCTTTCAAAAGATTGAGATTGCCCGTACCCAGAACTATATCGACGTAAGGATATTTTTCCTTAAAAATTTTGTCGTAACCTTTTTGCTCGGTCATACAGCCGACGACGGCCACGATAAGGTCTTTGTTTTTCTTCTTTATGGGTTTGACTGCGCCGATATTGCCGAAAGCGCGTTTCTCGGCGGTGTCCCTGATGCAACAGGTGTTAAAAACGATTATATCCGATTCTTCGATGCTGCCCGCGGGAGTGTACCCGAGCTCTTCCAAAATGCCCGCAATCTTCTCCGATTCGTGCACGTTCATCTGGCAGCCGTAACTGACGTTTGTGTATTTCATATATGCCTCCGTCAATATTATACATAATATTGCATTTTATGGCAAGCGGTTTTTGCAAATAGAAACGCGAATTACGGACATAATAAAGCCGAGGTATATATGAAAAAGTTTCTAAAAATCGCTATAGCTTCAATTTCGGTGCTCGGCTTGTTTGTGGCAAGCATCGGTTTTTTCGGTTTCAGAAGCCTTAAAGCCGAGGCGAAAATCGACGTGAAAACGTTGCCGCAAAACGGCCCCGCAACCGTGGTAACCGACAGCTTTGGGGGCGAAATTTTCAAATTCGAAAGCTACGTTACGCTGGCCGAAATGCCGGAGAATCTTATAAACGCGTTCATAGCCGTTGAGGACAAGCGATTTTACAGCCACGGCGGCGTTGACTACAGGCGCGTTGCCGGCGCCATAATCAAAAACCTCAAAGCCAAAAAAATGGCCGAAGGCGCCTCGACGATAACTCAGCAGCTTGTCAAAAACACGCAGCTTACCTCCGAAAAAACATTCGAGCGCAAAATCAACGAAATGGCGATAGCTCAAAAAATGGAAACGGTTTACGACAAAAATCAGATTCTCGAAATGTATCTCAACGTCATATACCTCGGCGGCGGAAACTACGGCGTGCAAAGCGCGGCCAAATATTACTTCGGAAAAAAAGTTTCCGACTTGTCGCTTTCAGAGTGCGCGACTATCGCCGGCATAACCAAAAATCCGTCCAAATTTAACCCCAAAAACAACCCGAAATCGGCAAAAAATCGCAGAAATCTTATCCTTGACCTCATGAAAGCGCAAGGTTACATTTCCGAAACCGAGCTTGAAAACGCCAAGCGCAAACCTCTCAAAACCGTCACGGAAATCAAAAATAACTTTGCTTCTTACATCCGTGAAGCGACCTTCGAGGCCGCAAAAATTTTGGGAATAACCGAAAAACAACTGACGTCGGGCGGCTACGTGGTGAAGACCTATTTAGATCCTATTTCACAAAAAGCGGCGAACGACGGAATAAAAAATTCGCCCGGCGCCGAAAGCGTGCTGATGGTTATAAGCAACGAAACTTCGGGCATAATCGCCCTTGCCTCCACCTCGAAAACCGAGGTAAGAAAGCTACGACGGCAAATTGCCTCCACCGCAAAACCGATTTTGGTTTACGGCCCCGCAATCGAACAAGGACTTATTTCTCTTGCCACCCCGATAAAAGACGAACCGACTTCATTTTCGGGATATTCGCCCAGAAACTTCAACGACCGTTATTACGGCACGGTTTCCGCTAAATTGGCAATATCGAAGAGCTTAAACGTGCCGGCAGTCAAAATTTTGTCGGAGATGGGAACCGAAACCGCGCTTTCCTACGCCAAAAAATTAGGGCTGCCGCTTACAGAGAAAGACAACAACTTAAGCTTGGCGCTCGGCGGCCTCACCGAAGGGCTGACTCTTTCGGAGCTTTCGGGGGCGTATATGACGCTTGCAAACCTCGGAGAATTCTCCACGCCGTCCTACGTCAGCGAAATCAGCCTGAACGGAACGGTGCTTTACTCACATGCTGCCGAAAAAACGCCGGTTTTTTCACCTGAAACGGCTTACTTTGTCGGTGAAGCACTGTCTGAAACCGCAAAAACGGGGACGGCCAAAAAGCTTGCCGCGCTGAATATCCCGATTTACGCAAAAACGGGCACGAATTCCGTGAACGGAAAAAATCTGGACGCCTACTCGGTGGCCTACACCTCCAAGCACACAGCCGTTTGCTGGCGCGGAAACAGCGACAATTCGGCTTTATCGCAAACCGACACGGGCGGAAACTTCGCAATCGAAAGTTTGGTTACGGTTTTCTCCGAACTTTACGACCGCTTCTCGCCGTCGCCTATCGAAAAACCCGCGGGGATTTTGAAAACCAAATTCGACCTCACCGATTTCGAAAACGGCAACCTGACTCTTGCCGCGCCGAACACCCCAGAAGGCTACTTTTTCGAGGAATACGTGAGCGTCCGGAGTTTGCCGAGCTATCAAACGTCCGCAAACTTCCTTGCTCAGACCTTAGACGGCCTCACTGTTACGTCCGACGGCAACGACGCGTCCGTCAGTTTCTTCGGCAAAAAACCGTTCGTCTATCAAATTTATTCCGTGGATGTTTTCGGCCGAGAAGAACTGCTTTTCGAAGCAAACGGCCAAAACGAACTTCAAAACTATGCGTTTTCTATAGGTTTTTTAAAAAACTATTATATAAAATGCGGTTTTATAGACTACTTCGGCGTTGCCGTTTGGGGCGAACCCGAAAAAATCGCCGTTTACTCCGGCTTTAATATATTCTCCTGACAAAACAAAAAGCCCTCAAAAAGAGGGCTTTTCTTAAACGTTGATGATTTCCTGATTTTCGATGCAGGCCGCGATGAGGGTTTCGACGTCGAGCTTCGCTTCCGCCTTAAGCACGGTTTCGAGCTTTGGCCTTATCACAGGGTTTTTCGGCAGGAAAACGGTGCAGCAATCTTCATACGGCAAAATGGAAGTGTCGTAGGTGTCGATGTTTCTGGCAATGTCCATAATTTCCGTTTTGTCCATACCGATAAGCGGCCTGAAAACAGGCAGATCTTCGATGACGCCGTTGGTGACGGTTATGCTCTCCATGGTCTGCGAAGCGACCTGCCCCAAGCTTTCGCCGGTTATCAGTGCGCCACAGGAGTTTGCTTTGGCAATGCGTTCGGCAATGCGCATCATAAATCTGCGCATAATGGTTATCATAAGTTCGGCCGGGCATTTTTCGTGAATCTTCAGCTGCACGTCGGTGAACGGAATGACGTGCAAAACGATCGGGCCGGAATAGTTTTTGACTATGCCCGCAAGGTCCACGACTTTTTGTTTTGCCATTTCACTGGTGTACGGCGCGCTGTGGAAATGTATTGCGTGAAGCTTCAAACCGCGTTTTGCCATCATATACGCGGCAACAGGGCTGTCTATGCCGCCGGAAAGAAGCACCATGCCCGCTCCCGCAGTGCCGACAGGCATGCCGCCTGCGCCCATAATTTTGTCGGTGAAAAGATAGGAGAGGCCGTTTTCCCTTATGTCCACGTAAAGATCGGTGTCAAAAACGTGGAGATTGACGGTTAAATTCGGATTCGATTCCAAAACCGCGCCGCCAAGCCGGGCGGCAAGCTCCATACTGCTCTTTTGGATTTTCTTATCTGCGCGATTTACCGTAACGCGGAAAGTGCCGCTCTTGTCTTTCATCATCAAAACGGCCGCTTTTTCAAGCTCTTCTTCCGTTGATTTGACTTTTACAGCCACCGAAACCGAATGTATGCCGAAAATTTTCGTCAGTTTGTCGATGATGTCGGTTTCGTAAGCCTCGTCGTAGTCCTCGAGCAGAAAGCGGTTTTGCGCCCTGACGAATTTGAATTTGAAGTTCTCCAGCGCCGTGCGAATGTTTTTGGCAAGTGCAGATTCGAAATAACCTCTGTTGTTGCCCTTTAAGAAGATTTCTCCGTAACGAATAAGAATGGTGTTCATATATATCTATATCCTTTTGTATTTTCTGAGTTTCGGCACTTCGACCGAAAGCGCTTCCACAAGCGCCTCTGCGTCCGTGCGGCTCGTGCTTTCCGAAACGCTGATTCGGACTATGCCTTCGTCGTAGCCTTTGTCAAGCCCCAGCAAATCCTTGAACCTCGACACGCCCTTTTTGGAGCTGCACGCGCTGCCGATGCCGACAAATATGCCGTGGCTTTCCAAAGCGTGCATCAGAACTTCGCCGCGAACGTCCTTGAAAGTCACCGTCAGAACGTGCGGACTGTCCGGATTCGAAACCAGAATAACGTCGTCCATTTTTCCGATTTCCTCGCGCAGATAGGAAAGAATCTGCTTCTTATGTTCTTTTGCGGCGGCAAAATTCTTTCTGCCGATTTCCACGGCTACTCTGAAAGCGTCGATGCCCGGCACGTTTTCGGTTGCCGAGCGTATGCCGTAT
>HF988632.1 GCA_000434675.1 Faecalibacterium sp. CAG:1138 | reverse complement strand
AATGAATAAAAAGGGGCATTTTGCATATAATTTGGGCATTTGGCTTGGACTCCTAAGCGCAAGGCCCCCGGTTCGAGCCCGGGATCCGACGCCACTTCCGTTAGGAATCGCATCGACCGATACGATTCCTTTTTTTTATGCCCAACACAAAAAAAATAGCCGAGAGTTTCGATACCCTCGGCTATTATAATGTCTGTTTCATAATTTTTCGCGTTTCTTTTCTGAGCCTTCTTCGACTCTACGTTCAATCTCTTTTTCCAATTCGCGGTAGTTTATAATCCATATTCTTCCGTGCAGAAACTTAGATACGTTATCCGATGCCGTGCATCTGTCGATTGTATGTTTATCAACGGCATATTTATGAGTCCGATTAAAACGAATAAGTGAGTCGTGCTTATTCCTTAGAAGCGGCATTTCGCACTTAACTTGTTCGCCTTGCGGGTTTATTTTACTCATAAAATCATCAAAGTTTATAAGCCAAGCAGTATCGTGAACATAGTATTCGACGTCATTTTGTTCTGCAAAACGTCGCAAATTCGGTCGTCGGATAATTGTGTTCTTATCGGCTTGCTTGAATAGCTTTGCTATATATCCGCTTGTTACTAACTTATTCATTTTTGCCTGCCTTTGTGAAGTAGTTGTAGAGTTCGTCAATATTGATAAGCCAAGCGTCGCCAAATTTAATGGACGTAATAGCACCTTGTTTTATCATATATTGAACGGTTCGCCATTTTAATGCTGTTTTAGGATCGCGTTTTTTCATTTCTGAAAGAACGTCGTTTATTCTTCTTAATCGTGGTATGTACATTTTTATTCTTCGCTTTCTATAAGATTGATTGCGTTTACAACCTTTTCTTGCGTGTCTGGTATGAAGTGGCTGTAAACCTGAAGCGTAATGCTTGAGTCGCTATGTCCCATATACTTACTAACGGTCTGAATGGGCACGTTTTGAGAGAGCAACATACTACAATAGGTATGTCGAAGTCCGTGACAAGTTACGGCTTTGAAACCGTTTCTTTCCTCGAATTTCTTAAGCCATGAGCCTATATGATGAACGGACTCCGGTTCTCGCATAATGTTTACTGCAAGATAATAGTTGTCCAATTTGTTGTCAAAGTCGTCGTCAGCCAAGCGAAACCAATCCATATATACTTTCAAATCGGCAATAAGTCCGTCTGAAAGCGGAATATCTCTCTCGGAAGTCTTTGTTTTCGGACACTTTTCGTAAGTGCCAAGCCTTTTTGAATACAGTCGGTTGCGTTTGATGTGGATCAATTTCTTTTCAAAATCAATGTCGCTCCAACGCAAACCGTGTAATTCTGCGTTTCTTATACCCGTTAAAAGCATAAGCTTAATCATAATCTTGTTGTTAATGTGTTCTTCTCCGAGAGAATCTACCGCCTTAAGAAATTCCTTTGTTTCAGCGATTGAAAATACCGCTTTTTCCGTAACAGGTTTCAAAGACGTATTGCTGTTACCAGCACTGACTTTTGTTCCGCAAACGGGATTTTTCGTTAAGTGATAACATCACAGAACTCTGATTTCAAATCGGTTAAAATAAAGACACAATAAAATAAAGGAGGACACGAAGATGTCTGTCATTAAAATTA
>HF988631.1:52838-86760 GCA_000434675.1 Faecalibacterium sp. CAG:1138 | reverse complement strand
CTTTTTGCTCGCACTCTTTACGCTTTTGACTATCTGTTGAACCGACAAAAACAAAATTTAACAAACCAAAATCACTTTATAAACTTCAAATTTTGTCATTTTGTATGCGGTTAGTTCGTAGAAGATAAGTGCGGCGACCTACCCGAAAAAGCAGGGGCGTTTTCGTTGTTGACAATCTTATAAATATATTATATAATATAAGTGATATACTTATTGTATATCATAAAAACGGAATCAAAATGATAGCATTTTTGGACAATTTAATAAGCCTGCTGGACATCATCGGTTTGTCGATGAGCGTTCTTCTGGCGATACTTTTCACTCTGACGGTTTACGGACTTTACCGACTTATCGTCAAAGTTATTTCTTTGTGCAAACGTTTCAGACAACAAAGCAAGCGCGCTTTTTTGTGCTGCAGCATCGTTTGCGCTTTTTTGGTTGCGATTCTGGTATCGCTGCTTTCCAACACGATCATTACGATATTGAATCATTTCAGCGAGAGCATCAAATTTATGATGTTTCTTTTAAGTTCGCATATCGAATTGCCGACTTCGGTGCGCGGATATTTTGTGAGAAGGTTTTTTATTCTCAGAAGGTTCAAAACCGAGCTTGTCGGCAGAGAGGAAAAAAAGACCGATTCCGAAAAGGTGAAACCGGCGAGAGAAAAGGTCAGCCTGAAATGCGGCCGCACGCCTGCGTGCGCGTTCGTTATGCGAAATTAAGGTTTTCGCAGTTTTCAAACACCCTTATGCACTGAAAGAATATAAAATTATATGGAGTTATGCGGCTGCATATCGTTTTTTGCAACCGAAAAAATCAAAATGATAGAAATCAAAAATCTTAAAAAGAAATATCCAAACAGCGACAGATACGCAGTAAACAACCTTTCCGTAACCTTGAAAGAAGGCGAAATTTTCGGTTTCCTCGGCCAAAACGGCGCGGGAAAATCCACCACCATCAAGTGCCTCACCGGCATTTTGCCGTTCGACGAGGGCGAAATCACGGTTTGCGGACACAGCATCAAAGACGATCCTATCGGCGCAAAAATGAACATGGGCTACGTTCCGGACAACCACAGCGTGTATGAAAAACTTACCGGTCGCGAATACGTCAACTACGTCGCCGACCTCTATCACGTTTCGCTGGAGGACAGAACCGCACGCCTCGAAAAGTTTTTGGATTTGTTCCGCCTGCGTTTTGCGGTTGACAAACAGATAAAAGGCTACAGCCACGGCATGAAACAAAAAATCTGCATCATCGCCGCGCTTATCCACGATCCTAAGCTCTGGGTGCTTGACGAACCTATGATGGGCTTGGATCCGCAATCCATTGCGGAAATCATCGGTTATATGAGAGAACACGTCCAAAAGGGCAACACGGTGTTTTTCAGCAGCCATAACCTGGACTTGGTGGCAAAACTTTGCGACAGAGCGGCCATCATAAATCAGGGCGTTCTGGTGGACGTCGTCGACCTTAAGGACGAAGAAAACAGGAAGAACCTCGAAAAAACCTTCTTCGAAGCAACCATGGGGAGGAAAGACTGATGAGTTTTTCCAACGTATGGACGATTCTGAAGCTCGACTTGAAGTCCCGATTCGGTCTGACGAAATCGGACGATAAGAAAAAGAGCATAGTCGGCTATGCGGTCAACTTTTTGTTTGTGGCGCTCGTTTACGCCATTTTGGTTGTCGGCGTTAAGTACGTAACCGAAATGTTTTTGAAGCAGGAAAACAAACAAATCGAAGGCTTCGTTTTCGACAGTCATTTTTGCTATCTGGTCATCGTGTCGGCATTCACCATTTTGTTGCAGCTGGTGGTTTGCACATCGACGCTTGTCAAAGCGCTTTACTACAGCGGCGACAACGAAATGCTTTTGCGCTTTCCGGTTTCGGGCGAAGAAATTTTCTTTGCGAAAGCCGCTTACGTTCTCATAAACAACTACGTGGTTTCGGCGGCCGTTATGCTTCCGATATACATTTCGTACGGCGTCGTAACGGGGCAACATTTCGGATTTTACGTTCTGACGCTGCTGGTGGTGCTGTTCAGCAGTCTGCTGCCGTTCAACGTGGCAAACATAATCGCAATTCCGGTTATGAGGATCGTCAACGCCGTCAGAAACAAATTCGGCTTGATTTTGGCCGTGCTGATTGCACTTGTGGTCGTTATGTTCGGCGCGTATATGAAGGTGCTGAAAGAAATTTTGCTGTTTATGGAGGATCAGAACGTTTCGCTTTTCAGCGACGAAATGATGAAAGCCATAGCAAAATATTGCAAGTTTGCCTATCCGTTCCGCTGGTACGCAAACCTTTTGGTCAACTTCCACGTCGGAACGTCCATTCTGGCGTGCGTGCTTATAACTGCGGGCACGGCGGCGCTGGCGTATCTGGTGGTTAAAAAGTTCTATTTCAGAACCATTTTGTCCGGCATCGAAAACCAAAAGAGCTGTTTTGAGAAGAAATTTTCCAAAAACAAGGTTTTATCCCCGTTTTTTACGTTGTTAAAACTCCAGTTCTGCAACATATTCCGTTCGATAAACTACAGCTTTCAATATCTGTGCATGGCGATTGCCGCGCCGTTTATGGTGTATTTTTTGAACGACATCGCTTCCGTTATGGCAGTCGACGAAATGGGCAGCAAGATTATCCCTGGACTTACGCTGTTCGTTATCACCATTTTCACGACGATCATCGTCAGCTTTTCGTCCACCGCGGTCAGCCGCGAGGGAAACAACTTCTATCAGACTAAAACCATTCCTATAAAATATAGCTCGCAAATTGCAATCAAGTGCTTGCTTTACGGCGGCATTGCGTTCTTGTCCACTTTGGTCAGCTGCATAGTCGTTTTTGCGGCGTATAAGGGCAAGGGCCTTATCGACGGCACCGATTTCTGGTGCGTGCTGGCCATCAGCGAAATGGTGGTCGTGCTGCTTACGGCGATAAGCATAAGGGTGGACACCTGCAAGCCTACCTTCAACGTCGGCGGCGACGGCGACTTGGTTGCCGCAAACAAAAACATGGGGCTTTCGCTGGTTGTGGGGCTGTTCCTTTCCTGCTTGTACGGCGTGGGAAGCATGGTGCTGAGCTATATCCCTATTTCCGTAAACGGCGTGGTGCTGGTGAACGGCATACGCTCCGTCTATTGGTGGCTTATGGGAATAACGGGGGTGCTGACGATAGCGAGCGTGGTTCTGCTTTTTGCGGGACTTGAAAAACGCTATATGAAGATTGTGCCGTAAGAGGAGAGAACATGAAAAAAATTCTTATCGGCATAATCATTATCATTCCGATTCTGGTCATTTTAAGTCTGAACTTAGTGGGGAACATCGTTTCCACCAAGGCGTACGTGGCGGTGGAAAAACTGACGCTTACGGAATCGGAGCACGTTTTGTCGGGAGTTGAGGACGTATTCCGTTTGGAGGCGGAAATTCTGCCAAAGTACGCCACGGACAAAAGCGTTAAGTTTTATATTCAGCAAAATTCGGCCGGCGAAGTAGACGTCGTTCTTTTGGACGAACGCTTCGACGCTTCGGGCGACGTGAAAGCGGCGGAAGTTTCGGACGACGGCACCGTCAGAGTGAACACCTATTGCAGCTTTACCGTCGTGTGTGAAAGCACTTCGTCGGGCATAAAAGCTTTTTGCAGGGTGAACGTTAAGCAAGATAAGCTCGAGGCGGTTACGCCGGTCTTCTCCCAAACCGAAATATTTGCGGGACAACGGCAGCAGGCGGAACTCAGGCTCAGCCCGTCCGACGCGAAAATCACGGGGAAAGTTTCGTGGAGTTCCGAAAGCCCGTCGGTTGCAACGGTTGACGGCAACGGCGTGGTAAAGGGCGTTTCCTCCGGAAAAGCCAAAATAACTGCCAGAATCGAAGAAAACGGGCAAGTTATCGAAGGCTCCGCCACGATAACGGTGAAAAGCGGCGCTTTCAAAACCGACGTACTATACACATCCAAAACCGAAATTTCGCTTTCGGAGATAGCAAACGTTTCAAACGTAAACGTTTCGGGCGGCAGGCTGGAGAACGGCAACGTAGTTTTGCTGTCGGACGAAGTGATTTTGACGCACGGCTCGGAAACCGCAAAAATACTGAAGGTTTCTGCGGGCGCGGTAGGCTTTTTGAATCAGGATTTAATCCGCGGCAAAAAACTGTTCGTGCAAAAACCGGGCGTGGTTTTGAAACCCGTATATCTTGAAACGGGCGCGGAAATCGAGGGCGCAGTCGTCGTTTCTTCCGACGAAAGCGTGGCAATTCTGGACGGCAACGTCGTTACGCCGCTTTCGGTGGGCGAAGTCCGATTCTCGTTCGAATGGGGCGGCCAAACCGCCGAAATCGAATTTAAGGTGGCGCGTCCCGTGGTGTACTTCTATTTGAACGCGACGGAAGCCGCGGACGAAAAAGGCGTGGCGGCCGAAACCGTGTACGGAAACAAAAGCTTCCCGTCCGAAAACCTTGCCGAAGTCGAGGAATCGAGAACTTTTGAAATAGCCGTGCCGGAAGGTCTTTCGGCAGACGAATTTTCGTGGTCCACAGACGACGAAACCCTGGCTTGGTTCGACGAAGAACAGCCGGGCGTTTTGCAGTTTGCAAAAAACGTTGACGGCATAAAAACCGTAACCGTCAAGGCTACGGCCAAAAACCCGCTTTACGAATCGAAACCCGTCGAACGCAGCTACACCTTCAAACTGGCAAACGCCTATAACGCAAAAAATCAAAAAGAATTCGAATACGTCGTCAACACTTTGGGCGAAGCGGTTTCGCTGCACGGCGACGCCGTTCTGACCGCGGAAACGGGTTATAAAGGTTTCCGTTACAACGTCCGAGCCAACGTTTACGGCAACGGCTATATGGTGGCGGACTACAGCTACACGGCGGACAAAAACGACGACTTCATTTGCGTCAGAAATTCCGACGTGACGGTGTCGAACCTCACCGTTCGCCATCGCGAAGCAATCGAAGAATTCAACGAAACCAACACCTTCGGAAAAGGCATAACCGTCGGAGCGGTTACGCCGGAAACGACAAAGCGTCTTACCGGCGTCAGAATAGAATACTGCGTGTTCGAATATTGCCGCCACGAACTTGTTCTCGACGGCGCGGACGTTGAAATAACCGGCACGATATTCAGAAACGCGGCAAAATACGGCTTGTATTCCCGAACGATAAAAGAAACGGGAAACTACGACCGCGTGCGTTATAACACCGTGGGGCTTGAAAACAGCGTGTTCAGCAACATGAACGGACCGGCGATAGGTTTTTCTACCTACAGCACGTCCTTCGACGACGCCCCGACCGAAATCGACGGCAAAACGTACAGAATGTACAGTGTTCTGAACCTCAAAGGCTTCGTTGATTTTTACAACTGGAAGGATCTGGACAATCTGGACATCGTGGGCGAAGTGGTTGAAAGCCCTGCGCTAAACGAGAGCATCAAAAAGCTTATACAGCAAAAAGTGTCCGAATCGGGGTATGACGATTTCCGCTACGTTGCGGAGGACGGCAAACAGTACGTCAACATGGCCATGCTTTTCGCGGGGCTTATCGATCCGTCCACGTCCAAGGTATGGATTGACGGAGAGGAAGCCAACGACGAAAATCTTTACGACAGCCAACGCCTGATCGTCAAGGAAGAATCAATATTCGGCCTCAATCCGTTCGGATTTTACGGCTACGACTGCACGGAAACGGAAATAACTCCGTTCACCGTGTTAAAAATAGACGGAGAGTATCTTAGGCAGCTTCGCGAAGGCCGCGCGGGTAGCGGCGAAAAACAACTCGGCTGACGCCGAAAGGAGTTTTATGAAAAAAGTTCTTATAGGAATCGTTTTGTTGATTCCGATTTTGGTTATCGCGTGCGTGCAGATTGCGGGAAGCATCATTTCGCAATCGGCTTATGTGGCGGTGGAAAAAATCAGCCTCAACGCAACGGAGCACGTCTTTGAAAACGTCGGCGACAGCTTTAAGCTTAACGCCGGAGTTTATCCGAAAATCGCCCGAAACAAGGAAGTTAAGTACTACGTTATGCAAACTCCCGAGGGTAAGGACGACATCGTGTATATGGACGACCGTTTCGATCCCGAAAAATATAACGCCGTCGTCATTTCCGACGACGGAAAGGTTACCGTAAACACCTATTGCAGTTTCACCGTGGTTTGCGAAAGCGTTTCCGCGGGCAAGCGCGCCTTTTGCCACTTTCGGGTGGGATCGGGCAAGGTACACACGGTGAGCGTGGTTTCGCCGAAAGAAACGTTAAGGAAGGGCGAAAGAGTTGCCTTCATCGCCAAAACCGATCCGCAGGACGCCGACATCGATGGCCGCGTCGAGTGGACGAGCAACAACGAAGCCGTTGCCACCGTTGACCAAAACGGCATTGTGAGAGCTGTGTCCGACGGCGGCGTTACGATAACCGCAAAAGTCAGATCCGGCGAAGCGGTAGTTGAGGGCAAATGCGTGATTAACGTCGGAGGAGGCGCGTTCAGGGACGACGTTATCTACGTCTCCTCAAACGAAGTTTCGCTTTCGGACTTTGCCTACGTCACCGACGTAACCGTCGTTTCCGGCGGCAGAATTTCGGGCGGCAAACTTATTATAGACGACAAAGTCGCATGCGTCGAAGCAAACGGCGAACAAGCCGCCGTCAAGGTGATAGATCCGAAAATTCTCGAGTTTTTGAACGCCGACCTTATGCCTACAAAGCTCTTTATCGGCAAAGGGCAGCTTGCCTTAACGCCTGTTTACGTCACCACCGGCGAGCCTGCAAAATGCGCCGTCGTGAGCAGCGACGAAGAGATTGCGTACTATAAAGACGGGTTTATCGTGCCTGTTTCCGTGGGTAAAGTTACGTTTACGGCAGAAAAGGATGGCTACACGACCAGCTTTTCGCTGGAAGTAAAGAGGGCGGTGTCCTACTTCTTCTTGTCCGACAGCGAACTTTCGGACAAGCAGGGCATCAAGCAGACGACCGTTTACGGAAACAAATCGTTCACGGACAAGTCCGCAGGCTCATATTCTGCAGAAAGCGTAACGGAATTTACCAGAAGATTCACCATATCGTCCCCGACGGATCTTTCGCCGTCGGACTTCAGGTGGGAATCCGACAGGCCGGACATTGCCCGGTTCGACGACAATGACGCGGGACTTTTGCATTACGCCGAAAATATTTCCGGAGTGCAGAAGGTTACGATAACCGCAACGGCGAAGTACCCCGTTTACGAAAACGTCAAAATTCAGCGTAAATATTCCTTCTATCTCACCGAGGCGGTCAACACCTACGGCCAAAAAGACTTCGAATACGTGGCAAACGTTTCCAGAGAGGCCATATCCATGCACGGCGACGCTATCGTCGAGGAAGGGCAGGAAAACGGCCGCTGGACCAACTATTACGTTGCAAAAAATATCTACGGCAACGGCCACATGATTGCAAACTACGCCTACACGTACGACGATCGCAACAACGATTTCGTCAAGATAATCGCAAACGACGTCACCGTTTCCAACGTAACCGTAAGATTGCGTACGCCGGTTGAGGTGTTCCACGACAAAAACACTTTCGGCAAAGCGATTTCCTTCTCCGAAAACGAATTCGGAACGTGGGGGCACGCAACGGGACAAAGGCTTGAGTACAGCATAGTGGAATTTGCCCGTCACGGCATAACCGTTTACGGCACCGACGTCGAAATAGAGGGCTGCATCGTCAGAAACGTCGCCAAATACGGCATCTATGCCATGAGCAGATGCTGGTCGAACGACTACGTTCAGTGCAACAACACCACCGTCAAAAACTGTGTGTTCTCCAACATCAACTGTCCGGCAATCGGCATCGAAAGCGGCAGCACGGATTACAACGGTGAAGTGGTGAAAAAACCTGACGGCACGCCGTTCCAAACCAAACAGATTGTCAAAATAGAAGGCTTTGTGGATTTTTATAACTGGAAGAGCCTGGACGATCTGAACCTTCTCGGGGACATCACCGACAATCCGATCATCAACAAGGCCGCCGAGGACTATATCAAAGGTCAGTTCTCGGGCGAAAAATACGTTGATTTCCGCTACGTCGGGAACGACGGCAAAGAGTACGTCAATCTCGGCATATTCAAGGTCGGAGGATTGAACGTGGCAAACGCCGACATCTTAACTTCCGGCGACACCGAGGAAGACGAATCCTCGCTTCTCGACAAGTACGAACTAGGCCATATCGTCGAAGACCTCAGAGGTATCGTCAAGCCGGTTTATCTCTACGGCTATATGGCCGAAACCGCGCCGATAACTCCGGACATGGTTTTCGAGGATACCCTCGAAGCATACAAAGAACTTCGCGAGGGCCGAAAAGAATCGTAAAAAAGGAATAACAAATGAAAAAAATTCTTATAGGATTATTAATATTGATACCTATCCTCATTATCGTTTCTGTGGGGCTGGTGGGAAATATCGTTTCCGTCGAAGGGTACATTTCGGTCGAAAAGATTGAACTTAACGCCGAGAGCGTTATGCTTGAAGGCGTGGGGCAGAGTTTCAAACTTCAGGCAAACATGTTTCCTAAACTCGCCACAAACAAAAGCGTTAAGTACTATCTGGCCACCGCCGCCGACGGAACTGCCGACGTAACCGTTTTGGATTCGAGGTTCACTCCTACGGAAGACAGACCGGCATGCGTCGTAACGTCCGACGGGCTCGTTACGGCCAACACGTATTGCGTTTTCACCGTGGTTTGCGAAAGTCAGGGCGGCGGAAAGAAAGCTTATTGTCGGTTCGGAGTCAAGGGAGGCAAGGCCGAGCATATCGAAATCGAGGCCGAAACGGCTCTTAAGGTGGGCGACACGGTTATGGCATCGGTGACGTTTGATCCTGTAGATTCGGTAATAAACGCAGGTCTCGAATGGTCCTCCGACAACGAGAAAATTGTTTCCGTCGACGCAAACGGAATCGTAACGGCAAAGTCGGAAGGCGTTGCAAAAATAAGCGTGGTTTATGGGGAACTGTCTGCGGAAAAAACGATAACCGTGTCGAAATCTGCGATAAAAACCGGGTTGATATATACCGAAACCGGAAAAGTTTCGATGGCTGCTGTTTCCGAACAATCCCCGACTTCGCTTGAAAATATAGACGTGATAGACGGAGAAGCAATATTGACCTCGGACAGCGGAGCGCTTGTGTTTCAAGGCGGAGAAAGAGTGGAAATTAAAAAGGTTCCCGCCGGAGCATTCGGCTTTATCGGTGCGGAATTTCTAAACGGCAGATCCGTATTGATAGGAAAAGAATACGTAAAACTGACACTTGGCTATCTGGATAAATCCGTCGACAGAACCTTGCCTTCGGGAATACCCGTAACAAGTTCGGACGAAAGCGTCGCATATCTGAAAGACGGGTTTGTGGTGCCGGTTTCTGCGGGTAAAGTTACGTTTACGGCAGAATACAACGGTTTTACCGCCGCCATAGAGCTGGAAATAAAAACAAGTTTGAGCTACTTCGTTTTGAGCGATTCCGAAACAAAAGACGCCGTCGGCATCAAACAGGAAACCGTTTATGCAACGAGGACGTTCGCCGACAAAACAAAATCTGCGTACTCATCGGAAGACGAAATTCTTTTCACCAGACAATTTTCGGTGGCACAGCCCGAAACTGCGTCTGCGGACGATATCGTTTGGACAACGGACGACGAGTCTGTCGCTTGGTTTGACGAAAACGTGGCGGGACTGCTGCACTATACCGCCGAGCCGTTCGAAGGAGTGAAAACAATCACGGTAACCGCGCGGGCAAAAAATCCGACGTATAAAAAACTTACTCCGGAACGAAAATACACGTTCAAACTCATCGACGGATACAACACGTATTCTGAAGCGGACTTTGCTTACGTGACTTCCGTCCTTCACGCAAAAGCGGCAATGTTCGGCGATGCGATAGTTTCAAACGAAAACGACAAGGGATGGGATTATGGCTATAACGTTCGGAACGACGTTTACGGAAACGGTCATATGGTGGCGAACTACACCGACAATTTCGGGCGGCTATCCGACAGAATTGTCATTGATAAGTCCGGCGTTACGCTCTCGAACTTGGCGGTCAGAAGCCACAAGCCTCTCGAAGTCATCACGGAAAAAGAGTACATCGGCATAGACGTCAGGATAAAGGAAGACGCACAAATCGGAGAAACCGCACGCATTACGGATGTTGTGATAGACGGTTGTGTTTTAGAAAACAGCTTCCAAAGCGTAGTGGTTAATGGGGCAGACGTTACGTTCAGGGCGACGATTGTCAGGAATGTCAGCAAAAACGGAATATGCACCACAGCTACCGCCGAAACGGCAAATTATGCTTCTTACTCGGACATAGTAGTGGAAAACTGCATTTTCAGCAACATAAATTGTCCGGCAATATGTCTGTACACCGATAGCACGAAATTCGAAGGCAAACCTCCGGTTGACGAAAACGGCAACGCCGTAAGACAGCACGACTCGGTGAGGCTGAAAGGGTTCGTTGACTTCTACAACTGGAAAGATCTGAACAATTTGGATATTTTCGGTGACCTTACCGGAAACTCCGTTCTTGACGGAGCAATTCGCGACTACTTCAAAGAGCTGATCAAAAAAGGAACTTATGCCGAGATAAGCTACGCAGCCGACAACGGCAAACAATATGCTAACTTTGCGATTTTCGCCGCAGGATACGCTTTGGTCGAACCGCCGCTTGGTGTGGTTTACACTCAAAATCCGCAGGATGACATCTATCTCGACTCCAACGAAGATGCTTACAAAGAGATACTTTTTGAGGAGCAACGCCTTTTGTATTTTTTGGGGGACACTTTAGGAGGGCTGCAAAAGGTTAAATTGTTTGCGTATTCCGGCGACGAGGAACGCATTACTCCGACTTCGACGTACGAAGAAAACGTTGAACTGTACGAAAGACTTAACGCCGTAAAATAAAATAAACCGCCGCAAACTGCGGCGTTTTATTTTTTAATGTCATAAAAAATAATCGCCGAAATTTCTGCAAAAAACACATAAATCCGGTTATTTAGGGCGAAGATAGACGGAAACGAAGCGCAAACTGTTGATAATATGCTTTTTTGTTGCTATAATTTAAGGCGAAAATCGTTTACGGAGGAAAATATGCTTTTAGTTTTAGACGTCGGAAACACCAACGTTAAAATCGGTTTATGGAAAGAGGACGAGCTTTTTGCCAGCTGGAGGCTTTCGACCATCACCAGCCGCACCAGCGACGAATTCGGAGTGCAGGTTGTGGATCTTCTTGCCACGAAAGGAGTTTTGACTTCGGACGTCGAGGGTGTGATTATGAGTTCGGTCGCCCCGAGCATGAACTACACCATGGAACACATGTGCGGCTACTATCTCGGCAAAAAACCGATTTTGGTTTCTCCTAAACTGGACACGGGGCTTACTGTGAAATATCGTCATCCCGAACAGCTCGGAAGCGACAGGCTTGTCGATTCGGTTGCCGCCTATTATCTTTACGGCGGGCCGGTTATCGTTGTCGATTTCGGCACGGCTACAACCTTCAACGCCATAAGCGAAAACGGCGAATATCTGGGCGGCGCAATCGCGCCCGGCATAAAAACCGCCACCGATTCGCTGGTGAACGCCGCGGCAAAATTGCCGAGAATCGAGCTTGTCAAGGCCAAAAACGTCATCGGAAAAACCACTGTCGAAAATATGCAGGCGGGCATTTCCTACGGTTTTGCGGGGCTGACGGAATACATCGTCAAAAAAATGAAGCAGGAAGAGGGCATGGAAAACGCCAAAGTCGTGGCGACGGGCGGCCTGTCCGAAATAGTGTCGTCGGTGGACGGGAAAATCATCGACGTAACCGATCGCGCGCTTGCGCTTAAGGGCTTGAAAATCCTTTACGACAGAAACAAAAAATGCTGAAACTATCCGAAGTTCGGCAAGGCCTCGACGAAAGCGCGGAGCAGCTTAAAATTCGCGCCTGCAAAAAAGCGAGGGTGAAGCCGGAAAGCATAAAATATTTTCGGGTGCTCAAGCGTTCGGTGGACGCAAGGGACAAAAGGGACGTGCATTTTTCCTGTTCGGTGGAAATGGACTTTGAAGCACCGAAGAAAAAAAGCAGGCCGCAAGAGGATTTTTGTTATCCCGACAAACCGGTTCTGGTCGTGGGGTTCGGGCCTGCGGGCATGTTCGCTTCGCTGGAGCTGGCCCGTGCGGGGTTTAAGCCGATCGTCGTGGAAAGAGGCTTGTCCGTTGACGACAGAAAGAAAAAAATTCAAAGCTTTTATATCGAAAAAATTCTGGACACCGAAACCAACGTTCAGTTCGGCGAAGGCGGAGCGGGAACGTTCTCGGACGGAAAGCTGAACACTGGCGTCGGCGGCGAAAGGAAGGGCGAAATTCTTGAAGATCTGGTGGCTTTCGGCGCACCGGAAGAAATCCTTGTCGAGGCCAAGCCGCACGTGGGGAGCGACCGCTTGCCGGAGGTTGTGAAAAACCTGAGAACGGAAGTGGAACGCCTTGGCGGCCGAGTGCTTTTCGGCACGAAGTTTGAGGGCATAACGGCCAAAAACGGCCAAATCGTTTCCGTAAAACTCAAAAAAGCGGGCAGAGAAACGGAAACCGCGGAGGTTTCGGACGTGGTTCTTGCCATCGGGCACAGCAGCCGCGACACCTTTGAAACGCTGTTTTCCTCCGGCGTTTTTATGGAACAAAAAGATATGGCCGTGGGCTTTAGGATAGAACATCTTCGCGAGGATATCGACAAAAGTCAATACGGCGCTTTTGCGGGACACAAGGCGCTTGGCGCGGCGGACTATAAGCTTACCTCGCAGGCGGCAGAGAGAGGCGTTTTTACCTTTTGTATGTGCCCGGGCGGCTATGTCGTTGCGGCAACAAGCGAAGAAGGCGCGGTGGTGACCAACGGAATGTCGAATTTCGGGCGCGACGGCGTAAATTCCAACAGCGCGGTGGTTGCGCAGGTGAAAAAATCCGAATACGGTTCCGGCGTTTTGGACGGCATAAAGTTTCAGCGTGAAATAGAAAGGAAAGCATATGCTGCGGGTGGCGGCGGATATTGCGCCCCTTGCACGACGCTTAAGTCCTTTTTTGACGGCACGGCTCCGACGGGTTTTGGCAGAGTTTTGCCTACGTACCCTGCGGGAACGAGGCTTTGCAGGTTAGATAACGTTTTGCCGAAAGCGCTTGAGGACGCGCTGAAAATCGGCATAAAAGATATGGGGCGGAGGCTCAAAGGGTTCGATGCGGCAGACGCCGTTCTGACCGCCGCGGAAACCAGAACCAGCTCTCCGGTAAGAATATGCAGGGGCGAAAATCTGACGTCCGTAAGTCACCGCAATCTTTATCCTGCCGGGGAGGTAGGCTATGCGGGCGGCATCATGAGCAGCGCGCTCGACGGGCTTAAGGTCGCCGACAAAATAAAAGAAAAATACAAGAGATAAACTTATGAAATTTCAGAAACCTGATTTTAATCCGCGAATAATGCCGCCTAAACTCAAAGTTCTGACGCTTGAGGTGGAAAAGTTCGACAACAACTTTGCGGGCGTATGCTACAAAAACGGCAGAAGGTACGTTATCGACGGGGCTATCCCCGGCGACGTGGTTAAGGCCGCCGCGGTGGAGAGTTTTAACAACATAACTTATTGCGGTTTGCTCGCCGTGGTGAAGCCGTCGGAGAAAAGGGTTCGGCCTAAATGCAGATACTACGACAGTTGCGGCGGGTGCGATTTTATGGCCGTCGGCCTGAAAGACGAGCTTGCTTTCAAAACCGATTACGTCAGAAGAAGGCTGTTTCCGTTCGGAACGGAGGTTCGGGACGCGGCCACTGAAAAGGGCTTCAGAAACAAAATAACCTTGGCGTTTGAAAAAACGAACGGCAAACTGAACGTCGGGTTCATCGACGACAAAACCAAAAAGGTAACCGACGTGTCGGAGTGCCTGATGCACGAGGCGGTTTTTTCTGATCTGGTGAAAGCGCTTCGGTTCTGGATCGAAGACAACGACGTCAGCATATACGTTCCGCGTTTCGGCACGGGGACGTTGCGCTTTGCCGTGGCAAGGTATCTGGACGGGCAGCTGCTTCTGACGGTCGTAGGGACGAAAAGCCTGCCGAGCACGGAGGATTTGTATAAAAAACTTAAAAAGAGGTTTCCTAAGGTCGGCCTGTTTGAAAACGTCAACGCCGAAAAAACCAACGAAGCGGTTGTCGGCGACGTTAAGCATCTCTATGGCGAGAAGTTTATCGAAAGCGAAATGCTGGGCATAAAATTCCGCCTCGGGCCGGACAGCTTTTTCCAAACGAACGCTGCCGTTTGCGGCAAAATTTACGAGGACGCTCTGGAAATCGTCAGAGGAAAAAATCCGTCCGTCGTTTACGATATGTACAGCGGCATAGGCATAACTTCGGCGCTCTTTTCGCGCGTGGCAAAAAAAGTGGTCAGCGTGGAAATCGTCAAAAAAGCCGCCCGGGCGCAAAAAGAACTGCTTTCGGAAAACGGCATAAGCAACGTGGAAGTCATCGAGGGCGACACCGAAGAGGCGCTGAAAAACGTTGCCGTGGAAAAGGGCGGCGTGTTCTTCGTGGATCCGCCGAGGCGCGGGCTTTCAGGCGCGACGGAAGAAATATTGCGCTTCGAGCCGAAGGCCGTTTTATATCTTTCGTGCAATCCCGACACGCTGGTGAAGGACGTCGAAAAATTCGTTGCGGCGGGATACAAGGCCGTTTCGGCCACGCCGTACAATATGTTCAGAGCAACGACGCACGTCGAAATTATGGTGCTTTTGGAGAAAATCGAAAATGACGAATAACGACAACGGACAAGTGGTTACGCTTACCAAAAAAGCGAGAAGAAAAATCAGATGGGGCCTTACGGCAATCATCGTGTGCTCGGTGCTTATCGGGCTGACGGCAGGCGTTTTCGTGACGTACAAAATCGTTTCCAAGCCGGCAAAGAGGCCACAGAAATTTTCGCTTCACAACTATCTTCAGCACGCCGAGCTGGTCTGGTCGGACGAGTTTGACGGCGACGCTTTGGACGAAGGAAAGTGGACGGTGCAAAAGGGCGAAAACGGCGAACCGCTCCCTCGGCGCGGCGGCTACTGGACGGAGGACGCAGTCAGCGTTTCGGACGGAAAACTGACCATAAAAACGTATAGGGGCGCAGACGGTAACTTTTACACGGGCGCCGTGCAAACCGACGAAAAATACGAAAGCAAATACGGCTACTACGAGGCGCGTTGCAAGCTTCCGAAGGCTTACGGAATCTGGTCTGCCTTCTGGCTTATGCCCGGCGGCGGACTTATGGAAACGGAAAATCCCGATTCGGCCGTTGCGGGGGCGGAAATCGACGTTTTCGAATCGCCTGCCTATCCTTATGATTTAGTGCAGCAGGCAATTCACGTCGGTGGTTACGGCAACAATCACCGTTCGGCCATAAACCTCAAGTGGTTGGTTACGTCCTACGGCAACGTATACGACGAATTCCACACCTACGGCGTGTTCTGGTCCGAGGACATCTACATATTTTACGTTGACGGGCAGGAAGTGTGGAAAACTTCGATGAACGAAAACGTTTCGAAAGTAGCCGAATATCTTATTCTGTCGGTCGAGGTACATATCTTATTCGGTCGGTCGAGGTAGGCGGCAGCGTCGTGGACGGAGTGCCGACGCCGGGGAACGCCTGGGGCAATCCGCTGTTCAAAAGCCCCGACACCGACGCCAACGACTGGACGACGAGCGCCGATTTCGTCATCGACTACGTCAGACATTATCGTCTGGACGACAACACCGAATATTTTTACGGAGACTAAAAATGACTGAATCCGAACTTAAGAAAAAACAATGCACGAAACTTGTTTTCGACTATCTGAAAATCGCAGTAATGGCCGTATTGCTGGCTTTAGCGTACGTTTTGTTTATCATAAACAACCGATTTGCGCCGGCAGGCATAAACGGTGTGGCAACGATGATAGAATATAAACTGGGATTTTCGGTGGGCTATTTTTCGCTTATCGTCAACGTGCCGCTGTCCATCGTCGCATTTTTCTACGTCGACAGAGATTTTGCTCTCAAGTCGTTTGCGTTCACGGTGATATATTCGGTAAGCTATATACTTCTTGAAAAGGCCGACCTCTCCAACTTTGCCTACGTGGCAAACGGCACCGACACCATTTTGCCGGTTCTGGCGGCAGGCATAATCGGAGGTTTCGTTTACGGGCAGATTTTCAGGCTGAACGCCTCCTCCGGCGGCACGGATATCATAGCCAAGGTTATCAGTCAAAAGTTTCCTGCGTTCAACTTCGTGTGGGTGTCGTTTGCCTTAAACGTTCTGGTTGCCGCAGCAAGCTATTTCGTCTACGGCGAAGTGGATCCTTCCACCGGCGAAATGGTTTACAACTTCAAACCCGTCATTTTGTGCATAATTTATTGCTTCACGTCCTCGCGCCTCGGCGACAACATCTTAAAGGGCAGCAAAACGGCGGTCAAGTTCGAAATCATCACCGATCACGCAGAGGAAATCAGCCGCGAAATCATATACGAGCTTAAACATAGCGCAACCTTAACTCACGCGGTGGGAATGTATAAGCACAACGAAAAAGATCTTCTGATCTGCGTTGTCAACAAACATCAGATATACGAATTTCAACAGATTCTCGCAAAATATCCCGAAACGTTTGCCTACATTTCGACCGTCAGCGCAACCGTGGGCAATTTCAAAATCATAAAATAAGGAGCAAACATGAAAAAATCGAAACTTTTGTGGACGATTTTTGTCACCTTTTTCAAAATAGGGCTGTTCACTTTCGGTGGCGGCTACGCCATGATTGCCCTTTTGGAAAGGGAATTTGTCGGCAAAAAACAATGGATAAAAAACGACGAGTTTCTGGACATGCTGGCAATTGCCGAGTCGACGCCGGGGCCTATTGCCATCAATATGGCGACCTATATCGGTTATTCGCAGGCAGGTTTTTTCGGCTCGTTTTTCGCGACTTTGGCCGTGTGTCTGCCGTCGTTTATCATAATTTTTGCCATATCGCTGTTCTTTGACAAGTTCCTGGCGCTCAAGCTCGTGGGATACGCGTTCAGGGGCATACAGGCGTGCGTAACGTTTTTGATACTTCAGGCCGGCCTCAAAATGCTCAAGGAAATGAAAAAAGGAGTTATGGAGATAATTCTGTTCACGCTCACCGTCGGGTGTTTCGTGGCATTCACGTTGTTTGCGGTTGACTTTTCGTCGATTTTCTATATCCTTATCGGCGCGGTCGTGGGGCTTGTGATATATCTTATTTCCGATTTCAAAAAACGCAAGGAACCTATGCTTATCGAAGAGAACGCGCCCTGCGCTTCCGAAAAGCTCGAAGCGGAAGATGAAAAGGAGGACGAACGATGAACGTCTTGCTTTTGCTGTTTCTTACGTTTTTGAAAATCGGCGCCGTGTCTTTCGGCGGCGGATACGGAATGATTCCGCTCATCACCGAAGAGTGCGTCAGAAACAACTGGCTTACAGAAGAAGAAGTCATCAATTTCATCGCCGTTTCCGAGTCGACGCCGGGGCCTATAGCCATCAATATGGCAACCTTCATCGGTTCGTCGCAGGGCGGATTCTGGGGAGCGGCGCTTGCCACTATAGGCGTCGTAACGCCGGCGTTCTGCATAATACTGCTCATTGCGGCAATCGTCAGAAATCTTCTGAAATACAAAGGCGTTCAGGCTACGCTCGGCGGCGTCAGACCTGCTGTTATCGGCCTTATCGTTGCGACGGCAATCACGCTGTTTTTAAGCGTGGTGTTTAATATCAAAACCGTTAAATCCGAATTTAGCTTTGATTGGCGCGCGCTCGTAATATTTGCCGTAACCGTTGTGGTTCACTGTGTGTATAAGCACTTCAAAAAGAAAAAAATCTCGCCGATTATTCTTATTCTGATATCCGCGGCAATGGGAATGGCGTTGTATTCGATTGGCGCATGATAAACGATATCTTTCCGAAAAAACTGGATAACACCTACAAAAACGCCCCTCCAACCGAGGATTCTGTTGTTTGCGTATTCAACGACAAAGGTGAAATTCTGCTGAAACTCGACGAAAACGGCATAAATTTTCCGCATTACGACGAAACTTTGGGGCAAGCGCAATATCTGTTTTCGGTCTCCGGAATCGGGTTTTATCTTTCGCCGCTTGCGCCGAAAAATTTCTCCGGCGAATACGTTTCGGTCAGAAAACTCAGGGGGATCGGGCCAAAAGACAAAGTGTTTGCCGCGCTCACGGCAAATCATCTTTATCTGTGGTACAAAAACAATCGGTTCTGCGGGCGCTGCAAAAGGCCGATGGTGCCGGGAGACAATGAGCGTATGCTAAAGTGCTCCTGCGGCAACGTCGTGTTCCCCAAAATTATGCCGGCAATAGTCGTCGCGATAAGGCGCGGCGACGAAATTCTTCTCACGAAGTACGCTTCGGCAAAAGACACCACCTCGCTTGCGCTTGTCGCGGGGTTTGTGGAAATAGGCGAATCGGCCGAGGAAACGGTACGCCGTGAGGTTATGGAAGAAACGGGGCTTGAAATCAAAAACCTTCGCTACTACAAAAGTCAGCCTTGGGGACAGGTCGGAAACCTTATGCTCGGCTACGTTGCCGACGCAGAAGACGGCGACGTGAGGCTTTTGGACGGAGAGCTTCAGTTTGCAAAGTGGTTCAAAAGGGACGAAATCCCCGTCGATGATGACGATTTCAGTCTGACGAGGGAGCTTATCGGCGCATTCAAGCGCGGAAAAATCTGAAACGGGCAGACGTATATCTAAACAAAAAACTGCGAAAGATAGGCTTTCGCAGTTTTTTGTTTCTTAATTTTGTTTCGTCAGGCTGCGGCAGGCGTTTGTCCCTCCTCTGAAGGACTGTCCTCCTCCTTTTTCTTCAGAGGGTGTTTTTCCGCAAGAATGAGATACGGAACGATCAGCAGTCCGCCCACGAGGTCCACGAAAATGTCTTTCATTGTGTCGCGAAGCGCAAGGTGTCCTTCGTAAGGGATGTCGTCTGCAGTCGGATAGGTTCCGGTTGTGGTTTTGTAGAATTGCTGCGTGTTGACGATTTTGCCGTTTCTGAAGTTGACGTCGTCGTAAGCGTATTCGCCAAGTTCCCAGATTGCGCCGACGGTAACCGCCGTGCCGACGGCGAAAACGGCGAGCGTCGCAATGCTGACGTTAAGACCTTTTTTGATCTGCTCTCTGTTCATAAGATTGAAAACGTAAATCGCAAAGTAGCCGACGAGGAAGCAGAACAAAGCGTGAAGGATGCTGTCCCAGAAGGTGATGATTCCGTAGAGGTCCCAGCAGTCGCCGAGAACCATGCCCGCAAGAATCAGGAACACGACGACGATTTCAACGACTCTCGGGAAGTTGAAAAGTTTTCTGCGGATAAGCGCAACCGCAATGATAAGTGCGACGGCCCCCAGCGATTCGCCGAGATTGTATTTGTGTCTTAAAAGTTCGGTTTCTCCGGTTTCGGTGAAAAGGCCGACGATGCTAAGTATGACGCACACCAGACATATTGCGGCGCAAACGGCGTCATAGATCAGCACTCCCGGATCTTTGATTTTTTTGGATTTCATGCTATTTTCTCCTAAGCTTTTTTGCTAACACCTATTTTACCTTCTATTTTTTAATATGGCAAGCGTTTTTGCACGATATCGTGTCTACAAAAATATACAACCTTCTATTTAGTAGGCGTTTATCGGCGGTTTGTCGGCAAAAATTTTTTCATTTTATGCCTCGGGCGGAACAAAGTTTACAAAAAAATTCAAAAAAAAACAAAAATCGACAAAACGTGCCCGCACAGAGGGCGCCGCACGCGTTAAAATATAATTGTTCAAAGCGATTGAGAAGAAACGTTATCGAAACAATCGACAGATATGATTGATATTTTGCCACAAAAGACCGGCACGGAGACAAAAATGAGTCAACACGAAAAAGAAATTGTTTTAGAGCATCTTAAAAACAGCTATTATGCAGAAACCGACGACGACTATTCGGCGGAATTTTTCAAAAGCGCCGTTGCCGTCATTTTGTCAAGTCGAAAGACTTGCGAATATATTCTGGACCGACTTTCGCGCGGCAAAACGCGCGGCGACGTTTTGCTTTATCGCTGTTTTGCATTGACCGCATGACACCATATAACCCCTCCCGTAAAATATTTACCGAAAAGAGCCGCTATGTAGCGGTTCTTTTTGTGTTGCAAGTTTCGGCTTTTTGTGTTACACTTGTTTTATAAAAACAAACGAGGTAAAAAATGCAAAAATCTCTTGAAATTTACAACGAAACCAATCGCAAACTGAAAGCGCTTGCGTATTGCGGCTTTTTATCGGGGTGGGACATCAACACCGAAATGCCCCCTAAAGCCAATCACGAAGCAGAGCTTTCCGCACTTTCCGAAATGAGTTATACGCTTCAGACCTCGGACGAATATTCTGCCGCGGTTGACGATTTATACGCTCACCGCGACGAGCTGTCGGACGTTCTTAAGCACGAAATAGAAGCCGCAGTGCTTTCCAAGCAAAAGCTTAAAAAGGTGCCGATGGACGAATACGTCGAATACGGCGCGCTTCTTAACCGCTTCTACAACGTCTACGTCGAAGCGAAGAACAAAAGCGATTTCGCGCTTGCGCTTCCGTACTACGAAAAGGTGGTGGAGTTTAAGCGCAAATACGTTCTCTGGCAACAGACCGACGAGCTTTCCGGCTACGACGTTCTGCTTGACGAATTCGAGAAGGGAACGAGCCGAAAGCAATACGACGAATTTTTTGCTCTCCTAAAAGAAAAACTCGTTCCGCTTATCAAAAAAATAAACGGCAAAAAGCTTCCGTTCGACGATTCTTTTAACAAAAAATACTATTCCGAAGAAGGCCAAAAACGGTTTCAGGAATATTTAAGAGGCGTCGTCGGCTTCACCCCCGATCACACCGTGGTGAAGGAAAGCGAGCACCCGTTCACTTCCGGCTACGGAAAAACCGACGTCAGAATCACCAACCATTTTTACGCCGACAACTTTTTGTCGTCCGTTTACAGCGCCATTCACGAAATGGGGCACGGCATGTACGAAATGCAGGTATCGGACGAGGTTGACAAAACCATGAGCGGCGGAGGCGCAAGCATGGCCATGCACGAAAGCCAGTCCAGATTTTTGGAAAACATTATCGGCCGCAGCAAAAGTTTTTGGGAAACGCACTTTGAAAAACTTAAGGAAATCTTCCCCGAAAACCTTGACGGCGTAACGGCAAACGATTTGTATCTGCTTTCGAACAGAGCGGAATGCTCCTTGGTGCGCACCGAGGCAGACGAGCTGACTTACAGCTTGCATATTATGGTGCGCTACGAAATCGAAAAATGGCTTTTGAACGGCCAAATCGAGGCAAAAGACATACCTTCCGAGTGGAACAGGCTCTACAAGGAGTATCTTGGCATAGACGTTCCGTCGGACAAAGAGGGCTGCTTGCAGGACGTGCATTGGGCGTGCGGCGATTTCGGTTATTTCCCGACCTACGCGCTCGGCAGCGCGTATGCGTCGCAGATATATCACGCAATGCAAAAGGATCTGGACGTCGCCGCCGAAATAAGAACGGGCAGTTTTTCGGGCATCGAGAAGTGGCTTGCCGAAAAAATCCATCGCTTCGGCGCGTCGAAGGATCCGAAAGATATACTATTTTATGCCACGGGTGAGGAATTCAACCCTAACTACTATATAGACTATCTCGTCGGCAAATATTCCAAACTCTACGGTTTAGACGCATAAACCGAAACTTAAACATCGTTTATTGTTATTATGAAAAAACTGTTCAAAAACAAAAAATTCGTCGCGGCATTGTCGGTGACGCTGTCGCTTCTTCTTGTGGTGGGACTTTCGCTTTTTTACGCTTTCTTCTTGCGCTACAGCACTACGCCTAAAGGCGGCAAGCTGAAAACCGTCGATTTGTCGGTTATGCCCGCCGGCACGCCTGCAGACCTTGAGTATCTCTACGATTTGAACGTCATCGACTTCGGCGACGGCGGAGAAGAGTATATGGCTCATCCCGACAGCGTTCTGCTTAACCCGGGGACGGAAAACGAAATCGTTTACACCGTTTACGTCGGCGGTCACGGCAAAGGTCCGCTTCAGGTCAAAACTTCCTCTGACGGCGGAAAGACCTATTCGTCCAGGCTGACGTCGCTTCCGAAAAGCTGGGAAAAGAGCGAAGAAACGCCAACCGTGTACGAACTTCAGTTTGTCGGCGGCGAAAAGAAATGGATTTTGATATCTGCAAATCCTAAATGGCCGGGCTACCTCTCGGGCGACGGATTCAACGTGTCGGTTTCGACGGACAATTGCGAAACCTGGACGGAATTTCAAAAATTCTACGGCAAGGACAGCGATTTTCCGACTAATCCTATCGTGGCGATGAGCGCGCTTGTCAGACTTAAGGAAAACGGAGCGTGGGCCGACAAATGGATGGGGCTTTTCCACGACAACAAGTTCCGCCTTTACAAAACGATTCTGACCTTTGACGAAAGCGGCAACCCGAACTGGTCGCAGCCGGAGGAATATCTGAAAAATTCCGTAACCGCAAGCGGCAAAAAGACCGATCAGACCTTCCTCGCCAAAATGGCCAAGCTCTGCGAAGTGGAGTGCGTGCGCTCCTCAAACGGGCAGGGCGACGAGCTTATGATAATCGGCCGCTCCAACACCAAGCGCATGAATTCGCTTATGGCGTATTCCACCGACGAAGGGGAAACCTGGACGGAGCTTAAGGAAGCGCCTGCCGCAGTAAACGGCGAGCGCCACAAGGCGGAATATACGCCCGACGGCCGCATGGTTATGACGTTCAGAAGCGTCGAGCGCGACGGCAGATTTACGTGGCACTCGGAAGGCCTCGTGATGTGGGTAGGCAAATACGAGGATTTGAAAAAGTGGTATGACAGTGGCGAAAACTCCCTCGGCGACTACCGCGTAAAACTGGCGCACGTATATCTTTCCGGACAGACCGAACCTGCCGAAAAAGCCGGCTCCGACACGGGATATTGCGGAGTGGTCGTGCTGTCCGACGGCAGAATAGTGGTTTCGTCCTACGGGAAGTTCGACGCCGAAAGCGGCAAAACCTACATAGCTTCCAAAACCGTTAAACTTGAAGATTTGGACAAGCTATATGCCAAACTTGCAAAAACAGGTGGTTAATTTGCCGAAACGGCAGGATAAACCGTCAAATTCGGCACTATAAAAAGAAACCGACAAAACGCGGCAAAATTTTTGAAAAACGCTTTTGTTTTGGGGTTTGATGTGCTATAATATCAATCGTAAATAATATACAAAGAGGCGATAAAATGAAAATCGATATTTTTTCGGGCTTTTTGGGCGCAGGCAAAACCACGCTCATAAAAAAACTTATAAAAGAAGCCTATCACGGCGAAAAAGTGGTTCTCGTTGAAAACGAATTCGGCGAAATAGGCGTGGACGGCGGCTTTTTGAAGGAAAGCGGCATCCAAATCAACGAACTCAATAGCGGTTGTATCTGCTGCAGTTTGGTCGGCGACTTCAAAAAAGCTTTGCACGAAGTGGCCGAAAAGTTTAATCCGGACAGAATCGTCATCGAACCGTCCGGCGTAGGCAAGCTCAGCGACGTAATAAGCGCCGCGCTTTCCGCCGAAATCGAAGACGCGTACATCAACACCGCAACCACCGTCGTGGACGCGGCAAAATGCAAGATGTATATGAAAAACTTCGGCGAATTTTTTGACGATCAGATCAAAAACGCAAAGTGCATAGTGCTCAGCCATTCCGACAAATGCACGGCCGAAAAGCTGGCTGAAGCCGTTAAACTTATAAAAGAAGTCAACCCTGTTTCGACCGTCGTAACCACTCCGTGGGACGAGCTGACGGGCGAGCAGATCGTGGGCGCAATGGAGCATAGCAAAACGCTGTCCGGCGAGCTCGAGGAGCTTGAAGAAGAAGCGAAACACGAGCACGAGCATCACCGTCACCATCATCATGACGACGACGATGAACACGAATGCTGTTGCGGACATCATCACGACGACGATGACGAAGACGAGCACGAACATCATCACCACCATCACCATGACGACGACGAACACGAGTGCTGCCGCGGTCATCATCATCATGACGACGACGATGAACACGAATGCTGTTGCGGACATCATCACCACCATCACCATGCAGACGAAGTGTTCTCCAGTTGGGGCGTCGAAACCGGCAAGAAGTTTACGGAAAAGGAAATCGAAACCGCGCTTGAAAGCCTTGAAAGCGGGAAATACGGAGTTGTTCTGCGTGCAAAGGGCATCGTGGACTCCGCCGACGGAAAATGGATTCATTTCGACTACGTTCCGTCCGAGCCTGACGTCAGACGCGGCGGCAGCGACGTAACGGGCAGGCTGTGCGTCATCGGACAAAACCTTGACGAGCACGCGCTTAAGGAGCTTTTCGGAGTTTAGACTATGAAAGAAACTTATACGGAAGTCCCGACCTACGTTTTTCTGGGGTTTTTGGAAGGCGGCAAAACCACTTTCATTCAGGACACCTTGGAGGATAAGCGGTTTTTCGACGGCGAAAAAACTTTGCTTCTCGTTTGCGAGGAGGGCGAAGCGGAGTACGACAGCGGAAGGTTTGCGTCAAAGGACGTCGTGATTGTTCCGGTGGAGGACGAGGAAACTCTCACTCCGGAATTTCTGGGCGATTTGCAGAAAAAATACGATTTCGGCAAAGTCATCGTGGAATACAACGGCGTTTGGGGTATAGACGCGCTTTTCGGTTCCATTCCGGAGGAGTGGGCCGTGGCGCAGATAATGACGCTTTTCGACGCGGAAACGTTTTTGAACTACAATCAGAACATGCGTCAGCTGGTGTATGAAAAAATTCAAGTGTCGGACATGGTTGTTTTCAACCGATTCAAAGTCGGCGGGGACGTTATGCCTTTCCACAAAGTGGTGAGGGCAATATCCCGCCAGTGTGAAATCGTTTACGAAGACAAGGAAGGGCGCGTGAAAATGGACGACATCGTCGATCCGTTGCCGTTTGACGTCAACGCGCCGATAGTTGAAATTTCCGATCGCGATTTTGCGATATGGTACGCCGACCTTTCGGACGACGTGAAAAAATACGTCGGCAAAACGGTTAAATTCAAAGGTATGGTGGCGCACGACAGGAAGCTTCCGCAAACGGAAGTGGCAATCGGCAGATATATAATGCAATGCTGTCAGGCCGACATTCAGTTTTACGGGATGATTTCCAAAAGCAAAACTCCCGTCGAGTTTAAGGACAAGGACTGGGTAACGGTCACCGGCGTCATCGGATTTGCCTATCACAAGGCCTATGGCGGCAAAGGCCCCGTTATGGAAATAAAGGCGTTGGAGGCGGCCGAAGCTCCGGAAGAGCAGGTCGCAACCTTCTACTGAGAAATCAAAAACAAAACCCGAGTTCAGGCTCGGGTTTTTTATATGGTTTAGTATAGATATTTTATAGCTATTTCGTAATATACACCGTCGTGGCGGCGGACTTGTAGTTTTCGGCGGACACGGTCAGAACCACTTCGTATCTGCCGCTTTCGGCAAGGTACGGCGCAAGGTCAACGGTGCTTTCGCCGTCAAGCGGGATAGCGACGCCGTTTACGGTCAGAAAATAGCTGTGCCCTTCAAGCTTCGTCCAGCTTACGACGGTTCCGTTCAGGTTTACCTGCGGCGGATTCAGCTCGCCCACCAGAACGACGAAAATCGAATCGGACGGTTTGCTGTCGGCTCTATCTTTGCCGCCTGCCGCGACGACGTAGATTTCCGTCCTTTTTCCGACGGTCAGAAAGTCGTCTATTCTAAATCTTACGCAGTCGTTCGAAAATTCGGCAAGTTCGGGGTGCTCGGAAAGAAGAATCATTCGTCCGTCCACAAAAATTATGTAGTCGGTCGCCGAGTTTATTCTTTGAAACGACAGAAACACTCCGCCCTCAAAATCGGCGCCTAAGTTGTACGGCGCGGACACAGGAAGCTTGAAGACGAACGAAATTTCTTTTTCTGCGCGGCCGTAACCGTCGGCGAACGCCACCGCCTTTATGACGTAAGTGCCAGACGTTTCCAAAACGTCCGACAGGTCCACGGAATTTTCCGTCGTCGAAAGAGCAAAATTGCCGTTAACGAAAACGTCTATTCTTTCCGCCGTAGGCGCCGACCATGAAAGCACGGTTCCCGAAATCGAAAAGCTCTCGAACGTCAGGCGCTTTAAGAACCTTGCGTTTAAGGTTACGTCCGAGGTGATTTCCAGCAGAAGCTCATGCTCGGAAGACAGAAGCTCGTCGCCCTTAAACCAACCTGCAAATTCCGCATCCGCAGTGTCCGAGGAGGTGAGGCGTGCCGTTTCGCCCTTGCGGTATTCGCCCGCGCCGGATACGGCGCTCGGGTATTCGGTTTCTATCGCAACGTCGAAAACGATCTTTTCGAAACACGCCGTAAATTCGGCGTCAGCGGTAAGTGTGATTTCAAAACTCGGGTCTGACGAGAAAAATTCGCCGTCTAAAAGCCATTTTGTAAAAACGTAATCCTCCGCAGGCGTTGCGGTAAGGCGATAGGAATTTGGCACGGTTCCTTCTTCCAAGGTTGTCGTTCCGCCTTTGGCACCCAAAACCGTCACTTTCGGAACGAACAGCTTTATGCCGAAAACGGCAAGGTCGCGTCCTGCGGACGTAACTACGGACGTCGGAAAAACGTAGCCTTCTTTTTCAAATGACAGCGAGCTGCCGTGCTTAACGTCAGATAATGAAAACGAACCGTCGTCGGCGGTCAGACATACTTCTTTTCCGTTTACGAAAACCTTTACTCCCGCCAGCACGCCACCGGAGGAAAATATTTGTCCCGAAACGTCGTAAGAGATGTCGGTGGTCGGAATTTTGTTGCATCCCAAAAAACAAACAGCAACAAAAACGGCCGATAAAGCAACGAACAATTTCTTCATGTTTCCTCTACAAAAACCTTTTTTAATAATATACAACTTTTGCCGGATTCAGTCAACGGAAAACGCGTCGAAAATTTTTCAAACCGTCCGGTTTCCTTTAAAAGAAAAAACCTCCGGAAAAGACTTTTTCAAAATAGGTTGCAAAATCGGATAATTCGGGTTATAATAAAGATAATTCCGAATTTGGAGAAGGCTATGAACAACCTGCAAACAGCCGCAGAAGTGAGAAAAGTGGTTGAAAGTCTGTCGAAAGGCGTCAACCCGTTCACGGGCGAAAAGGAAATAGGGGGCGCGCTTTCGGACGAAAGAGTGCAAAAAGCGTTGTCGGTTGCGGCAAAAATGCTCGAGGACGCCGAAAAGAGGGAAAAGGCGCTGTCGGATTCCGACGCATCGACGAACGAACGCCGCAAATGGACGGTTCTTGAAGAAATGCAGCTTCAGGAAGAAGCAAAGCAAGGTTTCACCGTGGAACAGATGGCTGCCGCCCACAAACGCAGCTGGGCGGGGATAATATCCCGTCTTTCCAAAATGGGGCTTCTTATTGAAAACGATCCGTCCGGCGGAAAACGTTGGCAGAAGGAAGAAGAGGAACTCCTGCGGGAAGAATTTTCGGGCGGAATGCTTTTGGAGCAAATGGCCGCTTCGCACGGAAGGAGCATGCAAAGCATAATCGGCAGGCTTGCAAAAATGGGGCTTATCGAAAATTGACGAAAGATGGCGGGGAAAATTAAATACTATTTTAAAAGGAGTCAAAAATGAAAAAAATCATCTGCAAAAAAGAGTACGACACCGAAACCGCTGAAATCGTGAGCAAAAAAACGTTCGGATTTTTCGGCGATCCCGAAGGATATGAAGAAACCTTGTTCGTAACGCCGGAAGGCCTGTATTTCCTGTACACGAGCGGCGGCGCGGCCAGCAAATATCCTACGGAAAACATCGAAAGAGTGGCAAAAGCAAACGTAAAAAAATATCTTGACTGACGAAACCAAAAATCGTCGGCAAAAAAATCGTACAAAAAAAGCATATTTCGGGCATCTCCCGAAATATGCTTTTTGATTTTAGCATTTAAATCGAAGGATAACATTGAAGTTAACTTTAAAGTCAAGCGTTTTCATAAAAAATTTTTTAACGAACAAAATAAAACGGAGAAGGGCCTCTATAAACATGTAGACGATTTTTGAAAAAGTGTCTTAAATGCGACAAAAACAAAAAAATTGTTTCCCGTAATTTTCAAAAAAACGCAAAAATCTTTTTGATTTCGCCCGAAAAACGTGAAATTTTAAGGATAAATTAACGTTGGGGTTCCACCATAAAGGCAAATAAATCCGGAGGTAAATACGTATGGAAGGTATTACTAAGTTTTTCAAAAAATGCAAATGGGACAGCATCATAATCGCCATTCTGACGCTGGCTCTGGGTATCGTGTGCGTGGCGTTGCCGGCAGAATCCGGGGACGTACTGACAAAAGTTTTCGGCTGGTCGCTTCTGGTGATGGGCGTTGCAATCGCCGTCGACTACGCCTGCATCGACAGATTGTTCGGACACGGGCTTTTGATCGGCGCGGTTCTGATGATAATTTCCGGCATCTTCTGCCTCATTTATCCTGAATCCATAAAAGCCATTTTGACGGTTTTGTTCGGTCTTTATCTTATTGCCGACAGCATGTCGTCCGTCGTTGACAGCATCTATCTTGCCAAAATCAAGGCGAAAGGCTGGTTCTGGCTGCTGCTGTTGTCCGTTCTGACCTGCATCCTCGGCGTGGTGGTAACCTTCTCCACCTTTGAATCGGTGGTTCTCTTTGCGGGCGTTTCCCTTATCGTTGCGGGCGCTGAAAGGTTGGTTCTTACCATCGTTTTCAGCAAGAACGTCAGAAAAGCCAAAAAAGAATTTTTCGAAGGTGCCGATTTATAATCAGAAACAATAGCAAATGAACGAACCCGCGTCTTTCGGCGCGGGTTTATTCGTGCCGAAAAATGTTTGGTAAAACGAAAAACTCTCCAAAAACGTCTGTCAAAGACGAAACGGTTTAATCTCCGACAAAAGATGCTTTCCGCCGCCGCTAAAAAAACGCAAGCTTAATGCTTGCTTTTTTTATTATAAAAACATTCTCTTTTGTTAAGCGGGGGATTTTGACAAAAGGTCAATGGCAGCAAGAAAGCGGCGGACGGCGGCTTTCAGGCTGGAGGCGTCAAAATCGCAGACGGCGGTGAAGTGTTTGCCGTCGAATTCGAGGTCGTAATCCGCCATAATTTTTTTTATTTCGTCGGTATCGAATTTGTCGTCGGCGTATATAACCTCACGGTAGTCCGCCACGGAGCCTCCGTCGTTTATGATCACTCGGCCGTCCGGCGAAAAGCAGAAGGCGTTGCAGACGCTCTCGTCGTAACCTTCGAGGAAAATCGTGGTGGCGACGACGACGCGGTCCTCAAAAACGCGGCACCTGATTTCGCCGTCGTAGCAATCTTTGACGTAGGCATAGAGTTGTTCGATCGAATTTTTGTTATCCATAATTTATCTCCGTTTTTATTATAGCATGCGGCAAGCGGATTGTCATCGGTTTTTTTGCGTATTTATTTAAGAAGAAGCGTGCGCCGAAGTTGAAAAACAGGTTGACAAGGCGGCGGGGATTATCGTAAAATAGAACTATCAACCAAAAGGGGATTATTATGAATTACGAAAAATTTTTAAGCAAAGCCGTGTGCGCGATGAAGCCGTCCGGCATCAGAAAGTATTTTGATTTAGCGGCCTCCATGCCTGATTGCATATCGCTTGGCGTAGGCGAGCCGAACTTTGTAACGCCGAGGGCGGGCATAGACGCGGCCATAAAGTCAATGGAAGACGGCATAACGCGCTACACTTCCAACAACGGCTGGATGCCGCTGAGGAAGAACATCTGCAAATATCTCAACCTGCGCTACGGGCTTGAATACGATCCGGAAAACGAAGTTATCGTCACCGTGGGCGTGTCGGAAGCGATCATGGACGTAATGCAGACCATCATCAATCCGGGCGACGAAATTCTGATTGCGGAACCTTGCTTTGTATCCTACGCGCCGAGCGTCATTATGGCCGGCGGCGTTCCGAAGGTTTTGAACTGCCGCGCGGAAGACAATTTCATTATCACGCCGGAAGAGCTTGAAAAGGGCATCACCGAAAAAACCAAGGCGCTCTTTATGTGCTATCCTAACAACCCGACCGGCGCGGTTATGACCAAAGAGGAGCTGGAGGCTATCGCCCCGATCATCATCAAGCACGACATTTTGTGCCTGTCCGACGAAGTTTACAGCGAGCTTACCTACGGCGGCCTCACCCACGTCAGCATAGCGAGCTTGCCGGGCATGAGGGAAAGGACCTTCGTGTTCAACGGTTTCAGCAAAGGCTTCGCCATGACCGGGTGGAGGATCGGTTACGTCTGCGCCCCTAAAGAAATGATGAAACAAACCATGAAAGTGCACCAGTTTGCCATCATGTGCGCGCCGACCGCCGGGCAATACGCCGCAAACGCCCTTCTCGAGGACGCGTTTGCCACCGATTTCGCCGAAGTCAGAAAAATGGTTGAGGAATACGACAGAAAGCGCAAATACCTCTACAAGGCATTGTTGGATATGGGGCTCGAGTGCTTCGAGCCGAGAGGCGCGTTCTATATGTTCCCGAGCGTAAAATCCACGGGCATTTCGGGCGACGAGTTCTCCGAAAGGCTTTTGATGGAAAAGAAAGTCTGCATACCTGCCGGCATTGCGTTCGGGCAGTCCGGATATGACCACATCCGCATCAGCTACGCTTACGCAATGGATCAAATCGAAAAAGGCGCCGAGCGTATGGCCGAAATGGTCAAGGAACTCAAAGCAAACAAAAAATAAGTCAAAAAGAGCTGCCGATTTCGGCAGTTCTCTTTTATTTTTTGTAAAATTTTGTCTTATTTCTGAATTTGGAAGATTTTTCCGAATATTGCTTGCCCCGCGCTTGTCCGCGCCATTATAATGTAAATAGGGGATAGAACTTACTTTAAGGAGGCTAAAAATGAAACGGAAATTGCTGGCGGCAATCATGCTTATCGTTCTGGCGTTTGGAGTTATGGCGTTTGCCGCATGCGACGATTCGGACACTTTGAAAATCAATTCCTATGGTGACGGATGTGCCGATAGCCCTGTAAAAATATCGGTTGAGGCTAAAAAGGAGTATCTCGTTGATGAAGCATATACTGTCAAAATCGAATATGGCACAGCCGTACCTGTTACGCGCGCGGACGAATTTGACGGATTTCTTTTTGTTTACAACTATTATGGCGATTATGTTAGTGGCGTAGAAAATATACTGGCTTTAGAATCGTTGCTGAAAGTTTCGGATTTCGGTGGCGAAAGCGATAGAGTTTATGAAGAAGAAAACGGAAAAAATTACAAATTCAACAAGTCGGCTGAAGTGGAAATCCCTAAAGCCTATGTGCAAGGTTCTGAAGGAAGTATAGTTTTATTGTTCATGCAATTATATATGCCTGAAAACAGTGATTCCTATGAGAAACATGGATATATGGGGGCGCACGTTACACTTAATTATAAAGTGAAAGACGGCAAGGTTTATTTTAGCAAAGGTTAATATAGAAATTTTAAGGAGGTTAAAAATGAAACGGAAACTACTGGCGGCAATCATGCTTATCGGTTTGGCGTTTGGAGTTATGGCGTTTGCCGCATGCGACGATTCGGGCACGTTTTACGTTGAGTCGTCGGGGGCAGATAAGGATATGCCGCCTATAAGAATTGCGGCAAAAGGCAACAAGACGTACACCTTAGACGAGCCGTATATTGTGGAACTTAAGTACGGCCACATTGCCGTTAATTCAAGTGAAACGGATCAGACATCGGCTAGACTTTTTATACATAACGCCGCCGCAGAAGGGGATTTTGACCCCGTTGTCGATCCGTACTGTTTTGAAGTGCAGCGGATATTTTCAGAAGAATATTACATCGAACACGATGTGGACAGCAATGGTTGGTTAAAAAACTTAAAATATCCCAAAGCGGTTGAAATAGAAATCCCAAAAGATTGTATAACCGGCACCAGTGGTCGGGTTCAAATAGCGCTTGTAGTCGTATATCTTGACGAAAAAGGAAACTGCATCGGATATGAAGGCCCGGCAGTGCTTTTACAATACGAAATATCAAACGGTAAAATTCATTTCAGCAAATAGAAGAGATTAAGGGGGAAAATATGAAAAAATTCGTAGGTAAAATTTGTGTATTTCTTTTTGTTCTCGTTTTTGCCATAGTGTTTATAAACGTCGGCGAAGCGGGAAGCGCGGCAAAGGCGGAAACGGCGGAAACGACTTCGCCGTCCGTTGCGGAAGTGCAGGCTTCTTCAAACGTCAACGTTTCGGGCGTGATAACTTGGGTTGATAATGAAGGCAGAACGCACAACTAAAAAGGCAACGGAAATTCCGCTGCCTTTTTAAGTTATCATTTGGTTTGGGTGGCGGCCTTCAGCTTCTTTTTGATTTTTTGAAGGCGGTTGTCCACTTGTTTGGCGGAAAGTTCGGTTTTGGCCGCGATTTCCGAATAGCTCAACCCGTCCAGAAACAGCAAAAACAAGCTTTTTTCGCCGTCGGACAAATTTTCGTCGATGCTTTTCAAAATCAGTTTTTCGCCCTCGGCCGACAGATACAGCGTTTCTGGGTTCGTGTCAGATGAGGACAGCAGTTCGCCGTCCGAGATGCTTTGCACGTCCACAAAATCGGCAAGCGGTTTGTTTTTGTTGCGGCCGGACTTGCGCACGGCGTCGATAACCCTGTTTTTGACGCAGCGAGAAGCGTACGGCCCGAACGCGCCGAACTTCGGATCGTATTCCGAAATGCAGCCGAAGAGGGCAATCATACCTTCCTGCATAAGGTCTTCCTCGTCGCCGCCCACCAAAAAGAACTGCCTGCAAATTGCTTTCACGGCGTTTTTGTAGCGGCAGAGCAAAACCCCCGAAGCGGCAACGTCGCCGTCGGCGTGGAGTTTCACAAGTTCTTCGTCGGTGAGGATTTCAAGTTTTTGCATTATTTCCCGAATTTTTCCTGTCTGGCTTTTTCAAACATAACGATGCCTGCCGCAACGCCTGCGTTGAGGCTGTTGAGCTTTCCGTATTGCGGAATGGAGATAACACCGTCCGACAGCTCCTTGGTGAGGCGTTTGACGCCGTCGCCCTCGCTGCCGATGACGATTGCCACGTCGCCGGTGAGGTTGGCTTTGTACATAGGTTCGCCGTCCATTGCGGTGCTGAAAACGTAAACGCCGCGATCCTTAAGCTCGCGTATGGTGTCGTTGACGTTGGTTACCTTCACCACGTTGACGTGTTCGGTTGCGCCGGCGGAAACCTTGACCACCGTTTCGCTTACGCCCACCGCGCGCCTTTGCGGAATGATAACTCCGTGCGCGCCCACGCACTCGGCCGAACGGATTATGCTTCCCAAATTGTGAGGGTCGGTTATCCCGTCCAGAATCACCACGAACAGCGGTTCGCCTTTTTCCTTTGCAAGGTCGTAAACGTCGTCCATGGACGCATATTCGAATTCCGTCGCGTATGCCACTACGCCCTGATGCTTGCCGGAAGGGCTGAGCTTGTCCAGAGTATCCTTGCTTGTGAAAACGGTCGGCACCTTTGCGGCTTTCGCCATTTGCACGATGCGGTTCACGGTGGCTTCGAAATTGCCTTTCACGACGTAAAGTTTTTCAATGGTTTTGCCGGCCGAAAGCGCTTCGGCGACGGGGTTTTTCCCTTCGATGATCATTTTTATTCCTCTTTTTCGTATCCGATTTTTATAATTTCCGAAAGCCTTCGGGTGTTGCCGGTGAGGTACAGATACCCGATCACCGCCTCAAAGCCCGTGGCTTTTTTGTAGTCCCCGATGCTGGCGTTTTTTGCGGGGCTTGACGCGTGATGGTTCCTCGCGCGCTTGAAAACGTCGGTTTCCTTTTCCGTCAGGAGCGGCAAAACGGCGTC
>HF988631.1:34512-52731 GCA_000434675.1 Faecalibacterium sp. CAG:1138 | reverse complement strand
GGGGAGGGAGTTTTCCACCACCAGCTGCTGAACCGCGTCTCCCACGAAGGCAAGCGTAATAGGACTCATAAGATAGGCCGTTCTTTCGTCCAAGGGATTGTCTATGACGGGCAGATGATCGTACACGTTTTGCCTCCGAGCTTTTTTTACATTATAGCACATCGTTTTCAAATAGTAAACTACATTTTCGGCAAACCTTGACAACCTTTGAAATATTGATATATAATAAAAGCATATATAGAGGTGTGATATGAAAAACAAACTTTCGAAATCGATTATAATTCTGCTTATAATATCGGCGCTTGCGGTAGCGTTTTCGGCGTGCAGCATGATTGGCGGCGGCGAAACGCTGAAGGTGACTCCGACCAAAACCGAAGTTTCGCTTTTCGTAGGAGAAAGCTATACCATTCGCTACGACGTTACCGACAAAACGAAAGAAGTGCGGTTTGAAAGCACAAATAAAAGCGTATTAACCGTCGATTCCGTCGGCAAGGCGACATCGGTCGGCAGCGGCCGAGCGAAAGTGAGCCTTATCGTTTCCGGCATAACCAAAGCAAGCGTAACCTTCGATTGCGCCTATTTCACTCCCGAAAAACTGAAAATTTCGGCCGACAAAGATCTTTGCTCCGAAACTATGGAGAACCTGACGTTCTCCGTTTCGGGCGGTAAGCTGCCTCTCGATCCGGCGTATGAATTTTACTGGAAAATAGTCGATTATGCGGGCCTTGAGGTCCTTAACTTCAAAGGCGACACGGCGCACTTCACCCCCGAAGCCTGCGGCAAAGTTTACAAGGTTTCTGTCGAAGGACGGCTTCCGAGTGGCAAAAGCGTGCGCTCGGACGAGGTTGAATTCGGTTGGTTTTACGAAATCGAAAGCATAACGGCAGCCGTTTCGGCCGAGACTTTAGAGCTTGGCGAAAGCGTTGAATTTTCGGCGACCATGCTTCCGGAAGGGAGCAATCAGTCCGCCGTTTTGGAGTGGCGGGTAACTTATCCGTCGGGCGAAGAAAAGGTTGTAGATAAAAAATCCGGCAAAGCGGCGTTCACCCCGACTGCCGCCGGCGAATATAAGGTTCGGGCGGCGTACGTTTCGGGGCAAAAATCGGTGGAAAGCAACGAAGTGGCTTTCACGGTAACTTACGCTTCCGCAGGCAATGTCGTCATATCCGCCGCAAAAACCAAACTCGGCATAGGAGAGCAGACGGAAATTTCCGTTTCCTGGAACAAGGAGTTTGTCGATCCGAACGGGACGTACGTTCTCACCTACGTTGTTAACGGCGCGGAAAAAGACCGCTTCGACGCGTTCGAAAAGGATTACGTCGTTTTCCGTCAGCAAACGGAAGGGGTTTATAGGATCGAAGTCAGAATAAACGGCAAGGCAAGCAACACGATTTCTATAGAGGTGGTGGCCGAATATCCGACTGCGCGCGCGCTAACTTTGACCGTGGGCGGAGCGTCCGACAACGAACCACTTAAACGAAACGACGTTTCCGTCACGTTCACGGTTCAGAACGACACCGGCTTCCACAATCCTCAGGACGTTTACGTCTGGTACGTCAACGGCGAAAAGGCCGCCGAAGGAAAAGACCTTAGGGAATTCGTTCTTTCAAAAACCGTATCCGACAAAAAAGCGGCGGAGTATCACGTCGAGGCGGAATGCGGTCTTTTGCGATCCAAAGTGTTCACGCTCGTGCAGCTCGGCGAAAATTGCGTCTTGCAGGAGAAATATTTTGAATTTTTCACCGCATACGGCGGATATCTGCAAAACACTTTCGTTACCACACAGGAAGAACTGGGCAACGTGTTTTCCTACGTCAGGGACGAGGCGCTTTACAAATCCGGTTCTCTGGAGCTTTACGTCGATTATTCTCCGACGGTAAAATATATGACGTCCGACAAAAAGGGCAAAATAGACCTTGCGATGGCCGCCTATCCGGAATCGGGCGTTTCTCCGACCGTTTCGGCGCAGATTACTGACGGCGCGACGACGGGCGAAATCGAGCTGACGTTCGGCTATCGGAACGCGTCCGACGCTTCCCCTTCAAAAACCGAAACCGCCGCGAATGTGACGCAGAGCGGAGCGGTGAAGCCGACCTACGGCAAAGGCGTTTCGCGTGTTCCGTCCGACGACTATCCGGAGTGGCCCGGCAAAATCCAAACCACCAATCTTTTGTACAAGGTTTTGTCCTGGGGCTACAGGCCGACCAAGGAAAATTCTTCCTCTACGGTATGGCAAGTTTACACGCTTGCCCGAAATGCCGTGGCAAGCATAGCGGCAGAGGGCATGACGGACGTTCAAAAAACGCTTACCGTTTACGATTATATCTGTTATGAAGTGACCTACGACTTCAATCTTGCGGGCGCAAATCGCGCGCTTATCGAAAGCATGCAATACGACGGATATTATCTCGAGGGCGTGTTCTTCAGCAAAAAAGCCGTCTGCGACGGCAAGTCCAAAGCGTTCGTTCTGATGACTGCGATGCTGGGGCTTAAATCGGTTAGGGCAACGGGCACGGCGCAAAGCTCCTCGAGCAGCCCTGCCGGCGGCCATGCCTGGAACAAAGTGCTTGCCGAAACCGAAGAAAAAGGCGGCCTCGGCTGGTACGTCTGCGACACGACGTGGGGCGACGTCTGCGTGACGGAGGGCGGCGTAAAAACCGAACATCTGTCGCACAAATATTTCATGATTTCCGACGCCGCCATAGCTTCGACGCACAACGAAACAACCTCCACCCCAACTGCGGAAAAGAGCTACAACTACTACAAAAACACCACGCCGTCCGAGGACAAAACCCTTACTTTGGAATGCGGAAACCGCAACGATTTCAGAAGTCTTCTGAAATACGTCATGGACAACAAACTATCGGGCGTGGAGCTGAAATTAAGCTATTCTTATCAAAGTTTCAAAAACGAAATCGAAAGGGTTCAGCTGGACAGCACTTGGTACAAAGCAAAATCCGTCAGCTGGATTTCTCTGGACGACGTTTACGTCGTAAAGTTCGGATACGATTCCTGACCGAATAGCCGAATTTGCAAAACACGCGGTTAAATGCCAAAAAAGTGACGATAAAAATCAAATAGTGACAATATATGGGAGAAAGCTTCAAAGCCTTCCACATCATAAGCCACGTGGCGCAAAGCCCCGCGAAAAAGCAAACGAAGTCGGCAAAAAAGCGCATGACGAAATTGTTTTCTCCGTAGAGCAGTGCGTCCGACAGAAAAAACAAACAGGAGGCAAAAATCCCCGCCGCAACCGATATAAGAAGGCCTTTTCCCATATCACCTGACCAGTTTTTTCAAAAATCCTTCGGCGCCTTTTCCTGCGCCGAATTTGACCTGACTGACTTTCCCCGTCGCAAAAAGAGTGCCTTGTTCGACGTCCAGCTTGGTGACGGACAAACCGCTTCCCGAAACGAGAAGCGAGCGGTCCTTAAGTTTTACGGAAACGGTTTTGTCGTTCACGTCGCCGACCGACGTTATGCCCGTGATGCTGACGGAGTCGTCTTTTATATCGAGATTAAACATATCACCCTCCGAAATATTTTTACTATTTTATGCCGACTACGGCCAAAAATTGACAAAGGAGCGAAAATGCAAGCGATCATAGACATCGGAAGCACGTCCGTAAGGCTGTGCTTCTGCGACCTGGAGAAGGCCGTCAACGAAAAGCAGGTCGAAACCACCAGACTTGCCGAAAATCAGACGGCGGACGGCGAGCTTTGGCGGCCCGCCCTTATCCGCACTGCAGAGGCGGTGGAAAAATTCGTTTCAGTGGCCAGAAGCTCGGGCTTCGAGCCTGAAATTTTTGCCACCGAGGCGGTTCGTTCGGCCTCAAATCGCGACGAGTTTCTGAAAGCGGTTTTCGAAAAAACCGGAAAGAGAATTACCGTCGTCGAAAAGGAAGACGAGGCAAAGCTGGCCTTTTTCGGCGTTTATAATAACAACTCGGGGCGAGTCGGAATCGTGGATATGGGCGGCGGCAGCACGGAACTTTGCGTAGGCGACGAGAACGGCGTTTTGTACGCTCACAGTTTGTCGGAGGGGGCAGTGCGCCTGACCAACAGGGAAAGAGCGGGCGAAAACGTCAAAAAGCACCTTTCGGAAGCGGTGAAAGAGTACGGCGCCGTGCCGGACTTTTCCGAGCTTATCGCCGTAGGCGGAACCGCTTGCACGGTAGCGGCCGTGCTGGAAAACATGAAAACCTATGATCCCCAAAAAATTCAGGGGAGAAGAGTTTCGCGCGCCGAAATTCAGGCGCTTTACGACCGCATAAAAAATATGTCCGAGGAGGAACGCAAAAAAATTTGCGGCATGCCCGAAAAACGCGCAGGCATAATTCACAACGGTTTGCTGTTCTATCTCGAAATTCTGGACTATCTGAAAAAAGACGCTTTCACCGTTTCCGACCGCGACAACGTCGAGGGCTTTGCAATATATTTGCAAAACGGCAAAAAATGGCCGAACCTCGTTTAATAAGTTTGACTTTGACTGTTCGGTTTAGTATAATTTCTTTATTATTTCACCCAAAGGGGACAAAAAATGAAAATCACATCCAAAGAACTCAGGAAAGCCTGGCTCGATTTTTATGAGAGCAAGGGACACAAAAATATAGGTTCGGTGTCGCTTATCGGCGACGGAACGACGGGCGTTATGTTCAACGTTGCGGGTATGCAGCCGTTGATGCCGTATCTTCTCGGCAAACCGCATCCGGCAGGCAAGAGGCTTTGCAACGTGCAGGGTTGCGTTCGCACGGTGGACATCGACAGCGTGGGCGACGCGTCGCACTTCACCTTTTTCGAGATGATGGGCAACTGGAGCCTCGGCGACTATTTCAAAAAGGAGAAAACTGCCTGGACGCTTGAAATTCTGACCAAGGTTTTCGGTTTGGATAAGGACAAAATCTGCTCCACCGTTTTCGAGGGCGACGACAGCGCGCCGAAGGACGACGAAACCGCAGGCCTTCTCAAAGACCTCGGAATCAAAGAGGAAAACATCTATTTTCTTCCTAAATCCGACAACTGGTGGGAGCTTGAAGGCACCGTCGGCACTCCGTGCGGTCCGGACAACGAGTGGTTCTATCCGCGTGACGTCAAGCCTTGCGGCCCGCATTGCGGCGTAACCTGCGGTTGCGGCCGCTACGTCGAAATCGGCAACGACGTCTATATGCAGTACAAAAAAACCGCCGACGGCTACGAGCCGCTTGAAAACAAAAACGTTGACACCGGCTTCGGTCTGGACAGAATGTTGGCATTTTTGAACGGCCTCACCGACGGCTATAAAACCGACCTCTTTGCGGAAGCGATAGCTTGCTTGGAGCAGGCCTCTGAAAAATCCTACGACGATGACGCAGACGCCAGAAAAGCCATGCGCATCGTGGCCGACCACACCAGAACCGCCGTTATGCTTATCGGCGACGTAAACGGCATAGTTCCGTCCAACGTCGGCGCGGGATACATCTTAAGAAGGCTTATGCGCCGCGCAATCCGCTACGCGCGTCAGCTCGGCGTCGAAACGTCAACTATCGTCGAAGTGGCCGACGTCTTCATCGACAAGGTTTACAACGAGGCCTATCCGCTTCTCGTCGAAAAGAAGGCTTACATCGAAGACGAAATCAAAAAAGAAATCGCAAAATTCGAAGCGACTCTCGTTTCGGGAATGAAGGAATTTGACAAGTGCATTTCCGGCATTGAACGCAAAAACCAGTTTATGAGCGCAAAAGATCCGTCTTACGTGCCTGAAACGATGATTGCGGGCAAATCCGCCTTCCGTCTGTACGACACCTTCGGCTTCCCTGTGGAGCTTACCGTGGAGCTTGCCGAAGAAAAGGGCTACGAGGTCGATCTTGCGGGCTTTGAAGAAGCTTTTAAGGAGCATCAGGAAAAGAGCAAGGCTAGTGCGCAATCCGCAAAAGGCGGCCTCACCGAATGCACCGCCGAAACCGCGGAGCTTCACACCGCAACCCATCTTCTTCTGGCAGGGCTCAGGAAAGTTCTCGGCGACGGCGTTTATCAGCGCGGCAGCAACATCACCGAAGAACGCCTGCGTTTCGACTTCAATTTTGACAGACCTATGACCGAAGAAGAAATAAAAGCGGTTGAAGATTTCGTCAACGGAGCGATAAAGGCAGACGTGCCTGTCGTAATGGAAGAGATGAGTCTGGACGACGCCAGAAAATCGGGTGCGCTCGGCATCTTTGCCGACAAATACGGCGAAACCGTCAAGGTTTACACCATGGGCGAATTCAGCAAGGAAATCTGCGGCGGCCCGCACGCCGAAAGAACCGGTCAGCTCGGCGTTTTCAAGATCAACAAAGAGCAGTCGTCTTCGGCGGGAGTTAGAAGAATTAAGGCGACGATTCATAACTAAAAGTTATCGATACGGGGCGTCTCCGCCCCGTTTTTCTTTTTCAAATTATTGAATATTTGAAAAGTATGTGTTATAATGATAAAAAGAAACGGGAGGAAAGTTATGCAAAAAGTGCGTATAACCGCGGTCAGAAGAAGCTTTTACGCCGATTTGTCCGAAAAATACGAAAATTTTTCGCCTGACGCCTGCAACGTGACGGTGGGGCAGACTTTCGTTTCCGAGAACGCCGAAAAACCCGAAGGTTTTTGCGACAGCGCATGGGAAACCCTGCTTCCGTTTGTGAAAACGCTGGCGGAAGGCGGCGGAAATTTCTTCGGAAACTGGATGAAAAACCCTCATTCCGCCCTCGTAAGCTGCAACGACGGATTTCGTCCCGTCAGCTTTTTGGTGGAAACCGCCCGATAAAAAGAAATCAACACGGAGGAATATTTTATGAGAAACGAAAAATTGAGGTCGGTTGACGGCAAGGAACTTACGATTTACGTCTGGGACGAAGTGGAAAGCCCTAAAGCCGTTTTGCAACTCAGCCACGGCATGTGCGAAAACCTCGGCAGATACGACGATTTTGCACGCTTTATGAACAAGCACGGCTACATAGTTATCGGCGACGATCACAGAGGCTACGGCCTCACCGACGACGGCAAAGGTTGGTCGGAGGGCGAATTCGTCGGCTCGACCGTTATAGATTTGCTGATTCTGAACGGCCAAATCAAACAGAAATATCCGGATTTACCGGTGGTCTTTTTGGGACACAGCTACGGCAGCATTCTGGGGCAACGCTTCATTGAATTCAACACCGGCATAAAAGCGTGCGTGCTTACCGGCACTCTCGCGCTTCCGTACGGCGTCGGCCTTTTGGGGCAGGCTTTGATGTGGCTGCCGAAACTCGTTTTGGGAAAAGTCAGAATGGCTATGCCCGAAGCGAACAAGGGCTTTGAAGACACCGACGTTCCGGGCGCATGGCTCACCAAAGACAAAGAAATCAGAAAAGCGTACGTCGCGGATCCTTTGGCCGGAGGCAAGGCTTCCATCGCCTTTATGTACGGCATGATCAAACTTCTGGCGAAGGGCGCAAGGCCGAGAAGCCTCAAAAAAATCGACAAAGATTTGCCGATCGCCATTTATTGCGGAAGTGAAGATCCTGTGGGCATGAAGGGCAAACTGCCACCGAAGCTTGCGGAAAGATACAAAAAACTGGGCATCAAAACCGTTGACCTGAAGCTTTATCAAAACGATCGCCACGAGGTGCTGAACGAAACGGACAGGGACGTCGTGTATAACGACGTGCTGGCGTTCTTCGACAAGGCTCTCGAAAAATAACGACGAAAACCGTTTGTCGCCGCCACCCTTCGGGCGGGCGGCGATTTTCAAAAGAGGGAATATGAAAAAATTTTTAGCCTGTATCCTCACGGCAGTGATGACGGCAGGGTGTTTGCTGTCCTTTGCCGCGTGCAGTTATTCCGATTCGTCCGGCGAATTTTCGGGAGGGTTTTCCACCACAAACAACGGCTACGAAAAGGACGGAGCCGAGGTGGAAAAGCTGATTTCCGTCACTCCGTCCGAAAGGCAGCTGCTGTTTCAGGAAATGGAATACTACAATTTCATACATTTCGGCATAAACACTTTCACCGACAGAGAGTGGGGCGACGGCACCGAAAGCCCCGAAGTCTTTTGCCCGACCTCGGTGGACACCGACCAGTGGACGGAAGCGATAAAGGCGTCGGGGAGCAAAGGAATAATATTGACGGCAAAGCATCACGACGGTTTTTGCCTGTGGCCGACCGAGTACACCGAATATTCCGTAAAAAACAGCCCGTACAAGAACGGGCAGGGCGACATCGTGAAGGAGCTGTCGGAAAGCTGCAAAAAATACGGCCTTAAATTCGGAATCTATCTTTCTCCGTGGGATCGCCACGAGCCGACCTACGGCACCAAGGCGTACGACGATTTCTACGTCGGGCAGCTAGAGGAACTTCTGACGAACTACGGCGAAATTTTTGCCGTGTGGATGGATGGAGCGAAGGGCGCCGACGCGCCCGATTTCGAATATGATTTCGAAAGATATTTTTCCACCGTCAGAAGGCTTCAGCCTAACGCCGTCATTTCCATTCACGGGACGGACGTCAGATGGATCGGAAACGAGGACGGCAAGCACCGCGACGAAGAGTGGAGCGTCGTTTCCAAAAACAAGGACTACAACGCCGGCAGTCAGACGGGAGAGAACGACAAGTCGAACCTTGCCACGATTCCCGACACGGCGAAGGATTTGGGCTCGAGGGAAGCGCTGGCCGAGTACGGCGCAGACGACCTTATCTGGTATCCCGCGGAAGCCGACATTTCCATACGCCGCAGAGCGTTCAACAGCTACGGCGGATGGTTTTATCACGAAAACGAAATGAATAAGAGCGCAAACAAGCTCTTTAGGGTGTATCTGAACACCGCAGGGAGAAACGCGTCGTTTCTTCTGAACGTTCCGCCGACGAAGGACGGCGTTCTGGACGCGGACACCGTCAAAAAACTTAAGGAGTTTGGCGACAAGCTGGGGGCTCTTTATTCGAATCCGATTTCGTTCGCGGCGTATTCGGGAAGCGCGGAAAAAGGCATGACCGAAAATGCGGCGGTAACTGCGCTTTTTACGGACAGTCCGTCAAACGATTTCATGCTTCCGTCAGACGAGGACATAATAGACCTTAAACTTGAAAAATCGCAGAAAGTGAGGTACTTGGTTCTGAGAGAAAATCTGACCTATTCGCAGAGAGTGGAGCGGTTCGACGTGTACGTCAAAACCTTGACGGGAAGGTGGAAAAAGATAGAGGCCTGCAAGCTTATCGGAAACAAAAGGATTGTTCTTGTCGGCGAAGAAACGACCGAGGTGAGGATATTTGTTCGCCAAAGCAGAAGCAACCCGCACTTCAGACATATTGCGCTGTATTAAACAAAAACCCTCGCGTAACGGCGAGTGCTTTGTAAATTTTGCAATGAAAAAGTTTGACGATGCTTTGTGGTTATGTTATAATTAGGCAAAATTATCGCAGGGACGAAAATGAACCGCAAAAGATATAAAATTAAATTATCTGTCTGGCAGAACCTGACCATAGGCTATTTTTTGGTGATCGTCGCAGGCAGCTTACTATTAATGTTGCCGTTTGCTTCGACGGAAAAAACGACGTACATTAATGCGCTGTTTACCTCCACCAGTGCCACTTGCGTTACGGGCCTTGTGCCGTACGATTCGGGCACTCACTGGACGACGTTCGGGCAAATAGTTATTATTTTGCTTATACAAATCGGCGGTTTGGGGTTTATGACTTTCGTAACCATGGTTTACAGAATCATAAACAGAAACATGGCGATGCACGGAAAAATTGCCATGATGCAATCGGCTGGGATAGGAAAACTGTCGGATCTGAAAGGGATTTCGAAGAGAATTTTGCTCGGAACGGCGATTTTCGAATCGGGCGGAGCGATTTTGCTTGCAACGCGATTCGTGCCGATGTTCGGCTGGGGAAAAGGTATCTATTTCGCCGTCTGGCATTCGGTTTCGGCTTTCTGCAACGCAGGGTTCGACCTTATGGGAACTCAAGGAGCGAAATTCGTTTCGTTCACCGGTCAGGCAACCGATCCGGTGATAACGCTTACGTTGGCGTTTCTTATCATTATAGGCGGACTGGGATTCGTCGTATGGAGCGACATAAAAGATAACGGATTGAAATTTTCGAAATACGGCGTTTACACCAAAGTCATGCTCGTTTCTACGGTATGGCTATTGATCGTATCCACGGCGCTGTTTATGATTTTCGAAAGGAACAATCCTACGTACGACGGATATACTTTCGGTCAGAAACTGCTGGTGGCTTTCTTCAATGCGACAACGCCGAGAACGGCAGGATTCAATACGACCGATTTGCTTTCGCTGTCCGACAGCGGATATCTTCTGACGGTAGTGTTGATGTTTATCGGCGGCGGCTCGGGGAGCACTGCGGGCGGTGTAAAAGTAGGGACGATGGCCGTTATATTGATGGGAATGGTTGCAGCGTTTAAGGGAAAAAGGGACGTTACGATCGGCTCGAGGAGAATCGATTCTTCAGCGATAAATCAGGCGCTAGCCGTTTTTTCTTCTTGTTTGTTGATCGTCGTTTTTTCAACGATCACGCTGTGCGCGATCGAACCGGACGAAATTTTGTCGTTTAAACAGCTGCTGTTCGAAGTCGTTTCCGCGCTCGGCACGGTGGGGCTTTCGATGAGCGCGACGCCGCTGTTGTCTTCCGTTTCGAAGCTCATCGTGATTCTGTTGATGTTTACGGGCAGAGTCGGAATACTTACGTTTGCTCTCGCTTTCGGAAAAACCGCGACTTCCGACGACGTTAAAAAGCCCGTGGGAAATATTTTGATCGGATAAAGGAAAATGCTTATGAAATCGATTTTACTTATAGGTCTCGGAAAATTCGGCACAACGCTTGGCGAAAAACTTAGGGCAATGGGCGATGAAGTTATGATCGTCGACAAAAACGAGGAAGCGGTGAACGCGCTGTCTTCCGAATATTCCAACGCCCTTATCGCGAATTGCGCCAACGTGAACAACTTGAAGTCTTTGGACGTTCCGTCTTACGATTGTTGCATAGTGGCAATAGGCGACGATTTTCAGTCGTCATTGGAAATAACGTCGTTATTGAAAGATTTGGGTGCCAAGTACATCGTGTCGAAGGCCGCGACGAGTATTCAAAAAAAGTTCTTGCTGAGATGCGGCGCGGACGAAGTGGTTTATCCCGACGAAGATATTGCGGAAAAATTGGCGGTAAAATTGAACAGCCGAAAGGTTTTCGATTACATCGAAATCGATTCCGACCACGCAATTCTGGAAATAGCCGTTCCTTCCAAATGGATAGGAAAAACGGTTGTCGACGTGGATTCGAGGAAAAAATTCGGACTTAATATTCTTATCATTAAAAATTCTCAAAAAAAGCCGTTGTTGCCGTCAGCGGAGCACGCTTTTGCGGAAGGCGACCATATTCTTGTTTTCGGAGAAACGGCCAAAGTGCTTGAATTTGCGAACGGTAAACGCAGATAGTGCAAAAAAACAAAAAAACGGCAGTTTAGCTGCCGTTTTTTGATTGTAAACCTATTTTTTTATCCAAAACATCGGACTTAGAGTAAGAAGAATCGGATAAATTTCCAGCCTTCCCAGAAGCATTGCAAATGAGAGGACGATTTTGGAAAAGTGCGAATAGAAGGCGTAGTTTTCGGCCGGGCCGACAAGGCTGAGCCCCGGGCCGACGTTGTTGAAACAGCTGACTGCGGCCGTTATGTTGGTTTCGAGCGCCGAAGATGAAGGAAGGCGCGTATCGAAGGATAGGAGCAGAACGATCAGAAACAGCAGAAGCATATATACGAGAGAATAACTCGTTACGCCCTCAATGGTTTCGTCCGGCACTCTTTTTCCGTCCATTTTGATGACGTTTGTCGTCCTCGGGTGGACGGCTTTTTTGAGATTTCCGAAGATTTTTTTGATGATTATGACCAGCCTTGAAACTTTGAATCCTCCTGCCGTGGAACCTGCGCATCCGCCCATAAGCATCAGAAGAAGCAGAACGGTTTTTGAAAGCGTCGGCCAAGCATTGAAGTCCGCGGTGGCGTAGCCCGTCGTGGAAACGATGGAGGAAACCTGGAAGGTTCCGAGCCTTAAGGCTTCGGCAAAGTTCTGGCACGACGACAAAATGTTCAGAGTCACCGTGGTTACGCCGACAAACACCACTCCGACGAAAACCCAAAGCTCGGTCGACTTAAAGAAGTTTTTGAATTTGCCGATCAAAACGACGTAGTAGAGGTTGAAGTTGACGCTGAAAAGCAGCATGAATATCGCAAGAACCCATTGTATATAGGCGTTGTAGCCTGCGATGCCGTCGGCCTTGATCGAAAATCCGCCGGTGCCTGCCGCGCCGAATGCGTGAACCACGCTGTCGTAGAGGCTCATGCCGCCGCAAAGGAGCATAACCACCAAAACGGCCGTCATAACGGTGTAGATGACGTAGAGAATAAGAGCGGTGTCTTTCGCGCGCGGAACGATTTTGTCCACTTCCTGCCCCGGCATTTCGGCGCGGAGAAGGTGAATCGAACGATCCGTTGTTTTTGAAGTTACCGCCATCACGAACACGAGAACGCCCATGCCGCCGATCCAGTGCGTGAAACTGCGCCAGAACAAAATGCCTTTGCCGAGCGATTCGACGTCGGTTACGATGGAGGCGCCTGTGGTGGTGAAGCCGCTGATCGTTTCGAAAAGGGCGTCCACGTAGTTGGGAATATCCCCCGATATGACGAACGGCAAAGCTCCGATTGCCGAAACGGACATCCATATAAGCGCAACGGTAACGAGGCCTTCCTTGGTGTAGATGCGTCTGTCGTCGGGCCTGAACGCCAGCGTCAGGGCGAAGCCGAGCGCCAAAGCCACGGCAATGGCGGCCAGAAAGCCCCAGGCGCAGGTTTCCTTATAGATAACGCTCACCAAAAGAGGCAACGCCAGCATCGCGGCTTCGGTTTTGAGAACCCTGCCCGTAGTGTTGAAAATCATTTTGAAATTCATATAACACCTATTTGCGGAAAACGTCCGAAAGTTTGTAGATTTGATTTTTGGTGGTGGTGATGACGATGACTTTGTCTTTTTCTTTTATAACGTCGTCGCCGCCGGGGATAATCGCTTTGTGTCCTCGAACTATGCCCGCAACCAGAATATCCGAGTTTCTGAGCAGGTCTTTAAGCGGAATATCGGTGAATTTGAAGTCCGGCAAAACGGCAAATTCGTGCGCTTCGGCAAGGCCGCCCATAACCGAATAAAGAGTTTCGATCTGGCTGTCTCCGGAGGATTTGTCCAACGCGCGCGCGTATTGAAGCACGACGTCGGCAACGATGCTCTTAGGGGAAACGACGCACTCCAGCCCCAGCTTTTCGGCAATGCCCGAAAGCTCGTCGCGGTTGACCTTGCTGATGACTTTGGACACGTTTTTCTGCATGGCGTAGAAGGAAATGAGGATGTTGGATTCGCTCATGCCCGAAAGCGCAACGAAGGCGTCGGCAGAGTCCAGCCCTTCTTCCGTCAAAAGATCCTGACTCATTCCGTCGCCGCAAACGACGGTGCAGCCGGATGGCAGAGCCTCGCACATTTTTTCGCAGACCGCTTCGTCTTTTTCGATGATTTTGACTTCGATATGATCGTTGTTGAGGAGCGACGCCAGATATCCCGAAGTTATGCCCGCGCCCATAATAATGACGCTCTTGACCTTTTTGTGCTGAATTTCCAGAATCTCCAGAATTTTGCCGATGTCGTCTTTTTCGGCGAGGAGCCCGATTTTGTCGCCCGCTTTCAGGGCAAAGTCGCCGCCCGGAATGAAAACCTTGTCGCCTCTTCCGACGACCGAAACCAAAAACGGGGTTTTGAATTTTTTTCTGAGCTCGCCGAGCGAAACGCCTTCGACGGCAGTGTTTTGCGGCAGATACAGTTCCACCATTTCCATGCGGCTGCTGCTGAAGGTTTCCACCTTGATGGCGGAAGGCAGCTTCAGAATCTGATATATGGCTTCTGCGGTCAGAAGCTCCGGATTTACCGAAAGCGACAGTTCAAGCTGCTGTTTCATAAAATCGAAGCCGGTGTCGTTGTTTTCCAGATCCCTGATCCTTGCAACGGTGTGCTTGGCGCCGAGTTTTTTGGCCATAAAACAGCAGAGCATATTGAGTTCGTCGGAACCCGTGAGCGCAATAAACAGCTCCGCGCGGTTTACGCCCGCGTCTTTCAGCACGTCCGAATCGGTTGCGCTGCCGCATATTCCCATTATGTCGTAAGTGTTGGAAACGGTTTTGATAACCTCCGGTTTGCTGTCGATCACGACCACTTCGTGCCCGTCGGCCACCAGACTGCCGGTTATTGCTTTGCCGATTTTCCCGCATCCTGCGATGACTATTCTCATTGAATACTCCTAAATAAGCTTATTTTTGGGTTGTAATAAAACCTTAATTGTAAGTATAACACATAATTTCGAAATTGCACGCTTTTTCAATCAAATAAAAGGTTTTTAAGCTCGCTTTAATTTTCGACGGCGATTTTTTGAAAATATGCAAAAAACATTGCAAAAATTTTGCGTAAGCTGTTGACAATAAAAATATTTGCGTATAAAATGTTAGTACGCTAACAAATTTGGTTGTTTTACAAACAAAAGGAGCAAACGGTGAAAAAAACGGTAGGGTTCGAATGCAGGACGCTTTCAAACCTCATAAAACGAAAAGTAGACGGCATAAACGCCGAAAAGGATCTTGAGGGACTTACCGCCTCGCAGGGCAGAATTTTAGGATTTCTGAACGCAAGGGGCGACGAGGTGTGCTACCAAAAGGACGTGGAGGAACATTTCAACTGCCGCCGCTCGACTATGACCGAAATGCTTAAACTTATGGAGCAGAACGGTTTTATCGAAAGAAAAAACGCGCCGCACGATCAGCGGCTGAAAATGCTGACTTTGACGGATAAAGGGCGACTGGTCCTCGAGGAAACGCTGAAAACCTTCGACGGTGTCGAAAAGGATATGCTCGAAGGAATAAGCGACGAAGACCTCGAAACGTTCTTCGCCGTCATCGACAAGTGCAAACAAAATTTGCTGAAGTAAATCTTATATATAAGGAACAAATATGTTGGAAAAGATAAGGAAACTTTTAGGCTCCGTAAGGGAGTACAGGGCCCTAAGCTGGCTTTCGCCGCTTCTGATTGCGGTGGAAGTGCTGATGGAATGTACTATTCCGCTATTTACGGCAAGCATGATAAACACGCTCGAAGGGTTGGCAAGCAATACTACTTCGGCAACGGATAGCATAGTCGGAGACATCAACCGTTTCATAACCTCGATGTCCGGCGGAAACGCGCTTCTCGCGATAGTGTATCACGGGCTGTTTCTGGTGCTTTGCGCCACGATAAGTCTGGGCGCGGGCGCATACGCCGCGAAAATATCGGCAAAGGCGTCGGCGGGGTTCGCAAAAAATCTGCGCCACGATTTGTTTTACAAGGTGCAAAGCTTTAGCTTTGCAAACGTCGACAAATTCAGCACGTCGAGCCTGGTTACCCGTCTGACGACGGACGTGGGAAACATTCAGAACGCCTACATGGTCATCATCAGAACGGCGGTAAGAGCGCCGTTGATGTTCGTGTTCAGCCTCGTTATGACGCTCAAAATCAGCAAAACCATGTCGCTTTTCCAGGTGGGCGTGGTGCTTGTTCTGGCCGTTTTGGGCGGATTGCTTATGGGTACGGTTACGCCGATATTCAACAGGGTTTTCAAAAAGTACGACAAGCTTAACGAAAGCGTGCAGGAAAACGTCAAGGCAATGCGCGTGGTGAAGGCTTACGTCAGGGAAGACTACGAGAAAGGCAAGTTCAAAAAAGCCTCCGACGAAGTGTGCCGCGACTTTGAAAAAGCGGAAAAAATCGTTGCGCTTTCAAACCCTCTTATGATGGGCATGATGTACACCATTATGCTCGGAGTCATCTTTTTGGGCAGCCTTATAGCGATAGGCTATTTCGATCCGGCGCCGTTCGGCGACAGCTTCGGCATCGGCGAAATCACGAGTCTGCTGTCCTATTCCATGCAGACGCTGATGAGCCTGATGATGCTCACAATGGTGCTGTTTATGTGCTCCATGGCGGTTGAATCGACCAAGAGGGTTACGGAAGTTTTATTTGAAGAAAGCACCATCAAAAATCCGGAAAATCCCGTCACGGAAGTGGCAGACGGCAGCGTGAGGTTCGATAACGTCAGCTTCAAATATTCCGAAAAGGCCGAAAAATTTGCGCTTTCCGACATCGACCTCGACATAAAATCCGGCGAAACGATAGGCATTATCGGCGGCACGGGTTCGTCGAAAACGACGCTTGTGCAGCTTATATGCCGTCTTTACGACGCCACCGAAGGCACCGTTTACGTCGGCGGACGGGACGTTAAGGACTACGACCTCGAAACCCTCAGAAACGAGGTGGCTTTCGTGTTGCAGAAAAATTTGCTGTTTTCCGGCACTATCGCCGAAAACCTCAGGTGGGGAAACCCGAACGCAACCGACGAGGAAGTCCGCCACGCGGCAAAGCTCGCGCAGGCAGACGAATTCGTTATGAGCTTCCCTGACGGCTACGACACGCATATCGAGCAGGGAGGCACCAACGTTTCCGGCGGACAAAAGCAGAGGCTTTGCATTGCAAGGGCGCTTCTGAAAAACCCTAAAATCCTCATTCTGGACGACAGCACCAGCGCGGTGGACACCCGAACCGACGCGCTCATTCGTCAGGCGTTCAAAACGCAAATTCCGAATACGACCAAATTTATCATCGCCCAGCGCATAGCAAGCGTTCAGGACGCAGACAAAATCATCGTTATGGACGGCGGTAAGGTGGTGGACTTCGGCCCGCACGAAAAGCTTATGGCCACGTCCGAAATCTACAGGGAAGTTTACACTTCTCAGAACAGACAGGGAGGTGACGAATAATGCCGGGACCTAAACTCAGAGGAAACATAGGCGGCACCAAGCACGCTTTCGGAACGATAAAGCGGCTTATGTCCGAGCTTTTCAAAATGTACAAAGGTCAGCTTATTCTGGTGGGAATATGCCTCGTCGTGAGCGCGATATCCACCAGCGCGGCCAGCATTTACATCGTCAATATGCTTGAAAACATCGTCGCCGACAGCGTGATGGAAGAAGTGTTCAAAAGCCTGCTTAAGGGCGTGATCGTTATGGGTTGCGTGTATCTTGCCGGCATAGCGGCAAGAACGGTGCAGGGCTTTATTATGGCGCACGTTTCGCAAAACTTTCTGAACGAAACCCGTATAAAAATGTTCAACAAGATGCAAAACCTGCCTATAAAGTATTTCGACCAAAATACCCACGGCGACATCATGAGCCACTACACCAACGACATCGACACTCTGCGTCAGCTCGTCAGCGAAAGTTTGCCGACCATCGTGCAGTCAAGCGTTATGGTGGTCGTGCTTCTGGTGGTTATGCTTTACTACAGCCTGTGGCTTTCGCTTATCGTTTTCGCGTGCGTGGCGCTTATGCTTCTAACGGCCAAAAAGGTGGGCGGAAACAGCGCGAAATACTTTATCCGCCACCAAAAATCTTTGGGTGAAACCGAAGGCTTCATCGAGGAAATGATGCACGGACAAAAGGTGGTCAAGGTTTTCTGCCACGAAGAAGCCAGCGAAAAAGACTTCGACGAAGTCAACGGTCGCTTGTTCGAGGACGCCTACAAGGCCAACGCCTATTCCAACATGCTGGGGCCTATCATGGGCAACCTCGGAAACATCATGTACGTTTTGTTGGCGTTTATCGGATCGGTTATGGTTATCACCGAATCCACGAACGTGGGGTTCATGGGCATAGCAAAGACCAAAGAAGTGCTGATTCCGATAGTTGTGGGCTTTTTGACGATGGGACGTCAGTTCACGAATCAGGTGTCCATGCTGTCGCAACAAATCAACTATATCGTTATGGCGCTTGCGGGCGCGGAACGTATTTTCTCGCTTATGGACGAGCAACCCGAAACGGACAACGGCTACGTAACCTTGGTTAACGCCGAAATCTTGGACGATGGCGTCATCACCGAATCGGAAAAGAGAACGGGCAAATGGGCCTGGAAACATCCGCACACCGCGGACGGCTCCGTCACCTACACCGAGCTTAAGGGCGACATTCAGATGGTGGACGTGGACTTTGGGTACGTGCCTGACAAAATCGTTTTGCACGACGTAAGTCTGTATGCAAAACCGGGACAGAAAGTGGCTTTCGTCGGCGCGACGGGCGCAGGCAAAACCACCATCACCAACCTTCTGAACC
>HF988631.1:0-34490 GCA_000434675.1 Faecalibacterium sp. CAG:1138 | reverse complement strand
GAACCGCTTCTACGACATCGCCGACGGCAAAATCCGCTACGACGGCATCAATATCAACAAAATCAAAAAAGACGATCTCAGAAGAAGTCTGGGCATGGTTTTGCAGGACACCAACCTCTTTACCGGAACCATCATGGACAACATTCGCTACGGCAAACTGGACGCAACCGACGAAGAATGCGTGGCCGCCGCAAAGCTTGCAAACGCTCACGACTTCATAACCAGACTGCCTGACGGCTATAACACGCTTCTGGAAAACGACGGCGCAAACCTGTCGCAAGGTCAGCGTCAGCTCTTGAGCATCGCGAGGGCGGCGGTTGCAAACGCGCCTGTTATGATTATGGACGAGGCAACCTCCAGCATCGACACCCGAACCGAAGCTTTGGTTCAGAAGGGCACCGACGAGCTTATGAAGGGACGCACCGTTTTCGTCATTGCGCACCGTCTTTCCACCGTGCAGAACAGCGACGTCATCATGGTTCTGGATCACGGCGTCATCATCGAGCGCGGCAGCCATAAGGAGCTTATCGCCAAACGCGGCAGATATTATCAGCTCTACACCGGCGCGTTCGAACTGGAATAAAGGAGATAAATATGAAAATCAGACTCAACAAGGACGAGGAAGTCGTCCGCCGCATCAAAGAAGGCCTCAAAGCAAAAGACGGCTATTGCCCGTGCAGAGTGGGCAGAAAAGAAGAGTACAAATGTATGTGCAAAGAGTTCAGAGAACAGATCGCAGACCCGAATTTCGAGGGATATTGCCATTGCAAACTGTACTATAAAGAAAAATAAACGAAAAGCAACGCCCCTTGCGTTGCTTTTTTTTGAGTTTTTATGTATAATTGACCTATCAACCATTTGGAGGAAAAAATGAGACCAAACATCGTTTTTTATTTTTCCGACCAGCAGAGATGGGACACCGTGAACGAAGAAGTCATGCCGTTTCTTAGCGAATTCAAATCGGACGGCGTGGAATTTTTGGAAAACTTTACCTGTCAGCCCGTATGCGGCCCCGCAAGGGCCTGCTTGCAGACGGGCGTTTACGCAACTCAGAACGGCAGCTTCAAAAACGCCGTCGCGCTTGACAAGAACATAAAACCGCTTGCCGAGTATTTCAACGAAGCGGGCTACGACACCGCCTACGTCGGAAAGTGGCACCTTGCTTCCGACAACAAAAAGCGCGTGCACGTCGAAAGAAAGCCCGTGCCCGAAGAGCTTCGCGGAGGTTATAAGCACTGGATGGCGGCGGACGTTCTGGAATTTACGTCCACAGGCCACGGCGGCGGCTACGTTTACGATACCGACGGAAACAGAGTGGATTTTTCGGGTTACCGCGCGGACGCAATAGGCGGGTTTGCGGTGGACTACGTTTTAAATCACGAATCGGACAAACCGTTTTTCCTGTTCGTTTCCCAGCTCGAGCCGCATCATCAGAACAATCATCACGCTTTTGAGGGCCCTGAAAAATACAGAAAACAATTTGAAAATTATCCGCTTCCGTCGGATCTGACTTTTTTGAAGGGCGACTACGAAAAAAGCTACCCTAACTACCTTGCGGCGATAAGGTCCCTGGACGACAACTTCCGCCGTTTGGTGGACGCGCTTGCGGAAACCGGTCGGCTTGAAAACACCGTCGTTTTTTACACGTCCGATCACGGCTGTCATTTCAAAACCAGAAATCTGGAGTACAAAAGAAGCCCTCACGACGCAAGCATTCATACGCCGCTTATTATTTGGGGCGGAGCGTTCAGGGGCGGCAAAACCGCGGATTATCCGACGAGCCTTATCGACCTTCCTGCCACGCTTCTGGACGTTGCAGGGATAGAAGTGCCGAAGTCGTTTGCGGGCAAATCGCTGCTTAAAGTGCAAAAAGGCGAAGATAAACCCCGTGAAGCGGTGTTTGTGCAGGTTTCCGAGTCGCAGACGGCGCGTGCGGTCAGAACCTCGCGTTACACCTACAGCGTCAGAAGCCTGAACCCGCCGTATATATCTGGACGAATGGGCGCGAAGGTCTATTTTGAGGATTATCTTTACGACAACGAGGCCGATCCCGACCAAAAGCGCAACCTCGTTAAAGACAAAAATTACGCGGACGTGAGAAAACAGCTCAAAGCGCTGCTTCTTAAGGAAATGAAGAAAGCCGGCGAAGCGGAACCGAAAATTCTGCCTGCCGTTATCGTGAGGAAAAAGTGATGGAAAAACACGTTAAGAAATCGGAATACGCATGTTTTACGACGGCAACTTTCGGCCGTTCGATGATGTATAATCTGTATTCGATGTTTGCGCTGGTGTTCTTCACCGAGTGCGTGTTGAAGGGAGTGCCGAATGCGGGCAAAATTGCCGGCACGATCATTTTGGTGGCGAGAATTTTCGACGCACTGAACGATCCCGTTATGGGCATAATCGTGGACAAAACGCAGACAAAATACGGAAAATTCAGACCGTATCTGCTGTGGTCGCCGTTTCTTATTGCGGTGGCGACGACGCTTCTTTTCTGGAACGCGGGCATAAATTCCGCCGCGGGAAAAGTGGCTTACTGCGCGGTTACCTATATCGTGTGGGGCGTGTGCTTCACCATTCAGGACATTCCGTTCTGGGGACTTTCTTCGGCAATCTCGCCCGACGAAAACGAAAGAACCAAATTCATTTCCGTCGCAAGGCTCGGAAGCACGTTCGGCGGCATAATCCCGACGCTTCTTGTGCCGATGCTCACCGACAGCATGGATCAGAGCAAGGCGTATCTGCTGGCAGGACTTCTGATAGGCTTTATCGGCAGCGGTCTGTCGCTTCTGGCGTTTTTCGGAACAAAAGAAAAACTTATCCTGCACACCGAACCGAAGAGAGTCAAGGAAATTTTCGGCGGATTTATCAAAAACAAATACCTCATGCTTCTCATCGGAAGCTGCCTGCTGGCTTCCACCGTCATGATGGCGCAAACCGCAAGCCCGTACGTGGCGAAATATCTGTTCGACTATCAGAAAGTCGTTTCCGAAAGCGGAGTGGTGAGCTACAAATTGCTCTACGCCGACGGCACGCAAAGCTTTTTGACGAAGGGACTTATTCTGACGGTGCTGTCGGTTATGATAGGCGTGGGCATGGTTCCCGCCATGCTGCTTCTGCCTATTTTGAAGAAAAAATTCGATTTCAAAATCATATACATTTTCTCCATGCTATTCGGTGCGGCGGTGAACGTGATTTTGTATTTCGTAGGCTTCGATAAGCTGGGAAAAGCGTCGATATTCGTGCTGTTCTTCTTCCTCATTCTGGTGGGGATACCGCTCGGAATATACAACGTCATCACCTACAACATGGTGGCCGACGCAACCGACTATATGGAGTGGAAAAGCGGTCAGCGCATCGAGGGCATATGTTTTGCCGCGCAGACGCTGATAAGCAAGGCTTCCGCGGGCGTAGCAAGCCTTATTACGGGTTTCGTGGTTGACGCAAGCAACATCGAAAAGTTCACGACCGACGGCTTCTGGGTTACGCCGGAAACGGTGTCGGAGGGGCTTTCGGTGCCGACGGCGGAAAACGTCGCCGACGTCAGAGGCTGGATATTCATCATGATAACGCTTATTCCGGCGGCGGGCATGCTTCTTACCTGCATACCGATGGCGTTCTACGATTATTCCGGAAAGAAAAAACAAAAGATAAAGACCGAGCTGGAGGTTATCAGAGAAGAACGTCTTAAATCTTTGCAACAATAAAAAGTATGGCGAACAATAAAAAGCGGCGCAAAATCGCGCCGCTTTTTGATTTATAAAACGGAATTATTTTTCAGTGCCGTAAAGCACGAGGCCCAAAATTTCCATCGAAACGTCAACGGTTGAAATTTCGCCGTCTTCGTGCACGGTGAAGATAAGGAACGGTTCGGTGTCGGGATCGAATCTGCCGATATATACGGCCGTCCATTCTTTGCCGTCCGCGCCTTTGACCTTTTTGACGCAATAGGTGGAGTTGATTTCAAACCCGAAGCCCGGCTGGAGCACGGCATTTTCAGGAAGCTTGCCTTCTTTGGTGATGCTGTTCCAGATTTCGGTGCCATTGAGATTATCCGCGCCGATAATTTCCACGCCGATGCTGCGTTTCACAACCTCGAGGGCGGCGGAGAAGTCGTCGACGGTGGCTCCCGGGAACATGTTTTTGCAATATTCTCTGACGATGTCTTCAACGTCCAGATCGCCCATAACCTTTCCGGCCATAAGCTCCTCGAATTTTAAGGTGCCGAGAAGCGCGTTTATGATAGGGATAAATTTGTCGGCTATGGTGACGGTGGTTCTGAAGGTGCCGTCGTCGTAGAAGGAGAACTTGCAATCCGGACCGAAAACGCCGAGGTCCATCAGGTTTTTGCCGACAAGGTCAGGGAAGCCGACGTTGTCGAGAGTGATTTTGTCGAAGTAGAATTCGCGGTCGTAGTCGAAAATACAGGTGTCTTCCGCGTAGTTTCGAGGAAGGTTTACGCTGTTGCATTTTGCGGTGTAGTTTCTGACGCCGTCAAAGTACGCTTCGGAAACCTCTGCAAAGGTGCTTGCTTTTTGCACGGCCGCTTTAAGCGCGTCGCGATCCAGATCGGTTTCTGCGTACAGGCGATCGATTTGTTCGCATCTCAAGGTTTTGTAGTTTTTGACGCCGTCCTTTTCGCCGGCAAGACCGAGTGCGACGAGCTTGTTCTGAATGAGGTTTGCAAGAACCGCATGCCCTTCGTCGGAAGGATGAACGCCGTCCACGAAAATAAGACGTTTGCCGCGCTCGGGATCCTCGTCAAAGATACGGCCGAATTCGGCGTAAGCGTCGATGATGTGGATCTTTTTGTCGGGGTGTTCGGCAAGATAAGCGGGAACGATGCTGTCAAGTCTGGAGAGCAGTTCGTTGCCGAGGCGTCTGTAGTCGGAAGGCTGAATGCCGACGGAGGCGAGCTTTTCCTTGACGGAGGTTTCCATAAGCTTGCTTTCGGCATAGACCGGATTGTAAACGTTCTGGAACATAATGTGCGCCTTCGGGTTCATTTCCCTGAGGCGGACGATGATTTTGGCAATGTTTTCTTCAGCGCCTTTTATGGCCGCGTTGAAGGTTTTGGATTCGCCCTTGACCTCTCTGTCGTAGAGCATGGTGCCGAAATCCGCCTGCAAAAGGTCGTTGCCCAAAATGGAAACGTGTATGACGTCGGCGGTTCTTATTAAACTGGCGGAAATTGCGGCGTTGGTGTCTTCACGATTTATAAACGCCAGCATCTGCTTGGTCTGATTGCCGGAAATGGCGCGGTTGTGATAGTAATAATCGTTGACCTGTCCGATGACGCCCGGGTAGCCGTAGTTATCCCTTTCTTCCAGAGGGGAAGGGCCGGCAACGGCTTCGCCGATAGAGTCGCCGAGATAAACTATGGACAATTTCTCTTTGCCGTCTTTGTCGCACGCCGCAACGGCCGTCAGACAGCCCACGACGAGAATCAGACACAACACGGCCGACACGATTTTTTTGTTCATAATATAGTCCCTCCTTAATCATTCGATAGAATAAGTTTACATTATGCTTGCAAAAAATTCAAGTTATTTTTGCGGTGTGGCAAAAAATAAGACAAAATATAAATTATTGTTGCAATGTCGGGGGTTCGGTGTTATAATATATCCAACGTAAAACAAGCGGGAAAAATAACCCTTCGCTTGTTATTTTCAAAACAAATTTCAGGAGATAAACTTATGGCAAAAGACAACAAAAATTCTGTCGGCAAAGAACTTTCGGACAAATTGTCCTACGTCAAAAAACCGCTTTTCGAAAGTCTGGACGAGGACGGCGTGAAAAAAGTTTTCGACTATTCCGAGGGCTACAAACAATTTCTGGACGCTTCCAAAACCGAGCGCGACGCCGTGAAGACGACGATCGCCATTGCGCAGAAACACGGTTTTACCGAATATAAACTCGGAGATAAACTGTCGGTAGGCGACAAAAAATACCTCAACAACCGCGGTAAGAGTCTGGTTCTTTTGAAGATAGGCACCGAGGAGGCTCTTTCGGAGGGAGTGAGAATCATCGCTTCCCATATCGACAGCCCGAGGCTCGACATCAAGCAAAATCCGCTTTACGAAGACGAAGGCATGGCCTTTTTGAAAACGCACTACTACGGCGGCATCAAAAAATATCAATGGACGGCGATTCCGCTTGCTCTTCACGGAGTGGTTTCCACCTCGGACGGCAGAAACGTAAGCGTGGTCGTGGGCGAAAACGACGACGATCCTATTTTTTACGTCAACGATCTTCTGCCGCACCTTTCCAAGGAGCAGAACGTCAAACCGCTTGCAACCGCAATCGACGGCGAAACACTGAACGTTCTGGTGGGCGGCTTGCCGTTTAAGGACGACGAAGTGAAAGAAAAAATCAAGCTCACCGTTCTCAAAAAGTTAAACGAAAGCTACGGTATGGTGGAATCGGACTTTTTGTCCGCAGAGCTTTGCGCCGTGCCTGCAATGAAGGCAAAGGACGTCGGCTTTGACAGATCCATGATTGCCGGCTACGGCCACGACGACAAAGTGTGCAGCTATCCTGCAATTTCGGCAATAACCGAAATGACGGGCGACAAAACCGTTATGGTGGTTCTCGCCGACAAGGAAGAAATCGGCAGCGAAGGCAACACCGGCATGCAATGCGCAATCTACGAAGACGTTCTTTCGGAAATCGCCGACGCATTCGGCAAAAAGGCTTCCTATATCCGAGCGAACGCAAAATGCCTGTCCGCAGACGTAATCGCTTGCTACGATCCGAACTTCGGCTCCGTTTACGAAAAGAAAAACAGCGGACTTTTGGGTTACGGAACGGCAATCTGCAAATTTACGGGCGCAGGTGGCAAGAGCGGAAGCAACGACGCTTCGGCAGAATTTGCGGGAGAGCTCAGACGCCTTCTCGACGCAAACGACGTCAACTGGCAGGTCGCAGAGCTCGGCAAAGTGGACGCGGGCGGCGGCGGTACGGTTGCCAAATACATCGCAAAACTCAACGTCGACACCATCGACATCGGCGTGCCGGTTATCAGCATGCACGCGCCGTACGAGCTGGTTTCCAAAGCCGATCTTTACAGCACCTACAAGGCTTTCGAAGCGTTTGTGAAATAGAGGTATGAATATGTACGAATTTGACGTAGTGGACGCAACCGAAAAATGCGTCGAATGGATCAGAAACTGGTTCGAAAAAAACGGCAAGGGCTGCACCGCGGTGGTGGGCATTTCCGGCGGCAAGGACAGCAGCGTGGTTGCGGCTTTGTGCAAAAAAGCGCTGGGAACGGAGAGAGTTCTGGGCGTTCTGATGCCGCGCGGGGTTCAACCGGACATCGATTTCAGTTACAAGCTTTGCGAGCATCTGGGCATCAAATACACTGTCGTCAACATCGCCGAAGCCACCGACGGCCTCATTTCGGCCGTTAAGGGCATAGAACCTACGAGGCAGGCGCTGGTGAATCTGCCGCCGAGGATAAGGATGAGCGCGCTGTATCTCGTTTCCCAAAGCGTCGGCGGCAGGGTGGCAAACACCTGCAACCTCAGCGAGGACTGGGTGGGCTATTCCACGCGCTACGGCGACAACGCTGGCGACTTTTCGCCTATATCCTGCTTCACCGTCGACGAAGTGAAAAAAATAGGCAAATATCTGGGGCTTCCTTCCGTGCTGACCGACAAAGCGCCGTCCGACGGACTTTCCGGCAAAACCGACGAAGACAACCTCGGCTTCACCTATGCCGTGCTGGACAAGTATATCCGCGAAGGAGTCGAACCGGACGCCGAAACCAAGGCGCGCATTGACCGTCTGCACGAAATGAATTTGTTTAAGCTTTCCTATATGGACTGCTTCAAATATCAAAAATAAACGAATTAAGGTAACAAAAAACGCCGTTTACGCGGCGTTTTTTTGGTGTTAAGTTGCTATTTGGAAAATTCCCACCTTGTGCGAGCCTTGTAAACCTCGCCCTTTTTGAGGATTACGGACGGGAAATTCGGGTGGTTTACGGAGTCGGGGTAGCACTGCGTTTCCAGACAAAAACCGTTTCGGAGATCGTAGGTCGATCCGCCTTTTCCGCGGCGCTTGGTTAAGAAGTTTCCGCTGTAGAACTGCACGCCCGGACGGTCGGTGTAAACCTTCAGGGTTATCGAGGTTTCGTCGCCTTTGGCTTCTGCGGCAAGGCCGTAAGAAAAGAGCGGTTTGTCCAGAACGAAGTTGTGGTCGTAACCCGGGCCGTAGGAAAGTTGCAGATTTTTTGCGTTTATATCCTTGCCGATAGGCTTTGAGGTTCTGAAGTCAAACGGCGTGCCCGAAACGTCCGTGACGGTGCCGTCCGGAATGAGGGTTTCGTCCACGGGAGTTATGGCGCCGGCGTTCAGGTAAAGCTCGTGGCTTAAAACGTCGCCCGAGCCCTGGCCGTTGAGGTTGAAATAGGTGTGGTTTGTGAGGTTGCAGACGGTGTCCGCGTCGGAAACCGCCGTATATTCGACGTCAACGCCGCCGTTTTTCAGGCGGTAGCAGACGGAAACTTTCAGCATTCCCGGGTAATTCTCGTCGCCGTCGGGGCTTACCAGCGAAAATCGGACGCCGTCCGAAAGCTCCTCGGCCGTCCAGATTTTGTGGCTGAAACCGATTTTTCCGCCGTGCAGATGGTTCGGCCCGTTGTTTACGAACAGGTGATATTCCTTGCCGTTCAGGCCGAAAACGCCTTTTGCGATGCGGTTTCCGCATCTGCCGACGACTGCGCCCAGATAGCCGTCGTTTTCAAGATAACCGGACAAGTCGTCGTAGCCCAAAGCCACGTCGACGCCCTTATATTTCAGGCTTTGCACGGTGGCGCCGAAGGTCAGAAAGACGGCTTCGAGGTCGCCGTCCCCGACGGTGTAAGCGTACACGTCCTCGCCGTTCGTTTTTCCGAAAAGTTTTTTGGTTATATTCATGATTACCTCGCAGTTGTTTATAAAATTATTTTAGCACAGCTTTCGCCGTTTCGCAAGCAAAAGAGAAAATCCGCACGGGTTATTTTGCCGGTTCAACACTTGACAGCGAATACAGAATTTGATAACATTATTTATAGTTCTTTTTTTGGAGGAATTATGGAATTTCTTACCGAAGCCATCACCCTGATCACATGGAAGCACGTCGTCATGTGGATCGTGGGCGGATTGCTTATCTTTTTGGCAATCAAATTCAAAATCGAGCCGTCGCTGCTGCTCCCGATGGGGTTTGGCGCGATACTCGTAAACATACCGCTTTCCAACGTTCTCACGGCCGAAGGCTCCGAAACCGCCGGCATCATCGAGTGGATGTTCGACATAGGGATTGCCGCCAGCGAAGCGATGCCTATATTGCTCTTTATAGGTATAGGCGCGATGATAGATTTCGGACCGCTGCTTGCAAACCCTAAACTGTTTCTGGTGGGCGGCGCGGCGCAGTTCGGCATATTTATGACCATATCCGTTGCCACGCTTTGCGGCTTCAGCCTCAACGACGCGGCGTCTATCGGCATCATCGGCGCGGCCGACGGCCCGACTTCCATTATGGTCGCCATTGCGCTAAACAGCAAATATCTCGGCGCAATCATGGTGGTGGCCTATTCGTATATGGCGCTCGTGCCTATCATTCAGCCTGCTGTGGTGAAAGCGATAACCACCAAAAAGGAAAGGCTTATTCGAATGGACTACACTCCGGACTCCACCTCGAAGCTTACCAAAATTCTGTTCCCGATAATAGTTACGCTGGTTGCGGGCCTCATCGCTCCTAACAGCCTGGCACTCGTGGGCTTTTTGATGTTCGGCAACCTGCTCCGCGAATGCGGAGTGGTGAACAGCCTCTCCGAAACGGCGCAGAACAATCTGTCCAACCTCATCACGCTGCTTCTCGGCATAACCATCGCGTTCCAGATGCAGGCGGAAAACTTCGTGACGGTGCAAACCCTCATGATTATGGGCTTTGGGCTGTTCGCTTTCGTGTTCGACACCGTGGCGGGCGTTATGCTTTGCAAAGGCATGAATCTCGTGTCCAAAAAGAAAATCAACCCTATGATCGGCGCGGCGGGCATTTCGGCGTTCCCGATGGCGGCAAGAACCGTTCAGAAGCTCGGCCTCGAAGCGGATCCTACCAACCATCTTCTGATGCACGCGGCAGGCGCAAACGTTTCCGGTCAGATAGCTTCGGCAATCGTCGGCGGACTTATTCTCGGCTTGATTTAAGGAGGAACGAACATGTTATTAGGTAAACTTATCGCAGTCAGCGAAGAAGTCGGCAACAATTTTATGAAGTCTTTGGAAATTATGTGGAAAGGCGTGGTGGCAATATTCGTGGTTATCGCGCTGGTCATACTTTGCACCGAAGTTCTGAAACGTTCCATCAAAGTGGCGGCGGCAAAAAAAGCGCTTAAAGAGCAGGAAGCCGCAGCAGCAGGCGCGGACGCAGAAAACAAAAATTAGGCAAAACCGATTAAAAAACCGAGGGAGCCCCTCGGTTTTTGGATTTTTGGCAAAAAAAATTATTTTTCGAAAAAATTGCAAAAAAACGCTGGACATATTTCGTTTTGCGTGATATGCTTTTTTCATCAATAGGTAGAGGCGCAGGTTTTATGACAAACCGCAGGCACGAACCGAGCTTGCGGCGGGAAAGGAAAACTTGCCGAAAGTTTGACGGCTCGGGTTCGCGGACGTCAGGCTTGGGACAACGCATAATATGCGTTGTACTGTCACCGTAAGGTGGAGCGCTATCGGCATTGAACGAGCTTTTTCGTGTCGCAATGTTTGGGTAGCATTGCGATTTTTTTATGCCGCTCCGTCAAAATACAAAAAAGGAGCAAACCTATGAAAAAAATTTCAATCGGGATTTTATCTCTAATTATGGTTGTTTTAACCGTCGTTTTAGGCAGTTTCGCGCTGACAGGCTGCGGAAAGAACGAAGACGACAATCTGTACGTCGGCCTGGAGTGCGCCTATCCGCCGTTCAATTTCACTCAGACGTCCTCGGGGAACGGCGCGGTGAAGATCGAAGACTCGGAGGGCTGGGCGAACGGCTACGACGTGATGATTGCCAAACGAGTGGCGGAGGGCCTGGGCAAAAACCTCGTCATAAGAAAAATCGAATGGGACGGGTTGCTGCCGGGGGTAACGTCGGGGCATCTGGACCTCGTTATTGCAGGCATGAGCCCTACGGACGAAAGACGGCAGTCGATTGATTTTTCCGATTCGTACTACGATTGTTCGCTGGTCATCGTCGTAAGGGCGGACGGGAAGTACGCTTCGGCAAAGTCGCTTGCGGACTTTTCGGGCGCGACCATCGTTGCGCAATCGGGCACCTTCCACGACACCGCTTTGGAGGCGGAATGTGAAAGCTACGGCATAACGAGAGCCACGCCGATGGAAAGTTTCCCCGCAATGACGGCGGCGCTGAAAGCCAAGGCCGTTGACGGCTACGTTGCGGAAGATCCGGGCGCCAAAGCCGACTGCGCGGCAAATCCCGAGCTTACTTATATTCCGCTTAAAAACAACGATACCGGCTTCAAAACGGGAGCGGGCGACGCGGTTATAGCAATCGGCATGGCAAAAAACAGTCCGATGAAAGAAGATATAAACAGAATTCTTGCGGGAATTTCTGACGAAGAACGTCTGACGATGATGAACGAAGCCGTGGAACTTGCAACCGGAAACAGCAATTCGAAAACCGGCTTTTTCGAAAAGGTCGCGTCCATTTTGAAAAATCATTACGGCTGGATACTTAAAGGCGTCGGCTACACCGTTTTGGTGGCGATAATCGGCACCGCCGCGGGACTTTTCATAGGCGTACTGGTGGGTGTTTTCCGCACGACGGAGAAGCCGAAGAACAAATATGCCGCTTTCACAAGAAAAATTGCGGACTTTTTGCTGTCGGCGTATATCGAGATATTCAGGGGAACGCCGATGATGGTGCAGGCGATGGTTATTTTCTGGGGCTTTGCGCTCCTTAACGACGGCAACACCATGAACGTTACGCTTGCGGGCCTTATCATAGTTTCCGTGAATACGGGCGCGTATATGGCCGAAATAGTGAGAGGCGGCATCATTTCCGTCGACAAAGGCCAGTTCGAGGGCGCCGAAGCCATCGGAATGACGCATTTTCAGACTATGACAAACGTCGTTTTGCCGCAGGCTCTCAGAAACATCATGCCGTCGGTGGCAAACGAATTCGTCATCAACATAAAGGACACCTCGGTGCTGAACGTCATCGGATTTACGGAGTTGTTTTTCTACGCAAAGTCCATAGTGTACAACACCTACGCCACCTTTGAAACCTATCTTATCGTGGCGGTGATATACTTTGTGCTGACCTTCTCCATAACGAGAGTGCTTCGCCTGGCGGAGAAGAAGATGGACGGCAAGGAAAATTATCGCATAATGGGTTCGCAGAATATGGACGCCGAATCCATCGTCAAAGAAAACAAAATTTTGGGAGGTAACGAAAATGCCTGACGCTTTGATCGAAGTTAAACACCTCGGAAAAATTTTTGGCGATCACGAGGTTTTGAAGGACGTGGACTTTTCGGTGGAAGCGGGCGACGTAACCTGCATAATAGGCCCGTCCGGCAGCGGAAAATCGACGCTTCTAAGATGCATAAATCTTTTTGAAACGCCGAGTTCCGGGGAAATTCTGTTCCACGGCGAAAACATTTTGCAAACGAAAAAACCGCACGAATATCGCCAAAAGGTGGGCATGGTTTTTCAGTCGTTCAATCTGTTTTCCAACATGACGGTGCTGAAAAATTGCACGGTCGGCCCGAGAAAAGTGCTGAAAATGAAATCCGCCGAAGCGGAAGCGGAGGCCAAAAAATATCTGGAGCTCGTCGGCATGGGCGCCTACGTCAACGCAAAACCGAAACAGCTTTCGGGCGGGCAAAAACAGAGGGTGGCCATAGCAAGGGCGCTTGCAATGAAGCCTGAGGTGATTTTGTTTGACGAACCGACTTCCGCGCTGGATCCGGAGATGGTGGGCGAAGTTCTGGCGGTTATGAAAAATCTGGCGGAAGCGGGCCTTACGATGCTCATCGTAACGCACGAAATGGGCTTTGCAAAGGACGTTGCAAAAAAAGTGGTTTTTATGGACGGAGGCGTCATCGTCGAACAGGGAAGCCCGGAGGGAATTTTCACCGCGCCGAAGGAAGAGCGCACCAGAGCGTTTCTGGCGCGCGCGCTTACGAAAGCCGAATAAAACAAAACGAAAATATGGCGAAAAAAGCGAGGAGAAATCCTCGCTTTTTGATTATTCCTTCATTATTCGGCCGTGTGATTTGACTTTTTGAACGCCGTTTTCAGGTTCAACGCCTTGTAGGCGGAAACGAGACGGGAAAAAGATTCCTTGCTAAAAAGTCGCCAGATAAGGCAAACTATCGCTACAAGCAAAAGACCGAATACCGCGCCCGTCATTGCTCCCAAAAAATCTATTAAAACGTCCGATAAGGTGCAGAATCTGCCAGGGGTGAATTTTTGTATGAGCTCGGAAATGCCCGCGTACGTAAAGGATAAGGCGGGAGTCAGAACGGCGCACATCCGTTTGCGCTTCGTAAGCAAAAACGTGGTGCCGAAAATGCCGAACCCTAAAATCGCCGAAAGTCCCATGTGTCCCACCAGCTTGCGGGTGAAAGAGTAGGCGTCTTCAAATAAGCCCGTGTTCACCTCAAACTCGGCAGTGAGCGTCGGATCGATGGTGCTTGTGCATCTAACGACGGTTTTACCGAAGAATTTGGTTTTGAAAACCCCGTCTTCGGTGATTTTGCCTTTTCCGGAAACCACTTCCCACTTTGCGTCGTACCAGTAAGGCCGAGGCGTGTGCCGCGCCCAAAACGTATATTCGGTGTTAGGCGAAAACTTGTTGCTGCTGGTCACGATTTCCAGAGCCGTCGGCGTAACGTGGGAAACGGTGATTTCGGTTGTGGCGATGACGGATTTGTCGTAGCGGGAAACGAACGTAACGGTGGTTTTGCCCGGCTGCAGTGCTTTCAGCGACGTCTGCGTTGCGTGCAGGATGCCGCCGCTGCATTTGATTTCGAAGTCGGAAGCTGCGGATTTCGGAGCGACCTCTTCGATAAGTTTTGATATTTTTAAGGTTTTGCCGTGAGTTATCGTGACGTTCTGTTTCAAAACCACGGAGGAAGGCTTGACGAACGACGGATTTTCGCCTACGGTAACGGTGGCGGAAACGGTTTTTCCGATGTCCTTGTAATAGGCCGTCAACGTCGCGGTGCCCGGGCTTATCCCCGCGGCCGTGCCTCTCCAGACGTTCACCACCGATTCGTCGGAGGAGGTTATTTCGTCCGGAGCAAACGGCGACGCGCTGCCGTCGTTAAACAAAAGCGCCACGGTTTTGCCTACGATAATATCCGTTTCGGGGCGTATGACGATGTCGGTCGTTTCCGGATCGTCGCCGTAGCAATTTACGGGCAGAGTCGTTTTCCTTTGCGGATTGCTTTTGAGCGTTGCGGTTATCGTTACGGAACCGCGCGATACGCCAGTGATAACTCCGTTTTGATCGATTTTTACAACGGATTCGTCGGAAGATGAAAATTCAAGCTCACGGTCGGTGGCAGTTTTCGGCGTGAACGTAACCTTCATTTTGTACGACTTGCCGTTATAAAGCGTCTTATTGAATTCGGCAAAATCCACGCTTTGCGTAGGTACGTTTCCGTCAAGCTTTTGCGACAAGCCGAACAGCTTGTTCAGCTTGTTTAAAACGGCGTTCGTGCTTTGGCTGCTTTGCTGCGACGGAATTGCCGACATCGCCCATAGTGCCGTCCACAAAAGTACCGTGCAGCACAGCGCGACGACGCCGAGGATTTTCAGCCGCTTGAATTGTTTTTGATTTGAGGTAGGATTCATAACCGTTTGCCCCCGGCCGCTGCGTTTTCGAGTCGGTTGCGGTCGATTTCGTCTTTGATTTTTTGGTATTTTTCGCCGTAGAGCCAGTAACGTTTTTTGTACGAAACGTAGCCGAGCGAGCCCAAGGAATAGGTTACGACGTGGCCGGTTTTTAATTTCGCATTCATAATTTCCCCTTTATTTAATTCGATTTACGTCAAATTAAGTAATATAATATAATTTTAGCGGATAATTTGTCCGAAATCAACCTATTTTGAAAAAAGGTTTTTCGGCGGCACGCAAAAATGACTTTTTCGGCCGTTGACAGAAAAAGAGCTTTAGGTTTATAATAGAAAAGTCCGAAGATTTAAGGTCGGTCTAAGTGTTCGGGAACATAATTGAAAAAAACGAAGGTGAACTTATGCAATGGGTGTTGTTTGCGGCAGCGGTGATACCGCCCGCGATACTGATGATTTATATCTACAAAAAAGACAAGGTCGACAAGGAGCCGATAGGACTTCTATTGCGTCTGCTGCTTGCGGGGGCGCTGTCGGTCGTTTCGGCAATCATTCTGGAAAGCGTGGGCATGGCCCTTGCGGGGCTTGTGGCCGAAAGCGGCAGCGCGCTTTACAACGCGCTTACCTGTTTTTTGGTTATCGCCACCGCAGAAGAGGGCGGAAAGTTGTATTTTCTGAAGCGCAGAACCTGGCATAACCGCAATTTCACCTCGACGTTCGACGGCATAGTTTACGCGGTGTTCGTTTCGGCGGGCTTTGCGATTGTGGAAAACATAATGTACGTTTTCACCAACGGAACCATTTACGTCGCACTTTTAAGGGGCGTTACGGCAATCCCGGGGCACATCAACTTCGCCGTGTTTATGGGATATTTTTACGGGCTGGCGAAACGTTCGGTTCTTTTCGGCGAATTCGAAAAAGCCAACCGCTACAAAAAGCTGGCCTTCTGGGTGCCGGTTTTGCTGCACGGACTGTACGACTTCTGCTTGCAGATGAACAGCACCGTTTTTACGGTTATATTTACGGTGTTCGTCGTCGTTATGGACGTATTCGTCATAGTGAAGGTCAGAAAATGGTCCAAAGGCGACAAGACTTTTGCGGCGGATATTGCGGAAAGTTATGACGGTTCCGACCCGTTCGATCTGAACTGACGAAAAAAAATTCAAACAATTTTCAAAAATCACCAACAAAAACCGCTTTTGGTTTGTTTATTTATCAGGAACCGATATCGAGGACAACATGAATAACAGAAAACTCAACAAGATGATGCTCGATTTGAAATTCGGCGAAAACGTTCTGGCCGACATTTATTCCGAAACCCGCAAAGTCGTTTACGCATTCGTTCTGACGTACGTTCAAAGAAAGGAAGACGCAGAGGACGTTATGCAGGAAACCTACATAAGAGTGCAAAGCGGCATCGCAGGCTACAACGAGGGAAACGCCCTTGCCTGGATTTTGCAGATAGCAAAAAATCTGGCAATCAACTTGCGCTATAAGGCAAAAAGAGAAGTGGCGGTGGACTATTCGGAAAACGAGGCGCTGTTCGGAAGCTACGGTCTGTCGGAGGACAGCGTTGCGACCAAGGCTCTCCTCACCAAGCTGGATCGGGACAGAAGCCGCATCGTGGTTCTGCATCTTCTTGCGGGCTACAAATTCAGAGAGATATCGACCATGCTGGACATTCCGCAAAGTACTGTCAGGTGGATGTACGGCGAAGCCTTGAAGACGCTGAAAGATGCGCTTGAGAAGGAGGAACAAATATGACAGAAAAACAAATTAAAAAGAGGTTAGAATTAGAAATGGACAAAAACGCACCTAAAAAAACCGCGGCCGCAAAGACCTCGGGAGCAGCAAATTCCGGTAAAAAGAAAACCTTTATTTCTATCATTGCGGGAGCCTGTGTTCTTGCTTTGGTCATCGGTATCGCGGCCATCGTCGTGAACAACAACAAGGATAAAGACCAAGTTTCCTACGTAGCCGTGGACATCAACCCTTCCGTCGAATTCTTGGTTGACAAGGACGGAAAAGTCGTCACCGTTATTCCTGAAAACGAAGACGCGCAGATTTTGCTCGCCGGCGAAGAACTCGAGGGCCTGACCTTCGAAGCAGCCATCGACAAAGTCGGCACACTGGCAGTTAAATGCGGTTATCTTAAAAACGACAACAACCAGGTTACCATAACCGTTTCGGGGAGCGTCGAACTCAGCGCAAGCCTTTATGACGTGGCTAAAAACGCAATCGAAACCGCAGGCAAAGCAGTGGGCGCAGTGGTCACCGAAGGCACCAACTATCTTTTGGAAAGAGAAGTCGCTTACCTTAAGAGCAACAATCAGGGCAAAGAAGGTTACGACACTCTTACCGCAGGCAAGCTCCGTCTTATCAAAACCGCTATGCTCGCAGATCGCACCCTCACCATGGACGACGCAGTCAAAATGAGCGAAGAAGATCTTGTCAAACGCGTGAACGAACACAAAGAATATCTGAAGGGCAAAGTCGAAACTTCCCTTGCAATCGCAACCGAAGGTGCAACCACCCTTTACGAAGTTTCCAAACAAGCTTACCTTGACAGCGCATACGTTTCGGTTGCTTCTCAAAGCCTTAAGAGCGACATCCTTGGCGGCGGAGCAAAAACCTATAACGCGGCAAAATACCTCGCTCTGAACGCCACCTACGGCATTCTGAACGGTGTTTCCGATATGCTCGACATCTATAAGGCAAACCCTGTCATCACCGAAGACGACGTTCTCAACCTGCTCAACTTCGTGGACGCAGACGCCGACGAAGAAGCCGTGGCCGTCGTGAACGAAATCAAAGCCGCTTACGGCGAATGCACTTTGGACAACATCCAAAAATACATCAAATCTCTGGCCTACGACGAAGAAGGCAACGCAAGAAAACTTGAAATCGCCTTCCAGATCTACACCGGCACCGAAGAAAACGATCAGATCCTTGCCGCAAAAATGGCATTGTCCGCTGACGGTTTCGACCTCTCCGGTATCCTCGGCCCTATCTCCGGATATATTAAGATCGGCGGAGAAGAAGGCAGCTTCGGTGAAATGGTTGACAACTTGTTCTCGGCTCTCGGCGTGAAAGTTTCCGAAATCAAAGATCAGGCTACCCTCGAAAACGCCATCACCGCAGTTAAGGACGCTCGCGACAAAGCTCTTGCAGATTGCGCTTTCAGCGACGAAGAACTCAAGGCTGTTGAAGAAAAACAAGCTTCCTACGCAGAAAAAATCGCTTCTTTCGAAAAAACCATGACCGACGCTATCGCAAGCGCGAAAGCAAACTTTGAAAAAATGATCGAAGCAAGCAAGAAAACTCGCATCGAGGCAAACGGCAGCATCACCATCGGTTAAAATCAACACTAACCCTCCCAGAAAACAGTGTTTACAAAAAAACGCATCCCGCAAGGGGTGCGTTTTTTGCGTAAGAAAACCACCTCGATTGCGGGTGGTTTTCGTGTAAAAACTATTTTGCTTTCTTTTCCGCTTTCAAGGCTTTGCGCTGAGCTTTTCTGGCGGCCTTGTTTGCTTTGGTGTTTTTGAAAATGTCCTTAAAGGATTGCAGAGGAACCACGCTCATAAGCTTGGAAGCCATGGACGGAACGGTGCGAGGGAACAGCTGATGTCCGAAGCCCATAAGGTGAGCTACCGCGCCCAGAACTATGCGGCTTTGTCTGCGAGCCATGCAGCGGCAGATAACCTTTGCCGCGTGCGGAGCGGTTTGGCCGATTTTGGTGATGAGGCCGTCTTTGACCTTTGCTTTGGCTTCTGCGCCGTCGGAGGCCTTTGCGTTATAAAGATCGGTTTTGACGGGGCCCGGCAAAACGTAGCCGACGTACCAGCCTTCGCCTTCGTATTCCTGACGGATACATTCGCTCATAGCGTAAACGGCGGCTTTGGTGCTGCTGTAGATGCTTTGTCCGGCAACCGGCAGAAGAGCGGAAGCGGAAGCGATGTTCACGTAACCCGGATATGCGCTTTTTTCAAGCACCGGAATCATGGTCCTTGCGGCGTAAATGTGGCTAAGGTAGTTGGTGTTCACCGTGCGTTCGACGTCGCGATCGGAAAGGTCGCAGATGTTGGCAAACGGGTGAATCATGCCCGCGTTGTTGATGAGAATGTCGGGTTTGAATTCGGTTGCGGCGCCGGCGGCAAAAGCTTCCCAGTTTTCACGGGAGCTGATGTCCATAGGATAAAAGCTGAAGTTTTCGCCGAGCTCGGCTTTCAATGCTTCCAGCTTGCCGACGCTTCTTGCCACACCAAGAACTTTGCAATGATATTTGTTTACGAACAGTTTCGCAAGTTCCTTGCCGATGCCGGTGGAAACGCCCGTAATGATAACGTTTTTGTTTTTAATCCAACTCATAAAAGGTCTCCTTTTGTTGATTTAAGCACATTATACAATAAAAAAATCGAAAAGGCAAAACTTTTTTGCGGGTTTTTGGCGTTATTGCCGTCAAAAAATATAAAGTCGCTTTCGAATCTTCTGCCGCAAAAGGTGGACAAATCGCCCGAAAGGTGGTATCATTTTTTCGTCGAACGATTGAAAAGAAAATCGAAACGAACAAACAGTTTTCACAAAAAGCGGTTAATATATGGATTTTGACGTCATAAAACAGAATATCGGCGATTTTCCGCTCGGAGAAACCTTTTGGTTTGAAGAAACGGACAGCACCAACGACCGCTTGAAGGAGAGCGCCGTCGGCACTTTGGCAGTTGCGGGCAAGCAATCGAGGGGCAAAGGCACCAGGGGCAGATCGTTTGAAAGCGAAGAGGGCGGACTTTATTTCAGCTTCGTTTCGCCGCCGTGGGAGAAAATAAATCTTATGACGCCTGCCGCGGCCGTGGCCGTGTCGGAAACGCTTGACGAGCTTACCGATCTTAAAACCGAAATAAAATGGGTGAACGACGTTTACGCCGGAGGCAGAAAGCTTTGCGGGATACTGTGCGAAAGGTCGAAAGAGGGAGTCGTGGTCGGCATAGGTATAAACATCGAAAACGACGTCCCGAAACAGCTTTTGGGCGGCGCAACGTCGGTGAAAATCGAGGGCGGCAAAATTCCGGATAAAGAAACGCTGATCGCCGGCATAATCAGACGATTTTCGGCGTTCGGGAATGACGAAAGCCATTCGTTTATGTCCGAATATAAGCGCAAAAATCTGGTTATAGGACGAAAAATAGAATACGTCGTAAGCGGTGAAATCCTCTCGGGCGTCGCAACGGACGTTACGGCGGACGGACTTTTGGAAGTGGACGGGGAGAGATTGCTGTCGTCCGGGGACGTAAGAATAAAACTGAAAAACGAAATAGGGGATAATATATGACGACCGAAAAAAGACTGGAAAAGTGTCAAAAGCTTTTCGACAAAGGTTTGGACAAAAAGAATATGCAAAAAGTGCTGAGGCTCCTCGAAGCGCCGCACTACACGGCCAAAGAAGTGGAATCTTTCAGACTCTGGAACGACTATCTTCCGCTCGCCGACGAATTTCCGTACACCGTAGAACAACGGAATTATCACATTTTATGGGAAGTGGTGGACAGAGTCCCTCTCGGCATCAACGTGGAGTTTGCCATTCCGTTCAGGGCGATGATTGCCAAAAAGCTGTTCAAAAAATGCGGCGACGGCTTTATTGCAAACGAAGGGTGCAGGTTTAATTACGGTCACCTTATCGAGGTCGGCGATAACGTTGCCTGGAACCATTGCTGCTATATCGACAGCAAAGGCGGAGTCAAATTCGGCGACTTTTCGATGATAACCGAATATTCCAGAATTTTCACGCACGGCCACAGCGAAAGCGATCACGAAGTGAGAACCTATAAGCCTGTGGAAATAGGCGAATACGCCAAAATTTATACGGCGGCAACCATTCTCGGCGGAGTTAAAATAGGGAAGGGAGCAATCGTCGCAACGGGCAGCATCGTGACGAAGGACGTGGACGATTTTCAGGTGGTTGCGGGGATACCGGCAAAACCGCTTCGAGAGCGTCGCACCGACGGCAAAGCTCCGGAGGAATTCAATCATTACACCTTAAAAGACAAGGCGTTTCAGAAATAACGAAAGTAAAAAAACCGAGCGTTTCCGCTCGGTTTTTCGTTTTGATTGAGGTTGTTATTTGGTATAGAACTCTTTGAGTCTTTGATAGAGGCTCTCGTCAAACGGAGAGGTCAGCCCCGCATAGACCAAAGTGTCGGAATAGCCGATTTCGACAACCGTGTCGCCTACGCTGTCCACTTTCACGTTGGCTTCGTCGTCGGTGAAAGTGAAGAGCTTGAAGTATTTGTTCATAGCGGCTTCGTGGCCTTCGGTTTCGGAAACCATGTAGAGCTCCAGGCAAGGCAGCATACTCATAGAGTACGAAATGTAGTAGCACGGCGATTCGATTGCGACGTATCTCCAGTAGCTCGGGTTCAGAGAAGTGGCAATGCCGTATTCGGACATAAGCTTCTCGAAGAGAGCGTCGTAGTCGTTTGCGGTGTAGGTTGCAGGGTTGCCGTCAGGATCGGTTCCGGTGTAAACGCAATATTCGAATTCGTCAACGCAGGCCGCCAGCATTACGATTGCATAAGCGTCGAACATTTGGTTGGCGTAGAGCGATTGAAAAATGTCGGTTGCCACGCTTTCAGGAAGCGCGGTGCGGAGATATGAGAGAAACAGCATTTCGTTGCCTTGGGAGTGGGTTTCTTCCAAATCGTAGGACATGCTTGCGCCATGGTTATAGATGGTGTTGTAGTAGTGGCCGAATTCGTGAACGAAAGTGAACGCGCCCGAGTAGCTGCCCGGCCCGAAGTACAGAATGGAAGTATTCTGCGCGCCGATCCAGTAACTGAATGCCCCTTGATAATTACCGGTATAGTAGTTGCCGTTCTTCATAAGCTCGTTTGCGTGCTTGTAGAAGTCGATTTCGGTTTTTCCGGCAGTTTTGCTGTTCATGGTTCTGAAATAATCGGCGACATAGTCCCCCACCGTCTTAGAAGAGAAAAACGATGCGCCCGACAGACTATAATAAAGACTTTTTGCATCTCCGTTGAGCGAGTCTTTAGGAGAATTTCTGTAGTCGTTCAGAACAGACAAATAAACCGGCTTCACATATTCCTTGAGGAATTGTCTGGTTTTTGCAACGTCTTCAGGGGTGTAGTCGCGGCTGTAAACGTTTTTGTAAGCGTAGTCGATGTAGTTATCGTAACCGGCGATAACGGCGATCTGATTTTTCAAATTGACGAATTCCTCGTAAAGTTCGAGAACGGCTTTGTCTCCGCCCGGATTTGCTATGTTTCTGAATTCAACTTCGATTTCGGAAATGCGTTTGTTGAGTTCGGCGTAAGCGTCGCCGCCGTAGCTGTCGGACGTATCGAGAGCTTCTTTAATGTCGTCTGCCGTCCAGCCGTCTTCTTCGCTGAAGAAGTATTCACGGAATTTGGTGTCGTAAATCTTGCGATACAACGAATAGAACTTGGTTATAAGGTCCGTGCGATATTCGGAAATGGTTTCGTAAAGCTCGGTATTTTTTTCGTTATCGTCGACGCAATAGAAAACGTAAGAGTATTGATATTGCTCGACAAGGTAAACGAGTTCGTCGTAGAAAGCGTTGTATTTTTCTTCAAAAGCCTTGTTCTCGGCATAAAGAGCGCTGTCTTTCACGAAAGCGTGAGCTGCGGCGTCGTAGCGATCGACTTCGGCAAGAGTGTCGGTGATTTCTTGGTACAAAGCGTCGATTTTTGCCTGTCGCGCTTCGTCAAACGTAACGACGAATTTGTCGTTATAGTTTCTTTCGCTCGGTCTGCGCCCGAAGCTCGTGCAGCCTTCCCTCTTGCAAGGATAAAAACTCATAAAATCGTCCGACGAAGAATCGAAAGCGAAGTCGTGTCCCAATGCGGCAACCGAATTCCTTTTTTCTGTTTTTCCGCAATAGCAAACAAATTCGTCATAGCCTTCTTTGTCGCAGGTTGGCTCAATGTGATTGCCCACTTTGAAATCGTGTACGTGGGTTGACGCAGATTCCCATCTTGCATAAATTGTTAAGTCGGATTCCGGAACGAAACTTGTTTCTATTTTTTTACCTTCTTGTCCGGACGGGGTAGTGTACCAACCTAAAAAGATCATACCTTGATTGTACGGCTGATTAGGAAGATCGAACGTTTCCCCGATCTTAACGGAAACCGTGCGGGTTTTCAATCCGTTTTGAGAGTCGATGGTTACTTTGTATTCCGTTGGCGTTGTGTCTTCAGGCGTTTTGTCGCATGCGGCAAATGCTATGCACATAATTGCCATCAACAAAACCAACGTCACCGTTGCAAATTTTTTCATCTATTTGCCTCCAAAATTTAATATTGTTAGTATTATAGTTTCACTTATGAGGCAAAGTCAACGTTTTTTTGAAAAATTGTGCCGTTTTGCCGCTTATATTATGCGCTAATTGCGTTTTTTGCCGCCCGCATGGCTCGATTTTCAAAAATTTCTCCGCCAAATCGCCCCAAAACGGTTTACATCTTCCACCGTCTATGCTAAAATACCTATATCACCTGAACGGGCAATTAACTCAGCTGGTAGAGTGCTTCCGTCACATGGAAGAAGTCAGGGGTTCGAGTCCCTTATTGCCCACCACTTGGGGGCATAGCTCAGTTGGTAGAGCGCTTGAATGGCATTCAAGAGGTCAGGGGTTCGACTCCCCTTGTCTCCACCAGTCAGAATACAAGTTGAACCCCTCAACTTGTATTCTTTTTTTATGCTATTTTGGGGGAATTAAAGTTTTACAATGCAATAAAAAGGCTCGTTGACAAATATGCCTGTAATTTTGTCGTAACACGAAATCGTCGTTGTATTTGAGTATAATAAAAAGCCCTGACAATCGTCAGGACTCTTTGTTATCGGGCTTGTAAATCGTATCTCGATTCTGTCATTATATAGTATTATTTGATCAACCAAATAGTTTATTATAAGATTTTAGATGGCTTTTATAAGGTGGAAATATTGCTTTGGAGTCAGGTCAAATTCCTTTTTGAAGGCGCGGAAAAAGTGGGTGTAGTCAGAGAATCCACAGCGCACGTAAACGTCAGTTATGGACAGACCTTGCTCAATCAATTCCTTGGACATAAGCAGGCGTTTTTTCAGGATATAACTGTGGGGTGAAACGCCGGTTTCTTCCTTGAAAAGATGGGCAAAATAATACTTGTTGGTATACAGTGCGTTTGATATGTCGTCAAGGATGATTGGCTCGGTTAGATGCTCGGAAATATACTCGATTGCACGGGATATAATCTCGGATTGTTCCGCCTGTTTTGCTTGCCTGTTTTTAAGATAATGAGCACCTAAAAGGGTGAGGACGGTGATGACGTGATTTTCTGCAGTCAAGTCCGCACCAAAAGAGTTGGAGTTTTCATTTTCGATGACTGCAATAAGCTCGGTGACAAGTTTATCAGAAAGAGCGGAGTTTCTCACAAGATAAGCACCCTTTTCCTTTGCCTTTTGAAAGCAGGTGGCAAGGTCGGTTGAGGGGGAGGAAAGACGCTTGACGTAGTCAGGATTTATCCACAGCACGATGCGGTCATAGGACTTGCTTCCGTCCTTGACGTTGGGTTGGTGCAGATAGTTTGGGGGGATGAGCAAAACGTCCCCCGCTTGCAAACGATATAGGCCGTCCTCAACGATATAGTCAACTGCCCCCCCGATGAAGCAGTAGACCTCATAAAAATCATGGGAGTGCATCTCGACGGTTTTGAAATACTTATCACGGTAAAGATTTACTTCGAAATCTTTCTTTGACATAAGCTGTGAAGATTGCCATTTTGTGGTGATATTTTCTCTCATACTTCAATTTTAATCCAATATAGCAAGATTTGCAAGTTATTTCGCAATTTTGTCAATTTACTGACAAAAAATGCAATAGTATAATACAGCTATAAAGTGAATACTATCTCATCCATGTGTACGCCGTTGTGATTGCAAAGCGACCACAACGCTGCAAAAGACGCAACCTAAAAAAGGAAGAAGAAATGTTTTTTGACAATAAAGTTTTTCTTGAAAACGACAAAGCAGTGGAACTTTACGAATACGCAAAGTCTCTGCCTATTTTTGATTATCACTGCCACCTTGCTCCCCAAGATATCCTTGGCGACAAGGTTTTTTCAAATTTGACGGAATTGTGGCTCAACGGCGACCACTACAAGTGGCGCATTATGAGAGCATACGGCGTTGACGAGAAGTTCATCACCGGTGACGGCGACGACAAAGAGAAGTTTTTCCGCTTTGCCGAGGCTTTGCCTCACTTCATCGGCAACCCTGTCTATCACTGGGCACACCTTGAACTGAAAAAGTATTTTGACCTCACTCTCCCCATTTGCCCTAAAAACGCAGAGGAGATTTGGACTCGCACCCTTGAAAAGATGGCTGACGGCAGTTTTTCTGCAAAGAAACTGATTGAACGTTCAAACGTTTGTGCAGTTGTCACCACAGACGACCCCGTTGACGACCTTTCCGCCCATAGAGCAATTGCAGGTGAAGACAACCCCTTCAAGGTGCTTCCTTGTTTTAGAGCAGATCGTCTCATCAACATCGACAAGCCTGACTATGCAGACTACGTCAAGAAACTGGGTGAAGTGGCAGGGGTTGAAATCAAAGGATTCAATGAACTTCTTGAAGTAGTTGAAAGACGCCTTGATTTCTTTGTGGCAAACGGCGCAACCGCAGTGGACATCGGCATGGAAGATTTCCCCTTTGGATACGGAGACGTCAGTAAATGCGACGACATCATTAAAGATAGACTTGATGAAAAATTCATTGATGATGAAGACAAGGCGGAATTCCAGTTTACCCTTATGGCACACATTGCAAAGATGCTTCGTGACAGAGGCATGGTGATGCAACTGCACGTAGGTGTCATCCGCAACTGCAACACAGTCCTTTTTGACAGATGTGGCGTTGACGTGGGCGGTGACAGTGTGGCAAACGTCCTCAACGTCAACAATGCAAGGGATTTCCTTGACTACGTTGAGCAAAACGGAGGCCTTCCTAAGACAATAATCTACACTCTGAATCCCACCGCCTATTATCCTCTTGCCACCCTCATCGGTGACTTCCAAGGAGGAGAAAGAGGCAAGATTCAACTGGGTGCAGCCTGGTGGTTTATGGACCATCGTGACGGCATAAAAGAGCAGATGAGAGTGCTGGCTTCAACAGGCGGACTTGGTCTTTTCAACGGCATGCTCACAGACAGCAGAAGCTTCACCTCATACGCTCGACACGACTATTTCCGCAGAATATTCTGCTCACTTGTTGGTGAGTGGGTTGAAAGCGGTGAATATCCCGACGACAAGGAAACACTTGAAAATCTTGTGAAAAACGTTTGCATTGACAATGCAAAAATATATTTTGGAGTTTGATATGAAACTGACTTTTAGATGGTATGGTCTTGGTGACAGAATCCCCCTTGACTACATAAGACAAATCCCCAACATGTACAGTGTTGTGACAGCAGTCTATGACGTGCCCGTAGGCGAAGTGTGGCCCAGAGAAAGCATTGCGACACTTGTGAGAGAAGCAGAGGCTCACGGACTTAAAGCAGAAGTCATCGAGTCCGTTCCCGTCCACGAAGACATCAAACTTGGCCTCCCCACAAGAGACAAGTATATCGCCAACTACTGCGAGAATATTCGTCGTCTTAGTGAAGTGGGCGTCAAGTGCATTTGCTACAACTTCATGCCCGTCTTTGACTGGACAAGAACACAACTGGACAAGTTGGCAGAAGACGGCTCAACAAGCCTTGTATACTACGGCGAACAACTTGACGGCAAGGACCCTTTGGTTGATGATATGAACTTGCCCGGTTGGAACGCAAGTTATCAAAAAGAGGACTTAAAACGTCTGTTTGAGCAATATAAAGCCGTGGATAGTGAAAAGTTATGGGAAAACCTTGGCTACTTCCTTGAACGCATAATCCCCGTTGCAGAGGAGTGTGGCATCAACATGGCAATCCACCCCGATGATCCACCGTGGGATATCTTTGGCCTGCCTCGTATCATCACCAACGAGAAGAATATCGACAGATTCCTCTCCCTTGTTGACAGTCCCAATAACGGTCTCACTTTCTGCACGGGCTCACTGGGTGCAGATAAAAACAACGACCTTGTTGCAATGGTCGACAAGTACGCAAAGATGGGCAGAATCCACTTTATGCACGTGAGAAATATCCGTGTCTTCGACAATGGATTTGAGGAGTGTGCTCACGACCAATCCGCAGGCACGCTTGACATCCTCGGCATTATGAAAGCCCTCTATGACAACAACTTTGACGGCTATCTCCGCCCCGATCACGGCAGAATGATTTGGGGGGAAGAAGGCAAGCCCGGATACGGTCTTTACGATAGAGCACTGGGCGCAAGTTATATCAACGGCGTATGGGAAACCCTCAACAGATTCAACAAGTAGTCAAAATAAATCTAAACAAAACCCTAAAAGGAAAAGGATAATTATGAAAACACCTATCAGCATCAATTTGAACAATAAAGTTGTTGTCATCACAGGAGCAGGCGGAGTCATCTGCGGATGCCTTGCAAAGGCCCTTGCATCAAACGGCGCAAAGGTTGCACTCCTTGACCTCAATCTTGAAGCAGCAGAGGCTGTGGCAAATGAAATAGTCGCAGAAGGCGGTGTGGCAAAGGCATACAAGACAAACGTCCTTGACAAGGAAAATCTTGAAGCCGTCCGTGAAGAAATTGAAAAGGATTTGGGCGTCACCGACATCCTCATCAACGGCGCAGGCGGAAATAACCCTCGTGCCACTACGGACAATGAATACTGCACCTTTGAAAAGCAAGTGGACAAGGACTTTTTTGACCTTGACGCAGGCGGGGTGAGATTTGTCTTTGAACTGAACTTCATCGGCAGTTTCCTCCCCACCCAAGTTTTCTGCAAAGGTATGGTTGGAAGAAAGGGCTGTTCCGTCCTGAACATTTCATCAATGAACGCCTTTACACCCCTCACCAAAATCCCTGCATACAGCGCGGCAAAGGCAGGCATCAGCAACTTTACAGAGTGGCTTGCAGTGCACTTTGCAAAGGTGGGCATCCGTGTCAACGCAATTGCACCGGGATTTTTTGTGACCAATCAAAACAGAGCATTGCTCTTTGACGCAGAGGGCAACGCAACTCCCAGAACAAAGAAAATCCTGAACGCAACCCCTATGGAAAGATTTGGCGAAGTTGAGGAACTTGTGGGCGCAACCCTCTTCCTTTTGAGTGAAGAAGCAGCAGGTTTCATCACCGGTGTAGTCCTTCCCATTGACGGCGGTTTCAGCGCATATTCGGGTGTGTAGAGGTGACTATGGACTTTTCATTTTTCAACACAAACAAAGTAGTGCCCGTTGTGGTGCTGAACAGCATTGACGAAACAATCCCCAAACTCAGCGCATTGAAGCGTGGGGGCATCAACGTGGCGGAAATCACTTTCCGTACATCTTGTGCACCCGATTGCCTTGCACTGGCAGTCAAGACTTTCCCCGATATGCTTGTGGGCGTTGGCACAATCATCAATAAAGAACAATGCGTGAAGGCCCTTGACCTTGGGGCAAAGTTTGTTGTGTCCCCCGGCTTTTCAAAGGAAGTGGCAGAAGAGTGTATCTCCCGTGACGTACCCTATATCCCCGGCGTCATCACACCCACAGAGGTTATGATGGCAAAGGCAGTTGGTCTCAACGTCCTCAAGTTTTTCCCTGCCAGTGACTTTGGCGGAATCAAAACAATGAAAGCATTGTCAGCAGCATTTCCTGACGTCCGCTTTGTGCCTACAGGCGGTGTTGGTGAAAGCAATCTCCACGAATTCCTTGAACAAAAATTTGTCCTTGGCGCAGGTGGAAGCTGGATGATGAAAGGAACTGAAAGCGACATCGAAACCGCATCAAGACGTGCGGTGGAAATCGCAAAGGAGTATATATGAGAGTAATTACGTTTGGCGAAATTATGTTGCGTTTTGCCCCTGAGGGCTACAACCGTCTTTTCCAAACCCCTGTCTTCAACGGCACTTTTGGTGGCGGTGAAGCAAACGTTGCAGTATCCATTGCAAACTTTGGCGGAGATGCCGCATTTGTGACAAAACTCCCTGAAAACGCAATCGCAGAAGCCTGCATCAGAGAGCTTCGTGGCTTTGGCGTTGACACAAAATTCATCGCGCGTGGCGGTGAAAGAATGGGTGTCTATTATATGGAGAAGGGTGCATCTTGCCGTCCTTCAAACGTCATCTACGACAGAGCACACTCATCAATTTCAACAGCAACCGACAGCGACTTTGACTGGGACAAAATCTTCACCGGAGCAGACTGGTTCCACTTCACAGGCATCACTCCCGCCCTCAGTGATGAACTTGCCAAAGTGACCTTAAACGCACTTAAAGTTGCAAAAGCAAAGGGATTAAGTGTCAGTTGTGACCTTAACTACCGCAAAAAACTTTGGTCAAGAGAAAAGGCAAAAGAGGTTATGACAAGCCTTATGCCTTACGTTGACCTGTGCATTTGCAATGAGGAAGACGCAAAGGACGTCTTCGGTATTGAAGCGGACGGCACCGACATTGAAAAGGGTGCATTGAGCCGTGATGGATACGTGGGTGTAGCCAAAAAACTCACTGACAAATTCGGATTTAAGAAAGTGGCAATCACTCTCCGCGAAAGTTTTTCAGCCAACGACAACGATTGGTCTGCAATGCTTTACGCTGACGGCGTAGCACACTTCTCAAACAAATATTCACTGCACATCGTAGATAGAGTCGGTGGTGGTGACAGCTTTGGTGCAGGGCTTATCTACGGCCTCACCAACGGCTACACCAACCAAGACGCGCTCGAGTTTGCAGTGGCAGCAAGCGCACTGAAACACACCATTGAAGGCGACTTCAATCGTGTCGGTGTCAAGGAAGTCCAGTCACTCATCAAAAACGGCGGAAGCGGTAGAGTGCAAAGATAGATTATAATAAAGGAGAGAATATATGAGCAGAGTACTTATCAACACAGGATGGCGTTTCTTTAAAAACTGCAACAGCATTGAAGAAATGGACGCAATTAAAAGCATCAAAGTCAATTTGCCCCACACTTGGAACAACCTTGACGGTCAAGACGGCGGAAACGATTATTTCCGTGGCAAGTGTTTCTATAGAAAGAAAATAGCTCTCACCAAAAAGGAAAACAAGGTGTATTATCTTGAATTCCGTGGTGTCAACGCAATGAGTGAAGTGTTTGTCAACGGCGTGTCCGTTGCATATCACGAAGGCGGTTTTTCAACCTTCCGTGCCAACATCACCGACCAACTTGTTGACGGCGAAAACACAATCATCGTGTCCGCAGACAACTCCGCAAACGACAGAGTCTATCCTCAAATGGCAGACTTCACTTTCTTTGGCGGTATCTACAGAAACGTGTATATCATCGAAGCACCCGCAGTGAGATTTGACCTTGACTATCTGGGTGGAGAAGGCGTTAAAGTGACACCCATCGTCAACGAAGACGGCAGTGCAACAGTCACGGTGGAAAGCTATATCACCGGTGCAACCGACGGCGGGACAGTAAAGTGCGACATCCTCTTTGATGGCGAAGTGGTGGCAACGGCAGAAGCACCTGCGACTGCAAAAACAACCCTCACCTACACCCTTGAAAATCCCACTCTTTGGGACGGCGTTGAAAACCCTGCACTCTACACAGCAAAAGTCACTCTCACCACAGACAACGACAGCGATGAAAGAGTTGTCCGCTTTGGTGTCCGCACAATGAAGGCAGACAAAGACGGCTTCTGGCTCAACGGCAGAAAATATCCCCTCCACGGCGTATCCCGTCACCAAGACAGACAAGATATGGGTTGGGCAATCACCGAAAAGGAACACAAGGAAGACATCGACCTCATCAAGGAACTGGGCGCAAACACAATCCGTCTTGCACACTATCAACACGACCAATACTTCTATGACCTCTGCGACGAATACGGTATGGTGGTCTGGGCAGAAATCCCCTACATTTCATCACATCTTGCCAACGGCGATGAAAACGCAGTGAGCCAAATGAAGGAACTCATCACACAAAACTACAACCACGCATCAATCTTCTGTTGGGGACTGAGCAATGAAATCACCATCACCGGTGAAAGTGAAGAGATGATGGCACTCCACCACAGACTCAACGACCTTTGCCACGATATGGACAAAACTCGTCCCACAACCATGGCAAACGTGACAATGCTTGACATAAACTCTCCCATCATCGACCTCCCCGACATCATGTCATACAACCACTATTTCGGCTGGTATATGGGCGACGTCAACGGCAACGCAGAATGGCTTGACGACTTTAGAGCAGCACGCCCCGACAAAACAATCGGCATCAGCGAATACGGCTGTGAAGCAATCCTCACTTGGCACAACTCAGACCCCAAGCAAGGTGACTACAGTGAAGAATATCAAGCATATTATCACGAAAGCCTCCTCCGCATTTTTGCAGAACGTCCTTACCTCTGGGCAACCCACGTTTGGAATATGTTTGACTTCGGCGTTGACGGCAGAAACGAAGGCGGTGTTGCAGGACGCAACAACAAGGGCCTCGTCACTTACGATAGAAAGATAAAGAAGGACAGCTTCTACATCTACAAAGCATACTGGACCACCGATCCTTTCGTCCACATCACCTCAAAGAGATATTACTATCGTGCAGAAAAGACCACCACAGTCAAGGTGTACAGCAACTGCGACAAGGTGACTCTCTACGTTAATGGCAAGGAATTCGCAACTCAAGAAGGCAAGTATATCTTCACCTTCAAAGTGCCTCTCAAGATTCTCGGTGCAACCAAGATCAAGGCAGTCAGCGGTGACGTCAGTGATGAAGCATCAATCAAGTACGTGAGAAAGCCTTATCAAGGATATATCTTGAAGACAGAAGCAAAGGTGGACAACTGGTTTGACAAAAACAATGAATTTGACTTCAAGTTCCCCGAAGGATATTTCTCAATCAAGGACAAACTTGGTAACATTATGGCAACCGAAGAAGGCGAAGCCCTCATCAATAGTCTTATGGACAGAGTGGTCAAAATGATGATGTCAGGCCCTGACAGCCAGTCAAAAGGCGAAGTGAAAATCAGCAAGGGAATGATGAAGCTTGCAAGCAGTATGACCATTGAACGTATCGCAGGCTTGGCAGGAGACAAAGTGACAGCCGACATGCTCTTTGAAGTCAACGAAATGCTGAACAAAATCAAGAAGCCACAAAAGTAAGCAAGGAAGGGAGATATTATGAAAGAGAAGAAAATCAAAACCCCCATTGATAGACCTTTTGGCAATAGAGATAAGATTGGATACATGATGGGCGACTTCGGTTGCAACATGAGTTTCCAACTTATCAGCATTTTTTTGATGTTGTTTGTCACCCAAGGTCTTGGACTTACAATGGGACACTGGGGGATCATCGTCATCATTTCAAAGATTTTTGACGCAATCAACGATCCCATCATCGGCGCGTTGGTTGACGCAAGAAAGCCCGGTAGACGTGGCAAATATATTCCTTGGATTTTCTGTGGCGCCTTTGCAATCGCACTTACGACGGTGCTTTTGTTCCTTGACGTCAGAGCACTCTCCTACTGGGGCAGATTTGCATACGTGCTTGTTATGTACTGTGTGTGGTCTGTTGCATACACCGCTGCAAACGTGCCTTACGGCTCGCTCAACGCAGCCCTCACCGACGATTCCGGTCACAGAGCATCACTTTCATCACTTCGCAGTATTGGCGCAGGCGTCGCAATGCTTCCTATGATGATCATCGTGCCTAGACTCATTTACGGCGAGGCAGATCCAGTCACAAATATCGAGCCTCTCCTTCCTGAGGTTTTCGTGTGGGTAGCACTGGCTTGTGGGGTTGCTGCAATCAGCGGATTTATGCTCACTTGCTTCCTTACGAAAGAAAGAAAACAAGTTGAAAAACCCAAAGAAAAATTCAACTATCTTCAAACACTCAAAGGCTTTGTCACAAACCGTGCTGCACTCGGTATGTGTCTTGCATCATTCAGCCAACTTGTGTTTGTCATGTCCTACGCAACCACTTTGCCTCTCGTGTGCCAACTCTTCTTCGGTGACGCAAAGGCGTCAGGCACGGTCGGCATCGTCATGATGCTGCCTATGATGTTCGTCATCCCCTTTATGGGCAAACTTACAAGAAAGTTCGGAAAGAAAGAGATTGCAATGTGGCCCAACTTGGTGGCAATCGCCGTGCTTGTGATTATGCTGATCATTCATTTCCCCAGAACAAGCGCAGGTATGTGGGCATACGCAGCTTGCCTCGGCGTTGCAATGTTGGCATCAGCTCCCTTGAACCTTGGCACTTGGTCAATGGTGGCAGACTGTGTTGACGAGCAAGAAGTGAGGACAGCAAAGAAAGACGGCAAAAACCTCTACGCAACCTACCTCACAAAAGAGCAATTTGGCAAGCGTGACGAAGCAAGTGTGTACGCAACTTACTCCCTTGCAAGAAAGGCAGCACAAGGAATAGGCTCTGCGCTGGTAGCAGCCCTTGCAGGCTTGGTTGGATTTGACTCAACAAACGTCCAAGCAACCACTCCTCAAACTTCACAAAACCTGTTGACTCTGTCCATTGTACTTCCTTTGGTTGGTTCAATCCTCATCTTCGTGGCATTCTTCTTTGTGTACAACCTGAACAAGAAAAAGGTCATAGAGAACACGGAATTCCTCCGCGATAAGAACGCACGTATTGCAATCCAACTTGCAAAGGGAGCACAACCAGACGACGGCACGGACAAAGCAGAAGTCATCATTTTCGGCAACGTAATAGAAGAAGTTTCAACTGAAACAGAACCTGCCCCCGCCCAAGCATAACCAAAAATCAATCAACAAAAAACGGACTGATTTCAGTCCGTTTTTTTGTTGTGCCGATGAAGATTGATTTTGATTGTTTTGACAAAACGAATGGTTTATTTTGTCGATTTTGACATTTAAAATATTGATTAATCAAACAAGTTCTTGATTGCGGCAGTGCAGATTGAGCGCATTTTGTCATAGTCCAAATAGTCGTGACGGTCAAAGACGCACTCGTGAGCAAAGCTTTGGACAATGCCTACTAACCGGCAAAGAAAAAGAACCTGAAAGAATTATTATAGAAATGACTGCTGAAGAGCTTATTGGAATATGCCCATCAGTAGTTTACTATAATGAAAACTATACTGTCCAATCTTTAGAAATTAGTAAGACAATAACTCTTTCTTCAAAATCGTCGAAACAACGCACTTCAAGAAAAGCGCAAAATACTTCATATTTGTAATCGTCATCTAAAACGCCTGAAGCGTTCAGAGTATTGAATAATTTCTCCGGATTTACGTAATCCCAATTGATTGAACCATCTTCGATACCGTCTACATCTTGTATGAACAATTCTTCGTCGATGCCGTCAAGTTCAAAGCCTTCTTTTTTGAGTTCTTCCACGATTTCGTCCCATTCTTCATAGTCCGAAAGGTCAAGCCATTTTGAACCTAAGGCTCTTTCGTTGCACTCGTTGTATGAACCCCAAGATCCGATAACAATACTAATATTTCCTGCAATTTTAGTTTTCCTCCGTAAATTCGTCTATATAAATTTTTGTGTATGAACAACCGTATTCAAAGTAACGTCGATTACC
>HF988630.1:19575-40322 GCA_000434675.1 Faecalibacterium sp. CAG:1138 | reverse complement strand
GATTCCTCGGCAGGCTCGGAATGACAAGCACTCTTTCGGGCGAGGGGAGCCCTCGCACTCCCTTTGTCTGCGTGGTTCGGGCGAGTGGAACCCTCTCACTCCCTTTGTCTGCGTGATCATGCTTTTTTATTTGTCGCTATAATCACAAAAACGCGCGATAAACGCGCGTTTTTTGAATATTAACTTATTTTTCGGTCGTTTCGTCGGTTCCTTCGTCAGGTTTTGTTTCCGCCTGTTCTTCTGCTTGTTCGGCAGGTTTTTCGACGGGTTCGGCAGGAGCCGCGGCAGGCTGTTTCTCTTCTACGCTACCTTCGGAAGGCGTGGATTTTTTGGTGTATTCCGATTTGATTTTCTCCTCGGTCTCGGCCATTTTGTCCAGTATTTCCTGATAGGTTTTGCCTTCGAAAATCATGTTGACTTCGTCTTCGAAAATGGTGTTTTTGGCGTAAAGCAAGCGGACCATGGTGTCCAAAATTGCTCTGTTGTCAAGCAAAATCTGCTTTGCTCTGTCGTAGCACGCCGAAATGATTTTCTGAACCTGTCCGTCGATTTTGGAAGCCATTTCTTCGCTGTAGCTGTGGCTGGTGCCGTAGTCCCTGCCCAAAAACACTTCCTTGTCGGCGCCCAAAAACATTGTGCCGAGCTCGCTCATACCCCATTCGGTAACCATGCGTTTTGCAACGCCGGTGGCCCTTTCGATGTCGTTCGAAGCGCCCGTCGAAACGTCCTGAATGACGATTTCTTCTGCGGCTCTTCCGCCGAGCATCATGGTTATGGTGTCCAGAAGCTTGTTTTTGGTGACGTGGTTGTTGTCGTTTTCAGGAAGCGTTATGGTATAGCCCGCGGCCTGACCTCTGGCGATGATGCTTACTTCGTGCACTGCGTCGCAATGCTTCAGCAGCTTGGCGACGATTGCGTGGCCGCTTTCGTGATAAGCGGTGATGCGTTTGTCGGTTTCGGTGACGACGCGGCTCTTTTTCTGCGGGCCGGCGATAACTTTGTTTATCGCTTCGTTAATGTCGTCCATTATGATTGCGGTGCGATTGTTACGCGCGGCGAGGATGGCCGCTTCGTTCAAAAGGTTTTCGATGTCTGCGCCCGAGAAACCTCCCGTCAGCCTTGCAAGCGCCTTAAAGTCGATGTCCGGAGCAAGCGGTTTGTTGCGGCTGTGAACTCGGAAAATGGCCTCTCTGCCCTTGACGTCGGGAATGTGAACGTAAATCTGACGATCGAATCTGCCCGGTCTCAAAAGCGCCTGATCCAGAATGTCGGGGCGGTTGGTTGCCGCCATAATGATGATGCCTTCGTTTTTCTCGAAGCCGTCCATCTGAACAAGCAACTGGTTGAGCGTTTGTTCTCTTTCGTCGTTTCCGCCGCCGAGGCCTGCGCCTCTCTGACGGCCGACGGCGTCGATTTCGTCAATAAAAACTATGCACGGCATGTTGCGTTTGGCCTGATCGAACAAATCTCTCACGCGGCTTGCGCCCACGCCCACAAACATTTCCACGAAGTCGCTGCCCGAAATGTTGAAGAACGGAACGTTCGCTTCGCCGGCAACTGCTTTTGCAAAGAGAGTTTTGCCCGTTCCCGGAGGGCCCACCAGCAAAACGCCTTTAGGAATACGCGCGCCCATTTCGGTGAACTTTTTAGGGTTCTTCAAAAATTCGACGATTTCCTGAAGCTCTTCCTTTTCTTCCTCGGCGCCCGCCACGTCGGAGAAACGCACTTTTACGTTGGCGTTCACCCTCGCTTTGGTTTTGCCGAAGCTTAAGGCCTGATTGTCCCTTGCGGAATTGCGCTTCATAATGATGTACAACACTACAAGCGCCAGAACCGTGCCCAAAATAGGTATGCCGACGCTGATCAGCATGGCGTAACGGTTAGGATCGTTGTAGGTTATTTTCGGAGCGGCGACGCCAGAAGCCGAAATGGCGTCCATAAGCGCGTCGAGATTTCTGTCCGGAACGTAGCAGAACGCGTCGTATGCCGACGGGAATTTCTTTTCCGGAATTTCGCTGCCCGTAAAGCGAACGTACACTTTATACGAGCCGTTGACGTAGATGTCCGAAACCTTGCCCTCTTTGACGAGTTCGACAAGGCCTCCTTCTCCGACGTAGCCCACTTCCTTGCCCTTGCCGCTAGGCAAAAACCTTATCAGCAGGACGACGAGCAGCACGGCGAGAACGAGATATATCCATTTTCTGGTTGATTTATTCAAAACGATGCCTCCGATGCTTAGTAGCGACAGTTTACGACGTATAGGTTAATTGAACGTTAAAACGCAAACTTAAAACGAAAATATAATATAAAATTTTATCGTTTTATATTACGTCGCAAATTCTATTGTAGCACAAAAAAAGTCAAAAGTAAAGATATTGAAATCGGTTTTGACAAGTTTTTCTAAAAGGCATAAAGTGCGGAAAATATCACAAACGCTATTTTTTTGGCCATATTTTGCACTTCATCGGTCGAAACGGTCAAAAGCGCGCCGAGAGGATTGTCGGAAACCTCGCCGACGATTCCCACTATTCCCGCGTCGCCCACCGCTTTTCCGCCGCCGGTTACGGCTTTTTTCGGCACCACGCCAGCCGTCAGTCTGATTTTGCCGACGCTTGCGACGGCCCCCAGTCCCGCGTCGACGGCAAGGATTTTTGCACCCTTGTGAACTTTCAAAATAAATTCCAGCCACTCGTCATAATTTCGGCCGTTTATGGATTCGTCCGTCGTTCCGTAAACGAAATTTTTGACGGCGTAACGCTCCCTGAGCTCGTCGCCCACGAGCGGCGCAAGGCTGTCTCCCGCGATTTTTTCACTCCCTATACACACCACGACCACGTTTTCCTTAGCTTCGCATTTTGCCATATATCACTCTCCTTTTCGGAATGAAATTATTGCCAAATTGCAATTATTTATTCTTTTTAGTGGACAAATCGAAGGATTGTTTGTATAATTAATATGTATATTTGCCGAATAAAAGGCAAATATTTCAGTATCACTTTAAGGAGACACCTACGAGGCGCAGCTTATTATGCTTGATTTTGCCGCTCTTTGCGTTGAAAATTCGACAAGCTTGTCGTATATAGATATCGGCATCGTGGCCGTCGTTTTGCTTTTTGCCGTTCCCGCAGCGTTCAAAGGCCTGTGCGGAGGGTTGGAGCGCGGCTGCTTCGGCCAGTTTATGGGCGTGGTTCTGAGCCTCGCTTTGGCCGTGGTGCTCGTTTTCGGCGTCAAAGGCGTGGGTCCTTTCGTGAAAGATATCGCGGCTTTGGACGGCGTTAAATCGCAGGTGTCCTCGAAAATCGAAACCGCAAATCCGAAGTATTCGCTTGTGCTCGAACGTAAAGAAGACGGGCTTTTGTACGTAACCGACGCAGACGGCAACGAAACCTCCGTTGCAAGGGTGTTCGTTCCGGTTGAAAACGAAAAGATCGACAGCGTCGTCGAAACCCTCGATAAGCTTATTTCCACTTCCTTCTCCGACGAAGTTCTCGCCTCCTACGAAGGGGACGCAACAATAGGCAAACTTCTCGGTGAAACCGTGATCAAGCTTCTGCTGTTCGTCGTCTGCTTCGTCGCGGGCATAGTGGTTTGCACGGCGCTCAGCTACGTCTTCGGCGTTCTGAAAAAAAGCCTGGACGACAGCCAAAGCGTGGCGCTCAAGGTCGTGGACAAATTCTTCGGACTTATAACGGGCGCACTTTTAGGCGCGCTTTTCGCTGTTGCGGCAACGGCAATTCTTTCGGCCGTCATGCAATTTAAGCCGGTGGAAGTCATCACCGATCAGTTCGAAAACAGCTCGATTGCAAAATATATCTACGATTTCGTTGCCAAACTGTTTGCAAAATAACCTTTTATAAAAATCAATGTATACAACATACATTAAAAAAAAAAACACCCCGCCGAAAAATCGGCGGTTTTTTGTTTCTTTTTACGTTTTGTTTCAGTCGGTTTAATCGTTCATTTATGTTCTCTCGAAAGATACACCAGCAAAACGGCGACGTCGGCCGGCGAAACGCCCGAGATCCTTGCCGCCTGCGCCACGGAAAGAGGCCTGACGTCCGACAGCTTTTGCCTTGCCTCTAACCTTAAGCCCGAAAGACTTTGATAGTCGATATCAGGCGGCAACAGCTTTTCTTCCAGTCGTTTTTGTTCCTTTATGGCGTTTTCGGCCTTTTGAAGATAGCCTTCGTATTTTATTTCCACTTCGGCGGTTTCAAGCGCTCTGTCCGAAAAATTTTCAAACCCCGAAACGTTTTCGACGACGGATTTTACGGTTATTTCGCTGTGTCTGAGCGCTTCGAAAACCGATTCGTTCTTCAGCGGCGATTCCATGCCTGCTGCCTTATACAAATTCGTTGTGCGCGCGTCCACCTTCGCCATTTTCGCCAAAGCCTTGATTTCCTCGATTTCCGCCGCCTTTTTTTGCATTTTTTCGTACCTTTCGGCCGTGTCAAGGCCGAGCTTGTAGCCGTCGGCGGTGAGCCTTAGGTCGGCGTTATCCTGCCGCAAAAACAAGCGATGCTCGGCTCTGGCCGTCATCATGCGATACGGTTCTTCCGTCCCCTTGGTTACGAGGTCGTCGATAAGAACGCCGATATAAGCCTTATCTCTGGTTATGACGTAAGGCGGTTTTTTCTGAACGTAAAGCGCGGCGTTTATGCCTGCAACGACGCCCTGCGCCGCCGCTTCTTCGTAGCCGCTGCTGCCGTTTATCTGCCCTGCGGAAAACAGCCCTTCCACACATTTTACTCCGAGCCACGGCGTAAGCTGCAGCGGATTTATGCAGTCGTATTCGATGGCGTAGGCGTACTTAAGAAATTCGCAGTGCTCGAGGCCCGGAATCGTCCTGTACATTGCCTCCTGAACGTCCTTCGGCATCGAAGTGCTCATGCCCTGAATATACATGCTTTCGCCGGTTCTTTCTTCCGGTTCGACGAAAATCTGATGCCGTTCCTTGTCCCTGAATCGCATGATTTTGGTTTCTATGCTCGGGCAATACCTCGGCCCCACGCCCGTTATCGAACCGTTATACATAGGTGCCCTGTCTATATTATCGACAATGATTTTGTGAGTTTCGGCGTTGGTGTAGGTAAGATAGCAAGGAAGCTGATTCGTCAGCTTTTCGTCGTGCAGAAAACTGAAGGTATGTATGGTTTCGTCGCCTTCCTGAGTTTCCATTTTGCCAAAGTCGATGCTGCTTTTTTTGATTCTTGCAGGGGTGCCGGTTTTGAATCTTCTTATCTGAAGTCCGTTTTCGACCAAAGATTTCGTCAGACCTTTCGCGTACGGGAAACCCGCAGGGCCGCTTTTGGTGATTTCCTCGCCGGTTATCACGCGGCTATCCAGATAAACGCCCGTAGCAAGAACCACGGCTTTTGCGGCGTATTCCTCGCCGTCCGAAAATCTGACTCCTCTCACTTTTTTGTCTTTGGTCAAAAGCTCGGTAACCTCGCCCTCCATAAGCGTCAGATTCGGCTGATTTTTCAGCGTTTCGAGCATTATTTCCTGATAAAGCCTTTTGTCTTCCTGTCCTCTCAAGCTGTGCACCGCCGGTCCTTTTGCGGTGTTGAGCATCTTTATCTGCAAAAGCGCCTTGTCGGCCGCAACGCCCATTTCGCCGCCCAAAGCGTCCACTTCCCTCACGAGGTGGCCTTTCGCCGTGCCTCCGATTGCGGGATTGCACGCCATAAAGCCCACTTCCTCCAAAAGAAGCGTTGCAAGCAGGGTTTTCTGCCCCATTCTGGCCGAAGCGAGCGCGGCTTCGATGCCTGCGTGCCCCGCGCCTATTACGATAACGTCAAAATCTTTCATCATTTTCCTACGCAGAATTTGTCGAATATTGCGTTCACTACTTCCTCGGACGATGTGCTTCCCGTGATTTCGCCGAGCGCCTGCCATGCGGCCTTGACGTCCACGAGTATGCAATCCGACGGCAAGGCGTCGTAGTTTTCAAGCGCGTCCTCGAGATGTTTTTTTGCTTTCAGCACGGCCGAAAGATGCCTTTTTTCGGTGATAACCTCCGTTCCGAGCACTTTTCCTTCGTTAAAAACCGAAACGATATAGTCCAGAAGCTCCTCAACCCCGTCGCCGTTTTTCGCCGACACGACGAAGGTTTTTTCTTTCGCTTCTTTTTGCTCGCCGTACCTGACGCCTTCGCCAAGCAAATCGCCCTTATTTATAACCGTAACCAGCCTTTTTCCCTGCGCCTCTGCGGGAATTTCCATTTCTTTTCCAAACTCGGTTCCGTCTTTCACGTAAAGAACCAAATCGGCACTTAAAACTGCGTTTTTGGCGCGTTTAATGCCTTCTTTTTCGATTTCATCTGCCGATTCTCTTATCCCCGCCGTGTCGGTGAGGTTGATTTTTACGCCGCCGTGCAAAAAACTTTCGCCGATAAGATCCCTGGTTGTTCCGGCAACCGGAGTAACGATGGCGCGGTTCTCTTTAAGCATGGCGTTCATTAGGCTGGACTTTCCAACGTTGGTGTCGCCGCACATAACGACGTTTATGCCGTACTTTGCCATTTTGCCGTAGCTTTCGGATTTTGCAAGCGGCGCAAGCTTTTTAAGCGCGGCGTCAAGACCGATTTTCCCTTGCGGGATATTTTCGTCCTCCAGCTCCTCCGGATAATCCAGAACCGCCTCAAGGTCGCATATAACGTCGAAAATCGTTTTTTGGATCTCGCCTATCTCTCCCGCAAGTTTGCCCGTCATAAGGCGATACGCGGCGTTTACGCCCGCTTCGCTGTCGGCGTTTATGAGGTCGATGACGCCTTCGGCGTCGGAGAGGGCCATTTTGCCGTTCAGAAAAGCGCGCTTGGTAAATTCGCCCGGGGCGGCCATTTCCGCGCCCCTAAGTATACACTCATTAACGACAAGCTCCGTCAGCTTCACTCCGCCGTGGCATTGAAATTCCACCACGTCTTCGCCGGTGTAGGTTTTAGGCGCCCTGAACCACACCATATAGCATCTGTCCGAAAAGTCTCTGCCCGACACCGTTCCGAAATACATAACGTTCGGAACGAGCGCGGAAAAATCCAAACCTTTTTTGAAAAAGATTTGGCTTGCGATGTTTTTGGCGTCGTCGCCGCTCATTCGTACGATTCCTATTCCGCCTCTGCCTATCGGCGTGGATATGGCAACTATGGTCTTCATTTTTCTCCTTTTCGGCCGTAAAAAAGCTTGTTTTCTCCAAAAAAACGAAATGCCCTAACGAGGTAGGGCATCGGATTTTTTCGCAGGAATTACCACCTACGTTTTTTTCCGCCGTACGTTTTAACGCGCGGAGGTCCGTTTCTTTTTACGGAAAACTCTTTGATTTGATATTCTTCCTTTTCTTTCGGGGTGATCACTACGTAGCGATTCGGTTCTTCCCCTTTGGATTCCGTGGTGGCGTACGGGCTGTCCGCAAGAGCCGCGTGGATGATGCGTCTTTCAAACGGATTCATCGGCTCCAGCTCGATAACCTTTCTGGTTCTGCAAGCCTTGACGGCCAGTTTTTTGGCCAAAGCTTCCAGAGTGCGAGTGCGTTTTTCGCGATAGTTTTCGGCGTTGATGACCACTTTTTCAAACTTCCCGTCGTCCTTGTTTGCCACGAGCAGGGCAAGATATTGCAAAGCGTCCAGAACTTCTCCTCTGTAGCCGATCGCCAAACCGCTGTCTTTGCCGGTTATGCTGACTTTTATCACGCCGTCGGACTCGGTGCATTGAGGCTTGCAATCGAGGTTCATTCTTTCCATAACCCCACTCAAAAATGCCTGCGCTCTGTCGCAAGGAGTCTCTTTTTCGGTAACTTTTACGTGCGCTTTGCTGAAGAGTCCGCCTTCGGAAATAACTTCTATTTCGGCCTTATCGCGGGCGATTTGAAGTTCGGCGAGCGCTTCTTCGATTGCGCCGTCCACGGAAGCAGCTTTAATTTCGATACTTTTCATTGCTTCTCCTTATTTGTAGGTTGTTGACAACCTTTTGTCTTCTTCTGATTTGTCCACTTTTTTGGCAACCAGATTGTAAATAAGCTGGAACGCCGTGCTGAACAGGCTGGACACCACCATATAAACGGTGAAAGCCGAGCTGTAGAATATGGCGAAGATACCCATCATGACGGGCATCATCCAGTTCATCATTTTCGTGTTTGCCTGCATCATTTGTTGCTGATCCTCGGAACCCGGAGCCGCCGGCACGTCCGCAGGCTTATTGAGCTTGGTGGACAGAACGGTTATCGCAATCGTCAGAAGCGGCAGAATCAAAAATCCGTTCCAACGGGTGTTCTGGCTGTCCATAAGCGCACTCATAACGGTTTCGTAACCCTTTTGGCCGAATTCGTCGTTGCCGATGCTTCCGCCGTTCTCCCTGAGTTTAGCCGCGGCTTCGGCGTCCGGAACGGTGTCCGTCGCGCCCACTCCTCCGAGTCCGGAAGAAGTGTAGGTTTTATAATTCGGAATAGGATCTTTCCAGCTGTCCGGCATAAAGACGTTTTTCACCCACAGGAACCTGATCTTGTCCTTGTATTCGGATTCAAACTTCTCTTTAACGGCGTTTTGCGCATGCTCGATAACCAAATCGTCGTCTAAAGTGCCTTTTTCGGCATCGTAAACCGCGAAATATGTCTGATACATATCTTCGTACATTTCCTGGTTCACGGTTTTGACCGTTGCTCTGAAGCCGGCAAACACCATAAAGAAGATAACCATCGTCAAAATCATCGGCAAGCAGCTGCCTGTCATCTTGTAGCCTTCTTCCTTATAAAGCTGCATTTGCTTTTGCTGATAAAGCTCTCTGTTGCCGCCACACTGCTTTTGAAGCTTCTCGAGTTTCGGTTTCATTCTTTCCATGGCCTTGTTATTTTTGCGCATGGAAACCTTTTGCCACACGTCGAGCGGTGACAAAACGATTTTAAGCGTGAGCGTGAAAACTATAACCGCCACGCCGTAGTTGCCGACGAGGCCGTAAATCCAGCTGATAAATTTTTCAACCAGATCGGCAACGGCTCCACCTAAAAGGAGGTTTGTCAAATTAACCATTTAGCGTTTCCTCTGAAATTGTCCGGGACGGGGTCAAACCCTCCCTGATGCGAAGGCGTGCAGCGAAGAATCCTCTTTGCACCCATGACGACGCCCTTCATAAAACCGAACCTCTTTATAGCTTCCATGGTGTACATGGAACAGGTCGGCGTGTAAATGCAGGTTTTCGGGGTCATGGAGCTAATGAACCGCTTATAAAATTTAATAAGCAAAACGCCGAGCTTCTTCATGCCTCCTCCCGGGCGTAATTATACGCCTTGACTATTCTTCCTTATACTTGCCGGCCTTTTTGAAAAGAGCGACAAGCTCGGATTTTATCTCCGCCAAACTAAGCTCCGTTATCCCCGTTCTCGCCACCACGATATAGTTGAAGCCGCCGTCCACCGAGCCTATCATGCTGCGGACCGCTTCCTTCAAAAGGCGACGAATTCGGTTTCTGGTAACCGCGTTACCGATTTTTTTCGTAACGGAAAACCCAAACTTCGGCGGAAGCTGAGTTTTATGGTAGACCAACACCGTGTTTTTTTCCGCAACGCTTTGTCCCTTGCGGTAAATATAGTTGTAGCTCGCCCGACTTTTCAGACGATAACTTTTCTGCATAGGCCCACCTCGTCTTTTACTGCGACAAATTGTCCGCCGGTGCGGACTGCAAAACTACTATGCGGAAAGTTTTGCGCGGCCTTTAGCGCGACGACGTTTCAAAACTTTTCTGCCGGAAGCGGATGCCATACGTTTTCTGAAGCCGTGCACTTTGCTGCGTTGTCTTTTCTTAGGTTGGTAAGTTCTTTTCATTTTCGTTCTCCTCTCGAAAAGCCCGTTTCTGCGGACTTTCCTATTATTTATAAAATTATCACTGACTAATTATAAAGAATAAAACTTTTTATGTCAATCGTTTTAAGGCGGTTTTCCGCAATAAGGCGTTCGCCGAAAAGCAAAATAAGCGGTAAATACGGGCGTTTCCAAAAAACGAACTGCCGCATAAAATGGTTATATGAATTTATCAGAGCCGAATTCCGCCTGCCTGCACGCCATGGCAATAATGCTCGGCCAAAGCCTTTCCGAAGGCTTAACCCCTGCGGAAATAAAAACGCTTGTCTATTTTTTGTCGCTCGTTTCCGAGTATCTCACTTCGCTTTTACCAAAGTGCAAATAACGCTTTACTTTTCAAAAATTATGTGATATACTCTGTATATCACATAAAATCGGAGTTCTGCGTGAAACTTACAGCAAAATCGACAAAAATCGCATGTTATGCGGGCTACGTCGTCCAAGCAATAGTAAACAACCTCATTCCGCTTCTCTTTGCGGCGTTTTCCGACGAGTTCGGCATTTCCTTAGGCCGACTCGCCATCATCGTTTCCATAAATTTCTGCACACAGATAATCGCGGATCTTGCTTCGGCTTACCTTCTCAAAAAATTCGGATACCGGCGCATTTGCGTTGCAGCGCACGTCTTTTCGACGGTCGGCCTCGTGGCGCTGGCAATTCTTCCGTTCGTTTTTTCGGACGCCTTTTGGGGAATTGCGATTTCTTCCTTTACTATGGCGATCGGAGGCGGCATTTTGGAAGTTGCGATAAGTCCGCTTATCGAAGCCATACCATCCGACAACAAAGAAAAAGAAATGAGCCTTCTGCACAGCTTCTACTGCTGGGGACACGTCGGCGTTGTTCTCGTTTCCACGGGGTTCATTTGGCTTTTCGGCATCCAAAACTGGCGGTATCTTCCGCTTTTTTGGACGATTCTGCCGATTTTAAACAGCTTTTTGTTTCATAAAGTTCAGCTTTGGGACATTTGTCCGGGAGAAAAAGGCTTATCCCTTAAAGAGCTTTTTAAGATGCCTATATTCTATGTTTTTGTTGCGCTGATGATATGTTCGGGCGCGTCCGAACAGGCCGTCGGGCAATGGAGCAGCTTCTTTGCTGAAAAAGGTTTAGGCCTTTCAAAAACGACGGCAGACGTTTTAGGCACGTGCGCTTTCGCAGTCTGCATGGGCTCTTCAAGGCTTATTTATTCGCTGTTTTCCGAAAAAATACCTCTTAAAATCGCCATTTTCGCAAGCAGTCTGCTATGCGCCGCATGCTTTTTGACGTTAGGTCTGACTTCTTCAAAAGCTTTGTCCGTCGTCGCATGCGCCTTAACCGGCTTCTCGGTCGGCATTATGTGGCCGGGCGTTTACAGCCTCGCCGCTGCAAGCGTCAAAAACGGCGGAACCTCGATGTTTTCGCTGCTTGCTCTCGGCGGTGACGTCGGTTGCGCCCTCGGGCCGATTATCGTTGGCGAGATCGCCGACAACAGCAAATACGCCATAGGTTCCGCTCCATGGTTTCAGGAACTTGCCCTGCGTGAAGGTATTTTGTCCGCATCGGCTTTTCCTATTCTTCTCGCCACAGTTATTTTGGTTTTAACCATCATCGGCGCAAAAACGAACAAACACAACCGGTAAGTCCGTAGCCACAAACATACAAAGCTCCTACCTGAAAATTGTCATTACTGCCGGCAGATTAGCAATAAGCAACAGATAACGGTGATTTATACCACGCCACACATCACTTAACGGCACTAAAAAAGAAATAGTCAAAACAGCCAAACAGTTATCGATCTCGTTTACATTAACTACTGCGGCACCTCGGGCACAAACGGTCATTTCCGCAATCGGAATTTCAACAAAACGATTTTCCGAGCAAAAAACAAATCAAAACATAACCTCAAAAAGTTATTCTATATATAATTTCACGACACAAATCGTTTAAGCCGTACACATACAAGACAATCGACAACAAAACGCTTTTTTCTATCGGTTTTCCGTTCTTAAAAACACGCTTTTCCGATAACATACTTATAAAAACAACTCCGGCTTAATTTATAATAGACGGAAAACAGATAATCACCGTTTTCATATCTGAATACATCTACATTTCTGTACGTAAAAGTCATAAGGTTTATCCCCGACAAGTCACAAAACCCGCCGTTTCATCGACAGGTTTTTATAACAAAAACAGGCCAAATCGGCCTGTTTTTTCGTTTATTTTTCTGTTTTTCCGCAACGTTCCACGTTAAACGTCAAGTTTTGTTTCTTCTTTTTTGTCAGTATTTTACAAATTTCTCACCGATTTTTCTTTACGCTTTCCGTACGGAAGCCATCAGCGTTTTACGTGCTTTTTGAAGAAATCACACATTCCTTTATTCGCAATTTGCGACGCTTCCCAGTACGGCTCCATAACGTTATAAACGTGTTCGAGCTTATGGCCGTCGGCAAGCGGTTTATCGAAATTCGTCATTTCGTTTTCAATACCGAGTTCATCAAACCGCTTCTTCATTTCAATCGTTTGCTTTTTTAAAAAGTCAGCAAATGCCGTTATAAAATACGACGGACACATATTCTTCGGAATAACGTTCACAAAATCATAGTTTTTATAAATCTCCCAATTTTGTTTACGTCTGAAGTGTTTTCCGTAAAATCCGTTAAAAAGCGCGAAACCCGAAAGCGGAATCTTCACAAACTCGCCCGGATTGAACGCAGCGCACACAAACCCTGCCGCAGAAAAGCTTATCGGCGTTTTTCCTCCGAACAATTTTTGAAGAACTTCACTTTCAGCCGAAGCAACCACCATTGCCGCCGTATGGCCGCCGGCCGAATCGCCGGTTATAAACATATTGTCAAGATCGATTCCGAGTTCGTCCGCGTGCGTTTTAACGTATTCAAGCGCGGCAAATATATCCTTCACAGAACCGGCAAAATTTACCTCGGGAACCAACCTGAAGCTAAGGTTCACCACAGCAAAGCCTTCTTTTGCAAGGTGCATACAATACTTTTTATTCAGTTCCTTATCGGCATACACCCATGCGCCGCCGTGAATATCAACGATAGTCGGAAGTTTTCCCTCCGCTCCTTCGGGACGATAAACGTCAAGCAAATGCAGTTTATGTCCGTCATCAACGTATCGTATATCCACAAACTCTTTTACGCCGTCCGGCGCAGGCTGTGCGGCGAGTCGTTTTTCGTCTTTGGGTTGAATACATTTTTTAAAATATAAATTAGCCAGCATTTTTGCCTCACTTAACAATGGTTTTTACAATATCAAATGTATCGAGTTTTCCGCTCGGCGACGCGCCTATGCAAAACTTGTGCGCACGCACGGCAGAAGGCAGTTCGACGTTTTGGATTTTTTCATACCCCGTTTTCACCTTTTCCGAGTCGTCATCCATAAACAGCGTGGTATGAAATTTATAATCGTTGTCATATTCGTGCCTGACAACACCGTATTTTTCGGACAGTGTATCGCAAATTTTGTTGTGCAACGCATTTATCTTGTTGTTTTCCGCATAAAGTATCCAGGCAATATTGTCGAATGCTTCAATTTCTTGCGGTTTCACGTCAAACGGCGCGGTATTTTCAAAAATATCGGAAATATCTTTTAAAACAGCACCAAACACATCGCCACTAATTTCAAAAGAAATTTTAAGCGAAATATGTAACGGGAAATTAAAAAACGAAAATTTTGTCCTTACTTCTTTTTCAATCAGTTTTCCGGCAGCTTGCACGTTTTGCAATTCGTCAAGCACGTTTATACCTATCCAAACAAACATCAGAGTCTCCTCAACATCCAGACATCCGAGTGGCTTACGCCACCGATACGCACGGCGTCAGGCCGTCTGGCAAACTCGGTAAATCCCATTTTTTTATAAAACTTTTCCGCTCTGATATTTCCGTCGATATATTCAAGTTCCATTTGTTCGATTCCGCAATTTTTCGCTTCTTCACATAGTGCCGTCATAAGCTCGGCGCCAAGCCCCGAGCCCCAGCACTTTTTAAGAGTTCCTATTGCAATCCCGGCCCTATGTTTGACTTTTTCAAGGTTTTTGAAAGAAAATTGACAATTTCCAACCACTTCGCCGTCAATAAACGCAGTTATCATCATAATTTCAGGCGAAGACACGGCATTTAAGATGAATTGTTTTTCTGTTTCAAGCGTCAATCCGCATTCGTCGGCATTTCTTAAAATAAATTCCGTTTCGACCGCACAAATTTGCAAAAATTTCAAAAGTCCTTCAGCATCTTCGGCTTTCGGAGATCGAAGCACGGCCACCCGTCCGTCTTTCAAAACGACCGTTTTTCCTTTATAAATCATAAGTTACCTCAATAATTCGTTTTATTTTTTACATTATAACATACCGCCCGGTTGCGCCGCAACCCTTTTATAAAAATATATCACCCAAATCTTCAACAATAACCATAAACGTTCACCCCTCACACCCACTACCATTTATTAAAATCACCATTTTCTAAGGTTTTAGCGTTATCCACAACAACATTACCGTGATGTGTCGTTTCATGTGAAACAGTCCCCGTTTTGGTTAAACACAAAATTCTATGTTTCACGTGATATATTATGGTTGTCCACAACCGTTTCACGTGACACGAAAACGGCTATTTTGGATTATTTTTGGGCGTTTTTGGGCACTTAAGTGCCATTTTAGGCTATATTTTGAGCGGGTTTAATATCGTTTCCCGTCATTACCCTATGTAAATTCGGCGGTAATTTTTTGTGGATATTTTTTGTGGTTTTTTACAGTTTTTTCCAAAGATTAATTTTGGATTATTTTTTAGTCTTTTTACGTTTATTTTAGGCTGTTTTGTGGGGATAATGGTGTTGATAACCGTTGTTTTTTTAAAAAAGGAGTCTTTATGAAATGTTTTTTCTGCCAAAACGTGAAAAATGCGGAAGACGTTAGGTACTGCGCAAGCTGTAATGCGGCGTTTTGCGGCGCGTGTTCGCGCGGATCTAAGTGCCGAAATTGCAATTCTTTACTTAAATTTTTGCAATAATTTTTTGATTTTGCCAAGAAAAATCACATTATATACGGCTTTTATAGCATCATTTTTTTGCTGACTTTGCTTTGGTTAAATAAGGTATTAAGGATTATCAAGCGTGAGCAACGGAACATCGAGTTTGGGTTTTTCTATGTTTCCCGTGATATATCGGGTTGCTTTTTTGTATGGGAAAAGACGGCCCCCTGAAGGCGCGGAGCATTGATTTGCTAATACATATTGCGCATGCTTCCCGAGATAAATAAGGTTTTTCGCCCTCGTTACAGCACCGTGTTTTTTGTTTAATACCTCTTGGTTTTTGTTTGGCACATTAAAAAATTTACGCCTGATTTCCTTTGATTTTTTTGTCTTGATTTTCGGCGATTTTTGAGCCGACTTTGAAAGATTTCTGCATTTTTAGACTTTTTCGATTTTTGCACGTCATAATAATTACTTAATCTTTGATTAAGTAAAACATATATTTTTCTATAATGTCCGTTATTTTTGGCGAGAAAGATTGTCCCTTATTTTTACAAAAAAAGAACCGCTTTCGCGGCTCGTTTTTATTTATTTAGATTTCAGCACTTCAAGATATGCTTCAATTTCTTTTTTGGCGAGAGGCAGATTGTGCAGCTTGTAGTTTCCGCATTCGTTTTCGCCGGCTCCCGGAACCTCGTCGATTTTCAGGCAATCTTCAAACGCTTTGACCGTTGCTTCTTTTGCCTGATCTTTGGTTATGCCCTGAAGAAGCAGATAGAACCCCGTGCAGCAGCCCATCGGCCCGAAGTAAACCACTTGTTCCTTTATAGGGCTGTTCCTGATAACCGTCGCAAACAGGTGTTCGATGGTGTGCATTGCGGCCACGTCGAGATAGTCGCCTTTATTCGGCCATTTGAAGCGCAAGTCGTAAGTGAAGATACCGTTTTTCTCACCGGACAAGTAAAATTCCGGCCCGTGAACGCTGTGATCGATGGTGAAAGAATGAATTTTTTGAAGTTCCATGCTAATCTCCTAAAATTTTCGTAATTATTTTTGCGCACTCGGCGGTGCCTTTTTTGACGCTCTCGAAAAAATCTACGTTGCTGTCCTCGTCGGCGTTGTCGGAAACCAGCTTCAAAATCAAGGTTTTTTTGTTGTTTCTGAGCGCTGTGAGGACGATACCCGCCGATTCCATTTCGCAGATGTCGGCACCAAAGGAAGAAACGAGCAACGATTTGGTTTTTTGATCGCAGATAAATTTGTTGCCGGAAGCCACGATAACTTTTTTAAGTCCGAAAAGGCGTGCGGCTTCGTTTGTAAGTTCGCCGTCTGTCGGCAGATTTCTGAACGGAAATTCCTCATATCTGCCCGTTTCGAAGCCGTCGAGAGCAGAGGTGTCAAACTCGTAGTGAATAATCTCTTTTGCGACGACGAGGTCGCCTTGCTTAAACTCGGGCTTCAGGCTTCCGACGAACCCGAAATTTACGATAAGCTCCGCGCCGTAAACGTCGATTGCGTGCTGGGTAGCCGCCGCGGCAGCGATTTCGCCGACGCCGCTATTTAGAATATAAACCTCTCCCGATTGCTTTTTTATGCGGTAAACCGGTTTCCCGACGAACTCGGAAACTATTTCCGCTTCGCCAAAACCCGAAAGAGCGGAAACGAGCTCTTTTTCCATGGCAACTATAATGGCTGTTTTTTGCATAGTTCTATCCTTTTAAAATTGGTTTTCGCCCGAAAAGGACTTTTTCTCCACGATTATAACACAATAAAACAAAAATTTCCACAACATTTGAAAAAAACTATTGTTTTTTGCCCGTTTTGTATGCTATAATTTATAGCGAAAGAGATTAAGCAATTTCTTCGTTCGTATATTATAATGGAAATTATGAAGTTAGACACCAAAAAAATCGTTTATTGTTCGCTCGCATTCGGCTGGATTTCGGTTTTTTGGCAGATTTGGGACACGTCGGTGCAAGTCATAAACGTTCGCACTTTGGGGCTTTCCACCACGATTTCGGGCCTGATTCTCGCCATTGACAACATCATCGGCCTGTTTATTTTGCCGCTCAGCGGAAAATTGTCGGACAAATGTAAATCGAAATACGGAAGGCGCACGCCGTTCATTTTCGTAGGAACGGTAGTGGCCCTGACGGGCATGGCGGGCGTTGCGATTGCGGCAAGCCGAAAAATTTTGTGGCTTTATATCGTTTTTATCGTCATAACGCTGTTTGCGATGGCGTGGTATCGTTCGCCGGCGCTGTCGCTGGTTCCCGACGTAACGCTTGAACCGTTAAGAAGCAAAGCCAACGCGATTTCAAACATCGTAAGCGCGGTTTTCACTGGCGTGGCAATCCTCATAACCACCGTCGGCGTAACCAAAGATACCATTGCTTCGAGCCAGTATTATCTCGTTTTCGGGCTTGGTATCGCGGTCAGCATAGCCACGGCAGTCGTTTTCTTCAAAAAGGTCAACGAGCCGAAACTGGTCGAAGAATATCAGGCCGAATACGAAAGCTACATAGCGAGCCTCGGGGAGGATAACGAGCCTTCCGCCACGGCCGAATCCGACCAAAAAGCGGCTTCAAAGGTCAAAAACAGGACGAAGGTACTCATTCTTCTTTGCGTGTTCTTCTTTTATATGGCCTACAACGCGTTGGTGTCGAATTTCACCAACTACGCGTCGCTGGTGCTGAAACTTGACATACCTGTTCTGCCTCTCATATTCCTGATGGCAGGCGGCACAGGCGGATTTGTGCCTGCAACCAAATTTGCCGCAATACACGGCAGAAGAAAAGCAATTCTGACTGGCTTTATTATCATGGCGACGTCTTTGGCGGTTGCGTCGGTCGACAGCCTGGCAGTCGTTTCCGAAGCGCTTCCGGACTTTTTGGAAATTGCGATAATATGTTTCGCCTTCACCTCGGCAGGTTTCGGATACGGCTACGTTATGGTGAACATCTATCCTTTCTTCCTGGAATATTCAAGCGACAAAAGCTTGGGGCAGGGCACTGGTATTTTCGCCACGGCAATGACGCTTGCGCAGGTCATAACCCCGATTCTTGCAGGGTTTTTGATCGAAACGTTCGGCAAAGGCTTTGAAATAGGAAATTTCGTGTGGCGGCCGCAGATTTATCTTGACAGCTACGGCGCGGAGCACTTCGGCGATTTCAGAATTCTGACGCCGTACGCGGCAATATTCTTGGTGTTTGCGCTTATCTCCGCCGCGCTTATAAAGGAAGAGCAAAAACGCATTTCGGTGGAAACGAAATCCGGCATCGAAATGTTTGACGTGGATATGTGATATGAAAGATCTCGTTACAAAAGGCGCGGAGCATTTCGGCATTCATATTGACGAAACGACCGCTGAAAAATTCGACTTATACTACAAATCAGTCGTTTCATATAACGAAAAAGTCAATTTAACTGCCATTACGGACGAAACGGAGTTTTGCGTCAAGCATTTTCTGGACAGTATTGCGGCGGCAAAATTTCTGCCTGAAAACGCGAAACTGGTTGACGTCGGAAGCGGTGCGGGATTTCCCGCCGTGCCGCTTAAACTTATTCGGGGCGACCTCTCGGTTACTATGATCGACGCGCTCGGAAAACGCGTTACCTTCCTTAACTCGGTAACCGAAGAATTAGGCCTAAAGGATATAAGAGCAATTCATCTTCGCGCGGAAGACGCGGCAAAAGGCGAACTTAGGGAAAGCTTCGACGTAGTTACCGCAAGGGCGGTTTCGGAGCTTAGGACGCTTGCGGAGTACTGCTTACCGCTTGTGAAAATCGGCGGAAGGTTCGTTTCGTACAAAAGCGCAAACTCCGACGAAGAGATAAAAGCGGCCGAGAACGCAATCAAAATCCTCGGCGGAACGATAGAAAAAATCGACGATTTCTGGCTTCCGATTTCAGGCGAAAAAAGAAGACTGGTCATTATAAAAAAAATCGCGGCGACTCCGAAAAAGTATCCCCGCGGACAAGGAAAAGAGAAAAAGCAACCGCTTTGATACACTGAAGAAGACCCTATAAAAACCATACGGAGGGCTTTATGCTTAAGACGGCGATAGTGAATCAAAAAGGCGGAGTGGGGAAAACCACCGTTACCTTGGAGCTTGGCGCGCAGCTTGCAATAACAGGCAAAAAGGTGCTTTTGGCGGACTTGGATCCGCAGGCAAATCTTACCTCGGGACTTGGCGAAAAGTCAAATACGGGCGCAACCGTTTACGATCTTTTGACGAACAAAGCAAGTTTTTCGGAAACGGTAAAGGAAACGGCAACCGAAAATCTGTTTCTTCTTCCTGCGGAAAGAAAGCTTGCGGGACTCGAAACGGAACTGGTAAACTTTGACGAAAAGGAATTTTTGCTTCAAAAAGCGCTTGAGGCGACAAACGATTTCGACTATGCGTTTTTCGATTGTCCGCCGTCGCTGGGGTTGTTGTCCGTAAACGCGCTCGTTGCCGCAAACAAGGTTTTGGTTCCGGTCCTTTGCGAGTATTATTCGCTGGAAGGGCTTAAGGAACTGCTAAAAACCGTAAAACTGGTTAAAAAATACCTAAATCCCGATCTTTTGTTGGACGGACTGGTGTTTTCACGGTTCGACAACAGACTGGGACTTGACAAATACATATCGGATTCATTGCAAAATTCCTTCGGTTCGGCCGTATATAAAGCGAGAATCCCTAAAAACGTAACCGTTGCCGAAGCCGCAGGACGCGGAATGCCGGCATCTATAATATTCAAAAACTGCAAAGGTTCCGAGGCCTACAAACGTCTGGCCGAAGAATTTTCAGAAAAACAGGAGGCATACAAATGATTGCAAACAACAAAGGTTTAGGACGCGGGCTCGACGCCATTTTGTCGGATTTTAAGGAAGAAGATATCCTTAAAGAAGAACAACAAAAGAAAAACAGTTCGACTTTCGAAATCGACATTTCGCTTATCGACACCAACCCTAATCAGCCGAGAAAAAACTTTGACGATCTTCAACTCAGGGAGCTTGCCGAAAGCATCAAAAATTTCGGCGTTTTGCAACCTATTTTGCTCTTGAAACAACAAAACGGAAGATACGTCATCATCGCCGGCGAAAGAAGGTATCGCGCGGCAAGGCTTGCGGGCTTACAGTCCATGCCGGCAATAGTGAGAGAACTCACCAAGCAGCAGGTTATGGAAATAAGCCTCATCGAAAACCTTCAGCGTGAGGACCTCAACCCTATCGAAGCGGCGTACGGCCTAAAATCGCTTCTCGACGATTTCGGACTTTCGCAGGAACAGCTTTCAAAGCGCATAGGTATGAGCAGGCCGAACCTCACCAACACTCTTCGCCTATTGCAGCTTCAGCCCGAAGTTATCGAAATGGTTCGCGCAAAAAGGTTATCTGCCGGCCACGCCAGGGCGCTTATACCTGTGACCGACCCTGAAATTCAAATTCAGATGGCCAAAAAAGCTTGCGACGAAAAGAAGTCCGTCCGCGACGTCGAAATGGAAGTAAAGCTTTATTTCAACCGCAAAAACATTCAGAAAGGCCCGAGAGAAAAGGAAGTTCAGTCCCGCGAGCTTAAAGCTTTCGTCAGCGACCTGAAACGCGTTTTCGGCACTAGAGTAAAAATCAAAGGCTCCGACGAAAAGGGCAGAATCATGATTGACTACTTCACCCCTGACGATCTGCAAAGAATTTACGAAATGATCGACTTTCTTAAAGCAAACCTCGGCGCGAAATAACGAAATTAAACAATAAAAAAGACGGCAATCGCCGTCTTTTTTTGTCGTTATATTAAGTTTATCGTCGCATTTTAGCGGATAAAGTCCGTTTTTAGCCTTGAATACGAATAGGAAGAATAAGATAAAGGTATTCTTCTTCGGCGGTCGGAACGATGATGCCCGGGGCAGTGGAGTTGTTAAACTTCATTTTCACGAAGCTGTCGGAAACCGCTCTTAAGCCG
>HF988630.1:3203-19565 GCA_000434675.1 Faecalibacterium sp. CAG:1138 | reverse complement strand
CGGAACCCGCTCTTAAGCTGTCGATGATATATTTGGCGTTGAAGCCGATGGTAAGATCTTTGCCGATTAAATTTATGGCAAGGTTTTCGTTGTTGCCGCTTTCTTCGGATTGAGCGTTGATGTTTAAAACGTTTTCTTTTATATCAAGCTTTACGATAGATTTTTTGTCGGCCTTAGTGATAAGGCTGCAACGATCCAAGCTCTTTTCAAGGTTCTTCTTTTCAACGGTGATTTCGGTCGTGAAGGAAGAAGGGATAATTTTGTTGTAGTTGATAAATTCGCTGTCGATAAGGCGGGTAACCACTTTGGTGTTTTCGATTTCAACCATAAGGTGGTTCTTTTCGATGTTCACTTTCACGGTTTCGTCCACGTCGTCCAAAAGCTTGGAAATTTCGCCGAGGCTCCTTGCAGGAACGATAACTTTTTTGGCGTCGCCGGTGTATTCCACGACTTTTTTGGCAAGCGCCATTCTGTAGCCGTCGGAAGCAACGCCTGTGAGGAGATTGTCTTTTATTTCCAGACAGCAGCCTTTAAGCACCGGCCTTGTGTCTTCGGTTGCGGCGCAGAAGATGACTTTGTTGATAAGGTCCTTAAGTTCTTTTTGGCTGATACTGAAAGTGTAAAGCTCGTCAACGTTTCTGAACGGAGGATATTCGTCCGCCGCCATGCAGTTTACGCGGCCTTCGCCGTCGGGATAATTGATTTTCAAAAAATCCTCGTTGGTGGCGTCAAGCTCGATGGCTTCGTCTTTGACTTTGTTGATATAGTCGATGAAGAATTTGCCGTTAACAACCACTTCGCCGTCGATTTTCACCGACGCTTCGATTTTCTTTTCTATCGAAAGCTCGAGGTCGGTTGCGGTTACGGTGAGCGTTTCTCCCTCGGCTTTAAGTTTTATACCTTCAAGTATAGATAACGATTTTTTAATAGGCATCGCTTTTCCCACTTTGCTGACTGCATCCGCAAGTTCTATGCCGTCTACAAAAACTTTCATAATCGTCTCCTTAGTTTTTTTTATTTATAACTTTGATAATTATTATTGTAATAATGTGTGTTTATAAGTTGATAACCGAATTTTCACACAATATGTTGCGTTTCAATGATAACTTTTCGTTATATATTGTGGTTTCGGCTGTGTATAAAGCTGTAGATAAAATCAAAACGTTATCCCCAAAGCTTTGTCTTTTCCACAACGCTATCTTTTATACAGCATGTCTTGTATATCTTTGACCTGCATTTTTGTTTTTTTATCGGTTTTTAGAGACTCGGAAACCTTATCTCTTGCGTTGATAATAGTGGTATGATCGCGCCCGCCGAAAAGCTCGCCTATCGCCTGAAGCGGCATGTTCAATATATCTCTTATAAGATATATTGCAATCATTCTCGGTTCGACGAATTCCTTATTTCTGCGCTTGCCGACGATGTCGTTGTAGGATATACCGAAATATTGACAGGTGGTGTTGATGATGTCGTTTTCATCGATGCTGTCCTTGGAAAGCTTTATGCTGTCTTTAAGGGCTTCCTGCGCCGCGGCGATGGTCGTAACCGGACTTCCCGAAAGAGAACTGTAGAAAATAACTTTGTTTAAAAGCCCTTCCATTTCCCTCACGTTGTCCTCGACGTTTTTGGCGATAAAATAGGCCACTTCGTCCGAAAGGTTGAAGGTTTGTCCGGAAGCCTTACGCTTTAAAATAGCAATCCTCGTTTCAAGATCGGGTTTGTCGATTTTTTCCTGTAAGCCGAGCTGAAAACGGGTGCGCAGACGCTCCTCGAGCTGTGAAATTTCCTTCGGCGGCCTGTCCGACGACAAAATAATTTGCTTGTCGTTCTGATAGAGGTCGTTGAACATGTGGAACACGGCTTCCTGGGAAGCAGGGGAGTTTGAAAGCGACTGTATGTCGTCAATCATAATAACGTCAACCTGACGATATTTTTCCCTGAACTCCTGAGTGGTGCGCTTGTTTATGGCGTCGATATAATCGTTTCTGAATTTATCGGCGGTGATATACATAATCCGAAGATTCTGGTTTGTGTCCTTTATGTAGTTGCCGATTGCGTGCATAAGGTGGGTTTTACCAAGGCCTACGCCGCCGTACAAAAACAACGGATTGAATTTACTTCCCGGATCGTCCGCAACCGCTTTCGCCGCGGCAAATGCAAGCTGATTGGAATTGCCCACCACGAAGCTGTCGAAGGTGTATTTTTTATTGAAGGAGAAGCCGTTGTCTTTTATAACCGGTTTGCTGTCCTCAACAACCCATTCCTCGTTCACGATGAATTCCTGCTTTTTGAGGTATTCTTCCTTCTGACCTTCGAGAATGATTTCCACGTCCTCGATGGCCGGATTGACTTCTTTCACGGCGGCGGTTATCTGCGGAAGATAATTTTTCATAATGGTGTTTTTGCTGGAAGGAGAGTTCGTCAAAAGAACCAGTTTGTTTTTCAAAAAGCAAACGGGTTTCAGTTTGGCGATCCACACTTCAAAGCTTATTGCCTGAACTCTGCCGGATAAAATTGTGAGAGAATCTCTCCATAAATCGTCTTTGTTTATCATAATAACTTAATTATAATATATTTCCGCAAAAAAAACAAACATATCAAAACAAAATTGTGGATAACTTTAAGCTAAAATTGATTTTTTAAGATAAATATGTTATACTTTTGACTATATAGGAGAAAAAATGTATCTTAAAAGTTTGCAACTGAAAAATTTCCGCAATTATAAATCCGCGTCGGTTTCTTTCGATAGCGGCCTTAACGTGTTGAAAGGCGAAAACGCGTCGGGAAAAACCAATCTCGTGGAGGCGGTTTATCTTTTAGGCCTCGGGAAATCCCCGAGAACCGCAAACGAAAAAGAACTCATAAAAATAGGCGAGGAGCACGCATACGTCAAAGCCGTCGTTCAAAAAAAATACCGCAGTCACACTATCGAGGTTTTTATCGACAAAAGCGGCAAAAAAATCAAAATCGACGGCATACCCGCTCTCCGCGCGGCAGAACTTATCGGCGTTTTAAGCGTAGTTTATTTCAGCCCCGACGAGCTGAAATTTATAAAAGAAGGCCCCGCCGAAAGAAGAAAATTTTTAGATATAGCTCTTTCACAGCAGAGCGCAAATTATTTCAGAACCCTTCAGAAATACAACAGAATCCTTAAACAGCGGAACAAACTTCTAAAAACCGACGGCCAGAATCCGCATATAGGCGAAATGCTTTCCGTGTGGGACGGCCAGCTTGCCGCAGAAAACGCGAATCTTGTTCTAATGAGAAGAAACTTTCTTACAGATCTCGGAAGGTCGGTTGCGGCCATTCACGACGCGCTGACGGACGGCAAAGAAGTTTTGACGCTCTCTTACGAAAGCGACGCCGAGGGCGATACGGTCGAGGAGCTTACCGCCGCGCAGCTTGCCGTTTACGAAAAGAACCGCGACAAGGACGTGCAGTATCAATTCACCGTTTCCGGCGCGCACCGCGACGACTTCAAAATCGGCCTCAACGGCAACGACGCCAGAAAAATCGCAAGCCAGGGGCAGCAGCGAACGGCGGCGCTTTCCATACTTATCGGCGAGCTTGAAATGTTCAAAAACGAAACGGGCGAAATGCCTGTTCTGGTGCTTGACGACGTGCTTTCGGAACTTGACGAAAATCGCAGAAAACAGCTTTTATCCGCGACTTTCGCCACACAAACTCTGCTTACGTGCACCGAGTTTAACGAAGAAGTGCCGGAAAAACAACCTAAAATTTTCACCGTAAGTCAGGGAACAATAAAATAAAAAGCGGCGATATCGCCGCTTTTTTATATTGCTTTTATATTAAGTCGTCTGGCTCCAAAATGTCAACGTCGTCGCTATTTTGTAAGTCATAACTTAGTCCGATAATTTATTCAAAAAGATAGGTTCTCGCTTCGTAAGGCTTGAGCGCGATTTTGCCTCCTTCCGCGTCGGTTTGGCCGTAGGAGGACACCAAAAGTTTGCCTTTTTCGAGGTCAAAGCCCTTCGGAGCCTTGAATGCGCAAGGTTTTGCGGACATATTCGTTACGACGAGAAGACGTTTGCCGTCCAGATTCCTTTCGTAAACGTAAAGCTTTTTGCTGGATTTATAATGCAGCTTGTAGTCGCCGTAAATGACGATCGGGTTTTCCTTACGGATTTTGAGGAGCTGTCTGTAGAAATTGAGAAGGCTGTCCGGATCGGTTTGCTGGCTTTCGACGTTGACGTCGGTGTAGTTAGGGTTGATTTTAAACCAAGCTTTTTCGCCGTCGGTGAAGCCTGCGTTTTTGCCTGCGGACCATTGAACCGGAGTTCTCGCGTTGTCGCGGCTGCTGTACATACATCTCTTCATCACGAAATCGTGGCTGAAGCCGAATTTTCTGAACAGCTTATACATGGTGATGGTGCTGACGTCGACGTAATCCTCGAGGTTAGGCAGATGGATGCTGGTCATGCCGATTTCCTGCCCCTGATAGATAAACGGCGTGCCGCCCAAAAACAGGAACATATTTGCTATGGCTTTGCCGCTTTCCGAGCGCATTTTTTCGCTGCCGTAACGGCTTATGACGCGCGGTTGATCGTGGTTTTCCATATAGTTGGCGTTCCAGGCCTTGCCGTAAAGCTTGGTTTGCCAGGAGGAGAGTGCCTTTTTGAGCTTTCTGAGGTGGAAGCCGGTGTAAACCCAGCTGTACAAAAAGCAGTCCGCTTCCATGTGCTGGAAGTTGAACATCATGTTAAGCTCCTGATTCGGACCTTCGGTGATATATTTAAGCGCGGTTTTCGGCGTCATCATAGGCGCTTCGCCGACGGTCATTGCGTCGTAGTTGCCCCAGCCTTCTTTTTTGAACTGGGTGAGATATTCGTGAATATGAGGGCCGTTCATATATCTGGTGAGGCCCCTCGCGCACGGCATGAATATCGAGCCGTCAGGCAGACCTTCTTTTTTGCTTATGAAGGTGATAACGTCTTCTCTGAAGCCGTCAACGCCCATGTCGAGCCAGAATTTCTGAATGTCCACAACCTCCTGCCGAACCTTAGGATTGTCCATGTTGAGATCGGGTTGGCCTTTTGCGAAAAGATGCAGATAATATTCGCCTCTTTCCGGAACGTATTCCCATGCAGGGCCGGGGAAGGTGGCCGTCCAGTTGTTTGGCGGGCGTTTGCCGTTTTTGCCGCGGCCTTTGCGCCAGATATAATAATCCTTATACGGGTTGTCGTCGCCGCCCTTGCAGCTTTCCTTAAACCAGTAATGCTCGGAAGAGGTGTGGTTCACCACAAGGTCCATTATGACCTTGAGGCCTCTTTCCTTGCAGCCGGCCAGAACCGCCTTGAAGTCGTCCAGGGTGCCGTATTCCGGCGCGATGTTTCTGTAGTCGGCAATGTCGTAGCCGTAGTCCTCCTGCGGAGAAACGTAAAGCGGGCTGAACCAGATGGCGTCCACGCCCAGACTTTTTATGTAATCGAGTTTATCCAAAACGCCCTTAAGGTCGCCGATGCCGTCGCCGTTGCCGTCTTTGAAGCTTCTCGGCCAGATTTGATAAACGCTCATTTCTTTGTACCAATGTTTGTTGATGTCCATATTTTCCTCCCGAAATCGGTTGTTTTTATTATTATAACATATTATATTTGTCGTAGTAAACACATATTTTTTGCAAAAACCAAATTTTTTTCAAAAAACGATTGACAATATTTAAGATAGTTGTTACGATATATATAACCTGTTTATATACCTAATCGGCATTAAACACCAACGGGAGGTTCGTATGGGAAAGAGAATGAAATCGGAACTTTGGGACAACATGCAGCGCTTTATGGCGATGTACAACGACCACATGGTTCACTATTACAATAAAACGGACGGCGAGTTCGATATCGACGTTTTGAAGCTTGCTATTGAAAAGGCCATCGATCTTGCTCCGATATTGAAGAGCAAATTCGTGGTGAGGTTCACCAAACCCGTGTGGGAAGAAATCGACGGATTTACCGTGGACGATATATTCGAATTCGAAGAGGGCGACGACAGCTGGGAAAACGTCGAAAAGTTTTTGGTTCAGGTCATAGACGAAGAGGCGGGCCCGCAGGTTCGTTTCAAGCTTTTCAGAAAAGACGGCAAGGACACCTTCTGCATGGTCATCAACCACATGACCTTTGACGGGCAGGCCATCAAGGAATGGCTGGGGATTCTGGCCAAATATTACACCAAACTTCTTAAAGACAGCGATTTCGTCATCACCGACTACGTAAACGGCGACAGAAGCTTCGGACAGCTGTTCAAGCATTTCACTTTCGCCGAAAAGCTCAAGGCGAACACCCGCTTTGCTCACGGCAAGATGCCTGACGAAATGATCGGCTTCCCGTATAGCAAAAAGAATCGTTACGCTCTCGAGCCGCACATTATGCGCCACAAGCTTTCGGCAGAGGACTTCGAAAAAATCAAAGAAGTCGGAAAACGCAACCACATGACGCTTAACGACATCATTTTGGCCGTGTATTCGCGCTCTCTTGCCGATCTTATCCCTTTGGATCAGGTGCCTCTCGACGTTGATTGCATACTGGACCTTCGAAGATATCTGCCTGACGGACGCACCGAAGGCCTGACGAACTTCGTAACCAAAATCATTTGTCCGGTTGATAACTACAAAAACGAAAGCATTTTCAGCACTATAGCGCAGGTCAACCAGAATATGGCCGCCGCAAAAGGCGACTATCCGGGCCTCGGCGGTTTGCCGCAGCTCAGATTCGGCTACTGGATTCTTCCGCACCCGATTGCCAAAAAAGTGGTTGCCGCAGCGTTCAACAATCCGCTGGTGGCAATTTCCAACATCGGCATAATGGACGCGAAAACCCTGAAATTCGGCGACCTTACGACGGAAGACACATTCATCACCGGTTCCATAAAGAAAGCGCCGTACATTCAGCTGGCGCTCACCACCTACAATAACGAGATAACCTTCACTGTGGCCCTGTACGCCAACGAAGAAGATCTTTTAACCGTCAAAAAATTCTTTGACAACATGGACAAATATTTCTCCATCATCAAAAACAGCTAATTTCAATCCACCCAAAAGAAAGTCCTCGGTTCTAACCGAGGGCTTTCTATATAAATGAAAAACGCACTTAAAAAGTGCGTTTTTGCATTGTTAAGCTTGATTTATTATTCTTCAGGGAATTCCTGCACCGTTTCGGAAGCGATGGCTTCGTCTGCCGCTGTCGCGGTTTGCTCGAGGTTTTCCGTTTCTTCCGGTTCGTCGTCCTCGTGAGGAGTGGTTACGATGGAAACGATTTCGCCCGCGCCCTTGATTCTCATAACTCTGACGCCCTGCGTGTCGCGGCCGATGCAGCTGATTTCTTCTGCGTGCACGCGAACTATCGTTCCGCTGTCGGTGATCATCATTATGTCGTGCGCCGGATCGATCATCTTGAGGCCCACAAGCTTGCCCGTCTTTTCATTGAACACGCCTGCTTTTATGCCTTTGCCCGCGCGTCCCTGGCATCTGTATTCGTCAGGGGAGGTACGTTTGCCGTAGCCGCCGGCGGACACCGTCAGAACTTCCATTCCGTCCTGAACGAGGGCCATATCCACAACGTAGTCGCCGTCGTTAAGTTTTATGGATTTGACGCCCTGCGCGTCGCGTCCCATGGCTCTTACGTCTTTTTCGGCAAACCTTATGCACTTGCCGTCGCGGGAAGCCATGATAAGTTCGTCGTCGCCCTTGGTGATGATTGCCGCGATAAGCTCGTCGTCGTCCAGAAGTTTGATGGCCTTTTTGCCTGTGCGGCGAATGTTGACGAATTCGGTGAGGCTGGTCTTTTTGATAAGTCCGTTTCTGGTGGCCAGCATCAGGAAGCAGTCGTCATTCACGTCGTCTTTGACGACCGGGAGCAGAGTGGTTACCTTTTCTCCTTGCTCCAGCTGTAACAGGTTGACGACGGCTCTGCCTCTGCCCATACGCGCGGCTTCAGGCACTTCGTAGCCTTTCAGGCGGTAAACCTTGCCCATATTCGTGAAGAACATAAGATCGTCGTGCGTGGACGTGGTGAACATGGTTTCCACGAAGTCGTCTTCTTTGGTCTTGTGCGCGGTAACGCCCATGCCGCCTCTGTGCTGACTCTGGTATTCCGCAACCGGCATACGTTTTATGTAGCCGCCGTGGGTGAGAGTAACGACGATGTCTTCTTTTTCGATGAGGTCTTCGATGTTGATTTCGCTGTAGTCGTAGCTGATTTCCGACAAACGCGGCGTGTTGTAGCGCGCTTTTATATCCAGCATTTCGGTTTTGATGATTTCGTTCACGCGGCCGATATTTGCCAGAATGTCCTGATAATCTGCTATTTCGCGCTCTTTATCCTCAAGTTCTGCGTTTATCTTGTCAACTTCCAGCGCGGTGAGGCGATAGACTCTCATTTCCAGAATGGCGTTTGCCTGCGCGTCGCTGAGGAGGAAGCGTTCGATAAGTTTTGCCTGCGCGTCCACTCTGTCGGAAGCGGTTTTGATGATCTGGATAACTTCGTCGATGTTGGCTTCGGCGATGGCCAAGCCCTTTAAGATGTGCTCCCTTTCCTGAGCGCGTTCGAGGTCGAAACGAGTGCGCCTCGTAACGACGTCCTCCTGGTGCTTGATGTATGCGGACAGAATTTCTTTGAGGTTCAGTATTCTCGGCGTGCCGTCCACAAGGGCGAGCATGATCATTGAATAATTGATCTGAAGCTGCGTTTGCTTGTAAAGATTGTTCAGAACGACTTGCGCGTTGGCGTCCTTTTTGACGTCGATAACGATACGCATGCCGTGGCGGTCGGATTCTTCCTTGATGTCGCTGATGCCTTCGAGGCGTTTATCCTTCACCTGATCGGCGATGTTTTCGATAAGGCGCGCTTTGTTCACCTGATACGGAATTTCTGTGAAAACGAGGCTTTCGCGGCCGTTTTCTTTTTCTTCGATGTCGCACTTGGCTCTGATGACGCAACCGCCTCTGCCGGTCTTATATGCCTGTCTGATGGCGGCTCTGCCCAAAATGGTGGCGCCCGTCGGGAAGTCGGGGCCCGGAACGAATTCCATAAGGTCCTCAACCTCGAGGTCCGGATTGTCGATGAGGGCAACCGTGGCGTCGATAACTTCGCCGAGGTTGTGAGGCGGGATGCTGGTCGCCATACCGACAGCTATGCCGTCGGAGCCGTTTACGAGCAGGTTAGGGTATCTTGCGGGAAGAACGGTAGGCTGTTCGCGGGTGTCGTCGAAGTTAGGGCAGAAATCGACGGTTTTTTTGTCGATGTCCCTTATCATTTCGTTGGCGATTTTGGAGAGCCTTGCTTCGGTGTAACGATAAGCCGCCGCCGGATCGCCGTCCACGCTGCCGAAGTTGCCGTGGCCGTCGATGAGCGGACAACGAATGGAGAAGTCCTGCGCCAGTCTTACGAGCGCGTCGTAAACCGAGCTGTCGCCGTGAGGGTGATATTTACCCAAAACGTCGCCTACGATGAGCGCGCACTTTCTGTACGGCTTGTCGGAGGTGAGGTTGAGCTCGTTCATGCTGTAAAGGATACGGCGATGAACCGGTTTTAAGCCGTCTCTTACGTCAGGAATGGCGCGCGAAACGTTAACCGCCATGGCGTAGGCGATAAAGCTCTTTTTGATTTCGGATTCAACTTCAACTTTGACGATTTTCGATTGAGCAAGATGCTCCACGAAATCTCTGTGTATAATTTCTTTTGCCATATCGTCCCTCCGTTAAATGTCGAGGTCGGCAACCAGCGTTGCGTTATCCTCGATAAACTTGCGCCTGAGTTCCGGCTGTTCGCCCATAAGCAGGCTGAAAGTCTGATCCGCCGAAACGGCGTCTTCCATGGTAACCTTCAGAAGAATACGCGTCTGCGGATTCATGGTGGTTTCCCAAAGCTGTTCCGCGTCCATTTCGCCAAGACCTTTGTAGCGCTGAACTTCGGTGCCTTTGCCGCCCATTTCGGCAAGCGTCTGGCGCAGTTCGTCGTCGCTGTAGCAGTATTTTATCGTCTTTTGGCGCTGAACCTTGTAGAGAGGCGGTTGAGCGATGTAAACGTGTCCGTTTTCGATAAGCGGACGCATAAAACGGAAGAAGAAGGTCAGAAGCAGAATTCTGATGTGGCTGCCGTCCACGTCGGCATCGGTCATGCAGATGATGCGGTTGTAGCGGAGCTTTTCTTCGTTGTAGTCTTGATTTATGCCGCAGCCGAAAGCGGTGATCATGGATTTGATTTCTTCGTTTTCCAGAACTCTGTGCAGCCTTGCTTTTTCGACGTTCAGGATTTTGCCCCTCAGCGGCAGAATGGCCTGGAATCTGCGATCCCTGCCGGTTTTTGCGGTGCCGCCTGCGGAGTCGCCCTCAACCATATAAATTTCGCAAAGCGACGGATCCTTGTCGGTGCAGTCGGCAAGCTTGCCCGGAAGAGTTGTGCTTTCCAGGGCGGATTTGCGCCTTGCAAGGTCTCTGGCGCTTCTTGCGGCCTCGCGTGCCTTGGCGGCGAGAACGCTCTTCATAATCAAATCCTTGGCTTCCTTCGGGTGTTCCTCTAGATAGCTTCCGAGGTGCTCGGTTACGGCTTTGGAAACGACGCTTCTCATTTCGCTGTTTCCGAGTTTGGTTTTGGTCTGTCCTTCGAATTGAGGGTTGGTCAGTTTGACCGACAGAACGGCAGTGAGGCCTTCTCTGACGTCTTCGCTGGAAAGTTTTTCGTCGCCCTTGATGATGTTGGCCTTTTTTGCGTAGTCGTTGATGATTTTGGTAAGGCTTGCCTTGAAGCCCTCCAGGTGCGTGCCGCCTTCAACGGTGTTGATGTTGTTTGCAAAAGCGTAAACGGTGTCTGTGTAGCTGTCGTTATATTGAAGCGCCAGCTCGATTTCGCCGTTTTCGTAGGTGTCGTCGATATAGATAACCTCAGGGAACACGGTTTCCTTGCCCTGATTTAAGGTGTTGACGAATTGAACGATGCCGCCTTCGTAGTGGAATTTTTCACGTCTCGGTTCGTCCGGGCGCAGATCGTTGAATTCGATGGTGATGCCGCGGTTGAGATACGCCAGTTCCCTTATCCTGACTTTTAAGGTGTCGTAGTTGAAGTCGAGGGTTTCGAAAATTTCGTCGTCGGGGTAGAAGGTGATGGTGGTGCCGGTTCTGCCGTCGGACGGGCCGATTTCCTTAAGCGGAGCTTGCGCCACGCCGCGATTAAAAACCTGCTTGAAAACCTTGCCGTTCTGATAGACGGTCGCTTCCAGCCATTCGCTGAGCGCGTTCACGCAGGAAACGCCGACGCCGTGCAGACCGCCGGAAATTTTGTAGCCGCCGCCGCCGAATTTGCCGCCGGCGTGAAGCTTGGTCAAAACGACTTCGACAGCCGATTTGCCTTCTTTTTCGATGATGCCGGTAGGAATACCGCGGCCGTTGTCCTCAACCATGCAGCTTCCGTCGTGCTGAAGGGTGATGCGGATATAGTCGCAATATCCGGCCGAAGCCTCGTCGATGGCGTTGTCCACCACTTCGTAGACAAGGTGGTGCAAACCTCTTTCGTCGGTGCTGCCGATGTACATGCCCGGGCGCTTTCTGACAGGTTCCAGACCTTCCAGAACCTGAATGGCGCTTTCGTCATAGTTGGATTCTACTCTTTCTACCATATTTCCTCCGATATTTTTGCTCTTAATTTATTCTAAAATTCCACCGAGGAGTTTTCCTCGAAAAGTTTTTGATAGTGTTTTGCGGTTTTGCCGCAGTACGCAACGCTCACGTCGTCGCCGTCGGAGAAAACGATGACCGATCTCGGGTCTTCTTCGACGTTTCCCAAAAACCTGATTTTCTTTTTTGCGGCAAATTCCGTGTTTTTGAGGCCGAAGCCTTTGTCTGTAAAAATCACGAGAACGTCGTCGTCCGAGATGGCGTTTTTCAATCGCAAAATTCTCCTTATATAATATAATATTATATCATACATAACATATAATATAAAAGCGATTTTCGTCGGATTTTCCTTAAAAATTAAAAATTTTTATCGATTTACCCCAAAATCGGCCTCTGACGGCCCGTTTTTTCTTTTTCGTGGAGGGTAAAGCCGAACGAAAGACGGGCTACAAAACAAAAAGCGCGCCCTTGGGGCGCGCCGTCGTATTGCCGTGCGGCTAAGATTATTTGATTTCGATGTGATCTCCGTCAATCACGACGCCGTTTTCGTCGGTAATTTTGGTAATCTTGATTTTTCTGTTCGCCCTGACGGCCTTTTTGATTTGGTCGACGGCGATGTAGAAAACCGGTATGGACAGGAATATCAACCAGCCCGGGTGCCATGCGTCGAGGAAGAAGCCTAAGCACAGGAATCCGACGACGACGAGAATAGGGAAGGTGCCTGTCAAGTCGCTTAAATTGTTTGCGGTCAGGGTAGGGATGAGCAGGAACAGCAGCCACGCCGGATGCCATGCGTCCATCAAAAAGCCCAGAAGCAGGTAAGCCGCCACGATAAGCAGCACGGACGTTGCGTTCACGATTGCCCAGATCGGGTGATTGCGTTTTTTGACGAAAAACTCTTTCGGCGAAAAATCGTGCGATTCTTCCTTGCCGTTTTTGCTTTCTTTGACGTGAATTCCGCTGAGTCCCACGTGTACTTCGTCGCCTTCGTCCTTAACGTGAATGCCGTCGAGACCGATGTGGACGACGGTGCCGTCCTTATCTTTTATATGTATTCCGTGTTTGGTGCGATATTTCCGATCGAATTCTTCCGCGGACATATCGTCGTCGGTTTTTTCGGAATCGTCTTTGGTTTCTTCCGCGTCGGAGCTATCTTCCGCGGTTTCCGCTTCGGCCTCTTTGCCTGCGGCGGCGGAAGGCTTATAATTCAAAAGTTCGTCCAAAGACACGCCGTAAAGTTTTGCCAGCGCGATTAGGTTGTCGGTGTCGGGCGAAGCTTCCACGCGTTCCCATTTGGACACTGCCTGTCTGCTTACTCCCAGTTTGTCTGCAAGGTCTTCCTGAGAATAACCGTGTTGTTTTCTGAGTTCAACAAGTCTGTTTGCGATTTCTAAGTTCATTTTTTTGTCTCCTCGTGTTTTTCTTGAGGCAATTATACGCCGACGTCCTCGGTTGCGGCCACCTATTTTAGTTTTCAATACGGCCGAATTTCGGCAACTTTTGGTTGCGGAAGCCGAAAATACGTGTTTTTACCTCAAAAACGGGGCTATTTCAAAATTATTCTTCCGTCTTCCGGAAATTGAATTTTTGCTTTGAAAAAACCTTCGAAAAGCTTCACCGCCGCCTCCAAATCCGAAGCGGCGACGGTTTCGACCGCGCTGTGCATGGCAAGCTGCGCAATGCCGACGTCCACGCTTTTTACGGAAACCTGGGTGGAGGAGATTGCGCCGAGCGTAGAGCCGCACCGTAAGTCCGAACGCATAAAAAAGTCCTGCGTTTTAATTCCTGCTTTTTCGGCGATTTGCTTGATAACGGCGGAGGAAACCGCGTCGGTGGTGTAGTTTTGGTTTGCGTGATGCTTCACAACGACGCCTTCGCCGAGAATTACGCTGTTTGTCGGATCGGATTTTTCGGGATGATTCGGGTGTACAGCGTGCGCGTTGTCGGCAGAAACCATAAACGACGACGCCAGGGCCGTGTCAAAGTCCATGCCCAAAGAGCAGGCGATTCTTTTAAGCGTGCTTTTCAAAAAAGTTCCGCCCGCGCCTTGCTTGGTGGAAGAGCCGACTTCTTCGTTGTCGGCCAGAAAGCATACCGAAAGTCCGTCCGCGGGCGCGTTTATGACGGCTTCCGCCGCGGCAAACGCCGAAGCGAGGTCGTCAAGACGCGGAGAAACCAAAAATTCGCCTTTTTCTCCGGCCAAAAACGGTTTTTCGTCAGAAACCACGAATAGGTCTTCGTCCAGCCAGCTTTCTTTAATAACGCTTTCGCCCGCCCCGAGGCCGACGACAGGCATAAGGTCGATTTGCGAATTTACCGCAAAAGAGGTGTTTGCCTCGCGGTTAAAGTGAATTGCCACCGACGGCACGACAAAGCTACGTTCCGACTTAAAAAGCTTCACCCGAAGCTCGTCGCCGTTCTTTTCGACGTAGCGTCCGGCAAGCTTAAGCGGTCTGTCGAACCAGGTGTACCAAAGGCCACCGCCGTAAGTTTCGACGTTCAGTTTTCTGACGCCGCCGGTCGTTATTTCGGGATTCTTTTTCACCTTCAAACACGGGCTGTCGGTGTGCGCGGCGACGATATTAAAGCCGCAGGCGCTGCCCGTCGTGAAGGCGATGACGGCCGAGCCGTTTCGCACCGCAAAATACTTTTTGTTTCTCTCTAAGTTCCACGTTTCCGATTCTTTCAATTCGACAAAATCGGCACTTAAAAACTTGTTTTTGATTGTTTCAACCGCATGATACGGTGTTACGGAACATTCTACGTCCGCCATAAATCTTTCAAGATAACTCATTTTTCACCTACATTTTTTCAGGTGCGGCAATGCCCAAAAGGGCAAGTCCGCTTTCCAAAACGTTTTTGACTGCCGTGGTCAGAAGCACGCGCGCGTTTCTGATTTTCGGCTCTGCGTTCGCAATGCGGTTCGCAAGATAAAATCTGTTGTAGCTTTGAGCCAGCAAAACGAGGTGTCTGGCCACGAAGCACGGCTCGTATTTTTCCGCCGCGGCTTTTACGGCTTCAGGGAAGGAAGCGATAAGCTTCACCACTTCCGAGCTTTCCTCGTCGGATATGCCCGAATAATCCACTTCGCCGCCGTCGTACTCGCCCGCTTTTTTCAGAACGCTGTTGCATCTTGCGTGAGTGTATTGAACGTAAGGGCCGGTTTCGCCGTCGAAGTTCAGGACTCTGTCGTAGCTGAAAACGATGTCTTTGATTCTGCTGTTATAAAGCACGCTGAAAAGCACCGCGCCTATGCCGACTTGTTCGGCAACCTCTTCCTTGTTTTCGAGATCCGGCGATTTTTCGGTGATGATTTGCAGGGCCTTTTCCACGGATTTATTCAGAACGTCTTCAAGCAAAATATAGTTGCCGGCCCTGGTTTTTATGGCGCCGTCAGGCAGGCTTACCATGCCGAAATTGACGTGCACGAGATCCTTTGCCCAGCTTTCGCCCGCAAGTTCCACCACTTTGAACCACTGCTTGAAATGCAGATTTTGCTGATACGCAACGACGTATAAGCATTTGTAAAAATCGAAGGTGGCCTTTCTGTAGTAAGCGGCGGCAAGGTCACGGGTGGCGTAGAGCGTCGCGCCGTCGGAGCGCACGAGAAGGCACGGCGGCATGTTGTATGCGGAAAGATCAACGACTTTTGCCCCGTTCGATTCGACGAGCAGACCTTTTTTCTCCAGAAGATCCAGAACGGGCTGCATTTTGTCGTTGTAGAAGCTTTCGCCGGTGTAGTAGTCGAATTTGATGCCGAGGCGGTCGTAGATTTTGACCACTTCTTTGAGGGTAATTTCCTTAAACCAGTTGAACAGCCTCGTCGCTTCCGGATCGAAATCCTCGATTTTTTTGAACCAGGCGCGCGCTTCGTCGTCCATTTCGGGTTTTTCTTCGGCTTCCTTGTGGTAACGGACGTAGATTTCCACCAAAGCGGTTACGCCGCGTTTTTCGATGTCTTCGTCGTTGCCCCAAAGCTTGTAGGCCACGATAAGCTTGCCGAACTGCGTGCCCCAGTCGCCGAGGTGATTGATGCCGATGGCGTTGTAGCCCAGTTTTTTGTATATGCGGTAAAGCGCCGCGCCGATTGCGGTTGACGAAAGATGACCGATATGCAGCGGTTTTGCCACGTTGACGCTGGAATAGTCGATGCAGACGTTTTTGCCTTCGCCTACGTTCTGATCGCCGTACGCTTTGCCGTCTGCCACGGCCTTTTCGATTATGCGCTTGTTGTAGGCCTTTTTGTCAAGAGTGAAATTGAGATATCCCGCCACGGCTTCCGCTTTTTCAAAGCAGTCGGGCAGGGTAACAGACGCAGCCAGTTCTTCCGCGATGGCAATCGGAGATTTTCTGAGAGCCTTCGAAAATCTGAAGCAAGGCAGGCAAAAATCGCCCATCTTGCTGTCTTTAGGCGGGGTAATGAGAGCGGCGATTTCCGCAGAGGAAATGCCTTCGATTTCTATCAAATTTGCAATAATACTTTTGTAATCCATGTTACACCTCGTTAAGATAGACCTATTTTAGCATAAAACGGCCGACTTAGCAAGGGCTTTTTCTTTCTTTCTCACGACGTGAGAAAAAAACCGTCGTTACAAAACGAAGAAGCTGACCACCGAAAGAACGGCCGTGTACGCCGCAAACGGCCAAAAATTATGTTTTTTGACGGTGTTTATCATAAAAGTCAGGGCCGCAAGCCCCGACAAAAAGGCGGCGACGGTCCCCGCCGCGACAGGCGCGAT
>HF988630.1:0-3190 GCA_000434675.1 Faecalibacterium sp. CAG:1138 | reverse complement strand
CGGCCCCCGCCGCGACAGGCGCGATTTGGATAGCGGCGCCGGAGGATAAAGCCTCGTAAAATTCCAGCATTCCGCTGCCTAAAATGACGGGCACGGAAAGCAGAAACGAAAAGTCCGCGGCTTCCGTTTTTTCCATGCCGAAAAGTCTGGCGGCGGTTATCGTGCTGCCGCTTCTGGATATTCCCGGGAAAACCGCCAAACCTTGCGCAACGCCTGTTAAAAACGCGTTTTTGGCGGTTAAACCCGTGATTTTGTCGTTTCGCACAAGTTCGCCTGCCGCCAAAACGACGGCCGTTATCATAAAACCGAGAGGCAGATATTTGCCGATCAAAAGCTCCGGAAGCAGCTTCTTGAACACGAGGCCGAGCGCCGCCGTCGGCACCGACGCCAGAACGTAAAGCCACAGTTTATTCTTTCTCGGAGCCTTAATTATTTCGAATATCTTTTTCCGATAAACCACGAAAACCGCCCCCAGCGTCCCGAGGTGCAGCGTTACGTTGAAAAACAAGCTCGCTTCCCCGAGTCCCAGCTTTTCCGCAAGCACCAGATGCCCCGACGACGACACCGGCAAAAACTCCGTCAAGCCTTGCAATATCCCCAAAAAAATACTCTTTATTATTTCCGCCATACTTTCCTTTTTTGTTTACAAAAACGAATTGTTATTATATAATTATTATGATTTATGCGGGCGGGATATACCCCCGACGCTTTTGGAGGCAATATGAAATTAGGCGTAGTAGGTTTGCCGAACGTCGGCAAAAGCACACTTTTCAACGCAATAACAAATGCGGGAGCAATGAGTGCGAACTATCCGTTTTGCACCATCGAGCCGAACGTCGGCGTAGTGGCGGTGCCGGACGAAAGGCTTGCAAAGCTTGCCGCGCTTTATGACAGCAAAAAAATAACTCCGACCACCTTGGAGTTCGTGGACATAGCGGGCCTCGTGAAGGGCGCAAGCCGCGGCGAAGGCCTCGGAAACAAATTTTTGTCGCACATAAGGGAAGTGGACGCAATAGTTCACGTCGTCAGATGCTTCGACGATGAAAACATCACTCACGTCGACGGCTCCGTGGATCCCGTGAGGGACATCGAAACCATAAATCTGGAGCTTATTTTCTCCGATATGGAGGCTTTGGAACGCCGCATCGCAAAAGCCAAAAACATGGCGAAGGGCGGGGATAAAAAGCTGTTGGAAGAAGCGGAATTTATGGAAAAATTGTACGCGCATCTGGAAAGCGGCAAGCCTGTCAGAACCTTCTCCATGACTACGGAACAAAAAGCGGAAGTGGACGGATACTTCCTTCTTACGGCCAAAAAAGTCATTTATGCCGCCAACATCGGCGAGGACGACGTCGGAGCAGAGGATAACGCCTACGTCAAAGCCGTCAAGGAATTTGCAAAGGAAGAAGGCAGCGAAGTTATCGTCGTCTGCGCAAAACTCGAGGAGGAACTTGCTTCGCTGGATCCTGCGGAGAAAGCCGCGTTTCTTTCCGACCTCGGAGTTGAGGAAAGCGGCCTCGACAAGCTGGTTGCCGCAAGCTACGAGCTTTTGGGACTTATAAGCTACCTCACCGCCGGCGAAAAAGAAACCCGCGCTTGGACCATCGAACGCGGCACGAAAGCGCCGCAAGCGGCAGGCAAAATCCACAGCGATTTCGAAAAAGGTTTCATCAGGGCAGAAATAGTCGACTACAAAACTCTTTTGGAATACGGCAGCTTCAACGCCGCAAAAGCCGCAGGCAAGGTCAGAAGCGAAGGCAAAGACTACGTCATGCAGGACGACGACGTGGTGCTGTTCCGCTTCAACGTGTAAAATAACTATACTGAAAAAAGCTCGCTTACGGCGAGCTTTTTCGTTTCTTTTAATTTTTCTATTTCGTATCCGTATCCGAGGAGGTTGCTTCCGTTTTTTTCAGGCGCACGCCTTCCGTCAGAACCACGGCGGCGGCCATAAAAACGGTGCCTGCGGCAATCCACCAGCTGAAAGATATCATCCCGAACGCCAGGCTGAATATGCTTCCGAAAATACCTTCTGCCGACAGCATTACGCTTGCGTAAGCAGGGCTTACGCTGTTTTGAGCGAACGTTTGAACGATGTAGGCAAACACCGTGCCCAAAACGACGATTTCCGCCATCCAGCCCCAACCTGCGGCGGAAACGCCCGACAAGGTGAAATCGGAAGGAGAAAAGATAAGGCCGACGATTGCAAACCCGACGGTTGCAAACGCCATCTGCAAAAACGTCAGCGCGCCTTTTCCCACTTTTTTGGAGGTGAAATCCAGCACGACGTAGTGCAAGCCGAAGCAAGCCGCGCTTGCAAGCGCAAGCAGATCGCCCTTTGAAAAATGTCCGAATTCGCCGTTGAGGTTCATGCACAGGGCGGACAGAAACGCCAAAATCGCGGCGATAAACACGTTAAGGCTCGGTTTTTTGCGTTTTATGATCCAGCAGAAGAACGGAACCATCACCACGCCCGAGGCTGTGAAAAGCGAAATATTCGCCGTTGACGCATCTGCAGAACCCAGCGCTGCAGTCTGGAACCAGAAGCCCGCAACGAGCAAAACCGCAGTTAATGCGCCGTATCCGACCTGTTTAAGCGTCAGTTTTGAAATTTGCTTAAAAAACACAACGCCCAAAACAACTGCCGACGCGCCGAAGCGGAGGATATTGAACATAACCACTGTAAAGCCTTCTTGGAGCGCCCAGGTGGTTGACAAAAATCCAAATCCCCAAATGACGGCGACTGATAGAAGAAGTATTAAGTATTTAACGTCTTTGTTCTTTTTCATAGTCCCTCTCAACGGTGCTTAATACATCATATACTATATTTTCAAAAACGGCAAGCGTTTTATGCAAAATTGTATAAAAATCTGCATATTTGTTGTGCGCCGCCTTCGCAAAAACCCGACATATTTTTTAAGCGGTCAAAAAATTTTTCAAAAATCGCCCAAAATCGTTTGACAAAACACCGTTCATAGGGTAAACTAATCTAGCATTTATGTATTAAATTGTCGCGGGGTAGAGCAGTTCGGTAGCTCGTCGGGCTCATAACCCGGAGGTCATGTGGTTCAAATCCCATCCCCGCAACCAATCGTGGCGGCGTAGCTTAGTTGGTTATAGCGGCCGGTTCATACCCGGCAGGTCGTTGGTTCGAATCTGACCGCCGCTACCACTTAAAAACAGGTGAGTC
>HF988629.1:1601-12886 GCA_000434675.1 Faecalibacterium sp. CAG:1138 | reverse complement strand
TACCGCTTCAACAACAACGTCTGCTGCTTTAGCCGCTTTTTCGGTGGTAACAAGCGCGCCTCTGTTGTTCAAAGTGCCGTCGAAGTAGAGCACGGTGCCGCCTGCTGCAGTGGTATCCATTGCAATTTTGTAGGTGCCTGCCGCAGGAGCATCGACCATTTTCGCGAGATATTCCTGCGTGGTGGCAGCATCGATAGCCACTTCAAACTCTTTGGTGTCGGTTGCTTCACCACGTTTGATGGTGGCAACGAGTTTTATGGTTTGTGCTTCTTCTTGAAGTTCAACAACGAGTTTGTTGTCAGCGATGGAAACGCCGGCATACTCTTTGTCGAGAGCCCAAGAAATAACAACGTCGGTATAAGCCGAGCCTTGGAACGCAAGGTCATAGCTTCCGTCGTAACCGATAAGGCTCATGAAAGTGAGAGCGCCCTTTTCGAAAGCAACTGCGTCTGCATCGGAAAGCACCGGCAACTGAAGATCGGTAAACGGAGTGCCGCTGATCGGAGTCAGATAGAACGATCCGTCATAGAGTGAAATGATACCGGTGACGTTGCCTACTTTGCCAAAGCTGGATTCAAAACCGGCCTTGAAAGCAGTGATTTCGTCTTTTGTGAGCGGGCAAGCGGAAGAAGAAATACGAACGTAAGACTTTTTCCCTGCAAGCTCGAAGTAATAGTAGCTGCCGTCGCTGCCGCCGTTTTCTTTGACGGTGACACCCTTAAGCGTAACAACGGTGGATTGTTTTGCGGTAAGCGCTTCATCGGAAAGTTTGGCTGCTTTAGTGAAGATTTCGGTGTAATCTGCAGGAGTAACGGCGGTGATGGTTTCGTCAAGAATTTCAACACCGGCATCTTTTATTTCATGTGTACCGTTGTAGATGTCCTTTTCGCCGGCTGCTCTAACGGTCATACCGACTTTGAGACCCAACGATTCCGGGGTTTGGCCTGAAACCATGCCATAGACATAATAACCGCCATCCTGATCTTGCATATAGAAACCATTGACAGTGTTGCCGCGTTCTTTGGAAATAATAGCGGTGATAACACCTTTTACTACAACTGTTTTGCCGGCCTTTGTCGCATAGTACTCGGCATAAGTCAATTCTTTGAATTGCGGTACGGTGTGGTGGAAGGTAACGGTGATGGTTTTGCCTTTGGCGTTAGAGATGGTTGCGACGAGGTCGTAGGAAATTTCCACGGCTGCTTTTTCGTCAACGTCAACGGTAACGGTGCCGTCTTCGTTTTTGACAACCTTAACGCTTTCGGATTGACCTTCGGTTTTCACTTCTACGGTCCATTCGATAGGATACTTAGTGCCGTTGATCATAACGGCGCCGACTCTGTTGAAGTCCGCAGGAGTTGCTTTGCCGTCGAATTCTTTGTACTGATTATACAAATAATCTCTTGCGTCGACAAGTTCCTTCGGAGTTTTGTTGCAAGCCGCGAAGCAGCTGAGGCACAAAGCTACCAACAGAACAAAAACAAGTATCTTTGTTTTTTTCATTGTTTCTCTCCTTATAGTTTTTTATTGTTTAATCTTAACCCTCAAGGTTACCCCCGCAGGGCTACAATTCGGTTTTTTGGCGTCAGTTGACGCAAAACGAGGTTTAGCGACGCATTTTGCGCCGCAAACCGCATTATTCGACCACAGTGATGTTTCCTACACTGAAGACTTTGATCTGATAATCACCGCCGAAGAAGTCCACGATGCCCTTGACGCTGATGGTTTTGCCAAGGAAATCTTCTTTCGTCAGAAGATTGCCGTCTGCGTCTTTTAGCGGAACGGTTCTGACCTTAACGGTCTTGCCGTCCACTTGGCAGGTGAAAGTCATTGCGCCGTAATTTGACGAGTCTTCGTTCGTCGTGGTGGAAACGCCCACGATCTTCAGATTTTTCATTTCAACGAGAGTGTTCATTGCAAGCTCGGCAAAATCTCTGCTCTCGACCTGCACTTCGACTTCTCCCGTTTCTTCGTTAAGCACTTCTTTTTCAACGCGGACTTTGCCGTCCGTGAAGGTTGCGGCGTCGATTTCCTTGCTTCCGATCGGATTGCCTCTGGAAACGACGGACAAAGTGCTGTCGTCAAACGGATCGTATTTGATGTCCGTAACCTGATAAGTTCCGCCGGTTTCGTAATATTGTACGCTGCCGACCATCCTTACTCTGTTGCCCAATGCAAGCACCGAAACTCCGCCGAAACTGAATCCGTAGTAGCAATAAATGCCGTAATACATATCGGTTTCCGCGTCGTAATCCTGCAAATAAACGCCGTTGTTGTAGAAACGGATGCTGTTGCCTTCGAAAGCAACCACTTTGTCCTTGTAGTCCTCGATGTTTGTGCGAAGCTCTTTAAGCGTGATTTCGATGGCCTCTCCCCTGTAAACTTCAGGATCCGCCACGCCCGAAAAGACGTAGAGTTTCAGTTTCTTTGCCTGATCGAGAGCCTTGGTGCATGTCGTACCGTAACGGTTGTTTGCGGTGTTTGACGCAATGGCCAGCCCTTCCTGCAAAATTTCGAGGTTGAGGTTTCTGTATTCGGCGCCCTCAGCCGGTTTATACCAAACCCACACCAAAAATCTGCTGCCGGTGGAATCGATGTTCCACTTGTTGTCGTCCGATTCCACGATGATGGAAACGGCCGATTTAAGCTTTTCTTTGGTGAATCTGGAAGCCGTGTGGCCGTAATCTTCGATTTTGCCCGTAGATTCCGGCGTGTTGATGGCAAGATATCTGGCTTTCAGAACGCCCGTTTCGGAAACAGACTTCGGCACGTTGAAGTGCGTCGTGTCGCCGTCAACGTAGTTTTTGACGGTAACTTCTTGTTTTTTGGTGGAAGAGTTCATATCCAGCTTGAGCTGCGAAACGTAGTCCACCGGTTCCGACGGGACGTCCGTGTCCACCTTTGCCCCGCACTTGTCGCAAATCCCGTCGGAATTTGCGTCAACGTGCGAAGTGCAAGGCTCACCTTGCTTGTCGCACGCGGCGACAAAAGCAAGGGCCAGACATATCACCAACAGTATGGATAACAGTTTAAGTGATTTTTTCATTTTTAACCTTAATAATATAAGTTTTGTTATTTGCTACCGTTTGCTATGAGTTTTTGTTAGCCCATGTATTCGCAAGCGGCGATTGCTTCTTCAAACAGATTCTTGATTTGTTGTTCGTAGTCTGCTCCGGTGAGAATGAAGCAAGCGGTCATAAGGGAACCGACCTGTTCACGAGCCGTGGAGCTGCCGTTGAATGCAGGGGAAACGTAGTAAGCGTTCGCTTGATCCAAACAAACCTTGGTGCTGAGGGTTGCAATGTATTCGTTGATGCTTTCTTCTTGGTAAACGGTGTTGCCTTGAGCGTCGGTCACAACGTTGCCGTCGGCGTCGAGTTTAGGAACCGGCTTGCCGTCTTTGTCTTTGATGACGCGGTTTTCTTTCTCGAGTTTTGCAACGGTTGCTTTGTATTTAGCGGTTTCCTGAACGGATTTGAGAACAGGAACGTAACCGGAAGCAAGGGAGAAATCGGTTTGGAAATCAACGTTGGTGGTGAGGTATTTCACAAACAGCCAGCTTGCAACGACTTCTTGCGGGTTATCTTTCTTGAAGATGCAGACGCTCGGGCCCTGAGAGATAACTTTCGGGTTCGACGGATCTACTTGCGGAATGGAAGCGATGCCCACTTCGAACGGATAGTTGCCTTCGTCGTCGGCTGCCGGACGTTGGTGAGTTGCACCTGCGGAAGAACCGATGGACATATAGCTCTTAGCTTTGGTGGAATCGGTGTTTACGAACAGACCGCTGGTGTAAGCTTTGTACAGGGTTTGGGTGGTAACGTAGTTCTTTTGATACCATTCGCGGAATCTTGCGACGAAAGCGCGGTTGGTTTCGTTGTTGAAGCGATATTTTTCACCGGTTGCGGAGGTGTACGGAGAATTCATCTGTTCGCACATGGTGATGAACCAGTTTGCTTCACTGTCGTATCCGAGAGGAATGCTGGACGGATCGATTTTTTTGATGGCTTCGCAAACCGCTTCCATTTCGTCCCAAGTGGTAGGAACGCTGAGGTTGTGTTCGTCGAAGAAGGTTTTGTTGTAGTACAAAACTTCGGTGGACTTGGAGAACGGCATGGTGTACATCAATTCGTCGCCGTAAGCTTTGCCTTCGTTGTAGTAACCTTCGATGAAGTCGTTCTTCTGTTCTTCGGTCAGACCGAGGATTTCGGTGGTTTCATCGGCTCTGTTAACTTCGATTTTGCTTTCGATAAGGTTATCGAGGTTGGCAACTACGCCTGCAACGTTGTAAAGAGCAACGTGGTCAGGATAGCAATAAGCGATGTTCGGTTGGTTGCCGACGGTGATTTCGGTGCTGATCTGGCTGCGAACGTCGTCGTAACCGCCCACCTGAGAGTGTTCGATGTGAATGTTTGGATAAAGTTTATTGAAAGATTCAATATACTTATTCAACACCGCAGTAAGGTTGGCCCCCATGGTGTGATAGAATTTAATCGTAACTTCGCTGCCGTCGTAACCGCCTTCAGGCACTTCGAAGTTAGGTACCGCTTTGTGTCCGCCGCACGCTGCAAAAACAGGAACGAGCATGACCAGAACGAGCATAACCGCTAAAAATTTCTTCATAGCTTTGTTTTTCCTCCATTTTATTGTTTTTTATTGTTTTATCTAATTTCCCGACGCAATCGGGAAGTTTAGCCCTTTTAACCCTTGATACCGCTTCTGGAAACGCCTTTCATGATATATTTTCTGAGGAAGACGAACACCAGAAACAGCGGCGCGGAAACGAGCGCGACGCCTGCAAGCTGAACGGGATACTTAAGGTTGCCGTCGTCTGCTCTGAATGCGTTTCTTAAGCCGTTGGTGATCATACGCATATCTTCTCTGTTCGCAACGAGGCGCGGCCAGACGTAGCTGTTCCATGCGCCCATCATCTTCAGAATGGTGATGGAAATGAGCGTAGGCAGCGCAAGCGGAATCATAACCTTCCACAAATACTTCAGATCGCTGGTTCCGTCGACTTTTGCCGCCAGATACAATTCGTTAGGTATTTGCATAAAGTTCTGCCTCAGCAGATAGATGTAGAACACGCTTACCAAAAACGGAACGATAAGAACCGTGTACGTATTCATCCAGCCGAAGGAGTTGACCGTCTGATAGTTGGTTATCGTAAACAGCTCGCCCGGGATCATCATCGTCGCAAGCAGCGCGCCGAACATTATGTTTTTGCCCTTAAACTCCAACCTTGCAAAGGCGAACGCCGACAGCACGGTTATGATAAGCGACAAAACGGTCGAAACGATACCGACGTAAGCGGTGTTAAGGAACAATCTGCCCAAATTGGCCGTGGTGAACGCTTCCTTGTAGTTGGCAAAGCGCACCATCTTCGGCAAAAACGCCGGAACTTCGCGGATGTATTGATCCGGATCTTCCAAGGAAGCCATAAGCATCCAGTAGAACGGATACAGCACTATGAGCGCCATGATGCACAAGAACCCGTAGCGCAGCACGAGGCTCAGAATTTTTGAAACTTTTTGTTTGGAAGTAGCGTTTTTAATGTCTTTTTCCATCATGCTTTCGTTTTCGTTAGACATAACACAACCTCCTTAATAATGCACTCTCTTCTTGCTGACCTGCAAGTTGATGAGAGTTATCACCATGATTATCGCAAACAGCACGAGAGCCGCCGCGCTGGCGTAGCCGTACTTAGTGTCAGGCAACACCTTGTAGATAAGACCTACGATGGTTATCATCGAACCGACCGAACCGACCTGCGGGCCCATAAACTCGCCGAAAACGCCGACGATGCTGGAATATTCCTTAAATCCGCCGATAAAGCCAGTGATAACCACGTACGCGATCATCGGGGACAGAAGAGGCACGGTGATTCTTGTCAGAATCCTTGCTTTGCTGGTGCCGTCAACTTTCGCCGCGTCGTAATATTGCTTGTTTATGCTCTGCAAACCGCCCAGTAAAATGAGGATTTTGAAAGGAAGCGCGTTCCAGACTATGTAAATGACCATGACCGTGAAGTTCGCCACCCAGCTCGATCCCGGGTTGATCCAGTTTATAGGTTCCGCGCCGAAGAGGCCCAGAAGCTTGTTGATGATGCCGATTTCCACGTGCATGTTAGGATCGCCGAGGCCCTGATAGCCGATGATGTTGAACATTGCCGCGAACACCATGCCGATTGCGATGCTGTTGGTGACGTACGGCAGGAAGAATATCGTTTGCAGCAGTCTTTTGAGCGGGCCGATGGAATTGAGGGCAACCGCGATAAGAAGCGCAAGGATGGTCGAGATAGGCACCGTCACGACGGTGAGAAGCATCGTGTTCTTCAAGGCCGACATAAACCATTTCCACTTCAAAACGAATTTGAAGTTCGCCAGGCCGAATTTGAACGTAACTCCTCGAATAGCCTCCATCTCGTTGTATTTTTCGAGAAACGCCAGCCTGAAGGTGTTTATTATAGGCCACACGGTGAATATCAGCAGCAGCACGATTGCCGGCGCCAGATATAACCATGCTTTCCATTGTTTTTTAGAGTCTACCACGTTATTTTTCCTCCGTGTAAATTCTTTCTTCGGTCTCTTTGTTGAAGATAAAGGTTTTGTGAGGTTTGAGGCTGAATCTTACTTCTCCTTCGGAAGCGTCGATTTTGTTGTCTGCGTCGATGATGGAACGGATAACCGGGCTGACCAAGCCTTCGTGAGAGGAAACTATGCTGACGTCGCGTCCCATAACTTCCACGCTCTGAAGCTTGCATTTCAACGGACCTGCCGCGTTAAGAACGAAGCCTTCCGGTCTGATACCTACCCAGACTTCCTGATCCGGAACGCCCGCCGCGTCCATAACTTCGTCGCCGGCTATGTAAAGCTTGCCGCCGGACACCGCTCCCTCAAACACGTTGATAGGAGGAGTACCCAAAAATTTTGCGACGAACAGGTTGACAGGGTTGTCGTAAACGTCCTGCGGACGGCCGATTTGTTGCACTACGCCCAGCTTCATAACTACGATCATATCGGAAATGCTCATTGCTTCTTCCTGATCGTGCGTGACGAACACGGTGGTGATTTTGGTTTCGCGCTGAATACGTCTGATTTCTTCACGAGTCTGCAATCTGAGACGCGCGTCGAGGTTGGACAAAGGTTCGTCCAGAAGCAGAACTCTCGGCATCTTCACAAGGGCGCGGGCGATTGCCACACGTTGTTGCTGACCGCCGGAAAGCTCGGACGGTTTTCTGTCCATAAGCTCGTCGATCTGCACCAGTTTTGCCGCTTCGTATGCGCGTTTAACCATTTCTTCCTTTTCCAGCCTGTCTTTGCCTTTAAGGTTCTGGAGCGGGAACATGATGTTTTGCTTAACCGTCATGTGCGGATACAAAGCGTAGTTTTGGAACACTAAGCCTACGCCCCTGTTTTCAGGCGCAAGTTCGGTTACGTCTTCGTCGCCGAAAAAGATTTTGCCGTCGGTCGGAGCCTGCAAACCGCAAATCATGTAAAGCGTGGTGCTTTTGCCGCAACCGGAAGGGCCGAGAAGCCCTATAAGCTTGCCGTCCGGAATTTCAAAGCTGAAATTGTTGACGGCCACCACTTCTTCACCGGATTTTTTGTTGCGGCTCGGGAAAATTTTTGTTAGGTTTTCTAATACAACTTTCATAATTTGTTTCCTCTTGTTATTTTAAAACTATTCGTTTTTTAATACGTTTTTCTTTCGGCGGCAGCCTGAGCCGCTTGCTTTTTTGCTTCGATCATCTCGGCTTCGGTGTCGAAGATAATCTGACTTGACAAATCCACCACCACGGTTTGCGCGAAAAGGTCGTGGATAGGGGTGTGATTGTGCGTCCCGACAAAAAGGCCGATCTGCAAAATCGTCAACATGCCCAGCACCGTGATGCCGATAATGCCTCCGCTTCCGAACAGGATAAGCACGATTATCGCAACCGGAATCATCGTTTCGACGGTGTATTTGCCCAGAAGCGTTCTGACGAACATCATAAACGGCGTGACCTTCACTCCGTCAACTCGCATAACCGCCAGCGAAAAAACCTTCTTTCCCAAGGTCTGTCCGTTCTTCAATATCAGCGGCACCACAAATTCCAGAATTATGTAGGCAAAAAAAATACCCAACGAAACCATCAACAACGTAAGGCTGACAACCTGAGAAAATTGCTTTTGCAGCTCTTTGTCCTGCTGCATCGCTTCTTCCATAGCCTTAAGCTTTTGGTCGTAAGCGTCTTTTTCCTCGTCGGTCATGGCGTTGTATTCTTCCTCTTTGAGTTCCGAATCGATGCCGTATGCCTCGTAGTATGCGTTGTAACTTTCGTTGAGTTTATCTGAGTGAGCGTCGTAGTTTACGATAATGGATATGAGCCAGGCAAACCCCGTCGCAAGAACGGAGATGAGAATTATGTCCAGCAAAAACGCGGACACTCTTTTCAGTATGCTTGCCCTTTGTGTATCAAACATTTTGTACCCCTACCCTTATCTTTCGCCGTAAGCGGCAAAACGTCAGTGAAGCGAACCCGACTTACGCGGCCGCGTAAGTCAAAGAGGCCGGCCTCTTTGGCGCCCCGATATTTTCAAACCCGATTTTTGTCGAAACGAGTTTTTTAATATCGTTCTTTTATATTATAATAATACAATATTTTTAAGCACAATTCAAGTGTTTAGCGATAATTTTCAGTTTTTTTTAAGTTTTCTTTGGTTTTTCTTTTTCCCATAGCTAACGCCGCAGAGCGTATATTTTTGCGGTTTTTTCTTCGTTTTATTTATCGCAAATCGCGCGTATTTCAACCGAAACGCAAGATAAAATCCCATAAACGTTTCAAAAAGCTTTGATTTTGCTTTTTGCCGAAATTTTCCGAAATCAAAAAAACGCCCCGAACGTTTCGGCGTTCGGGGCAAGGAGGGAATTTTTGGTAATGATGATTTTTTCGGAAAAATTTTCCAAAGTTTAAGGTTTTAGTCTTCTATAGGTTCTTTTTCGGACTCAAGGATTTCGCCGGTTTTGGCGTCGATTTTGTATTCGTACTCATAGCCGCCGCTTACAAATTCCACTTCGTAAACGTAGATTCCGTCATCATAATCGAGTTCGATTTTTTCCATAACCACATCGGAAGCGGCGAGATTTGCGTGCTCGATAGCAATCTCCTGCGCCCTATTTGCGGTGATGTGATCGCCCTGCTCTTCCTGAGGGGTTTTCACCGCTTTTCTTTCCACCTTAAGCACGCTGCCGGTTTTGGCGTCGATTTCGATTTCAAACTTTTCGGTCGCGGTGAAAAATTTGATTTCGTATTCCGCTTCGTCATCATCCGCGTCGAGTTTGATTTTGGTGAAGGTAACCTGTTCTTCGGTGAGGCCGACTTTTGCCAAAGCGATTCTCTTTGCTTCGTCGCGGCTTATGAGATTATCCGGTGTAACGACAGGGGAAGCCTGTTTGACCTTTATTTTTTCCTTCACTTTTTCGCCGGTTTTGGCGTTGATTTCGTATTCGTATTCCTTGCCGTCGGCGTCAAACTCCACTTCGTAAACGATAATGCCGTCGTCGGCGTCGAATTCCACCTCCAAATCGAACACTTCGACTTCGGTTTTGCCTGCAAATTCAAGAGCTTTTCTCTTTGCTTCTTCTGCGGTGATATATGCGCCCGTCGAGGCGGTTCCCGTCGAGGTTACGCCGTCAGGGACGGAAACTTTGCTGTTAATGATAACGTTAAGTTCGTTGACGGTGAGGCCGACGAGGCTTTCGAAGGTGTACTGCGGAGCAAGGCCGAGTATCTTTTTGATAAGCTGAGCTTTGCCTTCGGTGATGCCGTATTTTTCGGCAAGAGCAGCAAGCTCTTTGTTTCCTGTCACCGATTGCGACAAGATTGCCGCGCCGAGGCCGCTTTCCTGCATAGCCTTGTTGACTTCCGCAGTCAGGCGATCGGAAATTTGTTTTTCGAGTTCTGCGTTTTTGGCGTTCACGCTGAGAAGAATGCTGTTCTGAATTTCGGAGAGTTTGCCTGCCCTGACCATTGCGCCGACTATGGCGTTCACGGCCACTTCAAGGGTGCTGCCCGAAAGATCCATTGTGCCGATGATTTCGGCTGCATCGTCGTTCATTGCCAAAGCCTTAATAACTTTGCCGTCTTCGTCAACTTCGATCTGAACGCTCGGATTGACGTCCAGCGACACTATTGCGGAAGCTTTGCTTTCGCCTCCGAACATCGTTATGCCCAAAACAAGGGCGAACACAGCCACGAGGCACACGGCCATTGCGGCAATAAGTCCCGTTTTGCGGGAAGTGCTTTTACTTTTCATAGTTCTTACCTGTCCTTTCTGATTTTTTACGTCGGAGAGAACCGAAGCGTAAACGTCGGGAACGTCGGCGGTGAAAACCTTTTTGACCTTTTCTTGAATAAAATCGTCGTTTCTTTTCATGTTTCTCTCCTATCGGATTTTTTTGCGCAGCTTTTCCAGCGCGCGGTTGTATTTTGAAAGAACCGTCGGAAGCGGTAAATCCAGAACGTCGGCTATTTCGCGATGTTTGAAGCCGGATACGGCGTGCAAAACCACAATTTCTCTTTCGGTATCGGAAAGCGATTCCATGACCTCTGCCATAAACATTTTTTCGTCCACGGAAAGCGTCGAATCTTCTGCCAGCATATTTTGAAGTTCGGTTTCCGAGTCAAACGACTTGCGCTTTCCGGCGCGGATGCTTTTCAGACACAGATTTTTGGTGATTTTAAGTATCCAGGCCATCGGCTTTCCGCCGGGCTTGTAGGCCGCCGCCGCGTTAAAAACGCTTACGTACACGTCGTGCATAACGTCTTCCGCGTCGTGTCGGTTCTTAAGTATCGAAAGCGCGAAACCGAAAACGGCTCTTCTCGTTGCGGCATATATTCTTTCAAATGCCTCGCCGTCGCCTGTAACCAAAAGCCGCAAATCCCCGTCGAGAGTTACTGCTTTGCCCGTAGGTGCGGAAAATTCGGACGTCTCGCAAAATTTATCCACTGTTTCGCTCCTTTCACCATATAAATCCGTGAGTATGGCGTTTTATTGCATATTCTCAAAAAAAAGTCGAAAATTTTTTTGCACTTATATAATAGCACTTTATTTTATTTTAGCATTAAAAAACCTTTTATTTCCCCGAAAAATTTTTTCAAAAAAATCAAAATTAATCGATTTTTTAATGTAATTTTAAAATTCGGCATGTATTCTGTAGTCAAGAAAGGCGAAAAACCAAGCTTCCCTTTCTGTCAAAGTAGCATAATTTCTCCCTCCTTAAAAAACGGCGGCCTTTCCTTC
>HF988629.1:0-1568 GCA_000434675.1 Faecalibacterium sp. CAG:1138 | reverse complement strand
TCCTTCGGGAAGGCCGCCGCTCCATTTTGGCTTTATTAATTCAGTTTCTGAGATCTCTGCCGCAATATTTGCAAAAGCCCGAATCTTCGTCTACGGCTTTTCCACAGTATTTGCAGTAAACCTGACCGCATTTTGCGCTTTCGGACTTGCCTTCTTTCACCACGTCAACCAAAAAATCCTTTTGAATACCCATCACTTTTTCGATGTTCGGTTTTTGAAGTTCGATCATTTTTGCGCTCTGCTTTGCGCTGAATTTCATAAAAGCGGGCAAAATCAGCGTGAAAAACACCAGATAGAACGAGGCAAACCCTCCGATGCCGCCAAGCACCGTAAACATAATACCCAATCCCTTGTCCAATTTTGGCTCGTCGGCTTTCAACGTAGAGATACCCAGACCTAAGAATATTGCCGTCACACAAAGCACCACGACGGTGATGATTATACCTTTTTTGGAATTATTTTCTTTTTGTTTTTCGTTATCGTTCATTTTTTATGCCTCCTATTAGATTTAACGATTATATCATATTCTCTCACACTTTGTCAACGGAAACGGCTTTTTACTCCGAAAATACCCGCTTCACCGGCGTTTTCTCCCGTGAAGAGAGTGTTTTTCCTCTTTTTCTACCGCCGAAATTCAGCTGTATCCTTCCCCTCGCCCGAAATAGGGTGACACACTCCTAAAACCCGTTTTATACTGATTTCAGAAAAAGTTCGGAGGTTTATCATGAACGAAAAAATCGCAAAAGTCATACGCTTTGCCACCATCCCGCCGATTATGGCGGCAGTCCTTCTTCTTATCCTTGCGCTTGCGGGAACGGACGACGTATCCGCCCAAAACCTATGTTTTCACTTCGTTTTCCTGACGGTTCTGCCGATATCTTCTTATCCCGTCGCAAGGCTTATCCCTATCCTGAAAAACCGCGGCCGCCCGTTCGAGCGCAAGCTTGCGATTATCTTTTTCCTTTTAGGCTACGTCGGCAGCGTTTCCACGGCAATTTTTGCCAACGGCGTAACCGTTGAAAAAATAATGTCATTGACCTATCTTCTTTCCGGCGCGATAACCGCCCTGCTTTCGGCGTTCAAATTCAGAAGCAGCGGCCACGCCTGCGGCTTTGCGGGACCGATTTTTCTGCTTTCCTACGCCGTAAGTCCGTGGTTTACGGCAGGCCTTGCTCTTCTTGCCCCGATATTTTGGGCGTCATTGACTCTCAAACGGCACACCTTTTTCGAGCTTGTCTGCGGAACGCTCGTCCCTTTGGTTTCCCTTCTCGCGTCGATTTTCGTTTTCGCCGGTCTCTGATGCAAAAAACCCCGCTACGGCGGGGCTTTCCAATTTGTATCCAATATCTTTTCACAAAAACCGATTCGTCCGCGTCGAACAGCCTGTTCTCGAACACGCCGCCGTTTTTTTGTATGACTTTTTCCGAAGCCAAATTGTCTTCGTCGCACACGAGAAATCCACGGAAAGGCTCTGTCATTCTGCGTCGCCCCACAGCGCCCTACTCTCAAAGAATCTCCGCCCTTGTCGGCTTTGCTTGTTGTCATTCCGAACGTAAGTGAGGAATCCC
>HF988628.1 GCA_000434675.1 Faecalibacterium sp. CAG:1138 | reverse complement strand
CGCCCCTTTCGATACGGCTTCTGCCCTTATACATTGCTCCCCTACCAATGCGCTTCGCGCATTCCCAAGCTTCGGTGTTAGATTTTAGCCCCGGTAATCTTCGGCGCTCTGTCACTCGACCAGTGAGCTATTACGCACTCTTTGAATGAGTGGCTGCTTCTAAGCCAACATCCTGGTTGTTTTAGCAACAAAACATCCTTTACCACTTAATCTATACTTTGGGACCTTAGCTGTGGATCTGGGCTTTTTCCCTTTCGACAATGAAACTTATCTCCCACTGTCTGACTCCCTTGCATCGAGTATCCTTCATTCGAAGTTTGATAAGGTTCAGTAAGTTGTGAAACCCCCTAGCCCATTCAGTGCTCTACCTTCGGTACTCTAACAAGAGGCTAGCCCTAAAGCTATTTCGAGGAGAACCAGCTATATCCAGATTCGATTGGAATTTCTCCGCTATTCACAGCTCATCCCCGGTCTTTTCAACGAACGTGGGTTCGGTCCTCCACAGTGTCTTACCACTGCTTCAACCTGTCCATGAATAGGTCATCTGGTTTCGGGTCTACGTCATGCAACTATGTCGCCAGTTAAGACTCGCTTTCGCTTCGGCTCCGTAACTTAATTACTTAACCTCGCTACACAACGTAACTCGCCGGCCCGTTCTACAAAAAGTACGATACCACACTTTCTAGTAGTGCTGTATCTGCTTGTAAGCATAGGGTTTCAGGTTCTCTTTCACTCCCCTCCCGGGGTTCTTTTCACCTTTCCCTCACGGTACTATACTCTATCGGTCACCAAGTCGTATTTAGCCTTAGGAGATGGTCCTCCTATATTCCCACCGGATTCCACGTGTCCCGTGGTACTCTGGATACTCACCACTATACCAACCATTTCGCTTACGAGACTGTTACTCTCTTTCGTCCAGCTTTCCAACTGTGTTCGGCTATGTTTGATAATTGATTATGTGAGTCCGTCACCCCTTCAAATATTGCTATCCAAAGGTTTAGGCTCTTTCCCGTTCGCTCACCACTACTTAGGAAATCGATTGTTTTCTTTCTCTTCCTCCGGGTACTTAGATGTTTCAGTTCCCCGGGTTCCCCACTATACACTATGTATTCATGTATAGTTAACAGCGCATTACCGCTGTTGAGTTCCCTCATTCGGATATCCACGGATCAATGTTCATTTGCAACTCCCCGTGGCTTTTCGCAGCTTGTCACGTCCTTCTTCGGCGCTTGGTGCCAAGGCATCCTCCCTATGCCCTTATTAGCTTAATCATATACGTCTTTTCCTTAATAAGGTCATACTTAAATGTATGTTCTTGTTTGTTTTCCTCAGCAAAATATCTATCGTGAATTGATTTTCGTATTACTCTTTTACTCTCTTTAGATATTTTTAAAACTCTCGTCTGCAGCAACTCCTGAGCGTTGCTGCAAATCTCTTTATGCAGTTGTCAATGTACGGTTGTCATAATACAAAATAAAAACTAAAAACCTTGAATAGAACGAAAAAGAAAGGAACAAATGTAAGGCGACATTT
>HF988627.1:12845-58720 GCA_000434675.1 Faecalibacterium sp. CAG:1138 | reverse complement strand
AAAACCCCATTACGTTTCGAACAAGTAAACCGTTCTCACCGTATGGGGTTTAATTTTGCTTGCATAAGGTCGTCGGCCATACAAATGCTGCGCATTTGCGGCGTCGCTGAGGTCGCGGCTGTGGCTAAACCTGTGCAAACGAAAAACGATACTTCGTATCGCAAAAACAGAAAAACCCCATTACGTTTCGAACAAGTAAACCGTTCTCACCGTATGGGGTTTAATTTTGCTTGCATAAGGTCGTCGGCCATACAAATGCTGCGCATTTGCGGCGTCGCTGAGGTCGTGGCTGTGGTTAAACCTGTGCAAACGCAAAACGTTACTCCGTATCGCAAAAACAGAAAACCCCATTACGTTTCGAACAAGTAAACCGTTCTCACCGTATGGGGTTTTTGTTTTTTCGCTATCGCTTACTTTTGCGTTTGCGCCAGTTCTCGTGCCATCAGCACTCCCATTACGCTAGCCATCATCAATCCTCTTGTCCAACCGCAGCTGTCGCCGAGGCAATGGAGGTTTTTGACGGAGGTGTTGAGGTGAGTGTCGAGGTCGATTTTGTTGCTGTAGAACTTGAGCTCCGGGCTATACAAAAGCGTTTCGCCGCTTGCAAACCCCGGCACCACTTTGTCGACGTCCTGAATGAAGTTCAGGATGCTTATCATGGCTCTGTACGGCATAGCGGAGGTTATGTCGCCGGCAACCGCGTCGGGAAGAGAAGGCTTGACGTTGCCCTCCGAAAGCTCTTTCGGCCAGGTGCGCTTGCCGTCCAAAATGTCGCCGTAGCGTTGAACCAAAATGCTTCCGCCGGCAAGCATGTTGGTGAGTTTTCCCACCATGGTGGCGTAAGCAATCGGCTGATTGAACGGAGTGGTGAAGTTGTGACTGCACAGAATGGACAAGTTGGTGTTTTGCGATTTTTTGTCCTTAAAGCTGTGACCGTTTACGACGGCGAGGTCGTTGTCGTAGTTTTCCTGCGCAACGTAGCCGCCGGGATTCTGGCAGAAAGTGCGCACTTTGTTTTTGAACGGTTTAGGGTGTCCGACGAGTTTCCCTTCGTACAAAACGTTGTTGATTTCTTCCATGATTTCGTTGCGGCACTCAACCCTGACGCCGATGTCGACGGTGCCCGGACGGTGCTTGATGTCGTACGCTTCGCAGGCGGCTTCCAGCCAGTTGGCCCCGCGTCTTCCCGTCGCAACGATGGTTTTGTTTGCATAATACGGCACGTCAACCCCGTTTTCGGTTATAACGATGCCTTTGCACTCGTTGTTTTCGATGATGAGATCCTTAACGTCGGTGTTGAAGATAAGCTCCACGCCGCCCTTTAGAAGATACTGTTCGATTTCGTAGTAAAGCTGTTGTGCTTTTTCCGTTCCGAGGTGGCGGATCGGGCAGTCCACGAGCGTCAGATTTGCGCTGATGGCTTTTCGTCTGATCTCCTTGATTTTTTCGGGATCGCCGATGCCTTCGATGTGAGTGTCGGCGCCGAATTCAAGATATATTTTGTCGGTGTAGGCGATGGTTTCGGCGATTTTTTCACGGCCGATAAGGTCCGGCAGCTCGCCTCCGACGTCGGGAGACAGGCTGAGTTTACCGTCCGAAAAAGCCCCCGCACCGGAAAAGCCCGTGGTTATGTTGCAGTTTTTGCAGTTTACGCAATGGCCGACTTTGGTTTTCGGACAGCTTCTGTTTTCAACTGCTTTGCCTTTTTCGATGATTGTGATTTTGCGGTCGGAGCCGAGCTTCAGAAGTTCCAAAGCGGTGAAAATGCCCGCAGGGCCCGCGCCGACGATGACGATGTCTTTTTGCATGTTTCCTCCATAGAAAAGCTGCCGAGCAGTCGGCAGCAAAGAAGCGTTTTTAGGTTTACCACTATCTATGATAACACGGCTGCCGCGAAAAGTCAACGCAAAAACAAAAATAAACCCCTTGCAAGCAAGGGGCTTTGATTTTTAATTTTACTGTTCCGCTTTTTCTTCCGAAGGAGCTTCGGAAGCTTCCTCAACTTCGGCTTGCTCTGCGGCGTCGGTTTTCTTTTTGAAAAGCTTGTCGTTCATGATGACGAATTTTTCCATCAGGAACACGATGACGAAGTCAAGCATAGAGTAGGTGATCATGCTGATGGTTCTGCAAACTTCGATTTTGACTTTGCCTCCGAACAGCTTGAAGTACGCTTCGGCAAGAGGTTCGCCGATCAATGTTTCGACGATGATAAGCGTCACGCACATGATGACGTAAGTCACGATGCTGAACGTGAGGTTGTTTACGGCAGCAAAGGTCTTTTTGCGGTTTAAAACGTAGCTGATGACTTTCGCGGCGGTGTTGCTGATGAGGAACGCCACGAATGCGTTTCTCGCCTGTTCGCCGAAAATCCATGCGCTGATAGGCGTGGTGTCTTTATAGATAAGAGGAATGACGTTGACCAGAATTAGCTGAGATACGAACGCCACCATGCTCAGAAGAGTGAACAAAATTGCTTGCACAACGGTTTTTTCGCCTTCGGTTTTTTCCTTTTTCTTGAAGAAGCCGACGACCTTTTCTTTTACGGACATATATCCCTCCGAAATAAATTGATAAATTAAGTATAACATACGGCGTTTGATTTGTAAAATAATTTCGTTTCAAAATTGAATTTTGATTGCGTAAACGGGCAATATAATGTATAATATTTATACAATAGCGGGCGAAAATCGCCACATTTTACCGATTAAATTTTTTTGGAGATACATTATGACACAAAACGTAGTCGTCGTCGATTTCGGCGGACAGTACAACCAGCTCATCGCAAGAAGAGTCAGGGACCTGCACGTTTATTCCGAACTGGTGCCTTGTTCGATTTCGGCAAAAGAGATGAAAGCAAAAAACCCTATCGGCATAATTTTCACCGGTGGGCCTAACAGCGTTTTCGGCGAGGATAGCCTGAGAGTGGATCCCGAAATATTCAATCTGGGCATACCTGTTCTCGGCATCTGCTACGGCGCGCAACTTATGGCGCACGAGCTTGGGGGCGAAGTCAGACACGCCGACGTTTCCGAATACGGCAAAACCGAAGTCGAATACGCCGAAAGCGTCCTGTTTGACGCCGTCGAAAAAAACAATATCTGCTGGATGAGCCACACCGACAGCATCTACGGCTTGCCTGAAGGCTTTGAGTGTGTGGGATATACGCCGGTTTGCCCGATTGCGGCGATGCAAAACGTCGAAAGAAGGCTGTACGCGGTGCAGTTTCACCCTGAAGTGGTGCACACCGTGGGCGGCATAAAGATGCTGGAAAACTTTTTATACAAGGTTTGCGGAGCAAAAGGCGACTGGACCATGCACGATTTTTGCGAGCAGCAAATCGAGCTTATCCGCGAAAAAGTGGGCGACAAAAAGGTGCTTTGCGCAATGAGCGGCGGAGTTGACAGCGCGGTTGCCGCCACCCTCGTTTACAAAGCGGTCGGCAAAAACCTCACCTGCGTTTACGTCGATCACGGCTTTATGCGTAAGAACGAATCGGAAGAAGTGAAAAAAGTGTTCGTGGACGGCTTGGGCATGAAACTCGTTATGGTGGACGCGTCCGAACGCTTTTTGTCAAAACTCGAAGGAGTTTCCGATCCCGAAACCAAGCGCAAAACCATCGGTGCTGAATTTATAAAGGTCTTTGAAGAAGAAGCCAAAAAAATCGGCAAGGTCGATTTTCTGGTGCAGGGGACCATTTATCCGGACGTCGTCGAGTCCGGCGGCGGAAAAAACGGCAAATCGGCCGTTATAAAAACTCATCACAACGTCGGCGGTCTGCCTGACGTGGTGGACTTTAAGGAAATCATCGAACCGCTCAGAAACCTCTTTAAGGACGAAGTCAGGGCAGTCGGCTTCGAGCTGGGGCTTCCTAAATCAGTCGTTAAACGTCAACCGTTCCCGGGGCCGGGGCTTGCGATAAGAATTATCGGCGACATCACAAAAGAAAAACTGAATATTCTTCGCGACGCGGACTTCATACTTCGCGACGAGGTGGCAAAAGTCGGCCTCGACGACGAAATATGGCAATACTTCGCCGTGCTCACCAACATGAAAAGCGTTGGCGTTATGGGCGATATGCGTACGTACGACTACACCTTGGCGCTTCGCGCAGTTACGTCGGTTGACGCTATGACTGCCGACTGGTTCAGAATGCCTTACGACGTGCTGGAAAAAATCAGCGTCAGAATAGTCAACGAGTGTAAACACATCAACCGCATAGTTTACGACGTAACTTCCAAACCTCCCGCGACCATTGAGTGGGAGTAAGGTGATTGCAGTGCAATCACAATTAAATTCATGCGACCGCATGAGATAAATCCGATAAATACGGAAAGGCAGATATTATGATTTACGGAAACACGAAGGGCGTCAAAAGGGTAACCTTGGAAACGTTGGAAAACTTAATAACGGATTACGACAAAAACGCCTTTGTGGATCGTGAGCTTTTGGCGACCGTTGCCGAAATAAGCGGCAAACTGAACAGGGAAATTTGCGTTTATATTTCGAGAAGCGGCCGAGTTATGGCGATTGCCATGGGCGACGCGGGCACGGTGGAGCTGAAAGAATTCAGCCTCAGAAGAGGTTCGGACAGGTTTTCGGGCGTCAGAGTTATACACACGCACCCGAACGGAAACGGCAGATTGTCCGATATGGACCTTTCCGCCCTCAAGCATTTAAGGCTGGACGCAATGGCCGCAGTCGGCGTGAACAGAGGGGAAACCACGGACATGGAAGTTGCCTTTTTGGAGGGCAACGGCTTTCAGGGGTTCTATTTTAAGTCTGCAGAAATGGCGGACGACGACAAAATCCTGAAAAAAATCACGGAACTCGAAAAGGACATTTCCGTCGGCGCGGAAAGCACCGAGGCAGTTCCCGGCACGGCGATTCTCGTCAACGTTACGCAAAATGCCAACGGCAAAACCGAGCTGTCGGAGCTTGCAAGACTTGCAGATACTGCCGGCCTTACGGTGGTTGCCGAGGTGTTGCAGCCAAAGGCTTCGCCCGACAAAATGTTCTGCGTGGGGCAAGGCAAGCTTGACGAGGTAAAACGGCTTATACAAACCAAAAGGGCAGATTACGTGGTGTTTAACAACGGATTAACCGGCAGTCAGCTCAAAAACCTCGAGGAAGCCACCGGCGTGAAGGTGCTGGACAGGTCCATGCTTATTCTCAACATTTTTGCTCGTCACGCCACCAGCAACGAAGGAAAGCTTCAGGTTGAACTTGCCATGATGAAATACACTCTGCCGAAGCTTTTGGGGCGAGGAAAAGAGCTAAGCCGTATAGGCGGCGGATCGGGCAGCAGCTTCACCAGAGGTAGCGGCGAAACCAAACTCGAGGAAGACAGAAGGCGTTTGCGCCGTCAGATTTTCGAGCTGTCGGAGCGCATCGAAAAGCTCAAGTCCGAGCGCGATTTGAGAAGAGAAAGAAGGCGTAAATCGGGTGTGAAAACCGTTGCCATAGTCGGATACACTAACGCGGGCAAATCCACCTTGATGAACAACGTCACAAAGGCCGGGGTTTTGGAGGAGGACAAGCTGTTTGCCACCCTTGATCCCGTTACGCGCAAAATATTCGTGGACATAAAAAAGGAATATCTTCTGACGGACACCGTCGGGTTTATCGACAATTTGCCGCACGAGTTCATCGACGCTTTCAGAAGCACGCTGGAAGAAGCGGCGTATGCGGACGTTTTGGTGCACGTCGTGGACGCGTCCTCCGAGGACAGATTCAGACAGATGAAGGTTGTGGACGACGTTCTGGAAAGCTTGGGCGCAGGCGGAAAACCTACCGTCATCGCTTACAACAAGTGCGACCTCGTGCCCGATTTCGAAATTCCGTCCGGCGAAAACGCAGTGATGATTTCCGCCAAAAACGGGAAGGGCATTTGGGAGCTTAAACAAAAAATAGAAGGAATGCTGTTTTAGGATAAAATAAAAGAAGGCCGAAGCCTTCTTTTATTTTTTTAGCAGCCGCAGCTACTGCCGGTGCCGCCGCAGCAGCAGTTCAGAATGAGAAGGAGCGGCAAAATGTCGCACAGGCAGCCGCCGCCGCCTCCGCCGAAGTTAGGCATACCGCCGCCGCAGCAACAAGAGAGAATGAGGATCCACAGGATGCAATCGCATCCGCCGCCGAATAAGTTGTTCATATATGTACCTCCTGAATTTGTTTGCGGTTTTATCCGCTTACTTCACAATATGGCCGCTTTCGGGAAAGTGTTACCGCGGTTTATACCCCCGAAGACGGGCAAGTTTCGGTTTTTGTCCGTCAAAGCGTTGACAAAACGATAAATAGTAAATAAAATATGTATGAAATATAAACTCCCACGCATTCCGGCGTGGAAAGGAAGTGTACTTATGGCAAACTTAACTATGGACAAATTGGTTGCGCTTTGCAAAAATCGCGGGTTCGTTTTCCCGGGAAGTGACATTTACGGCGGCCTTGCAAACACTTGGGATTACGGTCCTTTGGGCGTTCAGCTTAAAAACAACATCAAAAACTGCTGGTGGAAGAAATTCGTGGTGGAAAATCCGTACAACGTCGGGCTGGACTGCGCCATTTTGATGAATCCGTCCGTATGGCAGGCATCCGGCCACCTCGGCGGTTTTTCGGATCCTCTGATGGATTGCAAACATTGCCACGCGCGTCACAGAGCGGACAACCTCGTTGAAGATTATATGAAGAAAAAAGGTATAACCGAAAACGTGGCGGGTTGGAGCAACGAGCAACTTGAAAACTATATAACCGAAAACAAAATCCCTTGCCCTGTTTGCGGCAACAGCGATTTTACCGGTATCAGAAAATTCAACCTTATGTTCAAAACCTTCCAGGGCGTTACGGAAGACAGCGTCAACACCGTATATCTCCGTCCGGAAACCGCGCAGGGCATTTTCGTCAACTTCAAAAACGTTCAGCGCACCACCAGAAAGAAAATCCCGTTCGGCATCGGTCAGATCGGCAAATCCTTCAGAAACGAAATCACTCCGGGCAACTTCATTTTCCGCGTGAGAGAGTTCGAACAGATGGAACTGGAATTCTTCTGCAAACCGGGCACCGACCTCGAATGGTTCCGGTACTGGAGAACCTTCTGCCACAACTGGCTGCTCGGCCTCGGCTTCGACGACAAAAAACTTCGCCTGAGAGATCACGATAAGGACGAACTCTGCTTCTACAGCAAGGCGACCACCGACTTCGAATTTTTGTTCCCGTTCGGTTGGGGCGAGCTTTGGGGCGTTGCGGACAGAACCGACTACGACCTCAATCAGCACATCAAGACCTCCGGCAAAGATCTTTCCTACATCGATCCGGTGACCAACGAAAAATACGTTCCGTACGTCATCGAGCCGTCTTTGGGCGTTGAAAGAATGGTGCTTGCGCTCCTTTGCAACGCATACGACGAAGAAACCGTCGGCGAAGGCGACACCCGTGTGGTTTTGCATCTGCATCCGGCGATTGCTCCTATAAAAGTGGCGGTGCTTCCGCTTCAGAAACAGCTTAACGAAAAAGCCGAAGAAATTTACGCCGACCTTTCCAAACACTTTGCTTGCGATTTCGACGGCAGCGGCTCGGTGGGCAAACGCTATCGCAGACAGGACGAAGTGGGCACTCCGTTCTGCGTAACCGTTGACTTCGACACTTTGGAAGACGGCTGCGTAACCGTCAGGGAACGCGACAGCATGGCTCAGGTCAGAATTCCTGTTACGGAACTTAGAAGCTACATCGAAAAACAACTCGAATACTAAAAAAATCCGTCAAAAAAGCCAAACATGCGTTTGGCTTTTTTCTTTTGTCGTTGACAGAGGAGAACAATTTGTATTATACTTTATATATTATCAAACGATAGGAAAGAAAATTATGTCCAAACAACACAAAATCAGCCCAAACACCTGGCTAACCGTTTTGCTGTTCGGCTTTTGCGGACAAGTGGCTTGGGTTATCGAAAACAACTATTTCAACGTCTTTATGGATCGCACGATAACTCACGATCCTTTCGCCATCGCATTTATGGTTGCCGCAAGCGCGGTGGTTGCGACGTTCGTTACGCTGATCGCAGGCACCTGGTCCGACAAGCTCGGCAACAGAAGAAGCCTTATGAGCTACGGCTACATCATTTGGGGCGTCATCATCATCAGCTTTTCGTTTATAAAAGTCGAGTACGTGCAGGATATGTTCAAGTGCTCGAGGGAAACCGCGCAGACCGTTTGCGTTGCCGTGGTTGTGGTGATGGACTGCGTGATGACGCTGTTCGGTTCCACTTCCAACGACGCGGCCTACAACGCGTGGGTTACCGACAACACCACTCCGAAAAACAGAGGCACTCTTGAGGGCGTTATCGCCGTTATGCCGCTGTTTGCAATGGCGGTGGTTTTCGGCTTGTTTGACGAAATGACCAAAAACTACTACGAGCTGGGCGGCGAAATCGTCAGAACCTGGTCGGAGGGAGCAGTCAGAACGGGCTACGGCGAGTGGACCAAGTTCTATTGCATTCTGGGCGGCTTCGTTATTTTGGTCGGCATCGTGGGCATTTTCACCGTGAAGGACAGCCCGAATCTCAAACCGAATCCGTCGGTGAGATTCAAGGACATGTTCTACGGCGCGAAGAAAGAAGTGGTCAAGGCCAACAAAAACCTCTATCTTTGCTATCTCACCCTGATGTTCGTGGGCATTGCAAACAACTGCTTTATGTCCTATCTGTTCATTTATCTCGAAAAAACTCTGGGCTACGCCGACTACATAATCCCCGTCGGAATAATCATGGTTACGGCCGCAATCGGAAGCGTAGTTTTCGGCATCAGAATCGACAAGTTCAGCGACAGAAGAAAACCGCTGTTCTTCCTCGTGGGAGCCTACGTCGTGGGCGCGGTGCTGATGCTTCTCGCAAGCCCGTTGACATTCAAGTCCGGCACTCCGCTTTGGGCGGTTTGCATAGGCGGGTTCGTGCTGATGGCGGCAAACCTTTGCATTTCGGCAAACGTGACGGCCATGGTCAGGGATCTCACTCCTCCGGACAAAGCCGGCCAGTTCCAAGGCGTCAGGATGTTCTTCTGGGTGCTTGTGCCGATGTGCGTAGGCCCGATGCTGACGGCAATAATCACCAAGGTTTCCGCAACCAGTCCGGCGGTGGACGAATTCGGCGAAGCAATCACCGTTTACAGCCCGTATATGTTCCTGCTGTCTGCGATAATCGCGCTGCTTTCCATAGTTCCGATAGTGTTCCTTATGAAGGCAAAATCGGAAGAAATGAAGCCGTTCGAAGCTGCGGAAAATCCTGAAATCACTGACGACGTTTTGTCCGAACAAGCCGTTTAGGCGTATAAAAACGCTGTTTTAACCTACAATATGGATATGAATTTCAGAGAACAGGTTTATAAAGCCGTCCAAAAAATACCGGAAGGCAAGGTGTCAACCTACGGCGCGGTTGCCGCATATATCGGCAGGCCGCACGCTTCCAGAATGGTGGGCTGTCAGCTCCATTTCAACAACGATCCCGAACGCGTTCCGTGTTACAGGGTGGTGTTTAAGGACGGAAGCTTGTCGCCCGCGTTCGCCTTTGGCGGAGTGGTCGTGCAAAGAGCAATGTTGGAGGCCGACGGAGTGGAATTTACTCCCGACGGAAAAGTGAAGGAAGAATATATAATCCGAGAGCTATAAAAAAATCCCCGACGTGAGGTCGGGGATTTTGAGGTTTATTTGAAGAACAAAGGCAAAACCTGAAGATAGGTTATGTCTTCGCGTTCGGCGGCGTCGCCTTCGGCCAAAACGGCCATTTTGCCGACGATGTGACCTTCGGTGTGAGCAGTGAGCTGTTCGAGAGCGTACAGCGATTCGCCGGTGGAAATCACGTCGTCCACTATGAGAATGTTTTTGCCTTTCATGAGTTCAACGTCTCTTTCGTCCAGATACAGCGTTTGCAAGCGGGCGGTGGTGATGGATTTGACTTCCACTTTGACGGGATTTTTCATATAAAGTTTGGGGGACTTTCTGGCAAGAACGTAGGTTTTGCCGGATTGACGCGCCATTTCGTATGCGAGAGGAATGCCTTTCGATTCCGCAGTCAGAATGATGTCGAAATCGGGAGCTTTTTTCAAAAGCTCGGTTGCGCATCTGACGGTCAGTTCCACGTCTCCGAACATGATGAACGCGCCGATGTCGATTTTATCGTTCAAAGGGCAACGAAGGAGTTTTCTGTTCAGCCCTGCAATGTTGATGTCGTAAAATTTGTCCATATTTTCCTCCAACAAAACGGATAACAAAAACATTATACATTTGCCGCGGGCGGTTGTCAAGCCAAAATAAAAAATACGCCGCGCCGAAAAGTTGCAAAACACCGCGCGGTATTGTATAATGGCGGTAGAAAAACGAGAGGTGACATTATGGTTATTATGATCAGCGGAGCTTCGGGCGGCATCGGCAAGGCCACGGCGGAGCTTTTGGCGGAAAAAGGTTACACGGTGTACGGCCGCAGCAGGAAGCCTGCCGAAATCGAAGGATGCAAACATATATGCTGCGACGTAACGGATCCCGCGTCCTGCGAAGCGGCGGCAAAAGAAGTCTTTGAAAAAGAGGGCAGGATAGACGTCGTGATAAACAACGCCGGCATGGGCATTTCGGGAGCTTTCGAAACGACCGAGGCCGCCGACGTAAAACGCATTTTCGACGTAAATCTGTTCGGAATGGTGAACCTTACGAGGGCGGCGATCCCTTATCTCAAAAAAACGAAGGGCAGAATCATAAGCACGTCGTCGGTAGGCGGGGTTTGCCCGCTGGCGTTTCAGAGCTTTTACAGCGCGACGAAAGTCGGCGTTGACGCGCTTACGTATTGCTTGAGAATGGAACTTAAGCCGTTCGGCGTTACGGCTACGGCGGTTTTGCCGGGGGACATAAAAACAGGGTTCACGGCCGCAAGAAAGAAGAACGTTTCGGAGCCGGCCGATTATAACGGCAGAATCAAACGCAGCATCGAAAAGCAAGAAAAGAGCGAGATAAACGGCATGCCGCCGTCTGCGGTTGCGAAGGTTATGGCGAAAGCCGTCAAAGCGAAAAATCCGAAGCCGCGCTACACGGTGGGATTTTCGTATCAGCTTGCGGCGTGGGCTTCCGAAAGAGTGCCGAAGCGGTTCAGAGAGTGGATATTATATAATATTTATGCAAAATAAGCATATACTTGCAAAAAATATGGGCAAAAATGCTTGCCAAAAACCGCAACAGATTGTAAAATATTAGCGGTTAACAACTAAATAGAAAAATATTTTTCTCGGAGGAATATATATTATGGCAAAAAATGTAAGAGTAGCTATCAATGGTTTCGGTCGTATCGGCCGTTTGGCATTCAGGCAAATGTTCGGCGCAGACGGTTACGAAGTCGTTGCTATCAACGATTTGACTAGCCCGAGAATGCTTGCTCACCTGTTGAAGTATGACTCCACTCAGGGCAACTACGCAAACAGCCACGTCGTCACCAGCTCTGAACCTGTTCTTAACGAAGACGGCACCGTGAAAGAAAACGGCTACATCGTAGTTGACGGCAAAAAAATCATCATCTACGCAAAGGCTAAGGCAGCCGAACTTCCTTGGAAAGAACTGGACGTTGACGTAGTTTTGGAATGCACCGGTTTCTACACCTCCAAAGCTAAAGCACAGGCTCACATCGACGCCGGCGCTAAGAAAGTCGTCATTTCCGCCCCTGCAGGCAACGACCTTCCTACCATCGTTTTCAACGTAAACCACAAAACCCTCAAACCGGAAGACAACATCATTTCCGCAGCTTCCTGCACCACCAACTGCCTCGCTCCTATGGCGAAAGCTCTGAACGATCTGGCTCCTATTCAATCCGGTATCATGACCACCGTTCACGCTTACACCGGCGACCAGATGCCTCTTGACGGTCCGCAACGTAAAGGCGACCTCAGAAGAAGCCGCGCTTGCGCAATAAACATCGTTCCTAACAGCACCGGCGCCGCAAAAGCTATCGGCCTCGTTATTCCGGAACTCAACGGCAAACTCATCGGTTCCGCTCAGCGCGTTCCTACCGCAACCGGTTCCACCACCATTTTGGTAGCAGTCGTTAAGGGTATCGTAACCAAAGAACAAATCAACGAAGCTATGAAAGCCGCAGCAACCGAATCCTTCGGCTACAACACCGACGAAATCGTTTCTTCCGACGTCATCGGTATGCGTTACGGCTCCTTGTTCGATGCAACTCAGACCATGGTCGCTCCTATGGAAGACGGCAACACCCAGGTTCAGGTTGTAAGCTGGTACGACAACGAAAACAGCTACACCAGCCAAATGGTCAGAACCATCAAATACTTCGCGCAAGTTAAATAACTTCAACGAAAATTTCTGCGGACGGCATTTTGCCGCCCGCAATTTTTTTGTTTTTTGCGCGTTTTAAGCGGCTAAAGCCGAGCAGATTGTGCTGTTTTTGGTTTTTTCGCAGAAAACGAGGGCAAAAGTGTTTGCAATAATTTCGTATCTATTATATAATTGTAAAGTATAAATAACGTACATCTACGCCATATCTTTAATTAAAGGAGATATTATGAACAAAAAACTTATCGCAGTTTTGATTTGTTTGGTTATGTTGTCCGCGGTTATGCTTTCCGCTTGCGGCAACAAGTTTAAGCAAAATCCCGTTTCCGTTGACGGCGTTTCCAACGACACCGTCGCAGAAGGAAACTACGGCAGAGCCGTCAAACTCGGCAAATACCTCTATTTCGTCAACGGCGTCGTTTCCGTGGACGTGGACAACACCTTCGGCAAGCCTGAAAAATCCGCCATCTGGCGCGTAACTTTGGCAGACGACGGCAGCATTATTTCCGACAGCCGCGTTCGCATCGTTCCAAAAAACGTTCTGGATTCCAGCTCCAAGCCTTCGATTTACATTTACAAAGGCTGGATTTACTATGCAACTCCGAACCTCGAGCTGACCACCGCAGGCGAACCTAACACCACCAGACTTGACTTCATGCGCACCACCATCGACGGCGCAAAAACCGAAGTCATCACCACCATCACGTCCAGAAGCGCAAACTATATGTTTGCGAACGGCTACTTGGTTTACAATCTGAACAATGCGTTGTACTCGGTTGATTGCGAAAGCAAAAAAACCACCACCATTATCGACAAAAACCTGTCCACGACTCTCTTCGTTATGGACGAGGACGGCGGCGCTTTTGCAGGTTACGTTCTGTACCTCAAAACTCCTTCCGACGACGTGCAATACAAAAACTACAACGAACTCGTTGCCGTTTCCGTTGACGGAAAAACCAGCAAAACCGTTTTGACAAACACTTCCTACACTTCCGACCTCGCAGACACCAAAAATATCTTCCAGTTCGGTTTGTTGGATTATAAAGTCGAAGCAGACGGCCTCACCTTGTTCTACACCAAGGCCAACGTCCTCGGCGGAAGCTCCACTCAGACTGCGGGCACTTATTGCTACAAGTTCCGTAGCGCCGATTTCGCTTTTGACGCCGCAAAAGAAGCGCATCTTTCCAACACGGCTCTTTCCGGCATCATCCCTATCAGCTATTCCGAAGGCGTGCTCGTGACCGGAACCAACGTCGTTTATCAGTACAAAGCGGCTCAGAACGTTGTTGCAAAAACCGTTCTGGAAGGCTCCTTCAAGGTTTGCTTCGTGCTCGACGGCAAGGTTTACTATTCCGAAAGCTCTTCGCCGAAGAACCTTTATGCGTTCGAACTTGACAAAGTCGGCACCGGTGCAGTGGCAGAAAAGATTTTCAAGGCAGAATCCATCGGCACCACCGGCATCACCATGGAAGTCGTTGACGGCTACGTTTACTACGTTGACGGCGGCACTTACAAATATCTGTATCGCGCAAGACTCTCCGGCTCCGACGTCGAACTCGTCGGCAAAATGACCGCAGAAGACGTAAAGGCCATCGAAGACGCAAAAAACAAATAAACAATCGAAATTTGAGCGGCGTTCGAAAGAACGCCGTTATTTTTATTTGGCCCCCTTAAACAGAAATTTTCGGGCAAAAGCGGAGACTTTTTGCTTTTTCAGATAGGTTTCATTTTGGTTTTCGACACATTTCGACAAGTTTCGACAAATTTTACCTTACAAAATGCTCCATAATGCGATTTGCAGTGCTATAATTATATTTAATCCTGCGTCAAAAACAGGGATTTTTAGGAGGTGCTATTTTGGAGAAGACAATAGTTATTGCCGATGACAACGTTGCGTATTTGGAGGAAACGCAAAGATATTTTCAAAATGTTGCGGGATACCGTGTGGTGGGAGTTGCCAAGGACGGCATGGAAGCCATAAGCTTGGTGGAGAAAAACAATCCCGATTTTCTGCTTTTGGACATAGTTATGCCGGAGCTTGACGGTTTTGCCGTTTTGTCGGCGATTGCATGCAGCGATTTCAGGCCGACGGTCATCATGATTTCACAGCTTTCGGGGGAAGGTTTTGTGTCGAAAAGTTTGGCAAAAGGGGCTTCGTATTATATGATGAAACCGATAAAATACGATAAGCTCAAAGAGGTTATGGACGATTTTTCGCAGGACTCCTTGCCGTATGCGGCAAAGGTTTCCACGAGGCCGGTTCCTATGGGACGTCAGGCGATAAGAGATCCGGCAAGGCGTTCGGTGGACGAAAAGATATCCAACATTTTCATATCCGTCGGAATTCCGGCGCATATAAAGGGTTATCAATTTTTGAGAGAAGCGATAAAACTCACCATAGAAGATCCAAACATCATAAACAGCATAACCAAGCGTCTGTATCCGGCCATTGCCGAAAAGTTCGATACCTCGGCGTCGAAGGTCGAAAGAGCGATAAGGCACGCTATAGAGGTGGCGTGGTCAAGAGGAAAGATCGACAACATCAACATGATTTTCGGTTTGAAAATCTACAACCCTAACGAAAAGCCGACGAACGGCGAATTCGTGGCTTTGATTGCAGACAAAATTTGTCTGGAGGGAATTGCCTGAAAAATATAAAAAAATGCGTAACGAACGTTACGCATTTTTCGTTTATTTCGGGCGTTGCACCTGAACGTTTTTCGTTAAAAGGTCGTTGTAGCTGAAGGACAGGACGGGCTGAATTTCGTCGTCGGTTCGGATGGTGAAAATGTTGGGATAAATGTCTTCAACCACTCCTGAAAAGTACTGAAATCGGTTTCTGCCGCGGTTAATCCGGAAGGTCATGGGCAGGCCTTTCAGTTCGGAAATCGCCGATTTTGCAGATTGATAGCCGTGAACGATTTTTCGCATAACGCAATTATTGCCGAAAAATAGCCGCCTTATGCCGCAGCGGCGGAAATTTTAGTATAAAATTTGCTTTTTAATCAAAAATTATATAGAAAAACAGTTTACAAAACCGATATAAATAAATATAATATACCCGACATAAAAAATTCTGAAAGGAGTGCTATTTATGGGTGCATACAAAAAATGCCCTCGCTGCGACCTTAACTGGATCAAACAGGACGAGGACTATTGCCCGGTTTGCAAGGCAGAACTGAAAATGAAAGGCGGCATTCATCTTCTTGAGGACGACGAAAACACCGAAGAAGAAAGAGTTTGCCCGATTTGTCACATCAATCTTTTGGAAGAAGGCGAGGACTGCTGTCCGCAATGCAAAGCCGAACGTGAAACCGTCGCGGAAGATTCGACCGCCGAAACCGATCCCGACACCGACGAAAGCTGGAAGGATTACGTGGACGTCGACGACGAAGGCGAGGACGTCAAGCTTGACGAATCCGACGAGATCAGCCTGGCCGAACTCGAAGAATCCGAAAAGGAATATGACGACGACGAGCCTGACGATTTCGACGAGAGCATAAGCTTTTCCAACTCCGACGACGATTTTGACGACGACGAGGAAGAAGAGGAACATTCCGACGGCGATTTGGATTAAAAATTTGGAATATTGACAAGCCCCCCGTAGTAAGATATAGTGATATATCCAACAGGGGGCTTTTTGTATGAATTTTAATTTCAGCGAGGTTGTCTCGGAACAACCGAAAAAACTTTTTTCCACCGAATTGACAGTGCTTAGCACCGTTTCGGACGCCGAAAGCGGCGGGGTTAAAAAAATTCTGGCGGTGTCGGCCGAACCTCGGATTCTCAGCGCCGAGTACTCGGACGGCGGCATCAAAACGATGGGCAGGGTGAACTTCAAGATGTTTTATATCGACGCCGAAGATCACCTCAAAAATCTTGACTATTTCAACGACTTTACTAATTTCGCGCCGTCAGAGGACCTTTCGGGGCAAAGAATCGCAGTGTTCCATTCCTCGGTGGAGGTGAGCGCCAAAACCGATCTCACGGTCAAACTGGGCGCAAGAATAATTCTGGACTTTTACGCGTCCGAAAAAAATCAGGTTCAGGGCCTCGTAAACCCTCCTGACGGCGTTTACAGCGAGTACGCCTGCGGGAAAGTGTCGAAATTTGCGGCCTATCTTGAACAAAGCGCAACCTTCGACGACGAACAGGAAACGAGGTCCGCCGTCGACGGCATCATGATGTATGAAAATTCCGTCGTGCTGACCGACGTCAAAACCTCGGACGGCAGCTTCAAGGTTACGGGGAAAATCGTTTCGACGGTTTGCTATCTGTCCGGCGACGACATCAAAAAAATCGAATTCGACGTGCCGTTTGACGAGGAATACCTCAATTCTTCCGTTTGCTCGGGGCAGACTGCTTTCGGATTTGCCGAAGTGAAAACCGCAAGGATAATCCTCGGCGGCGACGACAAGAAGAACGTCATAAAATCGGAAATCACCCTGAACTTCAACTTCTGGACTTACGAAACGGAAGAAATAAAATACGTCAGGGACCTCTACAGCGCAAAACTCGAATTGACGCCTGAAACTTGCACCCTCAAAACGGGCACGGCGCTTGCGGCGGAAAGATTCGATCAGAAGGTTTCGGGAAGCGTAACGCTGTCTGACGACTTTTCGGCGATAAGGCAAACCGTCGAGGTTTTGGGAGTAAGAAACAACGTGGCGAACGTCAGCGTAATCCGCAGTTCAGACGACGAAAACGATTGCGTAAAATACCGAATTGAGGGAATCATTGAGGCAAACGTCGTTTACACCGACGAAAACGGCCTGAATTCTGTGGCGGCAGAAATCCCTTACAGCGAAACTTTTGACAGCAAAAACAGAGGTAACGTCGTTCCGATTGCCTTTTCGGGCATAGCCGAAAATGCGTTTGCAAGAGTGAAGGGAGATCGAAAAATCGAAGTAACCGCAGAAGCAGTGTTTGCCGTTTCATCGGTGAAAACCGACGAGCTCGACCTTATCTGCAAGGTTACGGAGGGCGAGGCTCGCCCACAGAACGAAAGCGCGTTTTCCGTTTATATTGCCGAAGAAGGCGACGGCGTTTGGGAAGTCGCAAAAGCAATGACGGCAAGACCGGACGAGATAACGGCGCAAAATCCGGAGCTGGTGTTTCCGCTTAAAGCAGGCGACAGGGCCGTGATATACAGAAAGTTGGACGAAAACGAGTGATAAAAGCGGAGGTTCAGACCTCCGCTTTTTGTTTACAAACGAATTTTTTCGGTGTATAATGGCGGTATGAAAACGAAAGCTTACGCAAAAATCAATCTGACACTGGACGTTTTTGAAAAAACGGACGGTTTGCATCTTCTGGACACGGTGATTGCGCCCGTGGATCTTTCCGACGACGTTGAAGTGAACTTTTTTGAGGACAAGGGAGTGACCTGCACGATGGACGGCGTTTTGCAGGACGAAACGAACAGCGCGGCAAAAGCGGCAAAGATTATGATTGAGGAATACGACCTTCCTGGTGCCGACATAACTATTCAAAAAGGTATTCCGCTTTCTGCGGGCCTCGGCGGAAGCACCGCGGACGGCGTGGCCGTTTTCAGAATTTACAGCGACGTTTTCGGAGTGAAGGTTACGAGGAGTATGCTGAAAAAGCTGGGAAGCGACGCGGCGGCAATGTGGCAGAATAGAATTTGCCGCGCAGAAGGCACGGGCGGAATCGTTACGCCTGTGAAAATCGAAGTGCCGTATAAAATAGGCCTCGTCGTCGCGGAAGGCGGAGTGAGCACGGCCGAATGCTACGCTGCTTTCGACGAAAACCCCGGCAAGCGCCGCAGATTCACCGAAAACCTTTTGGCGAAAAAAGCTTTCGACGTCAGAGCTTTGGGAAATGATCTGGAGGACGCGGCCACCGCACTTAACCCGAACATAAAGGAAGCCATAAACCGCTTGTATCTTGCGGGAGCAAAAAAGGCCGTTATGACGGGAAGCGGCAGCGGAGTGGTGGGCTACTTCGAGAAAGACGCCTATCTTCCGGAGGACGTAACGGAACTTAAAATTTTATATTAAAAACCGAAAATAAAAATAAAAGAAAAGACCGAGAAAAATCTCGGTCTTTTTCGTTTGTTTCGTTATTTGGAAGCAAGGGATTTGTATTTGTCAAGACGACGTTTGCTGTCTTCCTCGTTGCGTTCGTAGAGAGCTTCCGCGTTAGGGTTGACTTTTTGCAGAGCCGCGTAACGGGTTTCGCCGAGCAAGAATTCGCGATAGTTGCCTTGCGGATCTTTGCTGTCCAGTTTGAACGGATTTTGTCCGGCAGCTTCAAGAGCAGGGTTGTAGCGATAGAGTTGCCAGTAACCGCATTCGACTGCGCGTTTTTCTTCGAGCTGGCTGTTGCCCATATCCTTGAGGCCCTGGTTGATGCACGGAGCGTAAGCGATGATGAGGGACGGGCCGTCGTAAGCTTCGGCTTCCATGATTGCGTCGAGATATTGCTTCTGGCTTGCGCCCATAGCAACCTGCGCAACGTAGACGTAGCCGTAGCTCATAGCCATCATGCCGAGGTCTTTCTTCCTGATGCGTTTGCCGGTTGCGGCGAATTTTGCGATGGAAGCGACCGGGGTGGATTTGGAGCTTTGTCCGCCGGTGTTGGAGTAGAGTTCGGTGTCAACGACCAGAACGTTTACGTTTTCGTTCATAGCGAGAACGTGATCCAAGCCGCCGTAGCCGATGTCGTATGCCCAGCCGTCGCCGCCGAAGATCCAGATGGATTTTTTGACGAGGCAATCTTTTGCGTCCAGAATTTCTTTCTTCAGGCAAGCGTTTGCGCAACCTTCGACGTTGCATTTTTCGAGGAGTGCAACGAGGTCTGCCGCGGCTTTCTTGCTGCCTTCGGTGTCGTTCATGTTTTCGAGCCAAGCTTCGCAAGCGCCCTTAAGTTCAGGGTTAGCCGCGCAAGCGTCCTTCAAAGAGGTAACGAGATCTTTAAGTCTGTCTCTTCTCTGAGCGTAAGCGAGGTTCATGCCGTAGCCGAATTCGGCGTTGTCTTCGAACAAGCTGTTTGCCCAAGCAGGACCGTGCCCCTTGTCGTTTTTGGCGTACGGGCAGGTAGGAGCGCTTCCGCCGTAGATGGAGCTGCAGCCGGTTGCGTTTGCAACGATCATTCTGTCGCCGAACATCTGGGTGATGACCTTGATGTAAGGAGTTTCGCCGCAGCCTGCGCATGCGCCGGAGAACTCGAAGAGAGGTCTGTTGAGCTGGCTGCCCATAACGGTGTTGCGTTTGACAGGAGCGTCGGTTTCAGGAAGTTTTGCGGCGTAAGCCCAGTTGTCGGTTTCTTTTGCGGCCATTTCCGCGAACGGTTTCATAGTGAGAGCGCCTTTCGGGCAAGCGTTTACGCACACTTTGCAGCCCAGGCAGTCGAGCGGGCTGACCTGTATACGATATTCGTAACCTTTTGCTGCGCCTGCGCCCGGTTTGGTGACGAAGCCTTCAGGTTTGTCGGCCAGAATTTCCGGTTTTTGGAGAACAGGGCGGATAGCGGCGTGCGGGCATACGAAAGAGCAGCTGTTGCACTGTATGCAGTTTTCAGGGATCCAGTCAGGAACGAACGGAGCAACGCCGCGTTTTTCGTACTGAGTGGTGCCGGTAGGGACGGTGCCGTCTGCCGCGAATGCGGATACAGGCAGGCTGTCGCCGTTCTGAGCGAGGATAGGAGCAACGAAGTTTCTGAAGTATTCGTTGTCGGCAAGTGCGACAGGAGCCGCGCCTTCGGTGGTGGTTGCCCAGCTTTCAGGATAATGCACTTCCTGCAAGTGGGAAATTGCGTTGTCCACGCAAGCGTAGTTCATGTTTACGACCGCGTCGCCTTTTTTGCCGTAGGTCTTTTTGATAGCGGCTTTCATGTAGCCTTCCGCTTCCTCGTAAGGAATGATGTCGGCCAGCTTGAAGAAAGCGGCTTGCATAACGGTGTTGACGCCTTTTTTGGCTCCGATTTCGTCAATAACCTGTTGACCGTTCAAAGTGTAGAACTTAACGTGGCGTTTGGCGATGATGTTCTTCATGGAAGCAGGAAGCTGAGCGTCCATTTCTTCCGGAGTCCAGATGCTGTTGAGAAGGAACGTGCCGCCTTCTTTGATGCCTTCGAGCATGTTGTAGCGGGTGACGTAGCTTTGGTTGTGGCAAGCGAGGAAGTCGGCGTTGTCGATGAGGTACGGGCTTTGGATAGGTTTATCGCCGAAACGCAGGTGCGAAATGGTGATGCCGCCGGATTTCTTGCTGTCGTAGCTGAAATAACCCTGAGCGTATTTGTTGGTGTGGTCGCCGATGATTTTGATGCTGTTCTTGTTTGCGCCGACGGTGCCGTCGGAGCCCAAACCGTAGAACACGCAGCACTTGCTGCCTTCCGGAGCGGAATTGATTTTTTCGGTAACAGGCAGGGATTTGCCGGTTACGTCGTCAACGATACCGACCGTGAAGTGGTTGATGGCGTTGTCGTTCATGTTCTGATAGATGGCGTTGACCATGCTCGGAGTGAATTCCTTGCTGCCGAGGCCGTATCTGCCGCAGGTAACTTTAAGGCCGGTTTTGCCTTCGTCCTGAAGAGCTGCCAAAACGTCCAGATAAAGCGGTTCGCCGATGGAGCCCGGTTCTTTGGTTCTGTCCAGAACGGTGAGGTATTTGCAGGAAGCAGGGATAGCCTTCACGAAGCGATCGGTTGCGAACGGACGATAAAGTCTGACCTTGATGAGGCCGAGTTTTGCGCCTTTTGCGTTGAGATAATCGATGGTTTCTTCGATAGTGTCGCAGCTGGAGCCCATGGAAACGATGACCTTTTCTGCGTCAGGCGCGCCGACGTAATCGAACAGGTGATAGCTTCTGCCGGTGACGGTTTGTTGTTTTGCCATCATTTCTTCCACGATTTCAGGAACCGCGTTGTAGTACTTGTTGGCGGCTTCTCTGTTCTGGAAGTAGATGTCAGGGTTCTGGGCGGTGCCGCGTTGAACAGGGTGTTCAGGGTTCAAAGCTCTTGCTTTGAAGTCCGCGATTTCGTCCATGTTGACGAGAGGTCTGATTTCTTCGTATTCAGGAAGAACCACTTTGCTCACTTCGTGGCTGGTGCGGAAACCGTCGAAGAAGTGAAGGAACGGAACTTTTGCCTTCAAAGTGGAGAGGTGCGAAACGAGCGCAAGGTCCGCAACTTCCTGCACGGATGCGCTTGCAAGCATTGCGAAACCGGTTTGGCGGCATGCCATAACGTCGCTGTGATCGCCGAAAATGGAAAGCGCGTGAGCGGCCAAAGCTCTGGCCGAAACGTGGAATACGCACGGCAAAAGTTCGCCTGCGATTTTGTACATGTTAGGGATCATCAACAACAAGCCCTGGCTTGCGGTGAAAGTGGTGGTCAAAGCGCCTGCGGTAAGGGACCCGTGAACTGCGCCTGCGGCGCCTCCTTCGGATTGAAGCTCGGCCAAACGAAGTTTTTGTCCGAACAGGTTCTTTGTGCCTGCCGCTGCAAATTCATCGGCGTCTTCTGCCATAGGAGAGGACGGGGTGATTGGATAAATTGCTGCAACTTCGCTGAAAGCATACGCTACGTGGGCCGCAGCATAGTTGCCGTCAACGGTTTTTATGATGCTCATTTTGTACCTCCTGTAAAGTTACAATAAAAATGTTTCGTATTTCCCGCGTGAAAAACGCGTTATAAATAATTATAGATAATTCTAAAATTTAAGTCAAACTTTTTGCCCGTTCTTTCCGAACAAACCTCAAAAAACCTTTTCCGGCGCATATTTTTAAGCAAGTTTTTCCCAAATGAAGTCAAAAGCGTTTTCAAAACGAAATTGTTGTGTTATAATATGCGGGACAACAAGGAGACGAAAGATGAGCATAATAAAAGTCGAAAACGTATCTTACGATTATCGCCGCTTCGAAGAGGAAAAGCTTCCCGCAGTGAGGGGAGTGTCTTTCGAAATAGAAGAAGGCGAATTCGTCGTTATCGGCGGCGCGAACGGCAGCGGCAAATCGACGCTTGCAAAAATGCTCAACGGCTTGCTGAAGCCGACCTGCGGCAAAATCGAAGTTCTCGGTATGGACGTTTCGAACGATGAAAAGGTTTTCGAAATAAGGCGCAACGTCGGCATAGTTTTCCAAAATCCCGACAATCAGACGGTGGCCAGCATCGTGGAAGACGACGTGGCTTTCGGCCCTGAAAACCTGGGGGTGCCGAGGGAAGAAATCGTCAGCCGCGTGCAGTGGGCGCTTAAAGCGGTCGGAATGGAAGAGTACGCAAAGTCCACCCCGTTCAAAATGAGCGGCGGGCAGAAACAGCGCATAGCAATCGCCGGTATTTTGGCAATGAAGCCGAAAATCATCGTTCTGGACGAGGCCACTTCCATGCTCGATCCTAACGGCAGAAAGGAAGTTATGGCGGTTCTCAAAAAACTGAACCAAGAAGAAAACATGACCGTCATACACATAACGCACCACATGGAAGAGGCGGCGGACGCCGACAGAATTCTGGTTATGGACGGCGGAAAACTCGTTATGGACGGCGCGCCGCGTGAAGTTTTTGCCGACGGCGAAAAACTTAAGGAACACGCGCTTTCGCTTCCGGTGGCGGCGGAGCTTGCGGATATGCTCAGAAAAGCAGGGCTTCCGGTGAGAGAATCGGTGCTTTCCGAAGACGAGCTTTTGGAGGAAATATGGCGATTGAAGTAAAAAATCTGACCTACGTTTATTCTCCGAAAACTCCTTACGAAAAAAAGGCGCTGGACAACGTTTCGTTTGAAATAGAAGAAGGCGAGTTTGTCGGTATAATCGGAGCAACAGGCAGCGGAAAAAGCACTTTAATACAGCATTTCAACGGTTTAATTCGCTTGAAGAGCGGAAGCGTTAAGGTTTTTGATTTTGACCTTACCAAAAAATGCGACCTCAAAAAACTCAGGGGAACCGTGGGCATGGTGTTCCAGTATCCGGAATATCAGCTGTTCGATCAGACGGTTCTGGCGGACGTATCTTTCGGCCCGAAAAATTTAGGTCTTGAGGAAAATGAAGTCCTGAGGCGAGCAAAAGAGGCCATCGAAACCGTGGGCCTCGACTACGAAGAAATCAAGGACAGAAGCCCGTTCGATCTTTCCGGCGGCCAAAAGAGAAGAGTGGCCATCGCCGGCGTTTTGGCAATGGATCCCAAAGTGCTCGTTCTGGACGAACCGACGGCGGGGCTGGATCCTGCGGGGCGCGACGAAATGTATAGTCTTATCGCAAACATACGCGAAAAGACGCCTACGATAATAATGATTTCGCACAATATGGACGAAATATCCCGCCACGCCGACAGAATTCTGGTTATGGACGGCGGCAGACTGGTTTACGATCAGACGCCGGACGAGCTTTTCGAAAGCGTGGAAAAAATGGAGAAGGTCGGACTGGACGCGCCTATGACGGTGCGCCTTAAGGACAGACTTTCGGAAAAAGGCTTGAAGCTTTCGGGCAGCGTCGTGAAACCTGAGGATTTCGTTCGCGCGGTTATGGCGGAGGTGAAACATGAATAATTTCACTTTCGGACAATTTTATCCGGCCGACTCGTTTGTGCACAAAATGGACGCAAGGTTCAAAATCTTTTTGTCGCTTTTGTACGTCGTGTTCATATTCTTCGTAAACAGCTATTTCGGTTATGCGGTTACCGCGGCGTTTATACTGCTGGTCGTTGCGGCGTCCAAAGTTCCGCTCCGAGTGGTTTTCAAAAGCATAAAAGGCATTTTGATTTTGGTTGTGTTTACGGCATTTTTTAATTTATTTTTCGTGGACGAAGGAGAAGTAATCCTGAAGTTCTGGATCGTTGATATAACCGATAAAGCGGTTAATTTCACCATTATGATGGCTTTAAGACTCGTTTTGTTGGTTTTGGGCACAAGCGTGCTTACGCTCACCACGACGCCTACCGATCTTACCGACGGGCTTGAAAGCCTGCTGTCGCCGCTGAAAACAGTGAAGTTTCCGGTGCACGACGTGGCAATAATAATGAGCATAGCCCTAAGGTTTATCCCTACGCTTATGGACGAAACGCAGCGCATAATAAATGCGCAGAAGGCAAGAGGCGCAGACTTTGACACGGGCAACGTTTTCAAGCGCGCCAAGGCTATGATACCGGTTCTGGTGCCGATGTTCGTATCCGCATTCAGAAGGGCCGACGAGCTGGCGTTTGCTTTGGACGCAAGGTGTTATAACGCCACCGAAAACCGCACCAAAATGAAAAAACCGCACGTTACTTACCGTGATTTCGCGGGAACCTTCGTAACCATAGGTTACGTTGTGGTGATTTTGCTTGACTCCTACGTGTGGTCGGGGGTGTTTTAGGTGAGATATAAAATAGTCGTCGAATACAACGGAAAGGACTTTTTCGGTTGGCAGAGGCAAGCGGGGTTGCCTTCCGTGCAGGAAGCGTTGGAAAACGCCGTAGAAAAGGCCACGGGAAAAGCCGTGGTTATGACGGCAAGCGGCCGCACCGACGCGGGAGTGCACGCCTTGGGGCAGGTCGTAAGCTTCGATTTGGAGACCTCGATTCCGACGGAAAAAATCCCGTATGCGGTAAATGTGTTTTTGCCAAACGGCGTCAGAATTCTGGCCTGCGAAGAAGCGGATTCCGACTTCAACGCGCGCTTCGACGCAAAGCGAAAAACCTATCTCTACAAGATGTACGTTTCGCCGCATTTAAGCCCTTTGAAGGCAAATTCGGCCGTGTGGCTGACCAAAATGCCAGACGTTGAGCTTATGAGAAAAGCGGCCGGATACGTCGTGGGGACGCACGATTTCGCGGCTTTTGCGGCAACGGGAAGCACGGTTAAGGATTTCGTCAGGACGGTGTACGATCTGACGATAAAAAGAGAAGCAAACGATATTTTGCTCGAAATAACCGGCAACGGATTTTTGTATAATATGGTGCGAATAGTCGTCGGGACGCTTCTGGACGTCGGCTACGGCAAATATCCGCCCGAGTTCGTTTCGGAAATCATTCAGAAAAGAGATCGCACCCTGGCGGGCAAAACCATGCCGCCGGAAGGATTGTACCTTAAATCCGTGGTGTACGGCGGAGATTGAACGGAATTTGTTCAAAAAATGTAATTTTTGCGCGAAAACACTATGTTTTTCGTTGACAAAAAATTTTTGATATTATATTATTATTTAGCAAAAAATCGGGAAAGTTGCGTTGAAAACTGAATTAGCCCCTCAATTTTCTAATAATTTCACGATTGCAATTATTAAAAATTTTTGGAGGTCTTTACCATGAAAACTTATATGGCAAAGCCTGAAGACGTCGAAAGAAAATGGTACGTTGTGGATGCTACCGACCTCGTTCTCGGTCGTTTGGCAAGCCAGGTTGCCGCAGTGCTCAGAGGCAAAAACAAACCTACTTTCACTCCTAACGTCGATACAGGCGATCATGTCATCATCGTCAACTGCGCAAAAGTCAGATTGACCGGCAAAAAACTCGAACAGAAAATGTATCGTTATCACACCGGTTACATCGGCGGTTTGAAAGAAACTCAATATAAAAAACTTATGGCCGAAAAGCCGGAATTTGCCGTTTACAACGCTGTGAAAGGCATGCTTCCTAAAAACTCCCTCGGTCGCAAGATGATCAAAAAACTGCGCGTTTACGCAGGTCCGGAACACAATCAACAAGCTCAACAGCCGGTTGAATTGAAGTTTTAATGAGAGGTAATTCGTTATGGCAGCTAAAAAAATTACGAAAAAGAAAGTTCAGTTCTGGGGCACCGGCCGCAGAAAGAAAGCTATCGCAAGGGTAAGAATCATCCCTAACGGCAGCGGCGAAATCGTCATCAACAAACGCAGCTTGGACGAATACTTCGGTCTTGACACTTTGAGGTTTATCGTTCGTCAACCGCTCACTCTCACCGAAACCGAAGGCAAATACGACGTTTACGTCAACGTCGTCGGCGGCGGTTACACCGGACAGGCAGGCGCAATCCGTCACGGCATCAGCCGCGCGCTTATCGTTGCAGAACCGGAACTTAGAGGCGCACTCAAAAAAGCAGGGTTCCTCACCCGTGATCCGCGCGCTAAAGAACGTAAAAAATACGGTCTCAAAAAAGCACGTCGCGCTCCACAATTCAGCAAACGTTAGTCGTTTTTTGCAAACAACGAAGCCGAGCATTTTTTGTTCGGCTTTTCTTTTTCGTTTTTCGGCGCGAAAAAAACCGCGACAAACGGCGGAAAAACCCTTTTTGCGTGTTTTTTTATACAAAAAAAGCGTAAATGTGGTTGAAATATGAAAAAGTGTATGTTATACTTAACTATGTAAACATTTTGCGCACGCACGTGCGCATAACGAAAAACAAAAATGAGAGGGTTACCAACTATGGGCAAGAAAGTTTTCATCACAGGCGCTTCGGGTAGTATGGGCGGCTGTGCAATGCACGAAATCATGAAATCCGATATGGATTTCGACATTCGTATTTTGCTTCGCGACAAACCTGCAAACAGAGCTTTGAAAAAGGCTTTGGACAAAATGTACGACGGCAAAATCGAAATCATGTTCGGCGATATCGGCAACTATGAAGATTGCGTCAAAGCCGTTGACGGCGTGGATTACGTCCTTCACTGCGCGGCAATCATTCCGCCGGTTTCCGATCACAAACCTAAAATGGCCGAAAAAGCCAACTACTACGGCACCGTGAACCTCGTCAACGCCATCAAAGCGTCTCCGCGCGCCGACGAAATCAAATACGTACATACCGGCACCGTCGCAGAATACGGCAACCGCACCTGGCAACATCCTTGGGGCCGCGTGGGCGATCCGCTCGTTCCGAGCTGCTACGATTTCTATGCCGTAACCAAGCTCCGCGCCGAACGTTACGTTCTGGAAGCCGAACTGCCTAACTGGGTAAGCCTGCGTCAATCCGGCATTCTGCACGACAACCTCTTCAAAAACAACATGGCCGACGGCCTGATGTTCCACACCTGCTGGAACGTTCCTATCGAATGGGCCACCAGCCGTGACAGCGGTTTGCTGCTTCGTCATCTCATCGAATACGACGTCAACGGTACTTTGGCCGAAAAAGAAGAAAAACTCGGTCAAAAATTCTGGAAACACTGCTACAATATCGGCAACGGCGAATCCTGCCGCGTAACCGGTTACAACACCATCGACGACGGTTTCGCTCTTATGGGCGCGCACGCGGAAGACTTCTTCAAGCCTAACTGGAACGTTGACAGAAACTTCCACTGCTTCTGGTACTACGATTCCGACCTTCTGAACGACTTCCTGGATTTCCGCACCGAAACCTGGCAGACCTTCTGGAAACGTATGGCAAAACAAAACTGGTACTTCAAACTGGGCGTTCTCGCTCCGAAGTCCCTCATCAGCAAGTTTGCCATTCAACGTCTGTTTAAAAACAGCAACAGCCCTAAATACTGGATCGAACACAACATCGACGGCCGTATCAAGGCGTTCTACGGCTCCAGAGAAAGAATCGACGAAATCGGCGAAGACTGGTCCAAATATCCGCTGTTCTGCCGCAATCAGATTAAAGACGAAAACGGCAACGTCGTTGATTACGAATACAGAAGAGATATCAAAAACGCAAAACAATTCCTCCTCAGCCACGGCTACGACGAAAGCAAGCCTGACAGCGAACTCGACATCGAAGATATGCGCCAAGCTGCCGCTTTCCGCGGAGGCAAATGCTTGTCCGAAACCATGGTTAAAGGCGACCTTTACACCAAGCTTAAATGGCAATGCCACGACGGGCACGTTTTCGAATCCAGCCCTTACACGGTGCTGAAAGCAGGCTTCTGGTGCCCTGAATGCTGCCAACCGGCTCCTTGGAATTTCGACGAACTTTCTCGCCACATTCCGTTCTTTGCACAGGTCTGGTACGACACGCACAGCCCTGAAGAACACAACTTCTTCCCGGCGGATTGCTATAAAGACATTCTCGAAGAAAGCGAGAAATAACTAATCGAATATTTTACGGAGGTTCATAATTATGAGCGAACAAAAAAAAGTGTTTATATTCGGCGGAACGGGCTTTTTGGGCTTCTATTCCACCCTCGAATTCCTTAAACAAGGTTGGCACGTTGACACCCTCAGCCTTCCTGATATCCCTCTCGGCGACTGGTTCCCGAAAGAAGTCGGCGTAAAATACGGCAACCTCTTCGACAGCACCGTTGAAGAAATGAAAGATATCCTTTCCGACGGCTACGACGCTATCGTTTACGCAGTCGGTCCGGACGATCGCGTTATCCCAAAAGCTCCTGCTTACGACTTCTTCCACGAAAGACTGGTTGTAAAACCTCGCAACGTGTTCGAAGGCGCAAAAGCTGCCGGCGTTAAGAAAATCGTTCTTTTAAGCTCCTATTTCTGCTATTTCGACAGAATTATGCCGGACATTCACCTTTCCGAGCATCACTGCTACATCAGAGTCAGAAACGAACAAGCCGCTATGCTCAAAGAAGTTTGCGGAGACGAAATGGACGCAGTTATCCTCGAATTGCCGTACATCTTCGGAAGCATGCCTGAACGTATGCCTCTGTGGAAAGAAGTTTTCATCGACAGATTCAAAAAACTTCCTGCAATGTTCTTCCCTAACGGCGGCACCGTTATGATTCACGTCAAAGGTATTGCGGAATCCGTAGTTGCAGCCACCATCAACGCTCCTACCGGACATTATCCTATCGGCAAAGTCAACGTCAAATTCCAAGACTGGCTGAAGGTTATGAACGATTGCTGCGGCGAAACCAAGAAAGTTATGACCGTTCCTTGCTGGATGGGCAAGCTCGGCGGCTGGATGGTTGACCACAAGGCTCACAAAGAAGGAAAAGAAGGCGGCCTTGACCACGTCAAACTTATGCCTGACATTCAATATCGTGATTTCTTCTATCGTCCGGAAGACGTACAAAAGGTTTGCGACGCTCTTAAATACGAAGAACTCGGTTTCCACGCAGTGGACGCAAGCGTTTGCGACGGTATCGTCGACACCATGCGCGCCATCTTTCCGGATCGTTACGACGAAAACGGCAACCTTAAGGCCGAATGGGTTATCCCTGAAAAGAAACGTCAATACAAAGGCCCTAAGTTCTAAAAACAAACCAAAATTTACGCTCCGCATTTGCGGAGCGTATTTTTTATTGAGAGGGGCGTTAGCCGTTTTTCGTATAAACTTATGTGTTCTGTCAAAATGACGCATATAAGGCCGATTTTCGGGCTTAAAACGGCAAAAACAAGCCAAAGGGACAATGATTTCAGTCAAAATGACACGATAATTTTTAGCGGGCAAATTTCGTTTTTGCGGCGGGAACCGCAAATTTTCATTCAGAGGCATCGAAGGGCAAAGGTAAGCCGCGGCGCAATGGCGACGCGACGAGCGGAGCAGGCGGCAGAAAAGACCTGTGGGAACGAAAGAAAAGAGGAGATAGAGTGGGAGAACTTTCGGGCAAACGGCGTTTTTGCTTGCCAAAAACCTATAAATAATATATAATAACTGCTATATTAAGTTTTACAAATTAAATAAGCGAAAACACAACATTTTGCGGTTTGTTTTGCGGCGGAACACAAGAAAAATAAAAAATTTCCGGACTTGCAAAAAAAAATTAAAAAACCTTAAAAAATCGTTTGACAGAAAAATTTTTTGGTGGTATTATGGTGAAGCCGTTTATATTTGGGATGAAGTCGGAGGTTACTTGAGAGAGAAAATTTCGACGGACAAATGTGCGATGTAATTCGCGCGACTAACTTTTAAGGGGCGGGAAACCGCTTTTTATTTAGAAAACGGTGCGACACACACGAAAAAGTGTAACAAGTTAGGAAATTTTTTCAAGGAGAAAACAAAAATGGCAGGACAAAAAATCAGAATCAAATTGAAAGCTTACGATCACACTCTTATCGACGCATCTGCGGATAAAATCGTTGAAACCGTAAAAAAATCCGGCACCAAAGTGTCCGGTCCTATCCCTCTTCCTACGGAAAAGGAAATCGTTACGGTTCTTCGCGCTACCCACAAATACAAAGATAGCCGTGAGCAATTTGAATTACGTACGCACAAACGTTTGATCGACATCTTCAACCCGAACGCTAAGACCGTTGACAGCCTTATGAAACTGGATCTTCCTGCGGGCGTCGATATCAGCATCAAACTTTAAATATTAACGGAGGTGAACTTTATCTATGAATAAAGCAATCATTGGTAAAAAGCTCGGTATGAGCCAGATTTTTGCACCGGACGGCAAAGTTATCCCTGTAACGGTTGTCGAAGCAGGTCCTTGCGCAGTCGTGCAAATCAAAACTGTCGAGAACGACGGTTACGAAGCAATCAAAGTTGCATACGGTGTTGTCAAAGAAAGAAACGTATCCAAACCTATGGCCGGACAATTCAAGAAAGCCGGCGTCGCCGCGAAACGTTATCTCAGAGAACTTAAACTGAACGTTGCAGATTACACTGTCGGACAGGAAATCAAATGCAACATCTTCTCTGAAGGCGATCACGTCGACGTGCAAGGCACCACCAGAGGCCGTGGTTTTACGGGTGTTATACAACGTTGGAACGCTCAACGTGTGGGCAGCATGTCCCACGGTACCGGTCCTATCCACAGAAGCGTCGGTTCTATGGCCGCAAACAGCGATCCGTCCCGCGTCTTCAAAAACAAACACATGGCAGGTCAATACGGACACGAAACCGTTACCATTCAGAACCTTGTGGTTGCCAGAGTCGACGAAGCAAGAAATCTGCTTCTCATCAAAGGCGGCATCCCTGGTCCTAAAGGCAGCCTGGTTATCGTAAAAGAGTCCATCAAAGGCTAAACTGTAAAGGAGAAAAACACTTATGGAATTGAAAGTTTTGAATACAGCCGGCAAACAAGTTGGCACAGTTGAGCTTAACGACGCGGTGTTCGCAGTCGAATACAACGAGGCTCTTATCCATCAGGTTGTGGTTGCACAACTCGCAAACAAACGTCAAGGCACCAAATCCACTTTGACCCGCACCGAAGTTCGTGGCGGCGGCGTCAAACCTTATCGTCAAAAAGGTACCGGCCGCGCTCGTCAGGGCAGCATCCGTTCTCCGCAATTCGTAAAAGGCGGCGTCGTGTTCGCTCCGAAACCTCGCGACTTCAGACAAAAACTCAACAAGTTCTCCAAACGTCAGGCTCTGTTGTCCGCTCTTTCCCAGAAGATCAGACAGGACGAATTCATCGTTGTGGACGAATTCAAAGTCAAAGAAGCAAAGACCAAGGAAGTTGCAAACATTTTGAAGGCTTTGGAACTCAACAAGAAAACCCTTCTCGTTGTTGCCGAAGATAACAAAGATTTGCTGCGCGCAAGCCGCAACATCGCAGATTTGCAAGTGATCAACGCCGACCTTATCAACGTTTACGACGTAGTGAGAAGCAACAAGTGCGTTGTTACCAAGGCTGCCGCCGAAAAAATCGAGGAGGCTAATTTATAATGACTGCTTACGATATCATTAAAAAACCTATTCTTTCCGAAAAGAGCTACGACGGCATTTCCGACAAGAAATACACTTTCGAAGTTGACAAAAACGCCACCAAAACCCAAATCAAGGCTGCCGTGGAAGAAATCTTCAAGGTTAAAGTTGCAAAAGTAAACACATCCAACTACGATGGCAAAATCAAACGCATGGGTCGCACCTCCGGTAGAACTCCCGCTTACAAGAAAGCTATCGTTACGCTTACGTCCGACAGCAAGAGCATCGAGTTCTTCGACAGTCTGGCTTAATAGATAGGAGGTAATAAAAAATGGCTGATAACATCAGAAGATATAAACCTACTTCTCCTGCACGTCGTTTCATGACGGTGTCCACCTTCAGTGAGATCACCAGCACGAAACCGGAAAAGAGCCTGTTGGTTTCCAAGAACAAATCCGGCGGTCGTAACGCAACCGGACGCATCACCGTCCGTCACATCGGCGGCGGCAACAGAGTCAAATACCGCATCATCGATTTCAAACGTAACAAAGACGGTATCCCTGCAAAAGTCGAAAGCATTCAATACGATCCGAACCGTACCGCAAACATCGCGCTCCTCGTTTACGCCGACGGCGAAAAGAGATACATTCTCGCTCCTCTCGGCCTGACTGCGGGCGACACCGTTGTGAGCGGCAAAGACGCGGATATCAAAGTGGGCAACTGCTTGCCGCTTGAAAATATCCCTGTCGGCACCATGATCCACAACATCGAATTGCAACCGGGAAAGGGCGGCCAAATCGCAAGAGCTGCCGGCGGCGCCGCACAGCTTATGGCTAAGGAAGGCAAATACGCCACCCTCAGAATGCCAAGCGGCGAAATGCGTTACGTTCCTATCCGTTGCAAAGCTACCATCGGTCAAATCGGTAACCTCGACAACAGCAACATTTCTCTCGGTAAAGCAGGCCGTAAACGTCATATGAACGTTCGTCCTACCGTCCGCGGCGTCGTCATGAACCCATGCGATCACCCTCACGGCGGTGGTGAAGGCAAATCCCCTGTCGGTATGCCTAGCCCTGTTACTCCTTGGGGTAAACCTGCTCTCGGTTACAAGACCAGAAAGCATAAGAACAAATCCAACAAGCTTATTATTAAGCGCATTAACTAATCGGAGGCACTATAGATGAGCAGAAGTGTTAAAAAAGGACCTTTCGTTGAAGAAAGACTTATGAAAAGAATTATTGCTATGAATGAAAGCGGCGACAAAAAACCCGTGAAAACATGGTCTCGTGCTTCCACTATTTTCCCTGAGATGGTCGGCCACACCATCGCCGTACACGATGGACGCAAACACGTTCCTGTGTATATTACGGAAGACATGGTCGGCTGCAAACTCGGTGAATTCGCTCCGACTCGTACCTTCAGAGGTCACGCCGGCGAAAAGAGCACCCGATAGGAGGAAAAGTAAATGGCTACTAGAAGTAAACAAAAATCTTTGGCAAGAAAGGCTAACGCCGACAAACGTCCTCGCGCCGTTGCTAAATACGTCAGAATTTCTCCGTACAAAGTGAGAATTCTTTTGGACATCGTCCGCGGCAAAAAGTACAACGAAGCGCTCGCTATCGTGGAAAACACCCCGAAAGCGGCAAGCGAAGTCGTTGCAAAACTTTTGAAATCGGCTGCGGCTAACGCCGAAAACAACCTTAACATGAGCAAAAACGACCTGTACGTTGCAGAATGCTTCGCAGATCAAGGCCCTATCCTCAAGAGGGTTATGCCGAGAGCGCAAGGCAGAGCATTCCGTATCGACAAACGCACGAGCCACATCACCGTTGTTTTGGACACGGTGAAGGCGTAGGAGGTAGAAAATGGGACAAAAAGTTAATCCGCACGGCCTCAGAGTAGGCGTAATTAAAGGTTGGGACACCCAATGGTACGCAAACAAAAAAGATTTTTCCAAAAACCTTTTGGAAGATTATAAAATCCGTACTTTCCTTAAAAAGAAATACTACCAAAACGCTATTTCCAAAATCACGATTGACAGAGCAGCCAACAAGGTTATCGTAAACATCTTCACCGGCAGACCGGGCACCATCATCGGTAAAGCAGGCGCAGGCGTGGAAGTTATCAAGGGCGAAGTTCAAAAATTCTGCTCGGGCCGCAACGTCAACATCAACATCATGGAAGTTAAACGCCCGGACGTCGACGCTCAACTCGTTGCAGAAAGCATCGCCGCTCAACTCGAAAAGAGAGCTTCCTTCAGAAGAAGCATGAAGCAGGCTATGTCCCGCAGCATGAAAGCCGGCGCAAAAGGTATCAAAACCATGGTCAGCGGTCGTTTGGACGGCGCAGAAATTGCAAGAAGCGAACATTATCACGAAGGTTCCATTCCTCTGCAAACTCTCCGCGCAGACGTAGACTACGGCTTTGCAGAGGCCCACACCACTTTCGGCGTCATCGGCGTCAAATGCTGGATTTACAAAGGTGAAATCCTCGGCGGCAAAGCTGCAAGAGAAGGAGGTAAAGCATAATGTTAATGCCTAAAAGAGTTAAACGTCGTCGTGTCTTTCGCGGAAGAATGAAAGGCAAGGCAAACAAGGGTAACGTGATTGCTTACGGCGAATATGCACTCGTTGCATTGGAACCGGCCTGGATCACTTCCAACCAAATCGAAGCAGCTCGTGTCGCAATGACTCGTTACATCAAACGTGGCGGCCAGGTTTGGGTGGATATCTTCCCTCATAAACCTGTAACCAAGAAACCGGCAGGCACTCGTATGGGTTCCGGTAAAGGTGCTCCTGAATTTTGGGTAGCAGTCGTAAAACCGGGTCGCGTTCTTTTCGAAATGGCCGGTATTGACGAAGCCAACGCCCGTGAGGCATTGAGACTCGCCGCTCATAAATTGCCGATCAAGTGCAAATTTATGAAGAAGCAAGCAGACGGAGGCGCAGAATAATGAAAGCTAAACAACTTTTTGAATTATCAAACGAAGAATTGCAGGTCAAGCTCAAAGACCTGAAGGCCGAACTTTTCAATCTTCGCTTTAAGCACGCCACCAACCAGCTCACCAACCCTATGGTTCTCGTGAACTGCAAGCGTGATATCGCTCGCGTAAACACCATTCTTCGCGAAAGAGAACTCAACATCTCTTCCGAACCGGTGAAAGCCGCAGCGAAAGCTAAGAAGGCCAAATAGTGGAGGATAGAAAATGGAAAACACAAGAAATCTCAGAAAAAGCCGCGTAGGCGTCGTTGTTTCCGACAAAATGGACAAGACCATCGTTGTGGCTATCGAACACAGAGTTAAACATCCTCTTTACAAAAAAATAGTTACGCACACCAAGAAGTTCAAAGCACACGACGAACTGAACGAGGCAAGAGTGGGCGACAAAGTCGAAATCGCAGAAACCCGTCCTCTCAGCAAAGATAAATGCTGGCGTCTGGTGAGCATCATCGAAAAGGCTAAATAAGGAGGCAAGAACTTATGATTCAACAACAATCTATCTTAAAAGTTGCCGATAACACCGGCGCAAAAGAAATTATGTGCATCAGAGTTCTGGGCGGTTCTTTCAGAAAATTCGGAAACATCGGCGACGTTATCGTTGCTTCCGTTAAATCCGCAGCTCCGGGCGGCGTCGTTAAAAAAGGCGACGTAGTCAAAGCCGTTATCGTCAGAACTCACAGCGGCATCCGCAGAGCAGACGGCAGCCACATTAAATTCGACGACAATGCTGCAGTCATCATCGACGCTCAGAAACAACCGCGCGGCACCCGTATCTTTGGGCCTATCGCAAGAGAATTGAGAGACAAAGACTATATGAAGATCATTTCCCTTGCTCCAGAAGTTTTATAAGGAGAATCGAACATGGCTAAACTCAGTATTAAAAAAGGCGATAACGTTATGGTTATCACCGGTAAAGATAAGGGCAAAGCAGGCGAAGTGCTGAACGTGAATCCGATTTCCGGTCGCATCGTGGTAAGCGGTGTGAACATGGTTTCCAAACACGTCAAACCTCGCAACGCGCAGCAAGCCGGCGGCATCGTTAAAAGAGAAGGCACCATCGACGTTTCCAACGTTATGGTTATCTGCCCGAACTGCCACGAAATAGTAAGAGTCAACCATCAGGTTGTTGACGGCAAAAAGGTCAGAGTGTGCAACAAGTGCCACGAAAGCCTCGAAGTTAAGAAAGCTTCCGTCAAGAAAACCGCCAAAAAGGTTGCAAAGAAAAAAGCGGCTAAAACAGCCGACGCCGAATAAGGAGGAGTCAGAATATGTCTGGTGAAAGATTCAGATTAAGAACTAAATATCAACAAGAAGTCGCTCCTCAAATGCAAAAGAAATTTGCATACGGCAACGTAAACGAAATCCCTAAAATCGACAAAATCGTTTTGAACATGGGTTTGGGCGACGTAAAGGACAACAGCAAGAGCTTGAAACTTGCAGTTGAAGAATTGCAGGCAATCGCCGGTCAAAAACCGATCGTTACCAAAGCAAGAAAGAGCGTTGCAAACTTCAAAGTACGTCAAGGAATGGACGTAGGCGCGAAGGTTACCCTCAGAAACGAAAGAATGTACGACTTTCTGGACAAACTCATGAGCATCGCGCTTCCGCGTGTTCGTGACTTCAAGGGCGTTTCCGCTAAGTCTTTCGACGGCCGCGGCAACTATTCGATGGGTATTAAGGAACAACTTATTTTCCCTGAAATTTCTTACGATCAGGTTGAAAAGGTTCGCGGTTTCGATATCGTTATCGTCACCACCGCCAAAACCGACGAAGAAGCAAGGGAACTTTTGAGGCTCATGGGTATGCCTTTTGCTAAATAAGTCAAGGAGGATTTAAAATGGCTAAAACATCAATGAAAAACAAGCAACAAAAACCTGCTAAGTTCTCCACAAGGGCTTATACCCGTTGCACTATTTGCGGAAGACCGCACGCCGTTCTTCGCAAATACGGAGTTTGCAGAATCTGCTTCAGAGAATTGGCTTACAAAGGCCAAATCCCTGGCGTTAAGAAAGCAAGTTGGTAAAATGGAGGAATAAGAATATGGCTATTATGACAGATCCTATCGCGGATATGCTCACTCGTATCAGAAACGGTTTGACCGCAAAACACGAAGTTGTAGAAGTTCCCGAATCCAAAATCAAAGTTGCTATCGCAGATATTCTGGTAAAGGAAGGTTACATCTCCGGCTACGAAGTGGTCGGCAGAACCGAAGGCCGTCCTGATCTCCAAGGAACGATCAAAATCACCCTGAAATACGTCGGCAAGAACCAAAAGGTTATCACCGGACTGAAAAAAATCAGCAAACCGGGCTTGCGCGTATATGCAAACAGCGATAACATTCCTTCCGTTTTGAACGGCATGGGCATTGCAATTTTGTCCACTTCCAAGGGCGTTATCACCGACAAAGAGGCAAAAGAGCTGCACGTTGGCGGCGAAGTCCTCGCTTATATCTGGTAATAGGAGGTTAGGTACTTATGTCAAGAATTGGTAGGCTACCAGTTAAAATCCCTGCAGGTGTTACAGTCAGTTTTGCTGACGGCGTTTTGACAGTTAAGGGTGCCCTGGGTACTTTAACTCAAGAAGTCAACCCACTCATCAAGGTTGGCATTACCGCAGAAGAAGTTGTTTTCACCCGTGAAAACGAACAGAAACAAACAAAAGCATTGCATGGCTTATATCGTGCTTTGTGCCACAACATGGTGGAAGGCGTATCCAAAGGCTTCAGCAAAACGCTGGTTATCGCCGGCGTCGGCTACAAAGCCGTGAAACAGGGCAACAAAATCGTCCTGAGCCTCGGTTTCAGCCACACCGTTGACGTTGAAGAACCGGCCGGCATCACCTTCGAAGTTACCTCCCCGACGGAAGTCGTCGTGAAGGGCGCAAGCAAGGAACTCGTCGGACAAACGGCTGCCAACATCAAAGCCATCAGAAAGGTTGAACCTTATCACGGCTACGGCATTCATTACAAAGATGAACACGTCGTCCGCAAAGAAGGCAAGACTGCAGGTAAATAAAGGAGCGTATAAGTTATGATTAGTAAAATGGATAAAAATGCTGACAGAGTAGTACGTCACGCGCGTGTTCGTAAAAAAGTGTCCGGCACTCATGAACGTCCTCGTTTCGATGTTTACAGAAGCAATCAGCACATCTATGTTCAGATTATCGACGACCTTGACGGCAAAACTTTGGTTGCAGCCAGCACCGTAGAAAAGGAAATCGCCGCCGAAGTTAAAGGTAAAAAGAAAACCGAAGCAGCAAAAATCGTAGGCGCAGCCGCTGCTAAAAAAGCATTGGCCGCAGGTATCACGGAAGTCGTTTTCGACCGTGGCGGATACATTTACACCGGACGCGTTGCGGCAGTTGCCGACGGCGCAAGAGAAGCCGGTTTGAAATTCTAGGAGGACATTATAATGGCTGAAAATAGAAAATTCGTCAGAAAAGAAGAAAACAACGAACCGGAACTCATCAAGAAATTGGTGGCCGTAAACAGAGTTGCAAAGGTTGTTAAGGGCGGCCGCATCATGCGCTTCACGGCTCTCGTAGTCGTCGGCGACGGCAAAGGCAAAGTCGGCGTAGGCACCGGTAAAGCTCACGAAGTTCCCGAAGCAATCGAAAAAGCAAGTCTTGCTGCAAAACGCAACATGGTTACCGTTTCCGTGGACGGCACCACCATTCCTCACAGAGTGGTCGGCGTGTTCGGTAGGGGTCAAGTTCTCTTGATGCCGGCCGAAACCGGTACCGGTGTTATCGCCGGCGGTCCTGTCCGTATGGTTTTGGAAGCTGCAGGCATCAAAGATATTCGTACGAAATCCTTGGGCTCTCAGACTCCGGTAAACTGCGTGAAAGCAACCATCGACGGTTTGAAACAACTGCGCACCGCTGAACAAATTGCGGCTATCCGCGGCAAAACCGTTGAAGAAATCAGATAATCGGAGGAAACAAAATGTTAAAGATTACATTGATTAAAAGCACCAATAGTTGCCTCAAAAATCAAAAAGCAACCGTTGCGGCTTTGGGTTTGAAAAAAATCGGTTCCTCCAAAGTCCACGCTGACACTCCCGTCACCAGAGGCATGATCAAAGTCGTGTCCCACCTTGTGAAGGTTGAAGAAGTTGAAGGTTAGGAGGTAGAATATGAAACTTGAAAACTTGCAGCCGTCTGCAGGCGCAAACAAAGCCCCTAAACGTATCGGCCGCGGTATCGGTTCCGGTATGGGCAAAACTGCAGCAAAAGGCCACAAAGGTCAATGGGCCAGAAGCGGTGGCGGCATTCGCCCGGGCTTCGAAGGCGGACAAATGCCTTTGACCAGAAGACTGCCTAAACGCGGATTCTTCAATCATTTTTCCAAGGAATATTCAATCGTTAACGTTGGCGATTTAGACTGCTTCGAGGCAAACACGGTCGTTGAACTCGACATGTTGTACGAATGCCGCATCGTGGGCAAGAGAATGCCTTACGGTTTGAAGGTGCTCGGCGACGGCGAACTCACCAAGCCTCTGACTGTCAGAGCTAACAAATTCACCCCATCGGCTATCGAAAAAATCGAAAAGGTAGGCGGTAAAGTCGAGGTGCTCTAATGTTTGAAACCTTGAAAAATGCTTTTTCTTCTAAAGAAATAAGAGTAAAAATTTACGCTACGTTGGCGTTGCTCGTTGTATATCGTTTGGGTTGCTTCGTGCCGCTGCCCGGCCTCGATGCGAGCGTTATTTCCGGCTTGTCGAGCGAAGGACTTCTGGGCATGTTGAGCGCGGTTACGGGCGGAAGCATGAGCCAAGGCACGTTGTTTGCTTTGGGTATCATTCCGTTCATCAACGCATTCATCATCATGCAACTTCTTACGTTGATAATTCCTAAACTGGAAAAACTTTCCAAGGAAGGCGAAGAAGGCAGACAAAAGGTTACTCAAATCACCAGATACGTCTCATTGGGACTTGCGGTCATTCAGGCCGTGGGCATCATGCTCAACTGGAACAACAACGGCGCAGTCAAACCGCTTTTCAGCATGCAAAGCAACTGGCTCACCATCGTGTTCGGCATTATGTTCCTCGTCGCAGGCAGTGTGTTCTGTATGTGGCTTTCCGAAAGGATCACCGAATACGGCATCAGCAACGGCTCGTCGCTTATCATCTTCGTGGGCATTCTGTCCACCGCAGGCACCGTTATCCTCAACAGCTTCACCGCAATGAAGACGACTCCGTCTCTCTTGTGGAACTTTGTCGGATTCCTTCTGCTGGTTGTCGCGATATTCTTCTTCATCGTATTCGTGGACGGCGGCGAACGTCGCATCACCGTGCAATACGCGAAGCAGGTTAAAGGCAACAAGATGTACGGCGGACAAACCACCCACATTCCTATCCGCATCAACGGTAGCGGCGTTATGCCTATAATCTTCGCAAGCTCCTTCATGAGCTTCCCGACGATGCTTATCCAGATGTTCGGTTGGACCGGCGGATTCGTTACTTTCTACACCAAGTATCTCACTCCGTACGGCGACAATGCGGTGGGCAGCGTGGTTTACTACGTTGTGATGATTCTTCTGATTGTGTTCTTTGCGTACTTCTACGCGCAAATGCAATTCAATCCGGACGACGTGTCCAGAAACATTCAACAATACGGCGGCTTCGTTCCGGGTATCCGTCCGGGCAAAGCAACCGCAGATTATTTAAGACGCATTTCCAATCGTATCACCCTGTTCGGAGCAATCTTCCTTGCAGTGCTTACGGTTGTGCCGACATTCCTGTTCAACGCCTTGGGCAAAAACCTCGGCTTTGCAAGCGCATTCAGCGCAACGGGCTTGTTGATCGTAGTCAGCGTTGCTCTGGAACTCAACAAACAGCTTGAATCCCAGATCATGATGCGCCACTACAAAGGCTTCTTGAAATAAGATGAAAAACATTGTTTTATTAGGTGCGCCGGGGGCCGGAAAAGGCTCCCAGGCAACCAAAATATCGGCAAAATACGGTGTTCCTCACATATCCACCGGTGATATTTTGAGGAGAAACATCAAAGAGCAAACGGAGCTGGGCAAGCTCGCCGAAAGCTACATAAAAGCAGGCGATCTTGTGCCGGACGCCGTTGTCATCGACATCGTGAAGGCTCGTTTGGACGAATCCGACTGCAAAAACGGCTATATATTAGACGGTTTTCCACGCACGATCGCTCAGGCGGAAGCTTTGGATAAGGTGGCAAAAATCGACGTTGCGATAAATATCGTGGTTCCTTTCGAGGTTATAGAGGAAAGGCTCACCGGAAGACGCGTTTGCATCTGCGGAGAAACCTATCACGTTTCCACTCTTAAGGGCAAAACCACCTGCGACAAATGCGGCAAACCGCTGTTCGTGCGCGACGACGATAAGATCGAAACAGTCAAGGCCAGATTGCAGGTTTATCTGAATCAGACTCAGCCGCTCATCGATTACTATGCAAAAAAGGGCATTTTGGTCGACGTGGAAGGCAGAGAAACTGTTGAAAAAACCTTCGAAGAAGTCAGAAAGGTGCTGGAGTAGATTATGATTACGCTTAAAAATTCCGAAGAAATCGAAAAAATGAGAGTGGCAGGCGCGATCGTTCGCGACACGCTGCTTCTGATGGAACGGAGCGTCCGTCCGGGTATTTCTACAAAGGAATTGGACAAAATTGCCTTCGACTTTATCAAAAGCAAGGGGGCAAAACCTTCATTCTTACATTACAACGGTTTTCCGGCATCCATTTGCACGTCTATTGACGAACAGGTGGTTCACGGCATACCGTCCGGAAGAAAACTGGTTGAAGGGGAGATAATCAGCGTTGACTGCGGCGCAGTCATAAACGGTTATCACGGCGACGCCGCAAGAACCTTCGCAGTCGGAAAAATCAGTGCAGAAAAGCAAAAGCTTATCGACGTTACCAGAGAAAGCTTTTTCAAGGGCGTCGAACAGTTTAAGGAAGGGAACAGATTGGGCGACATCTCCCATGCCGTTCAGGCCTACGCCGAATCCTTCGGTTACGGAGTGGTCAGGGCTTTGGTCGGACACGGCATCGGCAGACAGATGCACGAAGATCCGTCGGTTCCGAACTACGGCAGAGCGGGACACGGAATGCGTTTGGAAAAAGGTTTGGTTCTTGCAATAGAACCGATGATAAACCTCGGAACGTACGAAGTGGAGCAGCTTGAAGACGGCTGGACGATTGTTACCGCCGACGACATGCCTTCCGCACACTACGAAAACACCGTCGCTTTGACGGAAAACGGAATAGAAATTCTGACGCTATAAGGAGCAATGATGGAAATAGGTTTAGGTTCGGTGGTGCTCAGCACCGCAGGAAGAGACAAAGGCAGATTTTTCATCGTCGTCGAAATAGTTGACGGCAACTATGTCCGTATCGCAGACGGCGAATACAGACCGCAAGAAAATGCGAAGCTTAAAAAAATCAAACATCTGAAAGCAAACGGGGACACCGTTTCGAAACTTGCCGAAAAGTTCGGCGAAGGGAAACAAGTGTTTGATGCGGAAATCCGCAGCGCACTGAGAGCTTATAACGACAAATAAACGGAGGAATTTAATGGCTAAGGACGACGTGATTGAAACGGAAGGCAAAGTTATAGAAGTTTTGCCGAGCGCGCAGTTCAAAGTTCAGCTGGCGAATGGCCACGTTATATTGGCTTATCTGTCGGGCAAATTGAGAATGAACTATATAAGGGTTTTGGAGGGCGACAAGGTGAAAATCGAACTCAGCCCGTACGACCTGACAAAAGGTAGAATCACCTGGAGAGATAAAAACTAACAACATACGGAGGTAAGATATGAAAGTTAGACCATCGGTAAAACCTATGTGCAACAACTGCAAGGTTATCAAAAGAAACGGCAAAGTTATGGTTATTTGCTCCAAGTACAAAAACCATAAACAAAGACAAGGCTAAAATTTAAGTCATAAACCGGTTCCGACGGGAGGGGGCGGCTGATTGTTGCTCACATTCCGATTCTAAGGGCGACGATTTCCCAACTCGACGAACCAAAAAATATTACATTTTCAGAATTTATTGGAGGTAGCTTAATGGCACGTATTGCTGGCGTGGATTTACCACGTGAGAAGCGTCTTGAGATCGGCTTGACCTATATTTATGGCATCGGCCGTCCAACCGCAAACAAAATTTTGAACGAAACTGGCATTTCCGGCGACGTCAGAGTCAAAGATCTGACCGAAGACCAAATCAGCTTGCTTCGTGACTACATTGAAAAAGAACTGCACGTCGAAGGCGATCTGAAACGTGAAGTTATGATGAACATCAAACGACTGATGGAAATCGGTTGCTACAGAGGCGTCAGACATCGTAAAGGTCTGCCTGTAAGAGGACAGAGCACCAAACAAAACGCTCGTACTCGCAAAGGCCCGAAACGTACTGTTAGCCGCAAGAAGAAATAAGGAGGCGTAGTAATATGGCTGGAAAGAAAACTATCAGAAGGCGTAAAGATATTAAGCGCATCGAAAAGGGCGCTTGCCACATTCACGCTTCGTTCAACAACACTATCGTAACCATCACCGACACTCAAGGTAACACCATCAGCTGGTCCAGCTCGGGTAAACTCGGACTTAAGGGCAGCAGAAAGGCTACTCCGTTTGCAGCGCAGATGGTGGCCGAAGACGCAGCTAAGGTTGCTTACGATCAAGGTTTGCGCACCGTCGAAGTTTACGTCAAGGGTCCTGGCCAAGGCCGTGAATCTGCTATCAGAGCAATGGCTAACGTAGGCCTTGAAGTTACTTTGATCAAGGACGTGTCCCCGATTCCGCACAACGGATGCCGTCCGCCAAAACGTCGTAGGTTATAGGAGGTACTTAATATGGCTAAATATACTGGTCCTGATTGCCGTCTTTGCCGCAGAGAAGGTTGCAAACTTTTCCTCAAAGGCGAAAAATGCTATTCTGCAAAATGCACTTTGGATAAAAGAGCTGCCGCTCCCGGACAACACGGCGCAGCAAGAAAGAAAAACAGCGGCTACGCAATTCAGCTTCGTGAAAAACAAAAAGCTAAAAGAACGTACGGCATTTTGGAAAAACAATTCAAAATGTACTACGATCGCGCAGAAAAAATGCGTGGCGTAACCGGTGAAAACATGTTGATTCTCATCGAAAGAAGACTTGACAACGTCGTTTACTGCCTGGGTCTCGGCTCTTCCAGAGCAATGGCTCGTCAGATCGTAAACCACGGACACATCACCGTTAACGGCAAAACCGTCAACATTCCGTCTTACCAAGTTAAAGCCGGCGACGTCATCGCCGTCAAAGAAAACAAGGCAGACAAGGCAGTGTTTGCGGACATCAAAGCCGGAAACGTCAAGGTCAATTTGCCTAAATGGCTCAGTTTCAACAATGAAACTCTGACCGGCAAAGTGGAACAACTTCCAACCAGAGAAGATATCAGCTTGAACATCCAAGAGCATCTCATCGTTGAGTTGTACTCTAAATAATTTGCTTAATGCAGCAAGTTAAAAAAAGGAGGAATCTGTCTAAATGGAAATGATCAAACCGAAAATTACTTATGAAGAGAACACGGAAAAGGGCAACTATGCAAAATTTGTCATCGAGCCTTTGGAGCGCGGTTACGGCACGACTCTGGGAAACAGCCTCAGAAGATTTTTGTTGTCGGCATTGCCGGGCGCTGCACCTGTTGGTATTCAGATTGCCGGCGTAGATCACGAATTCAGCACCATCAAAGGCGTTCGTGAAGACGTAACCGAAATCATTTTGAACATCAAAGGTCTCGCAGTCAAAATCACCGATTCCAAAGATAAAATCGACCGCAAAGAACTTACTCTTTACAAAAACACCGCCGGTCCTGTTCATGCAAGTGATATTAACGTTCCTTCTGATGTTGAAATCTTAAACCAAGACCTCTACATTTGTAGTTTGGAAGAGGGCGCCGTTCTGGATATGAAAATCTTTGTGGACAAGGGCAGAGGCTACGTTCCTGCTTCTCAAAACAAAGACAGCAAATGCCCTATCGGCTATATCCCTGTCGATTCCATCTACACCCCTGTTTTGAAGGCTAACTACTTCGTTGAGAACACCCGCGTTGAGCAAAGCATCGATTTCGATAAGCTTACTCTGGAAGTTCTCACCAACGGCACGATTTCCGCTGTGGAAATCACCTCGAGGGCGGCAAAGATCATGAACGATCATCTCCGCCAGTTGGTTCTGCTGTCCGGCGATCCTGACACCGACACCACGTTCGGAGTCGGCGACGACGACAAACAACAGAAACTGCTCGGGAAAACCATCGAAGAAATGGAATTTTCCATCCGCAGCTACAACTGCCTCAAGCGCGCCGGCATTCAAAACGTCGGAGATCTCATCAAACTTTCCGAGGACGATATGCTTAAGATCAAAAATCTGGGCAGAAAATCCCTTGACGAAATCAAAGAAAAACTTGCTGAACTGGGTTTAAGTTTACGCAATAAAGACGAGTAAGGAGAATTAAATATATGGAACCGAAAAAATTAGGAAGACCGACCGACCAACGTATGGCTGTTCTGTACAATCAGGCATCCGAACTGCTTTGGTACGGCAAAATCGAAACAACGGTCGACAGAGCTAAATCCGTAAGAAGAATAGCCGAAAAAATGTTGACCTTGGCCATCAATACCTATGAAGACACCGTTACCGTCCAAAAGGAAAAAACCAACCTTAAAGGCGAAAAAGTTAGCGTTGACTTCACCAACGACGGCCCTAAAAAACTTGCAGCAAGACGTAAAATGATGTCCAAACTTCGTGACCTTCAGGAAGTTAAGGCAGACAAAGAGTCCAAAGCCGCATTCAAGGCTCGCACTGCAGACATCAATCACCCGCTGATCGAAAAAATGTTCAACGAATACGCTCCGAAATACGCTGAGCGCAATCGCACCAACGGTCAGGGCGGTGGCTACACTCGCGTTTTGAAGCTCGGCAAACGCCGTGGCGACAACGCCGAAATGTGCATCGTCGAACTCATATAGTTAAGCTACTTAAAAAACCCTCCCACTTACCTCGGGAGGGTTTTAAGTTGCAAAATGAGGCAAGTCCAGCTCGGCAAACGGCCGCAGGGCAACGCCGAAAAAATGCAAGCGTTTTTTCGGCTTAGCTTGTGGTCATTCCGAACGCAAGTGAGGAATCTCCTGGAAAGGAACATTATTAAAACCCGCCGAACGGCGGAGTA
>HF988627.1:0-12709 GCA_000434675.1 Faecalibacterium sp. CAG:1138 | reverse complement strand
TTCCTGATTGTGTCACTCGTTTTCGGGGCGGCGCACTGCGCCATGCAAAATTCCCGAAAACTTCGTACAAAGTACAGCTGCTCGACACTCTGAAACACGCCGCCTGTGTATTTAGGGAACCCGCAAAAGGCAAGCCTTTTGTGGGAAGAGGAGCAACCGAACATATCTTACCGGACGCGCAAATCTTTGTGCGGCTTAAATATGTGAGCGTTGGGACGAATGGACGGCGGCGTGGCCTCATTTTTCTTTCAGAGAAACTGCTGATGTTTTTCAAACGAAAATAAAAAGGTCGCACGTTGTGCGGCCTTTAGGTTATCTTTTTTCGAGGTATTTCTTTTTGGTGGCGTCGCCGCCGCGTAGGTGACGAACGGAAAAGTTGAAGGTGAGTATTTCGTGAACCTTTTTGTAAAGACAAGGATCGATTTCTTTCAGCCGAACGCTGACGTCGGTGTGCACGGTGCTTTTGCCCACTCCCAGAGCCGCCGCAGTGGCTCGGACCGTTGCGTTGTTTTCCGCTATGTATTCGGCTTCGGCCAAAGTGCGGAGTTTGAGTTTTTCTGTCATAAATTCCCCCATAATGATAGTTTGCACTAATAATTTATGGTGGATTTTGGCGTTTTATGAAACAGCGGCCGCTATATATGTTGCGGCCGCAGAATTTTAGTCGTTGTTTTCGGATTGACGTTCGAGTTTGTTTTTCAGTTTCTGGTCGCGCTCTTCCTTTGAAAGCTTGACGTACGGTTGATATTCCGGCCAGAGATTTGCGCGTTCAGGGTGCTTGATGGCGCCGAGCATGCGTTCTTTTACGAACGGAACGTCTTTTTGAATGTCTTTTATGAGCAGGTTGATATATTCGCGCTGGGTGTGTTTGTTTGCCGGGCACACGTTGTTGAGAACGGGCAGGTCGAGCTTGGCAACTACGCTTTTCAGGTCCTTTTCCCAAACGTAGATGAACGGACGGATAAGCTCTATGCCGCTTCTGTCCATATATGCGGTCGGAGCAAAGCTGGAAAAACGGCCTTCGTAAAACAGACTTAAAAAAATCGTCTGAATGACGTCGTCGGCGTGGTGGCCGAGCGCGATTTTGTTTGCGCCGATTTCTTTTGCCTTGTTGTTGAGCGCGCCGCGGCGCATTTTGCTGCATAAACTGCAAGGGTTGGATTCCTTACGGACGTCAAACAGGATTTCGCCTATATCCGTCGGAACGATGTAATACGGCACGCCGAGTTTTTCGGTGTAATCGATCAAAGCCTTTACTTCGTTCTGATCGGTCCCTTTGAAGCCCAAATCGACCGTTATAGCCGAAAGCTCGAAGCTTTCGGGGGAAAACCTTTGGTAGGCTTTTAGGGCGGTCAGAAGCGTAAGGCTGTCTTTGCCGCCGGAAACGCCCACGGCGATGTGGTCACCGTCCTTGATCATATTGTAATCGCCGATAGCCCGACGCATCGTGCTTAAAAGTTTTTGCATAAAACACCTCGTAAAACAATATAAATATTTTACAAAAATATATAAAAATAGGCAAGTGATTTTATGCTGAGCGAGCAAATTATTGAATTTTTAAGAGAGTATATTTATAACGATTATCTGTTGCTTTTCGTTGTGAGCGCAATTCCGCTTATCGAGATGCGCGGAGCCGTGCTGCTGGCGGCTTCGATGGGAGGAAACGCGATTGTAAAATCGCTTATATGCTGGGCAGGTTCGTCGGTGGTGTGCCCGCTCATAATCCTTACGTTTCGGCCGATAGTAGACAAACTGAAGGCAACCAAGGCGTTTTCGGGGCTTGCGGTGCGAGTTGACGGCATCGTCAGAAAACGGGCCGACAAAAGCCTGAAAGTTCAGGAAACGGGGCGCAAAGCCGCCAAACGGAAATATCTGCTTCTCTTTGCCTTCGTTGCGATTCCGCTGCCGCTTACGGGCGTCTGGTCGGGAAGCGCGATATCCTGCTTTATGGAAGGCGGTTATTTCAAAAAGACCGCTTCGGTAGTCCTCGGCAACCTGGTTGCAACCATGCTTATGACGGTCATTGCAAGTCTTGCGAAGGAATACGTAAATCTGCTTCTTATCGTGTTTTTGCTGGTGGTGGCGTTTTGCGTTTTGTTGACCGTTTACAAGCTTGTGCGCACCAAACCGCAGCAATAAACTGCCGAATTTGAAAAATCGGCAACAAAAAACCGCTTCGAAAGAAGCGGTTTTCGTTTTTGTAATTAGTCGTTTGCGTGTCCTGCGCAGCCGAGAACGTCAACGAGTTTGTGAGCAACGATACCTTTGATTGCGGTTCTTGCGTCGCCAAGGTATTGACGCGGATCGAAGTGAGAAGGATTTTCGGCAAGGTGCTTTCTGATTGCCGCGGTGCAAGCCATACGGAGGTCGCTGTCGATGTTGATTTTGCAGACGGCCATCTTTGCAGCTTGACGAAGCATTTCTTCAGGAACGCCGATTGCGTCCGGCATTTGTCCGCCGAATTCGTTGATGATTTTCACGAATTCCTGTGGAACGGAGGAAGCGCCGTGCAAAACGATCGGGAAGCCCGGGATACGATCGGAAACTTCTTGCAGAATGTCGAAGCGAAGTTGCGGTTTGGTGCCCGGTTTGAATTTGTATGCGCCGTGGCTGGTGCCGATTGCGATTGCCAAGCTGTCAACGCCGGTGGATTTGACGAATTCTTCAACTTGATCAGGATCGGTGTAGGCCGCGTCTTTGCCGGAAACGTTGACTGCGTCTTCGATGCCTGCCAGACGGCCGAGTTCGGCTTCTACGACGACGCCGTGATCGTGAGCGTATTCAACGACTTCCTTGGTGATGCGGATATTTTCGGCAAAAGCGTATTTGGAAGCGTCGATCATGACGGAAGTGAAACCGTTTTCGATGCAGCTCTTGCAAAGCTCGAAGCTGTCGCCGTGATCGAGGTGCAAGCAGATAGGAATATCGGATTCCTCAACGGCTGCTTCAACCATTTTTCTGAGGTAAGTAGGGTTAGCGTATTTGCGAGCGCCGGCAGAAACTTGCAGAATGAGCGGAGCTTTCTGTTCGTTAGCGGCTTCGACGATGCCCTGAATGATTTCCATATTGTTGACGTTGAACGCGCCGATGGCGTAGCCGCCTTCGTAAGCTTTTTCGAACATATGGGTAGTTGTGACTAATGGCATAATATAAACCTCCAAAAAGTTTATTGTTTTGATGTTTCCATTATAAACCATTTCCTTGTAAAACGCTACCTATTTTTGCGAAAAAAGCGAAAATTCTTCTTAAAAATTATCTTGTCGGATTTTATTGTTATTTCGACCTATTTATAGTATAATATAAGTAAAAGCTAACAAATTTCGGTGAAAAGCAACAAAAATCTGCTTTTTGTTTAAGTTTTTTCAGAGGGGAAAAGATGAAGAAAAAATTTGCATACGGCTTAATATCGTTTTTGCTGGCGCTTGCGATTTTATGTTCGCTTGTGTCGGATTTTGGCGTGGTGGCCTTTGCCGAAGGCGAAACGCTGCCGTCGGAGGAATGGTACGCCGCCGAAAACTTTTTGAATTTTTCGGCGATGCGACAAGAAATCGACGCGCTGAAAGCGTCGGGAACGGCGAAAAAAGTGATAGTCGCCGTTATAGACACGGGCATAATTTCCGATCACGAGGTGTTTGACGGAATAGAACTGGTAAGTCCGTATAACGTGATACTTGACAGCGAAGACGTCACAGATGACACAGCTCCGTCCTTGAAGGTTACCGAAAGCCGAAAATATCACGGAACGCACGTTACGGGGATAGTGGCGCGACTGGTGAAAGAGTTCGGCCTTGAAAGCTACGTTTCCGTTATGCCGATAAAGGCAGGCGACGCGCAGGCAACGTTCAGGTGGGACAGGGCGGTTACCGCCATCAGATACGCCGCCGACAACGGCGCTTCCGTCATCAACATGAGCTTTACCAACGAGCTTTCAGATAAGCCGAGCGCAAGCTATATTCAAAAGCTGAACGAAGCCGTGAACTACGCATATTCAAAAGGCGCGATCTGCGTTGCCGCGGCGGGAAATCAGGGAAGAATTAATGCAAATTCGTTTTATCCTGCCGCTTGCGAAAAAGTTATAGGCGTTATGGCGTACAACGACCAAAACAAAAGATACTCCAAAAGCAACTATAATTCCGAATTTACCGTTGTGGCTCCGGGCGAAAACATAGTGTCGTCGGTAAAGGACGGCTATCAGGCAAAGTCGGGCACGAGCATGGCCGCGCCGATAGTCAGCTTTATGGCGGGCGTCATGATGATGAAGGCGGAGTCTGCGGACGAGGTTTACACGGCGTTTAAGGAGTTTCCGTCTGACGTGATACAGTCGGGCGGGTTTTTACTCAGAAAGGCCGACCTCGTAAAGCTTCTGAACTTCAAGCCTGCGTCGAAGCTGAAACTTACGGCGACCGTGGGCGGAGAAGAAATTTCGCAAAACGGATTTTTCGTGAACTATTTTGACTCGCCGACTCTTACGCTGAACGCGGTGCTCCTCAGTCTCTCCGAGAGCGGAGAATACGTCGTAACGGACACCGACAAGGAAATTTCGTGGACGATAACCTGCGGCGAAAATACCGAAAACGCAAAAGGCAAAAACGTAACGATTGAAAATCTGAAGGCGTTTGACTACAACGTGACGGCCACCGTCCGGCTTACCTCGGGCGTTCTGACCGCTTCGCTTTCGTTCGACGCAAAGGTGAAATACCTTAGGGTGGTTGAACGCGAAACGCTTGCCGAGGAGGTTTCGCAAACTCTCGGGCAAACCGCTCCTACGGTTTTCGACGCATATTACGGATATACCGACAAAAGCGGCGCCGTGGTCGAGAAAAAGATAACCTCTCCGGTCAGATGGACGGTTTTGAGAATAAACGAAAACACCGCTTCAACGTCTTTGGGCACGGAACTTACTCTTCCTGCGCAAACGAAAGTGGGCGAGGTGGAAATATACGCTTCCCTCGACGAAACGGAGGGCGTTTCGGAGGACTCTTTCGGCGCGAAGCTGAAGGTGGATTACAAAAAAATCGACTTGTCCGAGATTAAAGAAGCAAAAAAGACAGGGCACTCCGTCAAGTATATGGGTGATAGTGTAACGCTTACCGTCGGCGACTATCGGAATGCGGATCCGAACGCCATAATCGTGGCCTGGTACGTCAACGGAGAACTCGTTACCACGGCCAAATCCGGCGAATTTAACTATTTGCCGACAGGATCCGGACGTTACGAAATAGTCGGCTACGTCAACGACGTCGCCGTGGTAAAACAAACGGTAAGAGTGCTTCCGACAGACAAAAAAGCAACGTGGATTCTGATTGCCGCGGCAGTGGCGATAGCGGGTTCGTCGGTAGGTTTGGTAGTGCTGTTGCCGAAGTATAAAAAACAAGAAAAGGAACTTTCAAAATGAACAAAACAGCCATAATCTCGGGTTCTTCGAGGGGGATCGGCGCGGCTATTGCCGAGGAGCTTGCAAAAAAAGGTTGGAACGTAGTGCTTAATTACGTCCGAAACGGACAAAAGGCAGAAGAACTGAAAAATGAGCTTTCGGTATATTCGGCCGTCATTGCCGTTCAGGCGGACGTTTCGGAGCCAAGCGGCGCCGAAAAACTGTTTACGGCCGCCAAAAACCGCTTCGGAAAGGTGGATTTGCTGGTAAATAACGCGGGAATATCCCTCATTAAACCGCTTGACGACGTGTCTTACGACGAATGGAAGGGAATTTTTGCCGTGAACGTGGACGGCGTTTTCAACCTCACGAAGGAAGTTTTGCCGGATATGATAGCCAGAAAAAGCGGCAAAATCATCAACGTTGGCAGCATGTGGGGGCAGGTCGGCGCGTCTTGCGAAGTGGCCTATTCCGCCACGAAAGCGGCCGTCATAGGGTTCACCAAGGCACTTGCAAAAGAGGTCGGCCCGTCGGGAATATCCGTCAACTGCGTTTGCCCGGGCTTTATCGAAACCGATATGAACGCCTGCCACTCGGCGGAAATCTTGTCCGAAATCAAGGAAGAAACTCCGCTTCAGGCGCTCGGCCGTCCGCTTGACGTCGCAAAAGCCGTCGCGTTTTTGGCAAGCGATGACGCGGATTTTATTACGGGGCAGGTTGTCGGCGTAAACGGCGGTTTAGTGATATAAAATCGTTTATAAACACTGATTATTGCAAATATAATGCAAAGAAGAAAGGCGCAAACGTTTTTGCGCCTTTTTTCTTTACGTTGCAAAAAAGCGATAATCGACAAAAAAATCAAAAAAATTTTTCGATTTCGGGCTTATTTATTTGATTTAATTAAATAATGAATATATAATATTGCCGAAATAATTTTTATACATTCAGCGCACGACACTCTGCGCAACGGAGAAACAATGATCAGAAAGGACTTGCGTAACATTGCAATCATCGCCCACGTCGACCACGGCAAAACCACTCTCGTTGACGAACTTTTGAAGCAAAGCGGCACCTTCCGCCAAAATCAACAGGTTGAAGAAAGAGTTATGGACAGCGGCGATCTGGAAAGAGAAAGGGGCATAACCATTCTCGCCAAAAACACCGCCGTCAGATATCACGACGTAAAAATCAACATTATCGACACCCCGGGACACGCGGATTTCGGCGGCGAAGTCGAGCGCGTGCTTAAAATGGTTTCCGGCGTTTTGCTTCTGGTGGACGCAGTCGAAGGCCCGATGCCTCAAACTCGTTTCGTTTTGGGCAAGGCTTTGGATTTGGGACTCAAAATCATTGTCTGCGTAAACAAAATCGACAGACCGGACGCAAGGGTGAAGGAAGTCGTCGACGAAGTTCTGGAGCTTTTGATGGATCTGGACGCAACGGAAGAACAGCTCGACAGCCCTATCGTCTATTGCAGCGGCCGTCAGGGCATTTCCGGCCTCACTCCGGACGACGTAAAGCCGAATATGGCGCCGCTTTTCGACACCATTATTAACTACATCGATCCGCCTGAGGGCGACGAAAAATCGCCGTTCAAGATGCTGGTTTCCTCAATCGACTACAACGATTACGTCGGACGTATCGGCATAGGCAGAATCGAGCAGGGCGTCGCACGGCCGAATATGGATATCGTAACCAGCGACTGGCATGGCAGAACTCAACCTAAACGCGGTAAAATCGTCAACCTTTACGAAATCGAAGGCCTCAAGCGTGTGCCTGCCGAATCCGCAACCGTGGGCGACATCGTTTGTATATCCGGCATTGAAGACATCAACATCGGAAACACCGTGTCCGATCCGATTACGCCGGAACCGTTGTCGTTTGTCAAAATCTCCGAACCGACGGTTGAAATGACGTTTTCGGTCAATGACAGTCCGTTTGCGGGAAAAGAAGGCAAGTTCGTTACCAGCAGACAGCTTAGGGAAAGGCTTTACCGCGAGCTACTGAAGGACGTTTCGTTGCGCGTCGAAGACACCGACAACACCGACAGCTTCAAGGTTTGCGGCAGAGGCGAAATGCACCTGTCCATTCTCATCGAAACCATGAGAAGAGAAGGCTACGAATTCTCGGTGTCCACGCCGAAAGTGCTGTATAAAAAGGTTGACGGAGTGATAATGGAGCCGGTTGACAAGCTGGTCGTGGACGTTCCGCAAAACGCCGCGGGCACCGTTATGGGACAAATGGGCCAACGAAAAGGCGAGCTTGTGCATATGCAACCGATGGGTAGCCGCACGAGGTTGGAATTCAACGTGCCAAGCCGCGGACTGTTCGGTTATAAAAACGAATTTCTGACCGCAACGCAGGGCGAAGGAATTATGAGCAGCATTTTCTTTGAGTATCAGCCGTATAAAGGCGAAATCCCTCGCCGTCTTACAGGTAGCTTGATCGCTTTCGAAACGGGCGAAGCCGTAACGTACGGTCTGTTCAACGCTCAGGAACGCGGCACGCTGTTTATCGGAGCGGGCACTCCGGTTTACGAAGGCATGGTCGTGGGCTACAGCCCTAAAATGGAAGACCTCGTCGTCAACGTCTGCAAGAAAAAGCACCTCACCAACACCCGCGCAAGCGGTAGCGACGACGCTTTGAGGCTCATTAGCCCTAGAGTGTTCAGCTTGGAAGAGTGTCTGGAATTTATCGCCGACGACGAACTTCTGGAAGTTACCCCTAAATCGCTTCGCATCAGGAAACGCATTCTCTCGAAAGAGCTCAGAATGAAAGCAAAATTCCGCGTCGAAAAAGAAGAAAATTAAAATATTTATCCACTTTTGCCTCCCCGAACAATTTTTGGGGCGGCATTTATTATTCTTATTTTATATAATTTATATTCCTATTACCCACCCCTTAAATTCCCCTCCCATAGTCCTTTTTGCTAAAAAATCAACCGCGTTTGCTTTCTATCGATTGATTTGTTAACGTTTTTCTATCACCCCACACACTCACGATAAAGAAGGTAAGCAGGGGAATTCTTTTATTGTTCGCAAGGCTCTGGGCAATAGGGCCTCTTTTTCCTCTCTCGCTTCTAAGAAAGGTTCTTCTCTTCTCCTCGTTGTTATGACTATGTCCGTTATCATCGTCATTTCTTCTTCCTTTATGCTCCTTTCCTTTAATACTGGCATCGGATCTATCTTCGCCTCCTCTCAACAAAAAGCCCAATTGTCTTGCCTCTCCGTTGCAGAAGGTTTGAAGGATGGAACGAATTTTGGAAACATTTATTCGTTTTACAATAATCAACCAGACGGATGGGCTGCAGGTACTTCGAAATCTTTTGTTGCAAACAATACCGGATTATACGGCACAACTAAAGTTACGATGACCAAGGTGGATGCTACAAAAATTGAAATTCTTGTTAAAACCGAAGTTGGAAAATCAAATTATCAGCTTAAATTTACCCATTCGCTGAAAACAGGTTCTTTTAGAGACGTGATTAATCAAATTTCAAATTCCATGTCGGTATCCGGCGGTGGAAGTTTTTCCATGCAAACAGGTAAGGTCGATGGGGACCTTTCTTTGGATGGCGACTACCTTTTGGCAATGTCAAGTTATCAAGAAGTAGATCGCAGTCGTCAAAAATATGGATATACTTTTTTCCCTGGCACAATAGATGGAAATGTATATTGTAATGGCAGTTTAGTTATAGGCTACAAAGGAAACGATATTATCGTTTACCATCCAAAAAATAAGAGTGGAGATGTAAAGTCAATAGTTATTCCGACTATAATCACGAAAAATCTTTATGTCAACGGCGACCTTATTATTAACGCTTGTGAAATTTGGGGCGACGTTTACGTTTCCGGCAACGTTCTGTTCAACGGTCTAGTTGACGGAGTAAGAGGAGGCACTGACGGAAAAAGTTATTCTACCGATAACGAAAATGCAATTATAAAAGGAAATCTTTACGTAGGCGGCAGCATATATGTTCCTACGGGCAGTTTCGAAAGATATTATCCAGAACAAGAGAAAATCACTAACAGTTTGTATATTAAAGATGGCGCAACAAATAATATAGAGTCATTTGGAATAGAAAACGATGAAGATTTTTTCCATAACGGAGCATACACCTTCAAGACGTTTCCGGAGTTTCCTGATGAATCGGAAATCAAAGCGGCGAGTGCTTCCGGATATGAAAACGTTTTGGCCGGATTATATTCAAAAACCATCAATTTGAATAAGGATTTTGAGAAAAATAATTCCGCAGGCAATAAGTATTTTTTCAACGATGGTAGCGATAGAGTTTTGTATAAAAACTTTTTGAAAGATTACAATACTCCGGGCGAATTCCTATCTGATGTTTTAGGAGAGGCTGATGACGTTTCCATTTTTATCAATGATGACAGCACTTGTATTGGCGTACAAGGGCGAAATTGCCATAGATATATTGAAGTTTTGGAGTGGTTTAAATATAAATACAAAAAATCTTCGAACTATCAAAAGAGAGCAAGCAATCTTTTGTTCGCTCTTTTGACAGGCAGATATTATAATGATGCTGACTATGAGGATGCAAGTCATATCAAAACAACAGATAACACTTTACAAAACACGATAGTGAAAGAATATGAGAAAAAAGTGGGCAATGTTGCAGAAACGAATGAACAAAAGTTTAAGGACATAGTTTCTAAAGGAGATAAGACGCTTGTAGTAAACGGAAGCGTGTATGTTCAGAATAACGCTTACGTGCAATTGAGCGATAAAAAACTGGGTAATTTGCCGACAAGTCAGGTTGTGATTTGCGGTGATTTGACCACGTTTGGAGTTAATACCACGGCAAACGCAGACGGTGTTGCCAGTGCATATAAGGCATTTACGGTCGTTGGCAACGGCAATAATGGAAGCTTGATTGTTAGTGGGACAAAAACTGAGTACGTGTTTGAAAGAACGCAATTGGTGGCGAAAGACACTCATTACTTTGAGGCAAATATGTCTATATACGGAAAAGGATCGGGAGTTAATGACGGGCATAGTTCCCCAAAGTATGATTCAAAAGAAGTCCTTTACAAAAAGGGCAAATGGTACAAGTTTTACCAAGGAGAAAATTGTGATGATTTCTATCTCGATAAGGCAACAGATACGTCTTTTAGGTCTTGGGATCTAGGCGGAACTAAAGCCGTAGAAGGATGGACAAAAGTGCACGGAATACGCGCATACGGCGTATATGCAATGGGATGCAAAATAGTGGAAACTAAAAACACGTCCGTAAACAGTAGATTAAGCGTTATTAACGATCAAGCTTATACCGGCGAGATGTATTCTGAAAAATTTATAGAGAACCATAACAACGTTGCACGAAGCGAACAGGCAAGAACTCGATTTCCTGCTACTGTTGCCGATGTGTTCAAAGAAATGGGTGTTTACAACTATAGTGCCACAGAAATAAGCGATGGTGACTATCAAAAACCGTATAACAATCCTGACAATGACGATTATTCGTATCCTAATCTTAAAAAAACCAGATACGACGCAAAAGAATATAGGTCCGGTGACAACAAATTGAACGACCGCAACGGCGTTAATTTCACAGGGGTTACATCTGCGACACAAATAAGTTTTGGATATTCATTGCAGAAAGCAATAAGTGCAAAAGCCGTTCGGGTTACAAAAAGAGGAAATGCTGCAGGTAAAACGAAAAAACCGGGATCTGCTGCAGCTATTACCGATGTAAAAAACGACGATACTTTCTTTGGAAGACTTTGGTATATTGGCGGTGTAAGCGGAGAAAATGATTTTAAGAAAAAACTAAATGAAAACAAGGAAGAACTTTTAAATAACGGTTATGCAGGGTTGTATGGCAGAGTCGGTTCTGAGCTGAGAGTATATATAATAACTGACATCGTTATGTACGACATGAAATATGTTAAAAATACGCAAATAGGGGCTCAATTTAATGTAAGAGATGTAGATAAAAACCAAGACAACTTGAGGTTGTATTTTGATACGAGTTTAGGAAATATAAACGTTTATATTAACGATACGGTAGGTTGGATAAACATCGGTGATAACGGTTGGCTTGGAACAAGCATGTTGTTGGCCGATGGACAAAAAAACCAATTCAACGTGGCTTATATATATGCGTTACCTAATATTGCGTATGCAAATCGTGTATCAGAACTCAAGAGTGGAAACGGAAATAACGTTTTATCTTTAGGAAGTCTTGAAACAAAAGTTGAAGGAGATAGGCGACATATAGATCAAATAGTTGCGGCAAAAGTCGTCGACGAAGACGACCGTGGTCAGAAAATTTATCAGTACACGGCTGAAAATGGAGCAAAGTATTTTTATAAATATGCTACTTTCGACTACAAAACTGGAACCGACTTGAACGATACAGTGTTGACAGGTTATTATTTTTCCGTGCGTTTTATGATGTGGGAAAATTCAAGAATAACCAACTATTATGATGACGTCAACAATAATATATCGCTGCCGATGTTTATGTGCGAAGGGCCAATGCTGTTTTCTATGGCAAAAGAGGGTGGCTATACCAATTGTGTTATTTATATGCCAAATCCAAAAAGTGTCTTTTTCTGCGCAGATGAAAAGACAAAGGGAACCTACAATCCTAATGCCAACGATAAGATGCTAAAAGGAGGTGCCATTGTTTCCGGTAAAGTTATGGGCACAAACTATAATGATGGACAATGGCAATATTTCGGAAAAGATTTGGACATTGCTTCAAAGCTATCTGAAGCGTTGGGAAAAACTAATGGACTTGGAGATATCACTGTCGATAACGGAACGAACAGTACGGCAAATTGGTCGGCCGGAGGATACGAATAAGAGGTGAAATATGGCAAAAAGGATTGAAAAAATCAAAGGCAAAAAGGGCGTGACACTTGTGGAGTGTGTGGTTGCCATTGCCATTTTTGCCATAATGAGCCTGCTTGCCTACAGGGGTTTCACCACGGGCTTCAACAACATCAAAAAGGGTGAGGACAACGTGGCGGCGGCTAACAACGCAACGGTCGTTTTTGCAAAAGCGAAGAATAAAGACGTGATAAACGACGCTTTAACTGCCGGTTCTGAGCCTACAAAGAAAACCTATCAAGGGAATGAACTGAAAACCTTGGCAGGCAAAGAAATGAGCGGCAAGCTGACGATTGCTGAAAGCTCACTGGCCATGAAGAACACGGCAGGAGATGAAATTCCAAATTCGACGGTGAAAGGCTTGCTTTTGACCTATGAGGAAAACGGCTACGTTTTTACGGAGTTTTTGCCGTATAAGAAAGGATAACAATGAGAAGGTTTCAAACCGCCCTTTGGCGGATAAAGAATAAAAAAGGC
>HF988626.1:12200-14154 GCA_000434675.1 Faecalibacterium sp. CAG:1138 | reverse complement strand
TAAGTTTCATGCTGCCTAATTAAACAGCTTACTTATCTTATCATAACAAATAATTATTGTCAACGATTTGATAAAAGTTTTTCAATATTTTTTTGCCATTTTCCAAAGTTTCGACTTTTTCCGTAAAACCGCCGCTCCTCAGGCGGAATTTTACCTTTTATAGGGCATTTTTTGACAATATTTGCTTTTTATGTTGCAATCGGAAACGGAAATGTTGTATAATTTAAGAAGCTCGAAAAGGAGGTTTTTGACATGAGCAAACAGAAAAACAATCAGATAATTTCCCTCGTCTGCTTCATCATTTTCGTGGTTTGGGCAATCGCTATGCTCTTAAACTGCTTCGACATCGACGCAGAAATTTTGGATATCGTTTTGAAAATAGCAAACATCGCGGCTTTCGCTTTTATGGCCTACTACGCTTACTGCTACTACGCTGCAAACAAAAAGAACACGGTGATAACGGTGCTGTTCTGGATTGCGGCGATAGTCGGCGTCGTAGCCGTCATTTTGCCTCTCTTTGGCGTGGAAATTTCTTTTTAGAAAAATCAATCGAAAAAGCAGGCGCAGCCCTGCTTTTTCCGACCTTTGCACCTTTTACACGCGCACACGCGTGCGTAAACATATATAATAGGAGAGCTTATGTGCGACACGATGTGGCGACAGTTTGAAACGTCGTCCGTATTTGCAAAAAACAGCGACAGAAGCTGCAACGAACCGAATCTTTCCGTCTTTTTGAGGGGCGGAAAAACGCATGAGCGAGAGGTTAAATGCACCTATATTTCAATTCCGCAGGCGGAATACGTTTACTCCGTTCTTCTCGTCAAACCCAGCTGGACGTGGGGCGCGGAAATGGGAGTCAACGAATGGGGCGTTTCCATCGGAAACGAAGCGCTTTTCACCAAAGGTTCCGACAAAAAAACCGAGCGGCTTATCGGCATGGATATAGTAAGGCTCGCTTTGGAACGCTCGAAAACGGCAAAGGAAGCGGTGGACGTCGTAAAATACCTCATCGAAACCTACGGCCAGGGAGGAAACTGCGGCTTTGACGGCAAGTTCTATTACGACAACAGCTTTCTCATCTGCGACAAAGACAAGGCCTTCATCATGGAAACCTGCGGCGGCCGCTGGGTGCTTAAAAAGCTGCATATTTTCGGCAACATTTCAAACCGTATATTTTTGACGAAGGACTACTCCAACTGCAATTTCGACAAGACGATAGATTTCAAAAAAACCTACACCGAACCTTTGCGCACCAAGTTTTCGGGCAGCAAGGAACGGGCGGACAAGGTTTTGGACCTTCTCTCGAAAAGCGCGTCGCTTTCGGACGTTCTAAGTATCCTCAGAAGTCATTACGCGCCGGACGAACGGAATTTGTTCACCTCGGGAAGCGTCAGAAGCGTCTGCATGCATCAAAGCCTTTTGGGAAGCCATACAACGGGAAGCATGGCGGTGGAATACAACGCCGACGGTTTCGTCGTCTGGCTGACGGGAAGTTCCACCCCGTGCAGGTCGATTTTCAAGCCAGTCGTTTTCGGGCATCTTTCAGGTCCCGTCACGGACGACGAGGAGCTGTCCGCCGCAAACTGGCTTTTAAGGGAAAACGTCCAAAGGGCGGTTACGGCAGGGCTTTTGGGCGCCGACCTGTTTCAAAAACGACTAGCCGCCATGGAAACGGGCTTTTTGAACAAATACGCCGAACTTAAAGATAAACGCGCCGATATTGATGAATTAACCGCGTTTTGCGACAAGTGCGGCGCGGAAGAAGACGCCTTCTATTCCGAATACGCCGAAACGGCAGAAACTCTTTCGGACAATCTTAACCTTCTTCCGAAACTGTGGAGAAAAAAGACCGAACGTTTGGGCAAAAACATATTTTCTAAAAAACTGTCGGAAAGAATTAAATAACGAAAACCATCATAGCAATAATAAAACCGCCTCTTTCGGAGGCGGTTTT
>HF988626.1:0-12186 GCA_000434675.1 Faecalibacterium sp. CAG:1138 | reverse complement strand
TTCGGAGGCGGTTTTTCGTGATTATTTTTCTTCTTTTTGCAAGCGGTTTTCTTTGGCCGCTTTCACGAACTCTCTGAAAATCGGGTGAGCTTTTTGCGGACGGGATTTGAATTCCGGATGGAACTGCACGCCGATGAAGAATTTGTTTTTCGGGATTTCCACCGTTTCCACGATGTTTTTGTCGGGATTTACGCCGGAAACGAGCAGGCCGTTTTCGGAAAGAATTTTTTCGAAATCGGAATTGAATTCGTAGCGGTGGCGGTGGCGTTCGAAAATCATATCTTCGCCGTAAGCAGTTTTCATGATGCCGCCAGCGACGATTTTGCAAGGATAGCTGCCGAGGCGCATCGTGCCGCCTTTAGGCAAGCCGCGCTGATCCGGCATAAGATCGATGACCTTGTACGGGCTTTCGGCGTCGAATTCCCTGCTGTTTGCGCCCGTAAGACCGCATACGTTTCGGGCAAATTCGATGACGGCAATCTGCATACCCAGACATATTCCGAAATACGGAACGTCGTTTTCCCTCGCGTATCTGCACGCAAGGATTTTGCCTTCCACACCCCTGTCGCCAAAACCCCCGGGGACGAGAATTCCGTCCGCGTCCGACAAAAGTTTTTCGGCCTTTTGGAAATCTGTGATTTTTTCGGAATCAACCCACTCGATGTCGACGTTCACACCGTTTTCGTAGCCCGCGTGCTTCAACGCTTCCACAACGGAAATGTACGCGTCGTGCAACCGAACGTATTTGCCCACGAGAGCGATTTTCACATTGCCGCGCCTGTTATGGATTCTGTCAACCATCTGTTCCCATTCTGTAAGATCCGGTTCGCAGGAAAGTCCCAGTTCTCTCACCGCCACGTCGTCAAGACCTTGCGAATGAAGATACAGCGGGCATTCGTAAAGCTCGGACAACGTTACGTTGTTTATGACGCAATCGTTTTTGACGTTGCAGAACATTGCGATTTTGTCAAGCATGGAGCGCGGCAGCTCGGCGTCGGAGCGCGTGACGATGATATTAGGGTGAATACCGAAGCTCTGAAGCTCGTGAACGGAGTGCTGAGTCGGCTTGCTTTTGTATTCGTCGCTGCCGGAAATGTACGGCACCAGACAGACGTGCACGAACAAGCAATTTTCTCTTCCGACCTCATAGGAAAGCTGGCGGATTGCCTCGATGAACGGTTGCCCCTCGATGTCGCCGACGGTGCCGCCGATTTCGGTTATTACGACGTCCGCCTCCGTGGTCTTGGCGGTTTTCAGAATGAAATCCTTTATTTCGCCCGTTATATGCGGAACGATCTGCACGGTTTTGCCGAGGTACTCGCCCCTTCTCTCCTTGGTGAGAACGTTCCAGAACACTCTGCCGCTGGTGAGGTTGGAATATTTCGTGAGGTTTTCGTCGATGAACCTTTCGTAATGGCCGAGATCGAGGTCGGCCTCCAGCCCGTCTTCGGTTACGAAAACTTCGCCGTGCTCGATAGGATTCATCGTGCCCGGATCGACGTTCATATACGGATCGAGCTTCTGCGAAGCGATTTTGAGACCTCTGCACTTCAAGAGTCTGCCGAGGCTTGCCGCCACGATACCTTTTCCGAGGCCCGACACGACGCCTCCGGTAACGAAAATAAATTTGCTCATTTTGTCCTCCGTTCGCCTCTTTTGGGTGTTATTTTCCAAAAAAAAGGCGTTTTTTTTTAGAGTTAATCAAAACAACCCCAAAGAAAAACGCTTTTTGATATTCGATTTTTCTAAAAACAGCAATTATGATACAACCGAAAAAAGAGGTTGTCAACGGTTTGAAAAAAATTTTTTCACATTCGGGCGAAAATTTTTTATATCGGCATTTTGTGCGGCGACAAGCGCAAATGTCGTTGACAGCAGACGGCTTTTGAGATAAAATTGTTTTATAAACCCGGGAGGCAGAAAAATGAGAAAAGCCGAACTGTACCACAAACAAATTTTGTCCAGAATCCTCGAAGAAGGCTTTTTGGACGTCAACCCGCGCCCGCACTACGCGGACGGCACTCCCGCTCACACCTTGAGCGTTAATCACGTCATGACCAGCTACGACATTTCCAAGGGCGAATTTCCTATCATCACCCTCAGGCCTATCGCATGGAAAAGCTCGGTGAGGGAAATTTTGTGGATATACAAGGATCAGACCTCCGACCTTTCCGTTTTGGAAAACAAATATAACATCCACTGGTGGAACGACTGGGAGTCTAAGGATCGCCCGGGCACCATCGGCCAGCGTTACGGCGCAACGGTGAAACGCTACGACCTGATGAACCGCCTGCTCGAGGACATCAAAACCAACCCTTACGGCAGAAGGCACATCATGAGCATGTGGCAGGAAAACGACTTTGCCGAAACCGACGGCCTTATGCCTTGCTGCTACGAAACCATCTGGAACGTCAGGGGCGAATTTTTGGATATGGTTCTTGTTCAGCGCAGCAGCGACTTTGCCACCGCGGGCGTCATAAACGAGCTGCAATACGTTGCTCTTTTGATGATGGTGGCGCGCCACACCGGCTACAAACCGGGCGTATTTTCGCACTTTATGGCAAACGTTCAGATATACGACCGCCACGTCGAACAGGCAAAAGAACTTATCGAAAGAGAGCCTGTCGAATGTTCTCCGAGGCTGGTGTTAAACCCCGACGTCAAAAATTTCTACGACGTCACGGAAGCCGACTTTACGATGGAAGGATATCCTTTGGACGAAGTGAAGGCAAAAAACCCGCAGCTCAAGTTTGAACTCGGGATTTAACCGAAACGATGTTTTATAAACCAAAACCCGAGCATAATGCTCGGGTTTTTGTATGTTTTTTTGTTACTCGTCTTCTTCTGCGTATTCGTCCAGAAGCTCGCAATAGGTTTCGTACACTTCGTCCAAAACGTCGTCGTCGGTTTCAAGCTCCAGTCTGCCGCCGTTTTCGTCGATGATTCTGAAAATCATCACCTCGTCGTCGGCCACGCCTTCAAGCTCGACCGTCGGCTTCAATATGGCGTAGTTTGCGCCGCTTTTAAGAGGTATCGTGGCGATTTGCTCGAAATCGACCTCTTGTCCGTCGTCCAGGCGGAGGGTTATTCCGTCGACGTTTTCTTCGTCGAACAGTATGTCTATAAGGGTTTTGTTTTCGTCCATTTTTCTTCTCCTTCGTTTTTACAGTGAAAACTTTTTTATTATTTCGTCCGCCGCCGCTTCCGCGGAGAGCGCAGAATTGTCGAGCCTGAAATAGTTTCTGAACGGAACTTCGCCGATTCTCGATTCACAGCGATATTCTTCGTCGGCCCTGATAAGCCTGTCGTCGGAAACCTCGACGTCCCTTTTCGACGGCTTGTTCTTCAGCCTGTTTTCCGTGCGGTTTCTACGTAGCCTTACCTCTTGCGGCGCAACGAGTTCGGCGTAAAACACGTCGTCTTCGGGTATGTCGAACAGCGACCTGACGTGCGCCAGATAATCCCAGTCGCCTTTATGATCGAAGTCCATCATATACGTGAATATCACGCCCTTCACCGACGAAGCGGCAAGCTCTTTGAAAATCACTTCCCTCACTTCGGTGATAATTTTTGCGTCGTAATATCCGAATATCTCGATAACCGGCTCTATGGTCATGTGATTGTGGAACAACCTCAGCCCCGTCTTTTTGGCTATTTCCTGCCCCACAGTCATCTTCCCTACCGCCGCATTGCCGAGCAAAAACAACAGTTTCATGCTTTTTTCCTTCCTTTTTCCTATCATATCACACCCAAGCCCGTTTCGCAACCCTTTCACCCCACCAAAAAAGCCCGCCGTGCGGGCCTTTTTATGCGGTTATAAGAGTTCGCGCCATTCGACGATGATGTTTTCTATCGGGGAAAGATTGTAGTTTTCTTCCTTATATATGGCTGTGATCATCGCTTTTACCGCCGCCAAAATATGTCTGGAGAACGGAGAGCGTTTGTATTCCGGCAAAAGCGTCGTATTCATTTTGTTATAATCGATATATTTCAAAATATCGTAATGTTTGCCTATTTTTTCGACCAGCTGTTTGTCCGCAAACGGCGCTTCCTTCTTCATGTTTACCGCTTCTACGCCCATATCTATAGCGAGCCTGATTCTCCGATCGTAAAGCGCTTCTTTCAAAATGGCGTCGCCCAAAATTTCAAAATCCGCGTTCGATTGATTTTTCGGAATAAGATAATGTCCGCTTTTCATCGAAACGTCCGTCAGCGCTCGTTTGATTATGTTTGAAGATTGCTTTTTTTGAAGATACGATTCAAAAATATCCATATTATTCTCCGTCGGTATAATTCAGAATTTTTTTGAGTTCTTCTTTCATCATTTCTCGGCGTTTTTCATAAAACTCGTCGAAGTTTTCGAGATCGAGAGAAACTCCTTCCGGCAGATATTTGACCACTCCCGGGTTATTTTCCGCCCAAACTTTCAAATCCGCATCGTTTTTGGACTTGTTTTCCGTGCCTTCGAGAAGCTGAAGATTCGGCAAACGATTGCGCTTTTCTTGCCAATCCTTTATTTTGTCTTCGGTCAAACCGAGTTTTTTGAGGTTTGAGTCGGAGAATTTTGCATAAGGGTGCATGTGATCTTGATGCCACTCCCACTTGTCGAGTTTGACGTGAGGATAAAGTAGCGACAGAATCATAAACGCATACGCGCTTCCCTTTTCATAATCGAGAATTCCTTCCAAAAGCTCGTCGTTAACGGAAAAATCTCGTTGCGCAACGAACTTTAAGTCTTTGAAATATTCCAGCCTAAATCCGTTTTTGGCGAATTTGTCGCTGTTTTCGTCAAGCGCTTTTTTGGTTCGGCTGAGCGCAGAATTTCCAGCCGCGCCGAAAAGCTGCTTGACTTGAGCAACGATGAGATATTTTTTTAATTCTTGTTTGCTTTCTGCAGACTCTTTTTCCGTGAAGTTCTGTACGCCGCGCTTGTAGATGTAATAGACGATCGGTATAACCGCGTTTTTGGAAACGAGGTTTTCGGTACAAAAACCGAACACTGTTAGCAATTCGGCAGCTTTTTTTATGCTTTCCGAAATGTTTTTCCAGTCGTTTTTTATGTGGTCAACGTTTTCTGGAGTAAGGTTTTCCACCTTAAGTTCCGACGTTTCGCACACCAGATATAAACAGGTTCTCATAATAAAGTCGATGTTGAAATCGAAGCTCGATTTTTCCTGTTTGTTGATTGTTTCTATGAGTTCTTCCACTTTTCTTCGCCCGTCCGTCCAACTGCTGATGACGGTGGAGAACAACAAGTCGCTCTTCGAAAGCTTCTTGCCACCCGCATTGACTCTTACAAAAATGTCCAAAACGCTTTCAAGCGAAGTATCGGACTTAACCGGAAAATATGAAATTATTGCGCCACCTTGCGTGGCGTCGCCAGAATTATATATATTAAATAATCGGCGCATATTCTTCTTCGCAAGGCTTCCTAGCCTGTGGTCGTCCATATATTCATCTTTATCGTCATCAGACATACATGTTATGTCTTTGACTTTAAACCAAAACTTTTCCGGACTGTTGACTTTCTCGTTTTCGGCTTCCGTTTCGGACAAAAACTTAAATTCGTACTTCAAATCATTATTGTTGGCTTCCTCGTCGCTGTTCGGATCTTTGTTTAAATTGAGATACAATTCTTTTTTAACGAAGTTTTCCTTTATCCTTCGGCGTTTACGTTTGCCGATTGTGACGATGCTTCCGTGAAAAGCTATGTATAACGAAGTCAAGCGTTGCTGCCCATCGAGAACGCTATATATATTCTCCCAGCCCCCCGGCAATCCGCATGGAGCTTGATCATTGTTTTTATATTTTTCAGGATCATAATCTCTTATAAATTCATAAAGAACGTAATTATTTTTTACTGCGTCAACGCGCTTGATTTTCCAAAACAAAAATGCGCCTATAGGGTAACCGAGCATTATTGAATCCAAAAGTTTTGCGGCGTCTTCGGCTTCCCAAACAAAATGACGCTGAATTGACGGCAAAAACATTTGCGCCCCGGCGATTTTGTCCATTGCTTCTTTGATCGACATATTTTCGTATGACATAATTTTTCTCCTTGCGGTTATTTTTTAATTATATTCGGGTTTTTTGCGTAATATATTTCCACGTCCACGGGGCCGATAGTGAATTTATCACTATTTATAGCTTTATATTATAATACCATAATTCAGATTGATTCTGCAAGGTTTTTGCAAAAATCCGAACGTTAGCATTATTTATTGTTCGTTGCGGCAATTTGCTTGCATAGAAACAATTTCTCCTTTTGCTATAATTCAATTTTTATCTTGCTTTTTGAAGCGGTAAACGTGCAAATACGTGATCGGCCACCTGTCGTAGCCTCCTTTAAGTACGTCGATTTCCGGTTCGAAACCGGATTTTTGCAGAAGTCGTTTTTTGTTTTCGCTCACTTCTTCTTCGATATATCTGACGATCTGCGGGCGAAACCTTTTCTTTTGATACGTGAACCTGCGAACGTTTTCAACCGTCCACCACAGCTTGCCCGCCAAAGCCATTTCGGACAGCAGCTTTATGGTACTTGCAAATTCGTCCTCTTTTTCAGGCGTAAAAATCGTTGGTATCAGATAGGCAACCGAGTCGCCGACGCTCCAGCGCACGTCCAAAACGCCGATGGCTTGGCCGCTTTCCGCGTCTTCCGCCAGAAAATCGCCGTACACGGGCGGCAGTTTATATTTCTTGCTAAACTCTTTTGACTCGGCAAGCGTAACCGGACGAACGACGAATTTGTCCGTCCTAAACGGCTTATTCGGATTTGGCAAGCCATACACCGTGTGCCGCGAAGATACAAAAACGGTTTTTTTCACTTCCTTTTTCACCGAAGCTATAAATTCCAGTTCCTCTTTGGTGAAATCGGCCTTGTCAAATCGGCCGCCTTTGCCCGCCGAACCGCATATCTCGGCCACGGTGTTCCAAAGCGCAACGCCATACGCTTCGTTATGCTCGGCGAACAATGCGTGAAACATTGCAAGGCATTCTTCGTAGTACTCGGGCGAGATTTCTTTCTCGCGCATGGAAATGCCCAAATTTCCTGCGCGCGCATAATCTTCCATTCCGAACTTTTGATTCAAAAACTCGTCCGCAGGCTTTTCGGCGCGTTCCCTTCTTTTCCATAAATCAGCCATTTTTTACTCCTTTATCAGATGATAGTATAACGTATCGAATTCGCCGTAAGGCGACGCATACGGCGATTTTTCGTATAGCCCTTCCAAAATGAACCCGCTTTTTTCCGCAACTTTTGCCGAGGCCTCGTTGCCAGCCAAAACGGCCAGCGTTATAGCGGAAAACACGGCTTGCCTCTTGTCGAACACGGTGCGGTCGGGCGTAGGCTCCGGAAACAACAATTTCCCCGAAAAAGCCGCGGCGCAAAAGGCTTTCACCGCTTCTGTGGCGTAGCCGCTCAATCTGTATTCTTTGAAAACGAAATATGTAAGGTCGTTTCTTCTCCCCGTTCCCACAAACCCCAAAAGCTTTTTGTCGGCGTTTCTTTCGATGACGAAATCGAAACATTCTTTAGGGTAGGCTTTCTTTTCTTTCGGGCAGCAATATGCAATGCGGCCCTCTTTGTCTGTTTGAAACCGGCGGCGTATCTCGCGAAAATCCTCTATCGTCGGCGGCCGCAGCGTCAACCTTTCCGTCAAAATCGGTTCGCTTACGTTAGGAAAACTATAGCACGCCCCATACGGCCGCAATCCGGTTTGCCGAATGCAAAAATCCTGTGCGGCCTTCACCATTTTCCATTCTTCTTTCGTGAAATCATCTTTTGTAAATCGCAAGCGCGGCGAGCCGCCGTCATCGGCGCATAAACAGTCTTTCAAAAACACGTCGAAGCGTTCGTTATGCAAGGCGAACAAAAAGTGAAACGCTCCGAGATGGCGTCTGTAACTTTCTTCGCGTCTTTCGTCCAAACATTTTTCGCCCGGTTTTTTCCAAAGACACAAAAGGTTTTCATTCCAAGTTTCGTCGTAGTGTTCTTTCAAAAATGCGATTGCCTCTCTAGCGCATTCAGCAAAGTATTCCGATGCTTTTTGACCTATATATTTTTTCATTTTTCCTCACTTTTAAAAGCATTTGGGCGGCGGATAGATTGTTAAAAAGTTTTATATCCCGCTTCGCGGATTTGTGTTTTTATCCTTCTTTCGAATTCTCTTTCGTCAACGAGATCGTCAAGACGATAGTTGAAGTTTGCTCCGGAAAAGCTGGTTGAATATCTGACGTCTTTCGCGCCGGCTTTTTCGAGCAACCGTTTGATTTCTTCTTCAGGTTTAGTGAATTGCACGCTGATGTTTCGATTTTTCATAATGCTTCTCCTTGTTCGTTGTTTTTTGTGGTTTGCCTGCCGCCCAAGGCTTTGAACAACCGAATTATATAACACACGATGTACCACTTATGGGACATTTGGGGTTGTTTTCGGAAAAATCAGATAAAATTTAACAAAATAATTACGGATTCTTAAATCAATTATAATTCCGTTTCGGAATTATATCAACGGTTCGCAATGGTATAATTCCATTAAAGAATTATAGGATAATATATATGAAAGCAAGAAAACGGGAGTACGGCGACTGCAATCTTATCGGCAGGAACGTCGAAAAACTCCGAAAACAAAGAGGAATAAAGCAAAAAGATTTCATTGCCAAATTGCAACTTTTGGGCGTGGACGTCAACCCTACGAGTTATTCGAAACTGGAGGGGCAGGTTCGGATTGCTACGGATAAAGAAGTGTTTGCCATTGCAAAAGTTCTGGGAGTTGCGGCAGAAGAGCTTATCGACAAATAAACGAAAAACCGCAGTGGAAACTGCGGTTTTCTCTATGCGGTTATTCTATTTTATTTCCTTATATCTGCCGAAGCGGCAGCGGAAGGATCTGAAGGGCTTATGGTTTACGCCAAGCAGGGCGTCCATTTCATTTGCGGAGGAAGAAAATTTGGAATTCATGAAGTGCGTGAGAACGTAGTTTACGGTTTTTACGTTTCCGTTTTGCGCCCGTTTCGAAAAAATAGTTCGACGTTTTTCGTGAAATTTTTTCGGAAATTAAACCGTTGGTTGAATTGCTATCTATCAAAATCGGTCATTGACGAGAAATACGGCCGGGAGTATAATGGAATTATCAAAACAACAGGAGAAAAATCAGATGAATTTCAACGAACATTTATTGCGAATCAGAAAAGCTTCTCACCAAACGCAACAGGCACTGGCAGATTATCTCAACATTTCCGTTCAATCGGTTTCAAAATGGGAAAAAGGAACGGCCTCGCCGTCAATAGAATACCTGCCTCAAATCGCAAGATTTTTCCATTGCTCCGTAAACGCCTTCTTTTCCGAATACGAATTGCAGCTGACGGAAAAATTCGCCGCGCCGCTCGACGATAAGTACGTTCTCGCTCTCTACGAGGAAATTCTGCATCAACAAAACGTCCTCAAAAGCAATCCCGAATGGCCGGACACCGAATTCGTCGACAACGCCTATCCTTTTGAATCGATGTTCTTGCCGGGACTATACGAATTTTTGAAAACGCATACGCACGTAACCGCCAGAGATTTGCAGGAAAATTTGTTTATCGGCTACGGCTTGGCCGCAGATATAATTTACGCTTTGGTCGAAATGGGAATTGTGGATAACAAAATCGGAAAAGAAATCGTGAAAGAGAAAATAGATTTGATTCTCCCTTACGTTAACGAAAATACGAAAAAATAATTCATAAAAAACAAACAGCCCGACAGCTGTCGGGCTGTTTTTATTTGTCGAGGGACACTACGCGCGGTGCGCGTGGTCGCGAAGCGGCCGTAGGTTCGAGCCGTTTGGCAACAAAAAAACACCGCTCTTAGGCGTTCCCTATAAGGGATTTTTAGGCAATATAAAAGACTAACGAACACCTTTCGTTAGTCTTTCTTTTTTATCCCGCAAAAGCACACGACTTTGCTTGCAAAGTATAGTGTGCTAAACTTTTGAAAATTTTCCCACAAAATTAACAACTCGATAAATTGGAATTTGTCGCGCTCTGTTTTATAACCGAAAAGTTTTCGTCGCAATCGTTTCTCTAAAGGCTTTATCGTGTTCGACAAAAATCATCGTAGGCGAAAATTCTTTTATGAGCTGCTCAATCTGCATACGAGAATACACATCAATAAAGTTAAGTGGCTCATCCCATATGTACAGATGCGCTTGCTCACAGAGGCTTTTCGCTATCAAAACTTTTTTCTTTTGACCGCCTGAAAAATCTTGTATATCTTTTTCAAACTGTACGCGCTCAAAGTCCATTTTCCGCAGAATTGCTTTGAATAAACTTTCATCTATATGGTTTTCTTCAGCGAAAGCTGATAAACTCCCTTGTAGATGTGAGGTGTCCTGCGGCACATAGGATATGATAAGTCCCGATGCAAGCTGTATCGTACCTGTATGCTCGATTGGCTCACCGATTATAAGTTTAAGCAAACTGCTTTTTCCGCTTCCGTTTCTACCGTCAAGGACAACTCTATCTCCTTGCCGTATTGTAAATGAAACGGGTTCGCATATCGCATTTTCGTCATAACAAACAGAAACATCAGAAAGGGTAACGAGTGTTTCTGCGTGATACATCAACGTAGTGAGCTTCAAATTCTCGGCAGTTTCGATGTTTTTTAGAAGCCCTGATTTCTGCTCAATAGCTTGCAGTTGCCTTGCTTCGATTGCTTTTGACCGTTTCATCATCTTTGCTGCTTTATGCCCGACATAACCCTTGTCGGCTGCTCCTTTTTTCGATGCTTCTACACGATCAGACCACACCGCAGAGCGTTTCGCCGATTGTTGTAATCGAGCAATATCCTTTTGTAAGCGTTCATTTTGTTCGAGTTCAAATTCTTGTTGACGTTCAAAGTTCTCCATCCAAGACGAAAAATTTCCGCTTTGTACTTCAATGCTTGCTCTATTCAGCGACAAAATATGGTCAACACATCCATCCAAGAAGGCACGGTCGTGAGATACGAGTATAAAGCCTTTTTTCTTTTTTAAATATGCTGATACCATTTCACGAGCGTGAACGTCTAAATGGTTCGTTGGCTCGTCAATCAAAAGAAAATGTCCTTCGTTGCAAAATAAAGCCGCTAACAGTATCTTTGTCTGCTCACCGTTTGATAGAGTTTCAAATGGACGGTAAAGCACATCTGCCTCCACATCCAAGTAAGACAGTTCTCGCATTAACTCCCATTCCTCTGCCGCAGGGGCGATTTCAGAGAAAATTTCACACGTAAGCTTCGCTTTATCCGATACGGGATATGGAAAATAATCGAACTGCACGGATGCGTGAATTTTACCGCTATACTCATACTTTCCGAGCAAAAGATTTAACAGCGTTGTTTTTCCTCTGCCGTTTCTTCCCACAAAGCCGAGCTTCCAATCGGTATCAATTTGAAAGCTTATGTTTTCAAAAACATTATCATAACTCGTTGGATAGGAAAACGTAAGATTTTCTATTTTAATCATTGACATAAACTAAATCCTCCTTTGCATGGCTTAATAAATACAAAGTCGGCGTTTCGGTGATATTTCACTCCGTATAGATTTCACCGTTTTATACCGACACTATAATAATTTTCAAGACCACTTTCTCCAACACAACTGTCGTTTAAAGCGAATCCCACAACAACTAAATCAGGATGATAACTTAAAACGTCCCTATCAATTCTTGTAAGTCCGTTTATTGCATTATCTCCACTTATTCCACTGTTAATTATATTAATTTGCACAGACGGATACAAAATATTGAGTATCTCCCTAACATGCGTTGAATATGCACTATTGTAATCAAAAACAGTTTCAAGTGTAGTTTCAGAAGTATAATAACATTCAAAACATCCTTGTGTTATACGGAGTAAATCATGTGTAACAATCATTTCTTCTGCTTTCATGGGTAGCACCTCCTAAAAATTATTTTTTGTTTTCATCAAATTCTTATTTATCGATGAGTTGATTATAACATAAAATTAACTTTAATTCAATCTGTTTTATGTGGGTAAAAGAAAACTCGACTTATTGAAAGTCGAGTTTTATAAAATATTCAATTAAAATCCCTAAGAGTGACGCCCTTTGCGATGTGTTTTTGTTGGTGGGCGAGCAGGGCTCGTAAAATAGCGAGAGTGATGTCGCTTGCGACAAAAACGGAGCGTCAGCTGTGACCCGAGGGGCACAAC
>HF988625.1 GCA_000434675.1 Faecalibacterium sp. CAG:1138 | reverse complement strand
AAAAAAAATAAACCCGCCTAATAGGCGGGAATATTTTACTTACGGCCTTTGGAGCCGCCGCAGCCGCAGTCTTTGGACTCGTTGCAGGTGCAGTCCGTGGCCTTTTTGCTCGCACTCTTTACGCTTTTGACGTTGTCGCTTTTGGAAGCGGACTTAGAAGTTTTTGCTGCCATAACGTAACCTCCTTGTTAAGATAATTGTATTATCGAACAACGAGAAGTTTTTTATACTTATAAGCCGATTGTTTGTTTGATTTTGTCGGTCAGGTCGGAAACTATGCCGAAATCAATGGCCTGAACGTAATATTTTTCGATTTGTTTGTGCCATTCTCTTGCTTCGTTGAGGCTTTTTATCGCCGCATTTTGAAGCGTAACGGCGTTTTTGTCGAAGACTGGCTTGTCGGATAGGGCGTAAACTTTGTCGAACGAGCCGAAATCTTTGACGCCGGTTATAAGTTTTTCGCCGACGATAAGCTGACATACCAAATCGGGCCATTCGGCCGAATAAAATGCCGTAAAAGGCTTTTTGACGGCTTTAAGGCGTTCGGCAACGGCATTTACCGCATACACGGAAAGGAATTTGTTGCCGGCTTTTACTGCCGTTTTTTCAAAACCTTCGTCAAAGCCGTCGGTGCCCACGATCAGGCCGTCGGGGGTAAATGCGTCGTAGAAAAATCGTTTTTCGCCGGAACATTCGGCCGTGGAAACGTCGGCGTAAACGCTGTCTGTAACTGCCGCGAGTTCGGCGGCGTCGGCGGAGTCAAGAATCAATGAAGAAGAGTGCTTTTGAAGTTCGGCAGAAGCTTTGAGAGCTGCATACGCGGCGGCAAAGTGCTGCTTTTTTTGCTTGATGAGCGCGCGTATTTCGTCTTCGTGCGGCAAAAGCGCGTTGCCGTCCACTGCCGAAAGCAGGTTGACGATGGACTCGTTGATTGCGGGAACAGTGGCGTCTAATGCGTGAGGACTGGTGCCGTCAAGCACGACAAAATTTCGGGACGGGAAAAATACGCCGTCTAAGCTGTCGGGATCGCTTGAGCAGTAAAACAGCCAGACGTCTTCGCCTGTTTTTTCGGCCGTATGCGCCAGTTTTTTCATAAGCGTGCTTTTGCCTGTGCCCGGGCCTCCTTTAAGAATAACCGTTCGATGACTTGCCATGAAGTCTGAAAAATACCCGACGAATCCTTTGGCCGTGTTGGATGCCAAAAATGTTTTGTATATCATAGTCGTACCTCCTTTTTTACATAATATGACGCTTGCCGAAAATGTGAAATCACCAAAAGATAACCGTGGCCATAGTATAACGTAGAGGTGAATATGAGAAGAGTGTTTTTGGTTTCGTCGTGCGGTGATAAGCGTATGACGGAAATAAGTAGGATGTTGTTGGATAATGGCGAAATCGTTATTTTTAACGTCGAAAACAGGAGTATAAACAGCGGATTATGTAAAATAATGCCGCCGAATATCGTTGCGACGGACGCAGACGGCGTGGGGCTTTTTGAGGGCGATTTGCTGTTTTGCGGGAAAATTGAAGGGGCCGCTAAAGAACGGTTCGAGGCGCGGAAAATCAAGGTTTACGAAATGCTTAAGGACGCCGATTTTGTCGAAAGGAACGCAAATCTGACGGCGGAAGCCGCAATGCAGTCGATTTTGGTCGAAACAGAAGAAAGCTTGTTAGGAAAAAGCGTTCTGATTTGCGGCTGCGGGAGAATCGGCAAGCGTTTGGCCGTGCTGATGACGGCGTTCGGGGCCGAGGCGGACGTTTTGACGTCGAGGACGAAAGCCAACGCCGTTTACGGAAGAACGATTTCGAAGCGAGAGCTGCGGCCTGAAATTTACGATTACGTTTTGAACACCGCTCCAAACTGCGCGCTCGGGAAAGAGTTTTTGAAAAAACTGAAAAAAGACGTAAAGTGTTTCGAGCTGGCGTCAAAACCGTACGGGTTCGACTTTGCGGCGGCAAAAGAACCGGGAATCAAAATTGTGGGCTTGCCTGCGCTTCCTGCAAAAATCAAGGCAAAGGAAGCGGCAAAAATAATGTTGGATTACGTGGAGGGAGTTTTATGAAAAAGATAGGGGTTGTGTTTTGCGGAAGTTTCTGCACGCTGAAGGAGTCGCTTGCCGCGGTAAGAAAGCTTGCTGAAAAAGGTTACGATTTGTATCCGATTTTTTCTTATAACGTCAAAAATCTGGATACGAGGTTCTATAAGGCAAAAGATTTCAGGGACGAAGTGGTTAGCATAACGGGAAAAGAGCCTGTAACGACTATACCCGAAGCCGAAACCTTCGGGACGAAAAACAAAATGGATCTGATGTTGGTGGCGCCTTGCACGGGTAACACTCTGTCAAAGCTTGCTTTGGGTATCACCGATACGCCGGCAACGCTTGCGGTGAAGGCGCACCTCAGAAACAAACGCCCTGTGGTTTTAAGCGTTGCCACGAACGACGCTCTTGGCGCAAGCGCAAAAAACATCGGACTGCTTTTAAACACCAGAAACTATTATTTCGTTCCGCTTTGGGAGGACGCGCCGACGGTCAAGGAAAACAGTCTCGTTGCGGATACGTCGCTTATACCTGCCGCAGTGGAGGCGGCATTTGAGGAAAAACAGCTTCAGCCTGTTCTCAAGACGAAAGAGTGAAAAAGCGTAAAGTTTGATACAATGGCAATTAAGATTGATATAACGACACAAAAGACGATGTTCGCGACAGAATAGGCCAAAATCCGGAAGCGGTGGCAAATTTTGCATAAAGACAAAACCTCGAAAAATCATTGACAGCGGCAATATTGTTGATATATAATGATACTGTCTACAATTATGATTTATATCTGCGCATGCGTATTTATAATATACGCACGCAGGTAGGGAGGAATAAATGTCAAATAAACGCTTCAGGATTTTGTTGACTGCGGTTTTGCTTCTTTCGATGGTGGCTGCATTTGCCGCCTGCACGCAGGAAGAAGTTAAAATCAAATCCATTGCGGTCAAACCCGATCAGCAGACCGAGTTTGCGCTTTCCGATTTCAGCCTTTCGAAAATTTTTATCGTGGTGACGGACACCAACGGCAAAACTTTTGAAACGTCTGTTTCGGAGGGTATGCTCAGCGCGGACGACCTCGCAAAAACCAAAGTCGCGGGTGAACACGAAATCACCGTGAACTACAACGGTTTTTACACTACGCTTACCTTAAAGCTTACCGATAACGGCGGCAACGGCGGCGACAATCCGCCTCCTACGCCTTCAGACATCGTTACCGTGAGCTTCGAGTCCAACGGCGGCAGCAAGGTCGAAAGCAGGAGCGGCGAAGGCCGTGTGGTCATCGAAACGGAGCCTAAGCCTACCAACGGCAACTTCACTTTCGGCGGTTGGTACACCGATCAGAAGCTGTCGAACAGGGCGGAATTCCCGTTTACGGCCACGATGAACGTTACGCTTTACGCAAAATGGAACAGTTCGACCATCACCGTTCGTTTTGACGTCAACGCTCCCGACGTAAGTCCCGTTACGGAATATAAAATCGAAATGGGCAGCAAAATCACTCTCCCTACAAACGTCGTAAGGGAGGGCTATGACTTTGTGGGCTGGTTCGAGGATCAGGCTTGCACCAAAGCCGTTGCTCAGGACAAGGTTTACACCAAGGACACCACTCTGTTTGCGGGTTACCGCATCAGAAAATATACCGTTACTTTCGACCTTGCGGGTGGCAAGTACTATACTTTCAGCAACGGCAAAGAAAACCCTCCAAAAGATAAGGTCGTGGTTGAATACGAATACGGCGCAACCATCAAAAATCTGCCGATTGCAGACAGGGCAAACCACGTCGAAGGTTACTACAGGGACGATTTCGTTTTCCGTTATTGGGAAATGGACGGCGAGCAGTACAGCCTGGACACTATGCCTGCCAGAAACATCACCATAACCGCTACCTGGAACATCAAGGATCCGTCCACGTTCTTCGAGTATTCCGAAAACCCTGACGGCACCCTCACCATAACGGGTTATGCCGAAAACGTCGAAAAGAACGCCACCGATATCACTATTCCTTCCGTTATCGGCGGCAAAAAAGTTACGGCTATAGGCGCGGGCGCATTCAGAGGCCGCTCCAAATTGAAGTCCGTAAGCATCCCGAGCGGCGTAAAATATATCTACGACAAAGCGTTTGAGGGTACCTCGCTTACCGGCGAGCACACCAGCTCGATTCCGACATCCATCGAATACGTCGGCGTCGGCGCATTCCCTAACACGTGGGAATATTCAATGGTTACGTACGTCTGGGACAACGCTTCGTACGTTCTCAGAGGTTTGGTCAACAATATTTTGGTCAAATACGTCACGGACGTCGGCAGCACGGTCGTTATTCCGGACGGAATAACCGCCATTTCGGCCGAAGCGTTCAAAAATTGCCAGACGATAAGAACTCTTATAGTCGGAAAAGACGTAGTTTACATCGGCGAAAACGCTTTCCTAAACAGCAAGGTGAACAAAGTTACCTTTGCCGCGGACAGCAAAATCAAAACCATCGCTTCTTCTGTCTTTGCGGGTACCGATTGGGAAGCTTCCGAAGCGGCAAAAGGCGACAACGTCGTTTTCGGCAACCTCTATTTCAGAAACTTTGACGACGCTTCCGACGAAGTAATCGTCCCTGCGGGCGTCAAATACATAAACGAAAAAGCTTTTGCGGCAAACGTCAAGAACATTGTGTTCGAGGACGAATCCGCAATCGAATTTATCGCTCCTAACAGCGTGTCCGCCACCCGTTGGGCAACCAACCGGAACGTGGCTATCGTGAACGGTATTCTAGTTTACGTCAAACGCACGCCTGCATCTACGACCTACGTCGTTCCGGAAACCGTAAAAGCCATTGCGGGAAAAGCCTTCGAAGAGGTTAAAAATTCCGCAACCAACATCGTGCTGCCGAGCTCCGTGAAAACCGTCTGCGACTATGCGTTTGCAGGTTTCGGCGCGTTCAATCTGACGCTTAAAGGCAACACTCCTCCGCAGATAACGACTGCCGCTTTCGCAAAATCCGAATCGGACAAAAACCTCGTGAACGTCGGCATTTTCGTCAACGATGCGGCGATGGTCAGCTTCACCGAAGAGAGCCGGACGAACGGTTGGTACAGCATAAGAAGCAGAATTTCGGCGGTTGTGGTTTCAGACATCGAAAAAGTCGAAGGACTTAAATCCTCTTATGAAATCGGCGAAAAAATAGACCTTTCCAAAGTGGTGCTCACCTACCGCACCAACGATAACCTCGTTTACACCAAGGTCGGCCTCGAAACCAAGAACATTGCGGACTTTGAGGAGCTTACTCTCCGCGCAGGCGACAGAGAAATGACCGTCAACTACGGCTTGGACGGCGCGCGCGGCGCAGAGTACATTCACAGATACCGCGTGTTCCCGAGCATCAAATCCATTGAAGTCATCGACCTTGAAAGCAGCTATTTTATCGGCGACAGCCTGAAATCCGTTTCGGGCAAGACGGCGGAAATTAAGGTTACTTACGTTACCTATCGTTCGGCGGACGTCAATCTGGAAACCGGCGAATACACCGAAACTCTGGAACCGCAAAGCTACCACATGTTCGAAGACGGAAACCTGTTCTACCGCATAACGGCAGAAGGTTTCAGCACGACGACCGCGGGCGTCTTTACCATGACGCTGAAATATGTGGAAGAGCTGACCGACGACACCGGCGCCGTGGTTCACAGCTTGCAAAGCTCGATTGATTTCGATTACGTCGTCAGAGAAAGAGACATCGAAAAAATCGAACTCACCGGCTACAAGCCTGACGCAAACGGAGAATATGTTTTCACCAACTACACTCCGTCCGCAACCGGCAGCTATATCATTAGGTTTGAATACGTCAAAGCCGACGACGGCGAATATATGCAAGCAGTCGATTTCGTCGAAAGCATGTCGGGCGAATACGTTGTGAAGGGCACGGAAGCCGCGGACGGCGGCTACGTTTACGACGAAACGGCAAAAGTCCTCGTCGAATACGTGCCTGAGGTTCACGGAACGGAAGCTGTGCGCTACACGGTCGATCTTACCGCTCCGAATTACGAAATTTACGCAGACGGCAACATCGGCCTCAGATTCAAAAGAGTTGTGACCGACTACGTCCCGTACGACGGCGTCAGCGAAGTGGATCGCTTTAACAGAACCGTCGGCGATCAATTAGAGAAATACAAGGACGGATGCGGATGGTTCGGCGAACGTTATGCCTACGACGCGGAAGGTTCGTACGTTACCGACGACGGCAGTCTGTGGTACAAGGGCCTCGAACATTTCTCGCACGACGCATTCTTCGGGAAAACCGTTTTCGGTATTCTGGAAGAACTCGACCTTGACAATATCTACGTCAAATGCACCTATAACCAGCCTGACGAATCGGGAAGCAGAGTGGAATATCTGCCTCTCAGAAGCTTTGAAATCACCGGTTTCGACACTTCCGTCGCAGCTTCCGATCTCATCGCAACCGTAACTTACGGCACGACGGCTATTTCGACAGAGTTCGGTTACTCCGTTGAAGAATACACCGCCGAAAAAGTGTTTGACGTCGAATTCGTCGGCGAAAAAGCAATCGTGAAAGGCCTTGGTGCCGGTTATCCTTCGATAATCTATCTGCCGGGGACGATAAACGGAAAAGCAGTTGAAATTGCAGACGGCGCGTTTAAGAACCTCACCGGACTGGATAAAGTGGTGATTCGCGCAGGATTGACGCTCGGCAACGGCATCTTCGAGGGCTCCGACGTCAAAGAAGTGCTGTTCGACGCGGACGGCGCGTACACAAAAATTCCGGAAGCAACGTTCAGAAACACTACCGCGCTCGTTACGGTAATCTTGCCGTCTTCCGTGGTTGCTATCGGCGCAGAAGCGTTCAAGGGCAGCGCAATCGAAAACTTCGTCGTGCCTGATTCCGTCAGAACGATAGCGCTCAGAGCGTTTGCGGAAAGCAAGCTCGTTTCCCTGACTTTAGGCGCGGGCGTCGAATACGTCGGTATGAACGCTTTCAGAAATTGCGACGCGCTCACCGAAATCAGAATCAACAGCGCCGCAACCGAACTGGTGCTGGATAAAGCGGCGTTCTCGGGCTGCGTAAGCTTGGGATCGGTGATCCTTCCTGAAAACGTCAAAAACATTCCTGCAATGGCTTTCTACGGCGCGGTCGCGCTCAGGGAAGTTACCGCTTACGCTTTGGATAACGTCGGCGCGCAGGCGTTTGACGGTTGTTCTGCGCTCCAAAGATTTACGGCCGAATCGGTCGGCTCGGTCGGCAAATACGCCTTCAGAGGAGCAAAAGAATTGTCTGCATTAGCGTTTAATTTCGCTTTGCTTACGAAAATAGAGGAAGGCGCATTCGACGGCTGCAAGGCTTTGGACGTTGACCTCTCCAAAATGACCAACCTCGGCTCTATCGGCGAGGGCGCGTTCAGAAATACCGCGCTCACGAGACTGGTTCTTCCGGGCACCGTAAATTCGCTCGGCGAACTCGCTTTCGAAGGCTGCACAGAGCTTGTGTACGTCGATTTGTCGCTGACCTCCCTCACTTCCGTTTCCGACGGAATGTTCAAGGGCTTCACCAAGCTCGAAACCGTGCTTCTGCCGACAAATCTCGAAACCGTCGGCAAGGGCGCATTCAAAAATACGGCAATCAAAAATATCGTTATTCCTGCATCGGTCGTTACCATAGGGGAAAGAGCGTTTGAAGATTGCTCGGCTCTCGTTAGTGTCGAATTCGGCGCAGCGGTCGAAACCATCGGTGCGTACGCATTCGTAAGAGCAAGCTCGCTGGCAGTCGTTTCGTTGCCGGCAAGCGTCAGACAAATCGGCGTCGGCGCATTTGAAGAAGCGGGCGTTTCCACGCTTTCGTTCGCCGAAAACGGCGCGCTCGAAACCATCGGCGACAGAGCGTTCTGGCGCACCGCGGTTCAAAGCGTTTCCATCCCGAAGAGTGTGAAAACGGTCGGCGCGGAAAGCTTTGCCGACAACCAGCAACTAACATCTCTCGTTTTTGCCGAGGGCGGCATGCTCGAATCGGTCGGCGCAGGCGCTTTCAGAAATGACGAAAACCTTTCTTCCGTAAACTGGGGCAAAGCGGCGGCGGAGGTTTCCACCGTCATCGGAGGCAGAGCGTTCGAAGGTTGCGCTTCGATTGTCGAACTCACCATTCCTTACACTGTTTCGGAAATCGGCCAGATGGCCTTCTACAACCTTGAGAACCTCAAAAAACTCGTCATCGGCGCAGAACTCAGAGATTTCTATACGGTTGCAACCAATGCTCAGATCGGTCAGGCGAAGAATTATCTCTCCGGCGTTTCCGGCGCAACCGAAATCTATATCTACGAAAAGGACGCCGCGGGCAACTACGTCAAAATCACCGACGCGTCGGCTATCGACACCGTGGACAAAACCAAAATTTACTACGTCCACAGCGTGGAAATGGCGGTTCAGGTCGATCAGACCAGGTCGAAACTTACGAAGGTCGGAAATTCCGCTTTCTGCAACACCTTTAAGCTTGAAGAACTTTACATCACTGCGGAAAATCCGAAAAAATTCGGCGATTTCGAAACCAACGCAAATTGCAGACAGTTCGGTTACGTCAACACCGTTGACGGTCAGGATCAGTTCGTCAGCCACTTTGAAAACAAAGAGGGCAATACCTTCAAACTGCACATTCTGATAAGCGGCGAAATCACTCCGGCAGGGAAAGACTTCGACTACTACACCACTTGGACGACGAACAAGAGCATCATCGTTCAGGACATTCACTTCAAATTTGACCCGACGGCAACAGCCTAAAACAAAAAAACGGTCGCCTGCGGACAACGCGGGCGACTTTCGATATTATGGAAAAAACAAAAAAATTCAGTTTCAAATATTATAAATTTTTCGGCTTTTTGTCAAAGGTCGCGGCAAAGGCGCTGTTTCCGCTTAAGGTCGTGGGCGACAGGAAAATAGATAAGCCTGCGCTTATCCTCACAAACCACGTCAGCTTTTTCGATTTTATGTTCGTGGCGGCGGCGTTTTACCCGCAGCCGTTCAACATAGTGGTTGCCGAGAAAATGGCCAACAGCAAGAAAAACGCCTTCTACATAAACAAAATGGGCTGCATCACGAGGGCGCAATTCACAAGCGACGCGGTGAGCATCATGCGTATGAAGCGCGATATGCAATCGGGCGCGAGCATAATGATTTGCCCGGAGGGAAGGATAACCGCAAGCGGAGTTACGGGATATATTCCGCCGTCAACGGCAAAACTTGTGAAGTGGCTGAAATGCGACGTGATATTCCTCAAAATCTCGGGCGCGTTCGCGGCAAATCCGTCGTGGGACGTAAACCGCAGAGAGAGGCTTCCTATCACCGTCGACGTCAGCAAAAGATTAACCGCCGAACAAGTGGCCAAAATGGACAATTCGGCCGTTATGGAGGCAATTTCGGCCTCGCTTTTCAACAACGATTTCGATTATCTCGAAAAAATCGACCACGACAAAAAACGCAAAAACGGAGCGGTGGGGCTGGAACGACTTTTGTACCGTTGTCCGGTGTGCGGCAAAGAGTTCGAGACTGTGACGGAAGGCAACGAAATAACCTGCAATCACTGCAAAAAAAGCTTTCGCCTGATTCCGCAAGGGAAGCTTATCGGCGCAGGCGAAGAATTCGATCGCGTGGACAAGTGGTTCGAAACGCAAAGAGCGGCGGTGAGAAAGGAAATTTCGGAAAAGGATTTTTCGCTTACCGAAAAAGCGCGCTTTTTCACTTTGAAGGAAAAAAGCGCGATTTTTCATTTTGAGGGAAAGTGGCTACGGCTACGAAGCGGCGGGCGAAGGAGCTATAAGCTTTAACGCGGAAGGGACGCGGGTTTGCGGAACCTTGAACGGCAAAGCTTTGGACGAATTTATGCCCGCAGAAAGCCTGCCCGTGGTGTCCTACGGACCGGGAAGATTTTTGGATTTTTACATTCAAAAACCCGTGCGCCTGGTGCCGGAAAACGTCGGCACCTGCACGAAGCTTGGGCTTATCGTGGAAGAGCTGCATAACGCAAAAACCAAACTTTAACACAAAAAAACGACGGATTAACCGTCGTTTTGTTGTTTTACGATTTACGTCAGAATGCTGTCGAAGGTTTCGTCAAAAACCTCGCAAAGCTTGGAAAGCATTTCGAAACTCGGCTGGCAAACGTCGTTTTCCCATGCGCTGACGGTGCGCTGGTCAACCTGCAAAAGTTTTGCAAGTTCCGTCTGCGACATCTTTTTCGACTTTCTCAGAAGTTTCAAATTTTCGGCAAATCTAATTTCTTTCATAACTTTAGTTTACCAAGAACTATGGTAAAATACTTGACATACCAAAAATTTTGGTATAACATAAAAGTATAAAAGTTTAAGGAGAAAAGTTATGCAGCCTAACTTCATTGCAAAAAAGAGCGCGGTTCCTTACGTAAAGTGGTGGGAAATATTGTTTTTCTGGCTTATCGTTCCGCTCATTATAATGATCGCCGATATATTGAAAGCAAAGCATTATTCGTTGGAATTCTATCCGGGAATTGCCGTTATAAAAAAAGGCGTTCTGGCGAAAAGCGAAGACAAATTCGTTTTGCCGGGTGTGCTTGCAATCTCCGTTCATCAATCGGTTTTGGGCAGAATTTTCAACTACGGTTCGCTTAAAATCGACGCTGTAGGGAAATGGGATATCGACACCGAGAATATCTCGAAGCCTAAAGAGCTGAAAAAATATATAGAAGAAAAACTGGTGAATCCGAACGCGATAAGACCGATGATTGTGGATTAATAACGAAAAACCTGCCAAGCGGCAGGTTTTTTTATGCGAGAATCGCGATTGCGAATTTGCAGTAGATTATGAGGGACACGGCGTCCACGATGGTGGTTATGAACGGGCTTGCTACGACGGCAGGGTCCAGTTTGAGTTTTTTGGCGATAAGCGGCAGCATGCATCCGACGAATTTCGCAACGAGCACCGTCAAAAACAGCGCTACGGACACGACTGCGGAAAGAAGATAGGTGTAGTCGTAGCCGAAAATGAGGTTGTCGATAAGAATAAGTTTTGCCCAGCATACGACGGAAAGCGTCAAGGCAAGGAGAATGGATGCTCTAAACTCCTTCCACATGATGCGGAAAATGTCCGAAAAGTCCAGTTCGTTGAGGGCGAGGCCGCGGATAATGGTTACCGACGCCTGACTGCCCGCGTTGCCGCCGGTGTCCATAAGCATAGGCACGCAGGCGAAGAGCAGAGGGCTTAAGGCGGACAGTTTGGTTTCGTAGGTGTTTATGATAAGCCCCGTGAAGGTGGCGGATACCAAAAGCAGAAGCAGCCAAGGAATACGTTCCTTCCAGATTTCGAATACGTTGCGCTTCAAATAAGGCTTGTCGGACGGCACGATAGCGTTCATTTTTGCGATATCTTCCGATTGTTCTTCGCGAAGAACGTCCATTGCGTCGTCGATGGTGATGATGCCGACGAGGCGATTTTCGGTGTCCACGACAGGCATGGCCAGATAGTTGTAGCGGTCGAAGGCCTGCGCGACAAGCTCCTGATCGTCAAGCGTGCCGAAGGAAATGACGTTGGTTTCCATGATGTCGGCAATGTGGGTGGAGTAGTCGCTGAGCAGCAGCTCTTTTACGGAAACCACGCCTTCCAGATGACGCTCCCGATCGATGACGTAGCAGGTGTAGATGGTTTCCTTGTCGACAGCGAATTTACGAATGCTCTGAAACGCTTCCTGAACGGTGGAATCTTTGCGGAGCCAGATGTATTCGGTGGTCATTATGGCGCCGGCGCTGTCCTCGGGATATTTCAGAATTTCGTTGATTTCTTTGCGCGTCTGCGGATTGGTGTTGGCAAGGATACGCCTGACGACGTTGGCCGGCATTTCTTCGATGATGTCAACCGTGTCGTCGACGAAAAGATTGTCGATGATTTCCTTAAGCTCCTTGTCGGAAAAACTCTTTATAAGAGTTTCCTGCCCGTCCGGATCCATTTCGACAAAGGTTTCGCTTGCCAGATCTTTCCCCAAAAGCCTGAACACGACGGGAAGCTTTTCCTCCGGTATCTCCGCAAGCAGCGATGCGATGTCGGCAGGATTCAGGTCGTTGAGATAGGCCTTAAGCTTATGATACTCTTTGTTGTCAAGAAGTTTCGACACTTCTTCGACGGCTTGTTCAAAATCGAAATCATAAATCTCCAGCATTTTGCACCTCCTTTTGAAAAATCCCCGCAAACAAACTTGCAGGGATAAAAAAAGCTCTCGCCATATCGTCAACCATACAAGCTTTAGCATCACGGGGCGGTGAAGTTGCGTTAGGTTATGCCTTGGATTCGACATATCCTGCTGGCCATCTGATAGTGTCTCCACTACTTTGCGGCAGCAACCCATATCCCCGTGGTAGCCTTACCTACCGGATTCTGTTTTTATTATATATTCCCCAAGGTTCGCTGTCAACAATATCGGTTCAAAAAAAACAATTTTTGAAAAACAGTTGCCAAAACAAAAAAAATATTGTACTATTATATGGCAGCTTACGGAGATGTATCGAAGTGGTCATAACGGGACTGATTCGAAATCAGTTGACGGGGTTACCCGTCCGTGGGTTCGAATCCCACCGTCTCCGCCAACGAAAACAAAGGCACCTTGAACAGGGTGCCTTTGTTTTCGTTTCGCAACGTAAAGTGGGATTCGAACGGGCGGAAAAAGCACTTTGATTGAAAGAAAAATGAGGCCACGCCGCCGTCCATGG
>HF988624.1 GCA_000434675.1 Faecalibacterium sp. CAG:1138 | reverse complement strand
TGCAGGGAAGACCTTGAGAGAAGAAAAAGCCGTCACGAGAAAAGAGTGTGCAAAAGCACACACGGGATTCGCTCCGCAATGCAAGCATTGCTATCACGCCGGGGCGGGCAACGATTCACTGAAACGTTGCTTTTTCCGCCCGTTCGAATCCCTTTGATACGAGGCGAAAGAAAAGGGTAAGCAAAATAATTGCTTACCCTTTTCTTGGCGAACGATAAGGGATCGTAAGGAGCGAAGCGACGGAATAGCGAAACGCAGAGAAGCGTCAGCCCGTAGGGGTTCACAGGCGAAGCCTGCTGCACAGAGTGCAGGGAAGACCTTGAGAGAAGAAAAAGCGACAGACTTTTGTCTGTCGCTTTGGCGAACGATAAGGGATTCGAACCCCTGGCCTTTTGGTCCGTAGCCAAACGCTCTATCCAGCTGAGCTAATCGTCCAAATCTTATTCAGATTGCTTTGTTATTATAGTTTAATATGTTTCGTTTGTCAACGAATTTTGCCATCAAAATTTCAAAAAAACGATAAAACGGCTTTTGCCCGAAGCGTCGGTTTGAAAAATCGTCGGCTAAATTTATCAAGTTCTTGACTTGAAAGATAAAAAAGGGTTATTATAGTATATATAATATCGGAAAGGTGATTATGGATACGAAAAGAAACGACAAAGGCGTGTTGCTTTCGGTGATTTTTGCCGTATGCAATCTGGCGATGGCGTTTGTGAAAATATATATAGGCGCGACGGCGTCAAGCGTAGCGATAATGTCGGACGGCGTCAACAACGCAATCGACACCGTTGGTTGCGCGCTGGCCATAATCGGTTTCACCTATGCAAAAAGGCCTTCGGACGATGAAATGCCAAACGGTTACGGAAAAATCGAGGAGATATGCGCGTTCGTGGTGTCGGTGCTTATCGTGCTGACGGGCATAGTGTTTGCGGCGAAAGCCATAGACAAGTTTGCCGTTCGCGACAGAATGACCTTTCATACGTCGTTTTGCTATCTGATGGGCGCAACCGTCGTGATGAAAATCGGCATGGCGGTTTTGGCAAAGAAAGTCAACGACTACGTTTCTTCCCCGATTCTGAATACGGAGTTTCTGGACTCGGTGCTCGACGCCGCAGTCACGGCCGTAACCTTGATTTGCTATATCACGACGGCAGGGAAGGGTTTCGGCATCGACGCGATACTGGGCTTTACGATAAGCGTGGTTATCACGATTTACGGATTTAAGCTGGCGAAAAACAATTTTATGCTTCTTGCGGGCAAGCAGGATCCCAAAAAAAGAGCTGCCGCGGCAAAAGCCTTGGAGGAAGCGGCACTTTCGGTCGAAAATCTGCGCCTTCACGGTTACGGTCACGAAAAGACCTTGGTTACCGCAACGGTTCACGCCGACGAGAACGAGGAAGAAAAAATAGAAAAAGCAAAAAACAATTTGTCCGAAGAGGGGTTTGACTCCTGTTTGGAAAAAAGGAGATAATTATGGGCAAAGCTGCAAAGAACCTCACCGAAGGCCAAAAGAAAGCCAGAAGAAAAGGCAAGCTGATCGTAACGGGTTGGGTTGTCGGCGCGATAGTCGTCGTCATCGGTATTCTCGTTGCCGCAGGCGCAATCGGCTATAACGGCAACATGAACAAAATCAAAAATCTGGAAGCCGTAGGCTCCACTGTCGAAACGCCTGTTTACGATGCAGAGAACAATTCCTACACCATCACGATCCCGGGTGATCGCGAGTTTAAAGTGCTGCAACTCACCGACATACATATCGGCGGCGGATTTCTTTCCGTCTCCAAAGACGGCTGGGCGATAGAAGCCGTAGCCACTTTGGTTGAAAGGGTGAAGCCGGATCTCGTCATCGTCACCGGCGACATTGCCTATCCGGTTCCGTTCCAGGCGGGCACCTTCAACAACAAGCGCGAAGCGCAGATGTTCGGGGAGCTTATGGACAAACTGGACGTTTATTGGGCGCTCACTTTCGGCAACCACGACACCGAATCCTACAGCTATTTCGATCGCGACGATATTGCCAAAATGTACTTTGAAAACAGCCTCGCCTGCGGCGGAAAATGGGATAAACTTCTGTTCTCGCCGGGGCCTGAGGGCATATACGGCAGCTGCAACTACACCATAAACGTTAAAAACGACAACGGCTACGTGCAGTCCTTCTTCATTATGGATTCCAACGCCTATATGGGCGACGATCCGTTCGGAATCATGTGGAATTACGATCGTATTCACGACGATCAGGTTGCCTGGTACGAATCGGAAGTTGGCAGAATCAAGGCTTTAAACGGCGGAAACGTTGTCAAATCTATGATTTTCTTCCATATCCCTCTTACGCAATATAGGGACGCATGGGAAGAATTCAGGGCCAACGGCTACAAAAACACCGCCGACGTAACATATTACTACGGCTTTGCAGGCGAAGGCGACGATAGAGTTTGCTGCAGCGAAGAAGTCAGCCCTCTCTTCGACGCGGTTCTTCGCCTCGGGTCCACCAAGGGCATATTCTGCGGCCACGACCACCTCAACAACTGGTCCGTCGAGTATAAGGGCGTAAGGCTGACTTACGGCATGAGTGTCGACTATCTGGCGTACTTCGGAATCTACAAAAAATACGAACAGCGCGGCGGAACCGTCATCACCGTTCAGCCTGACGGCAGTTTCGCAGTAAAGGCCGAACCTCTGGCCGACGGCGTATATCGCGGAAGCGAATATTATCCGCAATAACCATGAAGTTTTTAAAGCATCTGAAAACCGTTTGCCATCATAGGCGGCTGGTCAGAAAGTATTGCTTCAAGCTGGGGCTATACCGGCAGGGACTGACGCACGACCTGTCGAAGTTTTCGCCGGTGGAATTTTTGAGCAGCGTCAAATACTATCAGGGAGATCGCAGCCCGCTTGCAAAGCAGAGAGAAGCGGAAGGATATTCCGCGGCGTGGCTTCACCATAAGGGGCGTAACAAGCATCATCACGAATATTGGACGGATTTTTCTGCCGCCGACCACAAAGTGGTTCCGGTGAAAATGCCGATAAAGTATGTGGCCGAAATGTTTTGCGACCGCGTTTCCGCCACAAGAACCTACAACGGCGAAAATTACGACGACGGCAAGCCGCTGGAGTATTACGAAAAAACCAAATACGACGGCGATATGAACCCGGAAACCGCGCGTCTTCTGAAAAGCTGGCTCGTGGAGCTTTCGGAAAAGGGCGAAAAAGAAACTTTTGCCCACATAAAAGCTCAGATCAAGGCGGCAAGGAAAGCAAAAAACCGTCGATAAACCAAAAAGTAGTTCGGAAACGGACTCATTTATGTGCGTTCAAAACCGAATATAACAAAAGAAGGTAGAAAAACAAAAAAACAAGCAACTCGGTTTGAAATCATTTGCAGAAGCACACAAAAAATGCCTCCCTAAGGGGAGGCATTTTCGTGTTTCAGACAATTTCTTCGACGTAGTTTACGTAGTCGATGCTTTGAAGCGCTTTTATGATTTCCTTGTGGTTTTTGTGGTTCCTAAGCTCTTCGCTTTCAATCGTGAGCCTCAACGCATAAACGCTGAGGCCGGAATTGATGTAGGCCGAGTTTATTTCCACTTCGTCGACATGCATGCCGAGTTTTCGAAGGGTGTTGATGAAATTCGGAAGCTCGTATTTGTTCTGAAGCTCAAGGTGAATTTCAAAGTGGCGGGAGCGGTTTTTGAGCGCGGCTTCGATTTTAGGCATTGCGGCAAGAATAATGGACAGAAGCACGGAAAGGGCTATGGCCGCCGTGTACATGCCTCCGCCGAGAATCAGACCTACCACGCTGCACGACCACAGCCAAGCCGACGTCGTGAGGCCTTTGACCTGATTTTTTGCGCCGAAAAGAACGGCGTTGCCGGATATAAGAGCCGTTGCGATGACCGCCGCGGCAGAGCAAATCGGGAAGGATTTTTCGCCTGCCCAGAAAGCGCAGTCCAGAATTCTGCATACGGTTGCGGAAAACGACAGAAGGACGAAGGTTTTAAGGCCTGCCGAATGGCCTTTGGTCGAGCGCTCGGAGCCGATTGCGAAAGCAAGAAGCACGGAAAGCGTCGCTCTCAAAATTATCGACCAGACCGTAAGATCTGATGCCCAGCTGCCAAAAAGTTTTGCAATAGGATCGGTGTAGTTCATAATGTCCTCCGTTTTAACGCTTGAAGCGTCGTCTGATGTTCAGATTATAATATTGTTCTTGCTCTGCGGCCGCTTGAGTGAAGGCGTCCTCGTCCTCGTATTGCGCAGGCGGCGGCAGTTCTTTGCGTATTTTTTCGATTTTTCTTATAAGTTTGTCGGCCTCGTTTTCTTCAGGCGGCGTATTTGCGGCGGCAGTGGTTTCCGCAGGCGCGGCCGCGTCTTCCGGAAGATCCGAATAGGAGTGCGACAGATGCAGCGAAAGCTTGGCGCAGACAGGGCCTATCAGTTCGTACAAAACGCTGGACGCCAGAATTATCGTTTGCAGCGCGTCGCCGGCATCTCCTCCGATAACCCTCTGCGCAAGAGTGGACAATCCGATTGCCACGCCTGCCTGCGGAATAAGGGCAAGCCCCAACCAGTTTCTGACGTCCTTGTTTTTCTTCGTTACCGCGCAGCCTAAAAACGCGCCCGCGTATTTACCCACGATTCTGGTGAAGAAATATACCACGCCTATAACTGCCAAAGACACTCCCGCAACGCCGCTGCCTCCGCCGAGAAGCGTGTCGAGCTTGAAGTTTACGCCCGACCTCACGAAGAAGAGCAGCAGAATCGGCGGCGAAAAGTAGTTAAGCTGCATAAACAGTTTTTCGTCCTTGGACGCGTTTATATAAATCATGCCCATCGACATACAGCCGAGCAGCGGCGAAACGTCCAGCAGAACGCACATGCCGCAGAAGGTGAAGATTGCCGCGATTGCAATGATAAGTCTGTTGTCGGTGGAACGCTTTTTAAGAAGCAGGCTGAGTATGTAGCCGAAAAGCCCGCCCACGCCTACGGACAGCAGATTGTAAACGATCGGAAGCACCACATCCTTAAAGTCGAGCGCGCCGGAAAGTTTTGCCGTCGCAACGGATATAGCAATGCTGAAAGCAACCAGCCCCACCACGTCGTCAAGCGCAACAACCTGCAACAAAGTGTCCACGAAGTCGCCCTTTGCGCCGGTTTGCCTGATTGTCATGACGGTGGACGCCGGAGCTGTCGCCGCGGCCAGCGCGGCAAGAACGATTGAAAACGCAACGCCGAGTTTAAGTATAAAATACGTAACTATAAACACCAGAATTGAAGCAATAATTGCTTCGAACACGGTTATAATCACGGTTTTCATTCCGTTCTTTTTCAAAGTTGAAAATTTGAAAAATTCCCCCGTTCCGAACGCAATGAACGCCAAAGCGATGTCGGCGATAAAATCCATGCCCTCGGTAACCTTTTGCGGAATGACGTTTAAGCAATACGGACCTATCAAAATGCCTGCGATGATGTAGGCGGTAACGTTCGGAAGCTTCAAAAGCCTCGTGATGCGGGTCATCAGATAGCCCGACAAAAGCATTGCCGCAACGGAAATGATGATTTGCGCCACAGTGGAAAAGTTGTCAAGCATCGAAAAACCTCCTTAAAAATAAAAAAAGCGCCGGAAACCCCTTGCTTTTCCGATGACGCTATGATACAATAGATTTTACATTATGTCAAATTATATTTTTTTTGATATTGATAACTTTTGGTTATGAATGAGGTGTTTTATGTCGATGATTGACGAAAGATTGGAAACCCTGCTGGTGGTGGCGAGAGAGAAAAATTTCACGAGGGCGGGGGATATTCTGGGGCTTACTCAGCCTGCCGTCAGCGGCCACATGAAACGACTGGAGGAAGAACTGAAAGTCAACCTCTTTTTGCGAAAAAAGGGCGAGTTGGCCCTGTCGGAGGAGGGCGAAGTGGTCGTTGAATACGCAAAAAGGCTGAAAGCGCTATGCGAAAAGATGCAACTGAGGATACGCGACACGAAGCTTAACATCAGAAACATCAGGGTGGGCATAACGCATACGCAGGAAAGCGGACTTATGGCCGAGGTGTTGTCCAGAGTGGCTATCGAAAAACCGGAACTCAGCATAACGATAATTACTGATAACATAAAAAATCTTTATGATAAGCTGGAAAATTTTGAAATAGACGTGGCAATCATCGAAGGAAGACCTGCGGGGCAGGATTTCAATTATATGATGATAGACACCGACTATCTGGTGTGCGTGGCGGCGCCGACGCACCCGTTTGCCAAAAAAACAGTGGTAACTCTCGGCGAGCTGAAGGCGCAGCACCTTATTATGCGGTTGCCGACGTCTGCCACGATGAAACTTTTCCGCTCAACGCTGGAGAGCGTCGGGGAAAATATCGACGACTTCGACGTGGCGGTTGAGGTTGACAACATCGCCACGATAAAGGACCTCGTCAGAAAAGAGATAGGAGTATCCGTGCTTGCAAGGGGCGCTTGCGGCAAAGAAATAAGAAGCAAAAAGCTGATTGCGCTTCCGATAGAAAACCTCAGCATGGTGAGGGAAACCAACATAGTTTATCACAAAACCTTCAACCATACGGAAATTCTGGACTGGATTGCCAAGCTCTACGGCGATCTGGCAAAATCCGCGACGTAAAAAAAGGCGACCACATAAAATGGTCGCTTATTCTTTTTTCCAAAGTTTATATTTCGGGTTGTTTTGAATGGCGCAAAAGCCCGACCGCATTAGAACGTTTTCCGATTTGACGTTACCCGTTTCCGTCTGCGCAGTTACGGCACGGACGCCAAGCTCAAAGAGAGCAAAGTCCGAAAACGCCGAAACCGCTTCGGTCATATAACCTTTTCCGCGGTGCGCTTTGCCGAGGCTGTAGCCTATTTCCGTTTCGCAGGCCGCTGTCGGGGCGTTTTTGAAATCCACTGAACCGACGATCGCTTTGCCGTTTTTCGGTATCAGCAAAAACACGGTGTAGAACACTGCGTTAAAAGGATCGGATTTCATTTTTTCCGAAAGCGAAAGAAGAACGCCGCAAAAATCGTCGGATAACGGTTCGTCCTCAAAGTCGAGGCCGAACATTGTTTGAAATTCCGCTACGTCCGAGGCCAAAAGCGAAAGCTCCTCCGAAGTTAAGGGAACGAGGCTTAAGCGTTCGGTTTCCAGACGATACATTGCGGACAGATTTTCAGTCATCGTCCGAAAGCATAAGCGCGCGCCTCGGGCAGACGTCTGCGCAAAGGCCGCAGGCAATGCAAACGTCGTAGTCCACTTCCGGAGCCTGAAAATCGACTTGCGTAAGCGCGCCCGTCGGGCAGACGTCGACGGCCGGGCAACTGTGATTTTCGGGACAAGCGTCTTTGTCGATGATAAGTTTTCCCATGATAAAAGCTTCCTTTGTTTGATAATTAAGATTATATCATAAACGAGTTGTTTTTTCAACAAATTGGGGCAAAAGATTTTTTGCGGTTGCGCCGTTCTACTGCGAATACGGCGTCATCGCGGCAGGCGCGGTGGTGACGAGGGACGTGCCGCCAAACAGCATAGTCGCGGGAGTGCCTGCAAAAGTCGTTCGCAAAATCGACGAGGGCGACCGCGTGAACGTGTGGGAAACCTGCCTCAAAAACGAAACTCCCGTGTCCGCGAGAAAAAAAGAAAATAACGAATAAAAAACAAAACCTCCGAGAAATTCGGAGGTTTTTTGGTCTACCCGGCGGGAGTCGAACCCACGGCCTTAAGAGTCGGAGTCTTACGCTCTATCCAGCTGAGCTACGGGTAGTTTTCGTCGTTATATTGCCCAGTCGCCGTTTACGAAAATCGGAGTTTCGACGCCGTTTTTGATGCCGACGATGGAAAGATCTTCGGTGCCGACCATAAAATCGACGTGAGCGGCGGATTGATTGAGGCCGACGGCAAGCTGTTCTTCTTCGGTCATTTTGTCGGCGCCTTTGACGCTTGCGTAGGCCTGTCCGATTGCAAAGTGGCAGCTTGCGTTTTCGTCGAAAAGGGTGTTGTAGAACAAAACGCCCAGCTTTCTGATAGGGTTGTCGTAGCCGACCATGGCAATTTCGCCGAGGCGGTGACTGCCTTCGTCGGTTTCGATTATGCCTTTGAGGGTTTCGTAGCCTTCTTCGGCAGAAAAGTCGGTTATTCGGCCGTTTTCAAACGTTAAAGTGAAGTTTCTGATGATTTCGCCGTTTTCGCAAAGAGGCAGAGCAGACACCAGTCTGCCGTTTACGCCGTCCATCGCCGGAGCGGAGAAAACTTCTTCCGTCGGCATGTTTGCCGAGAACAGGCAGCCGTCTTTGGACAGCTCGGCGCCGCCCGAAAATACGTAGTTCTTGTTCATTTTCACAGTTACGTCGGTGCCTATGGAGTTGTGGTAACGGAAGGCGTCGAACTGCATACGGTTTAAGAAGCGGCAACGTTTTTCAAGTTTTTTCTGATGCGTCGCCCATGCCTTCACCGGGTCCTTTTTGTCAAGGCGCATGGTTTTGAAAATGTAGTCCCAGAGCTTTTGGATTGCTTGTTTTTCGGAAAGGTCCGGAAAAACCTTTTTCGCCCAGGCGGCGTTCGGAACGCTCATTACGCACCATTTGATGCCGTTGGTCATGCTGGCGTCGTAGAACTTTTTGTAGGCGGTGTGCGTGGCCCTCGAAACGTCGCTGATTTTTTTGGCGTCGAGGCCGGAATAGGCGGCAGGATCCTCGCTTGCGATGGCAATATAGCAGGCTTTGTTATCTACGATGGCTTCGCGCTGCATAATTGCCCACTCCGGAACGTTTGTGAGCACTTCGGCAGAGGCGTTTTCGAAGTTAATCCTTGAAAGCTTTTGATCGTTATAGATGACCGAAACTTTTTTCGCGCCCGCTTTGTAGGCTTCTTCGGCGAGGCGCCTTGCGAAGTCCGCGCACTCGATCGGCGAGCTTACGACCAGCTCTTCGCCGCTTTGAAGATTGACGCCCGTGCGGACGATAAGTTCGGCAAATTTTTCCAGTTTAGAGTTGAAATCCATGGTTTCCTCCGAGGTTGTTTTCTTTATTATAGCCTCAAATTTTCCGTTTCGCAAGCCATTTTGCCTTAAACTCCGTTTTGCGACAAAAAAATGTGGCCGAAACGTTTGTTTTTGATTGAACTATGTGGTAGAATTTATGGTGTATTAAATTAAAGGGGAATTTCTCATGGGAAAACAATCTTTTTGGGACAAGCCTATCTTCCATAAGCTGTTCGGCACCACCCCGGGTGACGGCGACATTCAGCCGAAGGAAGCCGTTGCGTACAGCATCGCAGGGTTTGGACAAAACTTTATTTGCACAATCATCGGCAGCTATCTGACGGTGTTCATGACGGATGCGCTGGGCTTCGACCTCAATGCAACCGTTTTCGGAGCTTCGGGCGTTGTCGCAGTTGCGTGGCTGATGCTCGGCACCCGTATTTTCGACGCTTTGAACGATCCTATCATGGGCAGCATCGTTGACAGAACCCGCACGAAGTGGGGCAAATGCCGCCCTTACCTCAAATGGATGGCAATCCCTATCGCCGCTATGACGATACTGTGCTTCCTGCCGTTCTATCCGTCAAACAACGTCGGCTTTGCTTTGGCAGGTTTGGTTTACGTCATCTGGTCTGTCGTTTATACGATCGCGGACGTTCCGTACTGGGGCCTTTCGACGGCAATGGTCAACGACACCACCAAGCGCGGCAACATGCTTACCGTGGCAAGGTTGTTCTGCACCGCCGGCGCAGGTCTCGTTACCGTTTTCGTTCCTATTCTTACCAACGCCGTTACTGCAAAATATAAATACCCGGCAGGCACCATCCTTAATGGCGTCGACGTCGGCGGTTTGCTCGATCCGCAATATGCGGCTCAGAACGCAAGCACTCTGCGTTGGACTTACTTCATCGTAACGGTGGTTCTCGTCGTGGCGGCAATTCCTATGTTCTACTACGGCTTCAAAAACACCAAAGAACGTTGCGCCGTAGTTAATAAGGACGAAATCCCGAGCTTCGGCCACAACATCAAGCTGCTGTTCAAAAACGATCAGCTGATGCTCATCGTGCTTTCCGGCGTTCTGGGCGCGGCCCGTATGGTTTACACCTACACCGGCGGCCTCTATTTCTGCAAATACGCTCTCGCAAACGAAGCGGCGTACAGCCTTCTCACCATGTTGGTGGTTCCCGGAGGCTTGGTGGCAAGCGTGCTTACCCCGTACTTCACCAAAAAACTCACCAAAAAGTGGACGTACATAATCAGCCACGTCATCGGCGCGGTTGCAATGATACTCATGTACTTCATGTGGGATTTCGGCAGCGGCTCTTTCAGAACGGGCGGCCTCGTCGTAAGCATAATCTGCATGGTGCTTATCGGTATTCCGCAAGGCATCAACAACATCGTAACCTACGCTATGATCGGCGACACCGTCGAATACCTCGAATGGAAAACCGGCGAAAGAGCGGAAGGTATCTGCTTTGCGATGCAAACCCTTATCAACAAAATCGGTATGGCGGCGGGCGCGTTTATCGGCGTGCTGGCTTACGGTATGTCCAACATCAGCCCGACGGACCCTGGCGGCAGCATGAGCAAGGCCGGCCTCAACAAGCTTTGGAATATGCTGGTGCTTTCGGGCGTCATAAGTTTTGTGGCTTGCATCATTCCTATGCTGTTCTACAAGATTACCGAAAACAAACAACGCGAACTCGTTGCAATCATCGAGGAAAGAAAGGCCAAAGCTATGGCCGACACCGCAGTTGTTATCGAATAATTTGTCAATACGAAAACCGCTCGCCTTCGCGCGAGTGGTTTTTTGTTTTTAACGTTGACTAAAATCGTTTGTTATTGTATAATAAACGAAGTGCAAAGATAAAGTAGTGCACAAGTTCGTTTAGAGGTAGTTATGATTTACAACGACATTCTGGAAACCGTCGGCAGAACTCCGCTGGTCAAAATCGGTTACTTGTCGGGAAGAGGCCGTTCCGTTTACGGGAAAATGGAGGGGCTTAATCCGTCGGGAAGCGTAAAGGACAGGGCGGCGGCTCAGATTTTGAGGGACGCTTTGAACAATCGGAGGATAACCGAAAACACCGTCATAATCGAAGCTTCGGCAGGGAATTTCGCCGTAAGCGTGGCAATGTGTTCGGCGGCGATGGGGTTCGATTGCAAAATCGTTATGCCCGAAAACGTCAATCCGCAAAGAATAGCCAACGTCAGGGCGTACGGCGCGGACGTCGTGCTGACTCCGAAAGCCGAGGGGCTTTCCGGCGCCGTGAAAAAGGCCGAAAGCCTGAAGGAAGAAATAGGCGACGCCTTCATTATGGGGCAGTTTTCCAACAAATCCGCCACCGACGCGCACTTTGCGGGGACGGCAAAAGAGATTTTTATGGATTTGCCGTCAGTTAAATGGATCGTTGCGGGCCTCGGCTCGGGAGCGACGGTCGTGGGGCTTACGAGATATATCGTTGCAAAACGGTTGGACTGCAACGTTTGCGTGGTTATGCCGGAAGGTAACGAAATTCTGGAAGGCGGGGAAGCCGCCGCGCACAAAATTCAGGGCATCGGCCCCGAAAATCTTCCGAAAATAGCAAGTGGCGTTAAGTTCGACAAAATCGTTTACGTTTCCGACGACGAAGCCGTTTCGGCCGCCAGAAAAGTTGCGGCAGAAGAAGGAATCTTCGTGGGCATAAGCTCGGGCGCGGCTCTTGCGGCGGCGGAAAAACTGCTGAAGGAAGAAAAGGGCGACGTCGTGGTGATACTTCCCGATATGGGACAAAAATATTTGAATTCGTCATTGTGTGATTATGAGTAAAAGAGTGGTTGTGGGCATGAGCGGCGGAGTGGACAGCTCCGTTGCCGCGCTTTTGTTGAAACAACAGGGCTACGAAGTGGTGGGCCTGTTTATGAAAAACTGGGACGAGCCGGACGAAAACGGGCGTTGCAACGCCGAGGAAGATTACGGCGACGTCAAATCGGTATGTCAGAAACTGGACGTACCGTATTTCACCATCAATTTTTCCAAGGAATATATGGATCGGGTTTTCAAAAAGTTCGTGGAGGATTATAAGCTCGGCAGAACACCGAACCCGGACGTTCTTTGCAACAGGGAAATAAAATTCGGCCCGTTCGTCGAATACGCAAAGCGCCTCGGCGCCGACTACGTTGCCACGGGGCATTATTGCGACATTCTGAAAAAGGACGGCCACACTTTCCTCAAACGCGCGGCGGACGAAAACAAGGATCAGACTTATTTCCTCAATCAGGTTACGGAATCGCAAATCGAAAACGTGCTATTCCCGCTGGGCCGCCTGCAAAAAACCGAAGTCAGGAAAATCGCCGCCGAAAACGGACTGTCGACGGCAGAAAAAAAGGACAGCACGGGCGTTTGTTTTATCGGCGAACGAAATTTCAGAAACTTTCTTTCGGGATATATTCCTATGAAGGACGGCGACATCTGTACCATGGACGGCAAGGTCGTTGGCAGACATAAGGGCGTTTATTACTACACGGTCGGCCAGCGCAGGGGCCTCGGCATAGGCGGCGCGGGAAACGGAGAAGCTTGGTTCGTTCTGAAAAAAGACGTTCTGAACAACGTTTTGTACGTATCCCAAGGCGAGGACGACGTTCTGTTCACGAACGAATTGCAAACGATCGGCTTCAATTTTATTTCGGGAAAACCCGAAAAAGACGAGTTCGAATGTCTGGCAAGAATCAGACATCGTCAGCCTTTGCAGGAAGCGGTTTGCAAAATCACGGACGGAGGAGTGGAGCTTACCTTCAAAAATCCGCAAAGAGCAGTGGCTTCGGGGCAGTACGCAGTGGTTTACGACGGCGAAATTTGTCTGGGCGGCGGCGAAATAAAATAATATATTATATATAATAATAAATAAACAAATAATAAAAATAACGTCGAAACGACGAGAAAGAGCACTTTTTGCGGCGCAGCGAAACGCGTCGCAAAAATTTTTTGTCGATATTTCGAAAACAATAAAAAATTTTTTCTGCCACAAAAATATCCGAATTGTGGCTAACTTTCGGCCCATTCCACTACATTTTGTGGTTTTTAGCGGGTATGCTGTCAAAGTGGCGGATATACTGACACAAAACAGCATAGAGGTGTGGAAAATCCGCTCAAAAAAACCAAAAAAACCTTAAAAATTTTTGAAAAAACCGCAAAAAAATGTTTGACAAGATTTGGTCGGCGTGCTATTATAAGAAAGCTGTTTAATTAGGCAGCATGAAACTTA
>HF988623.1 GCA_000434675.1 Faecalibacterium sp. CAG:1138 | reverse complement strand
AAACCTACGAATTAAGTTGATGCTTGCCGGATGGCAAGTAACTCTACGGAGTATAAAGAAGCAGAAGCGACGACTGCACAGCAAAAAAATGTCGCCTTACATTTGTTCCTTTCTTTCCTGACTGTTCGGGATTTAGTTTACGATTAAGAGCTCTCAACCGGCTCTTTTTTTGTGCCTTTCGGACGGATTTATCCGCCCGTTTTTTCGTTTTGTTGACAAAAACGAATAAGCAAACTATAATTAAAGCGGTGAAAATATGAAAAAAATTTTTTTACAACTGACAGTTATGGTTCTTCTCGTCGCGCTTACCGCGGCATTTTTTGGCTGCGGCAACGCCTCGGACGCGGAAATAGTCGTCTATAAATCCGACGTAAACGAGGTGAATTCCTGCCTTAAAAACCTGAAAATCAGGGAAAATCTGCCGTTTTCTCTGGTGCAAAAAGCCGCAAGGAAGAACGGATATTATCAATTCAGGCTGGATACGAAGATGTTTGTCGGCCAGAGCACCGACGGACATCTGGCGACGCTTGCCGTTTTTGACGAGAAAAACAACGACTCAAAGTACGCCGACGACGTTTTCGACATACTTTATTCGGTCGATTCCGTAAACATTTCCACCGTAAAACGCGGCGGAATAACCTTGGACTACACCGTTTACGACACCGAAATTTCGGGCGGCACGGTGACCTATCAATACTATCTGGCCGTGATAGCCGCGACGGAAAGAGTTTTCGTTTCGGGAACGCTTATAACCGACGGCGGCTTTGACGCCGTAAGCGTTTTTTCCGACCTGTTTTCGCTTTGAAAAAAGGGATAAGACGCCTTAAAAATTTGTTGACATAACGACGGACGCATAGTAAAATAGTACTGTTCGAGGCCGAAAACGGCCTTTTTGGCGTTTGAAAAACGCTGATGAAAAACGCCAAATAAAACCGCAAAACACGCACTTTAAGTGTCAAAATCGCAACAAAAACGCTTTGTTTTGAAATAATACGCCCGAATATCGGGCAAAAGAGGTAAGATATGACAGAATACGCTGCTCCAACCAACTTTATCGAGGAAGCCATCGACGAAAGTCTGAAAAACGGAGTGCACAAAAAAATCGTAACTCGTTTTCCGCCGGAACCGAACGGATATTTGCACATCGGCCACGCAAAAGCCATCTGCATCAACTTCGGCCTGAAGCAAAAATACGGCGGCGTCTGCAACCTTCGTTTCGACGACACCAACCCGTCCAAAGAGGACGTCGAGTACGTCAACAGCATTCAGGAGGACATCAAGTGGCTGGGCTTTACGTGGGACAACGTGTTTTTTGCCAGCGACTACTTTGACAAAATGTACGAATGCGCCGTGCTGCTCATCAAAAAGGGACTGGCGTACGTTTGCGACCTGTCCGCAGACGAAATAAGGGAAACCCGCGGCACGCTTACCGAGCCCGGAACCGAAAGCCCGTACAGAAATCGCTCGATTGAAGAAAACCTTCGTTTGTTCGAGGGCATGAAAAACGGCGAATTCGAAGAGGGAAGCCGTGTGCTGAGAGCTAAAATCGACATGGCCTCCAACAACATCAACATGAGAGATCCGGTTATCTACCGCATCGTGAAGGCTCGCCATCATCGTCAGGGCGACAAATGGGTTATCTATCCTATGTACGACTTCGCGCACCCTATCGAGGACGCAATCGAAGGCATAACGCACAGCTGCTGCTCGCTGGAATTCGAGGACCATCGTCCGCTTTACGACTGGGTTACCCTAAACTGCGAATTTCCTGAGCCGAGACCTCGCCAGATGGAGTTTTCGAGGCTCAACATCAACCATACGATTATGAGCAAGCGCTATCTTAAAAAGCTGGTGGACACCGGCGTGGTTACCGGCTGGAACGATCCGCGAATGAGCACGCTCAGCGGCATGAGAGAACGTGGCTATCCTGCGGAAGCGATAAGGGATTTCTGCGGCAGAATCGGCGTTTCCAAATCCAACAGCCAAGTGGACATCACCCTCTTGGAGCATTGCGTGAGAGAAAACCTCAACCTCAACGCGACGCGCGTTATGGTGGTTACCGATCCGCTGAAGCTGGTGGTGGAAAATTATCCTGCGGATAAAACCGAAGTCATCGAAATAGAAAACAATCCGAATAAGCCGGAAGAAGGCGTTCACACCACCGCTTTCGGAAGAGAGCTGTACATCGAAAGGGAAGATTTTTCGCTGAATCCTCCTCCTAAATATCACCGCCTGAAGCCCGACGGCATGGTCAGACTTAAGGGTGCGTATATCCTCAAATACAACCGCGCCGACGTGGACGAAAACGGCGAGGTAACCTGCGTTTACTGCGACATGATCGAGGACAGCAAGCAGGGCGGCGCCAACGCCGGCATCAAGGTCAAGGGCGTCATTCACTGGGTAAACGCCAACGACTCGGTTGACGTAACTTTGAATATGTACGATTATCTTTTGCTTGACGGCGAAGGCGATTTCGACACGCGTATAAATCCGGACAGCTTGAAGGTCAACGCTTCGGCGAAAGCAGAAAAATTCGTGGCCGAGGCCGCGCCTTACACCCGCTTCCAGTTTATGCGCAAAGGCTATTTCGTCAGCGTGGCAGATTTTGGAAAAGACAACCTCAAATTCAATTCCGTCGTCGGCCTTAAGGACAGCTACAACAAATAGCCGCCAAAAAACCGACAAAAATTACATATTTTATATAACAAATGTCTAAAATAAGTTGAAACTTAAAATGAAATGTTATATAATAAATGAGAAATATCGATTCATCTCTGGATAAGGAGGCTTTGGAATTTTTATGGCAATATGCAGACATTGTAATGCAGAAGTATCAGACGGCGCAACATTCTGCCCGGTATGCGGCAAGCCTGTGATGAAAAAAGAAAAGGTGGTTCTTTGCCCTGAATGCGGACTGGAAAATCCTGTCGGCACGGCTTTTTGCGTGCATTGCGGCAGCAAGCTCCCGGGAGAAAAGAACCCTAATTTGGAATCGGAATCCGTTCAGAAGCTGAAGGGATTGTTGCCTGTTATCAAAGGCATCGCCTCCACTTTCGACGATCCGTATGCGGGCGCGTCCCAGGAAGAAATCGAAAAAATGACCTATGTCTGCCCGGTGTGCGGCAAACGTAACCGTAACAACGAAGAAAAATGCGCTCGTTGCGGCAGAGACAGAAAACGCACCGCCGCTCTGGCTGCAAAAAAACGCGTTCCGAGCTTCAAGGACGCAGTGGAAATTCCTGACAAAAAATATCGTCCGGAACCGAAAATCGAAGAAGTCGTTCCCGCACCGGTGGAGGAAATCCCTGCAGCGGTAGAAGAACCGATCGCAGCCCCTGTGGAAGAAACTCCGGTGGCCAAAGAAGCTTTGGTTGCTCCTAGCGAGGAAGCTCCTGTCGAAATCAAGGAAGAAGCTCCGGTCGAGGAAGCTCCTGTTGAGGAAGCTCCTGTTGAGGAAGAAAAAGAAGAAGCTCCTGCCGAAGATCTTTTTGCAGACGTCGAAAAGGCAGTGGAAGAAACCAAAGAAGAACCGAAGAAAGAGGAAGTTAAGGAAGAAGCTCCTCAGATGCCTCCTTACGGTTACTATCCTCCTTACGGTTATCCTCAAAACCCTGCGATGGCAGGTCAGGCAATGCCTTACGGCTACGGCCAACTCGCTCCGATTATCCAGCCGCTTGTCATAGTTCCGTACGTTTCGCAGGATCAGCCGCTGTGGCAAATCGCCACCCCGGAAGAAATCGCCGCGGCCACTTTAGAAAATATCGACAATCAGGGCAAATAACTTTTGCAGGAGGATATTATGGAAAACGAAGAACGCAAGGTTTTTATAGACAAGCTTCCGGTGTCCGAACCGGTGCCTGTCGCAAAACCTAACAAAAACATTCAGCTTGCACCTATCGTGCAGCCGATGGCGGTTGTGCCGTTCGTATCCTTCGACGGCGACGACGTTGACGTCAAAGTGCAAAAGTCCTCGGCGGCGTCGGAACCGGAAGTCGCTCCGACCTACGAAAGCAACGGTTTCTATCAGGAGCCGCAACCGCAGTATTACGAAGAACCGCAATACGATCAGTACAATCATCCTGCCTACTACGCGCCGAAAGGCTACGGCAATCAGGTTAAACAGTACGGTCAATACGGCAAAAAAGGCAAAAAGAAAAAGAGCGGCAAAGGTCCTAATCGTCTGGCCGCGTTGCTCAGCTTCATCTTCACGCTCATCGCAGTCGCTCCGTTCGTACTGAACTACGAAAAACTCGGACTGTCCGCCAAATTGCCTGAATTTTTGCGCGATATGCCGGACGTTATCGGCGGAACGCTGGAGATTATAAAAGCACTGCAGGACAAAGTCATCGGAATAAAGGATTTGTTCTCGTTTGAAATGATCGGAGGCGTGCTGCTCATTCTGGGCGTCGTGTTCCTTGCTCTGAACCTTATCGTAAGCCTTATCGCGCTTATCGCGGGTTCCCGTCCGAACTACGTCATCATGGCGGTTCTGGTTATGATGCTCCTCATCGCCGGCGCTTGCCTCGTGAGCATCGTTGCCGGAGGCTTCGACGGATCGGAATTTATCAACTGGGCAAAAGATTATTTCGGAACCAAAAAATTCCTCAAAGAATACGACTTCCTTATCACCGTGGTTGACGGAATAGCATTCCTCATTCTGGAAATCATCGCGTTTGCAGTCGGTTCCAAAAATCAATACATCGAAGATTAGTCAATACGGAGGTCTAAAATGGAATTTGAAGAAAACAAAACTTTGGCAGCCGAAGAAGTGAAAACGGACGCTCAGCCTGAAATCGAGGCTACTGCCGATCCGATGGACGCCATCGCCAAAGAAACCATAGAAGAAGTCGAAAAAACCGAAACGCCTTTCGACGACATGATTAAAGAAGAACAGCGCAAAGCCGCGGCTCCTAAAGCCCAGTACGCGCCTGCTTTCAAACCTATCGTCATCAACGGCGCAGTGTTCAAACCGTTGGCTAATCCGGGCCCTCAGCCTGTCGTCGCTCCTACCGCGCACGTTCAGCTTACCCCGATTATCGTTCCGGTGGCAATCGTTCCGTTCGCGTCGCAGAACCAGCCGGTTATGCAGTACGAAGAACCTAAAAAGGCCGCAGCTCCGGAAAAAGTCGAAGAGCCGCAGGAAGAAGTCGTCGTTCAGGACGAAGAACAAAACGTCGAGCCTGAAGTTTCCGACGCTTACGCCGAAGAAACCCACGCAGAACCTGCCGTGCCTGAATACTATGCTCCGGCAGTCGAAACCGCTCCGGCAGTCGTAGTCAGCGACGGCAAAGCGAAAGAAACCGCCCCAAGCGGCAAAAAACAAAAATACAGGGGCCGCAACGCCATAATGACCGTTATGCTTTTGGTGTTCCTTATTCCTGCAATTTTGGGTTGCCTCATCGGACAGGGCGTTCTTAAGGGCGATCAAGAGTTGTTCGCGGGTATCAAAATCAGCGACCTCGCAACCGAAAGAGACGTTATCGGTGAAGTCATCGGCTTCGTGCAGAACGGCAAACTCGTCGAAGGTCTTCAAGGCGACATCGGTCTTTGCATCCACCTCGCGTTGCTCGTGATCGTTGCAATCTGCATGATCGTCAGCCTTATCGGCATCTTCACCGGCTGCAAACTGAAAACCGGCACCATGGGTTGCATAATCTTCATCGTTTCGCTGGTTCTGTTGCTGTGGGTTGCGCTTCTCAAGGCTATGCTCGTTGACGGAAACAAATTCAGCATCGACCTCATCACTTCCAACCTCGACAACCTCATCGGTTATGCGAGAATCTGGATTGCCGCCATCGTAACCTGGAGCGTCGGCGCCGTGATAAGAGTCAGAAAACCGAAAAACAAGAGCGGCAAAAAAGAGAAAAAAGCAAAAGCTTAAACATTAAAAACGACAAAATGCGCCGGCAAAAAATTTGCGGGCGCATATTTTTAGCAGAAGATAAAACATGCTCAGTCTTTGTTCGCTGTCTTCGGGCAGCAAGGGAAATTGCATTTACATAGCCTCAGACACCACCGAAATTCTGGTGGATTTCGGCATGAGCTACGCCTACGTTCAGGACGCGCTTCAGAAAATCGGAACCGACGTGAAAAATATAAGCGGAGTGGTCGTTACGCACGAACACGCGGATCACGTCTGCGGCCTTTTGAGGGCGTCACAGGAGGGGTTGAAGGTTTACGCGCACGCCAGAACCACTTTGGCGATAAACGCAAAATGCGGCCGTATTCAAACCGAAAATCTGCCTTTCTACGACGGCGGATTTGCTATCGGCGACATAACCGTTTTGCCGTTCAGAGTGCCTCACGACGCCGTGTATCCTTTGGCGTACAGCTTTATTGAGGGCGGCGACAAAATTTCCGTCGCAACCGACATCGGCCACCCGACGGAGGGCATAATCAACAACCTCAAAAACAGCCGCATTTTGCTGCTCGAGGCAAACCACGACAGGGAAATGCTGCTTGGCGGCGACTATCCCGACAGGCTCAAAAAACGCATTGACGGCGCAAACGGCCACCTTTCAAACGAAACGGCGGCGGAAATTCTGAAAAGGGTTATTTCCCCGAAAACAAAACAAATAGTACTCGGACATTTGTCCGAAAACAACAACACGCCCGAGCTGGCGTTTCAAACGATTGTGGACAGCTTATCCCGCGAAGGCATAGTAGAAGGAAGGGACGTTTTGGTGGACGTTGCCACGCAATCGCATCTGACGAGGATTTTTTGATGAAAAAACTGACGAAATTCGACATAGGCCCGATATATCTCATAAGCTACGTTTTGCAACTTGTGTTGCAAACGGTTGTGCTGACCGCTTTTCAGGCGCGCTACGGCGACGCCTATAAGGATCATTATTCCTGGACGTATGCCATAGTTTTTGTCAACGGGCTGTCGTTTCTGGCCGCCGTGCTCGGCTATTCGGCCGCAAAGAAAATCAAATTCTTTTCGGAGGTAGGCATAAAGAAGAAGCCCGACGCGAAAATGGCTCTTTTGATTGTGCCGATTGCCGTCTTTACGATTTTTTCCACCATGCCGCTTGCAAACTGGTTCGTGGAACTTTTCGGCAAGCTCGGCTACGACGTAGCGTCGTCTTCGATAACGATGCCGACGGACGTTTTCGGATATATTCTGATGTCGCTGTTTTTAAGCCTGGTTCCCGCCGTGTGTGAGGAAATTATGTTCCGCGGAGCAATAGCCGTCGGCTTAAGACGACAGGGCGCGGCGGTGGCCGTGCTGCTTTCTGCGGCAATGTTTGCGCTTATGCACGGAAATCCGGTGCAGCTGGTGCATCAGTTCGGAATAGGCGTGGTTTTGGCCGTGGTGGTGCTGACGTCGGGCGACATCAAGTATGCGATGGCATTCCATTTTCTGAACAATTTTATAAGCTGCATCGCAAGCCTTATTTTCCCGTCTCTTAACAGCATCGAGTTTGCCGCCTGGCAAATTCCGGTGGGCTTGGCCGTTATGGCGGTGGGGCTCGTTTCCCTGACGGTTGCTGTTACCGCGTTCGTAAGAAGATCTTTGGAGGTTAACGCCGGCGCAATTGCGGAAGGCGGGTTCAAAAACCTCGTGAAGTCGGTTGCCGCAGGATTTGGCGGAATTTTCAAAAAAGGCGGTTTACGCAAAGTTTTTGACGACATAAACGATGTAATGCGCAAAGTTACGCCTGATATGGCTAACGACGGCGTTGACGACGAGGCTTATTTGTACGGCAAAAAATGCCCGCCGCTTTTGGTGCTTTCGCTGGTGCTTTTGGTCGTTATGTGGATACTGAACACGGCGATGGGGTTTTAGCATGAAAAACGAAAGAACTTTCAGGGCGTATTTCGTTTACTTCGTTTCCATGCTTTGTTTGGTGCTGCTGCGCGCGGCGTCGGCGCTTGGGTGGCTGGAGGGCATTTCGGCGAAAATAGGGGCGTCTGTTGCGTTCTCGCTTTTTGCGCAATGCTTTTCGATGGGGCTCGTGCCGCTGACGCTATATTTTTTGCTTCTTACCAAAAGAGGCAGCAGGCTGAAAACCCTGAAAACCGATTTTCGACTGAACGGCATACGGGCCCGCAATTTTCCGGAAATACTGGTGATAACCTTAGCCACGATTTACGTCACCACCTGCATTTCTGCCGTGTGGCAGGGAGCGCTCGGGCTTATCGGCTTCAGAAGCGGCGGAACGAGCGGAGGAACGGGCGGCGGGATAGACTTCGTGATTTCGCAGATTTTCATCGTGGCGGTTTTGCCCGCGATTTTCGAAGAGCTGACGAACAGGGGCGTTTTGGGTGCCGCGGAAAAGAACGAAAAAGAATATATCCTTTTTTCCGCGCTTCTTTTTGCGCTTATGCACCAAAACGTTACGCAGACGGGCTATACCTTCGTCGCGGGGCTGGTTATGGCGGCGCTGTGCTTCTACACGAACGGCATCTGGGCGTCGGTGTTCTTCCATTTTATGAACAATTTTATCAGCGTTCTAAGGGCATACACGGGAGCTTTAGACTTTTTGAACAGATTCTTCGGGCTTGCTTTGGGCGGCGGAATAGGAAGCGTTTTGGGCGCGTTGCTGTTTGTTATGTCGGTAGTTTTGATCGTCATGAGCTTTTGCCGCATCAAAAACCGCATGCCGAAAAAGCTTCCGCGCTACACCGTTACGGAATTTTGTTCGTTCAAAAATTTCGACGACGAAAAACCGAATAACCGCGAAAAAATCTTTTTGTGGCTGACCGTGGGTATGAACTCGGCGGCAACGATATTCAGCTTGGTTTGGGGGCTTTTGAGATGAAGATAAACCTCGTTTGCGTCGGCAAAATAAAAGAAAAATATTTCACGGACGCCGTTTCGGAATACCAAAAACGGCTGTCGCGGTTTGCCGATTTCAAAATAATCGAGCTTCCCGAATATCCTCCGAAAACGCAATCGAAGGCGGATATTTCGGCGTCGCTTTCTGCCGAAGGGAAAAAGATGCTTTCGGAGCTTAAGGGCTACGTCGTGGCCACGGCCATAGACGGCGAAATGCTTTCCAGCGAGGAGCTGGCCGCTCTCATAAACAAAAAGTTTTCGGACGGCTACGGCGAAATTACTTTTCTTATCGGCGGCAGCAACGGCACCGATCCCGAAATTCTGAAAAAAGCGGACAAACGCGTTTCGTTCGGGCGAGTTACCTATCCGCATCAGCTTATGCGCGTAATACTTGCCGAGCAGATATATCGCGCGGTTTCCATTCTGAACAATTTGCCGTATCACAAATAGATTTTTCGGAATATATTGCCGTATGTGTTACGGCTATGACGATTTAATAAAAGATATCAAAGCGCTTTCTGCGGGCGGCGCAAGGGTAGGAACGGCTGGCAAAAGCCTTTTCGGCCGAAATATATGGTACGCAATCGTGGGCAATGGCTTTTCGGGCGCGATGATTTTCGGTGCGATTCACGCAAGGGAGCATATAACGGCAAAACTCGTCTCAAGCCTCGCGAAAAATTATAGAGGACGAGGGGTGTTGTTCGTTCCTATGGTAAATCCCGACGGCGTCGAGCTTTGTAAAAGAGGCGTCGCTTCTGCTCCCGAAAACGTGAGAAAAAGCCTGCTTCGCCTGAACGGAAGCGACGACTTTCGTGCCTGGAAGGCAAACGGCAGAGCCGTGGATTTGAACGTCAATTTCGACGCAGGGTTCGGGAAAGGCGAAAAAAATCGGTTTTCACCGGCGCCCGAAAACTACGTGGGGCCGTATCCGGAAAGCGAGCCCGAAAGCAAAGCGCTAGTGAGCCTTGCAAAAAGATTTTCGGTGGAAAAGGCGCTATGCTACCACGCAAAAGGCGAAGTGATTTACTACGGCTACGAAAACGGCGAGGAGGACTATCCTGCCGCAAAAACGATTTCCGACCTGACGGGCTACGTTCCCTTAAGAAGCGACGGCAGCCACGGCGGATTTAAGGACTATTTTATCAAAACCGGCAAAAAAGCGCTCACCGTCGAGGTGGGTTCGGACGAAAAATCATACGTCGGATTGTACGACGAATACGACAAAATATATCGGCAAAACCGCCCCGCTTTGGCGGCGTTTACGGAGAAAATATGGACGAAAAATACATGAGAAGAGCCATAGAGGTGGCAAAACAGGGCGAAGAATACGACGAGGTTCCGATAGGTTGCGTCGTGGTTAAGGACGGCGAAATAATCGCCGAAGCGCATAACCGAAAGGAAGAGAACAAGTCTGCGCTTTGCCACGCGGAAATGCTGGCCCTTGCCGAGGCCGCGGGCAAAATTGGCGACTGGAGGCTGTACGGCTGCGACGTTTACGTTACTTTGGAGCCTTGCGCCATGTGTGCGGGGGCAATGATAAACAGCCGCGTCGACAACGTTTTTTTCGGCGCGTACGACCAAAAGGCCGGTTGCTGCGGCACGCTTTACAACCTGCCCGTCGACGAACGATTCAATCATCGCCCGAACGTTGAGGGCGGAATTCTGGAAGAGGAATGCGCAGGGCTTTTAAGCGAATTTTTCCGCATAAAACGCGAACAAAAAAAGAAAACCAACGTTGAATAAAAAACGCCGTCCCGCACGGGACGGCATTTTAATGTTCTGATTTGTTCTTATAAACCGCTTATTCAGCCGCTTGGGCGGCTTCGAATTTGTGCTTGAGTTCTTTTTGATAATAAGGCGATTCGCCCGATTCCGGTCTGTTTTCGCGTCTTGCTTCAAGGTCCTTAAGCACCAACGATTTTTGCTGATTGGTGTACTTCACGAAGAACAGCGGAATTATGTAAAGCACCGCAGCGATTGCAGGAGTGAGGATCATAAGCGGCCAGATCCATTTGTGGAAAGCTTCAGGCTGGGCGCCGCCGATTTCAGGGTTTTCGTACTGAATATAGTGGAGCCATTTGCCGAGCACGATACCCGTAAGGCCTTGGTTTATACCGCTTGAAATTTTTGTAAAGAGGGTTTGCATTGCAAAAGTTACGCCTTCTGTGCGCATGCCGGTTTTCCATTCGATATAGTCGATGCTGTCGTTGAAAAGGCTGGTTTGCGCAATGCTCAAAATGCCCGTCAATGCGTTTCCGACAGCCATAACGACCATTGCCGTCCAGAATGCGGCAGGAGAGGAATAACCGATAATCCAGGAGATGACTCTGGACACTGCGGAAGCAATCTGCGCGGTGATCATGACGTTCAAAAAGCTGTTGCCCATTAGTTTTTTAAGCTTGTCGGCAAAGAGCATCGCAACGACGGTCGGGCCGTACAAAACGAGGCCTATCGCGGTGCTTGCGAAGTTGCCGTCAAAAGTTTTTCCGAACAAAGTCAGCGGATAGTCGAATTGGAAAAACTGATACATAAGGCTGGTTCCGATTCCGACCGCGCCCAAAATGTTTGCAAGCGACAACAGAAGAAGCATTTTGTTCTTAAACAGCAGGCTGAAGCCTTCTTTTAAGCTGTCTTGTTTTTTGATAAGAGGGACGCGCTCTTTTGCCGAGTAGCACAAAAACGACAATCCCGAGCCCACAATTGCAAAGAAACCGCACATAATCGGCAGGATAACCTTGGTCTGGCTGACGCCCGGGAAGAAGCCGATAAGCAGACTGTAGACCATAGGAATCATCGCTCCGAAAACGCCGTAGGAAACGCTTCCGACCGTCCTTGCCCATTGTATAAAGCCTTCGCGCTCGTCGGGGTTTGGCGAAACCATTGCGGTTATGGACCAGATAGGGACGTCCTGCAACGAATACGCTATGTCCCAAACGGCATAAGCAATGACGAAGAAGAAATATTTCCAGAAACCTTCATCAATAATCGGCGTTAAGAATACGAAAATCGTGGAAACCGCAATGATCGGCGGCATAAACTTAAGCCACGGTCTGAGCTTTTCGCCGCTTTTGAAGTGGACGCGGTCCATAATCGAGCCGATGAGCGGATCGTTGATGCCGTCCCAAATTTTTAAAATGATGATGATGATGCCCGAAACGGCGGCGTTCATGCCCGAATAAGTGTTCAGAAATACCGTGAAAAAGCCTGCGCCGATAAGGGAATACAACAGGTTTTGTCCGGCAAGACCGGTCAGAAACCTTATCGTTTCCTTTTTGGGAACGTGCCGTTCTTTTGTGGAATAGACGTTTGTTTCCGTTAATTTCTCCATAATTTCCCCCAAACAAAGTTGTTAAATTAAATTATATCATAAAAGATAGCGGAAAACAACGGTTTTTTTGAAACTTAAACGTCTTTTTGCAGTATTATAGAGTATGAAAAATTCCGATATATTCGTGGCGGTGATAAGTGAGCCGTCCTTTATGAGCAAAAGTCCTATCTTCGGGAAACCGATAGGCGAGTATCTGGCGGACGAAATTGCGGCGTTTCCGCACGCCGTGTTCGACTGTGAAAAGCGCGTTACACGGCCGAAATGCAAGTTTTTCTGTCTGCTGTACGCGGATATGGCGCTGGTGACGGAGGATATGATCGTCGGCGCGGCGAAGGCCCTGAAGAGAAGGAATATTCCGTCTTTAATGCTCGGCGCGGGCTATATCGTCAGAGAAAACGCCGAAGTCGATCCGAAATATGCGGCGGCGGAGAAATATTTTTTGCGAGCAAACGATACAAGTTCCGTAAACATGGTGTATAATGAAATAAGAAAGCGTGCAAAAGAGAAGCTCGAAAGGAGCGGCGTGCTGTGCTTCGGGGACGCGGAAGCGGATTTTACAGCCACGATAGAGCCGGGCGCGATTCTTTGCGGAAACGTCAAAATCAAAGGTAACAGCCACGTTTGTCGCGGCGCAAAAATCACCGATTCGGTTATAGAAAACAGTCGCATAGGCGAAAACAGCACCGTCGGGCCTTTCGCTTACGTAAGGGAAGGCAGCGAAATAGGCAAAAATTGCCGCATAGGCGATTTTGTGGAGATCAAAGCCTCCAAACTCGGCGACGGAGTTAAGGCGGCGCACCTTGCTTACGTCGGGAACGCCGAGGTGGGGGACAACGTAAACGTCGGGTGCGGCGCGGTGTTCTGCAATTACGACGGCTTCAAAAAGCACAAAACCGTTGTGGGGAAGGGCGCGTTTATCGGCGCGAACGTCAATCTCGTTGCTCCGCTTAAGGTGGGCGACGGCGCGTATATAGCGGCGGGAAGCACCGTAACCAAGGATTTGCCGGACGGCGCATTTTGCATAGAAAGAACGACTCAACAAGTCAAACAAAAAAGGAAAACGTAAACTTATGAAGATCATCATCGGCCTCGGAAACTACGGCAAGAAGTACGAAGGGACTTGGCACAACATGGGCTTTGCCACTCTCGAAAAACTTGCCGAAATGCTGAACGTCAAGTTTAAGACTTCGGAATGTAAGTCTAAAACCGCGATTTGGCATTTTAACGACGAAAAAATCGTGCTGGCACTGCCGCAGACGTATATGAATTTGTCGGGCGAGGCGGCAAGAGAGCTGGTGGGAAAATACAAGGCAACGCCTGAGGACGTGGTGGTCGTTTACGACGACGTCGATCTTCCTACTGGGACGCTCAGGCTCCGTGCCGAGGGCAGCGGCGGCACCCACAACGGCATGAAGAACATCGTCGAGCTTTTGGGAACCAAAAACTTCAAGCGCGTAAGGCTGGGGATTGCCTCGGACAAAGGCGAAATCCCTCTCATGAACTACGTGCTTAGCAAGGTGCCGAAAACCTCGGAAGCGGTGGTTTCGGAAATGACGACGAGGGCGGCGGAAGCCGTCAAAAAGTACGTCGAAACCGACGACTTCGAGCTGGTGATGCGGTTATATAACGGGGAAGCAAAAAATTAGCATCAAACTTTTTCGGAGGAAAAAGTGCAATTTTTATCGTTAGAAAAACTCGGCGGCGACTTCAGGTCGCTGCTCTACTCGGTACGGGGTGGCAGGCCAACCTCGGCGTTTTCGCTTGCTCCGGGGGCGAAAATCCACGTTGCGGCCGAGCTAAAATCAAAGGTCTTGTTCGTTACGGCCGACAGCTTGCAGGCAAAGGACGTGGCGAAAAAATTCAACAGGTATTTCGGAAGGGAAGCGGCGGTTTATCTGCCGTCCCGCGACGACGTTTTGCTTTACAAAAAGGTCGGCAACCGCGCTTTGTACGCAGAGCGCAGCTTTGCGCTTGCAAAAATACTGAAAGGCGAAGCTCAGGTGGCGGTCGTTTCCGCAGAAACGCTGGAGCAATATCTTCCCGACAGAGAGGAATTTGAAAAATCGGTGCTGACGATAAACGTCGGCGACGAAATTACGCCTCAAAAAATTGCGACGATTCTGGCGTCGGGTGGCTACGAGCGCGTGGCCGAGCTTTCCGGCCGAGGCGAATTTTCCGTTCGCGGCGACACCGTGGAAATTTATCCGCAGTCGGGTTATCCTGTCAGAATAAGCTTTTTCGACGACATAGTTGAAAACGTCAAGCGGTTCGATTTCGACACCCGCGAGCGCGTGGCCGAAGAAAATGCGGTATATCTGCCGCCCGTGGCGGACATAATTATCCGTAACCCCGAAAAAGTGGCCGAACGCCTGAAAAAGGTGAAGGCGAGCGGACACGTGGCGGAAATAATTGCGGACGCGCTCCAAAAGCTGGAGCAAAATCCCGTGGACGGCAGTCTGTGCTGGCTGATACCGTTTATGCCGGACAACCTCGGCACGATTTTCGACTATCTGGATAAGGACTGGACGATCGTTTTTGACGAAGCGAAACTGGTCAGCGACAAGCTTAAACTGGTGGAGCTTGAGCATAAGGGGAGAGTGAAAAGTCTCTCCGAAGGCGAGGAAGCTTTGCCGGAGCATATAAATTCACTCATTTCTGCAGATCGCGTCGTAAGGCTGATAGGCGGCTTCAAGAGGTTGGCGTTTCAGCAGATAACGTCGCTAAATCCGCTGTTTGCTGCGCAAAGCATTTTCAAGTTCAACGCAAGGCCTACCACAAGGTATTACCTCGACTATTCGGGGCTTATAACCGACCTTAAAAATTTCAACGCGAACGGCTACACCGTCGTTCTTTGCGCGGGGAATAAGGAGCGGGCAAAGAGCCTTGCGGAAAAACTTAAGGCGGAAGACGTTATGGCCTATCCGTCCGACGAGGTGGAAAAGGGCATATACGCAACCTCGTTCGACGTTCCGAACGGCTTCATTTATCACGACCAGAAACTTGTTCTCGTGGGCGCCGACGACTTATACGGCAAACCTAAGGCGGAAGACGTGTTCAAACCGAAAAAGCACTTAATCGCGCCGAAAGCGGGGGATTATGTGGTTCATGAGGTGCACGGCATAGGTATCTGCGAAGGAACCGTCAAGCAAAAAGTGGGCGACGTGGAGAAGGATTACGTTGCCATACGCTATCGCGAAGGGGCAATGCTTTATTTGCCCGTCGATCAGATGGACAGGCTGACGAAATACTCCGGTTCGGACAATCCGCGCCTCAACAAAATAGGCGGCAAGGAGTTCGAAAAAGTCAAACAGAAGGTTCGCGCTTCCGTCAAAAAACTGGCGTTCAGCCTCAACGCGCTCTACGCCGAAAGAAGCAAAATCAAAGGGTTCGTTTACCCGCCGGACACGCCCGAGCAAAAGATTTTCGAGGACAACTTCCCGTTCACTCCGACGGCCGATCAGGAAGCCGCAATAAAGGACGTCAAGGACGATATGGAAAAAGGTAAGCTTATGGACAGGCTTATCTGCGGCGACGTCGGTTTCGGAAAAACCGAAGTGGCTTTCCGCGCCGTTTTCAAGGCGGTTATGGCAGGAAAGCAGGCGGCTATTCTGGCGCCTACCACGATTCTGGCTAAACAGCACTACAACACCCTGCTGTCGAGGATCGAGGGGTTTGACTTAAAGGTGGACCTTTTAAGCAGACTGCAAAACAAAAAGCAAGCCGATGAAATTCTGGAAAATGTCGAGCTTGGGTTGACCAACGTGCTCGTCGGCACGCACAGATTGCTGTCGAAGGACGTCAAATTCGACGATCTTGGCCTTCTGGTGCTGGACGAGGAGCAGCGTTTCGGTGTCGAGCATAAGGAAAAACTTAAACTTCTGAAAAAGGACGTCGACATAATCACCATGTCGGCAACGCCTATCCCGAGGACGCTGTCAATGAGCCTCAACGGCATAAGGGACATAAGTCTTCTTGAAACTCCGCCGACGGGCAGGCTGCCGGTGGAAACCTACGTCACCGAATACTCTGACAACCTCTTAAAAGACGCGATTTTGAGAGAAATCGGCCGTGGCGGACAGGTTTTGGTGCTGTATAACTACGTCGAAACGATAGATTCGTTTGCGTCGAAAGTGCAGAATCTTGCGGGCGGCGCGGCGAAGATAATCGTTGCGCACGGGCAGATGTCGGGACCTATGCTTGACGAAAGGATAACGCGGTTTTATCAGCGTGAAGCCGACGTCCTGGTGTCGACGACCATCATCGAAAACGGCATAGACCTCCCCGACGCAAACACCCTTTTCGTGGTGGACGCCGACAGGTTCGGTTTGGCGCAGCTCTATCAGCTGAGGGGGCGCGTCGGGCGAAGCGGACAGCTTGCTCACGCCTATTTCACCACGAGGGAAAACAAAGTGGTTTCCGAAGAAGCGGCAAAAAGGCTGACTTCGCTTATGGACTACAACGAGTTCGGCAGCGGCTTCAAGATAGCTCTGAGGGATCTGGAGCTTCGCGGCGCAGGCAACCTTCTGGGTGCCGAACAGCACGGGCATATTGCGGGCGTCGGTTACGAGATGTATACGCGGCTTCTGAGAGAAGCGGTGGACGAAATCCGTTTCGGACGAACGGCAGAGAGCGCGGAAGTGGAAATGAAGGTGGATTGCAACGCATACGTCGGCGACGGCTACGTTTCGGCGTCCGACAGGCTTCGTATCTACAAAAAAATCGCGGAAATCAGAAACAAGGAAGACAAGGACAGACTGCTTGCGGGCATTCGGGCAACGTACGGCGAACCGCCGAAACCGCTGGTGAATCTGATAAACGTGGCGTACCTGAAAGCGCTCGTTTCGGGCTTTTCGGCGACGAGGGTTACCTTAAGCCGAAAGAAGGCGGAAATAGCCCTTTCCGAGGACTTTTTCAAGAACGCCGATCTCGTGGAAATCGTGGACAAAAACAAACAGACCGTTCGCCTCGTGGCCGAGCCGCCGGCGCTGCTGTTTAACCTGCCGAGCGTGGACGTTGAGGACAATTTGGTGCGTCTTATCGCATTTTTCGAGCGCGGATTGGCCTAGAAGAGGCAAAACTTGTCCGAAAAACAGAAAAAACCTTGCATTTTGATTGCGTATACGATTTATTTTTTGTATAATAGGTAAGTACAATTTCTTAATTAAATTTATTAGGAGAACAATTTATGAAGAAAAAGTTTGTTGCAATTTTGCTTGTGGTCCTCGTTCTGGCCACTGTGTTTGCAGGGTGCGACATCATCACTAAAAACGACGAAAGAGTTTCCAAAAAGGTTCTTGCGACCGTATCTTTCGGCGAACATACCGACACCGTAACCAGAGGCGACGTTCTGTCTTCCTTCAACAGCTACGGCTATTATTACGTTTACTACTACGGCTACACCTATGAGGAAACCTTCAAGCTCCTCACCAAGAGCCTTGCGCAAAGAAAGCTGTTGGTGCTTTACGCCAAGTACTATCTTAATGGCAAAAGCATGAGCTTCGGCAACGATATTGCCTCCGTCGAAAAACTGCTTCATCCGCAGGAAGTCGCTCACGCAGTCGACGCCACCAACGATTCGTTTGAAGAATCCATCAAGTCCATCATCGAAGATCTCGAGAAGGAAGCCAAGGCAAATCAGGGCAGCACCACCACCGACGACGGCAACGTCAAGGTTATAAGCACCGCCGATTCCACCGAGTACAAAGTGGGCGACGTCATCGACATCAACGATTTCCAAATCGAAATCACCAACGACAAAGGCGAAACCGAAACCAAGGAAATCACTTCCGACATGGTCAAGGAAATTCCGTCCACCGCTACCACCGGCAAAAAGAAGCTCGTCGTTACCTACGAAGGCAAGGACTACAGCATCGAACTGACCGTCAAGAGCCTTGACGCAAGATCTCAACGTCCGACGGAAGGCGAAGCCGACTGGACCTACGACGAAACCTTGGGCGACGGCGCAGTCACCATTCCTCTCAAATGGACCGATAAGGATTTCGTTTCCGAACACAAGGACAGCGAATATTTCGAAAAGGCCGTTGCAAAACTGAAAAAGAACCTCGAAACCAACTATTCGGACTACGAAAAATTCTACGAGGAACAGCTTGAAAGCATGCTGCTTTCTCACTTCCAACGCCAGCTCCTCGCCGACAACTTCACTTCCGAACAGATTGCCGCCGAGCTTTCCAAGAAAGCCGCTTTGGAAGTTGCAACCGACAGAGAAACCTACGAAAAGCTCGCTTCGCAATACGCCACCGATCTCGGCAGCGACGTGACCGGCATTGCCGTTCATCCTACCGAAGGCTACGGCTACGTTTACAACATTTTGCTTAAGTTCAGCGACAAGCAGAGCGCGGAACTCAAAAAATACGCCAGCGGCGGAGCTTACTTCTCCAGCGAAGAAGTTTACAAACAAGTCAGAGAAATGCTGACAAACGAAATCACCGTCAACGTCAGCAACCTCAAATACACCAAAGAACTCGACTGCGACAAACACACCTGCGACAACGAAGGCTGTATCGGCGATTGCGATAAGCACGCAGAGTGCACCGACGTAAACTGCCCTGACAGAGCGTACGTTGCCACCGACGTTCCCGTTCAGACCGTGCTTTCCTGGATCAGATCCGACCTCGAAGCCGCGGCAAGCATCGAAAACGCCTACGAGCGTCAGATGGCTACCTTGGAAGTTGCAACCGAATGGCTTTACAGAGTTAACGACGATCCGGGTATGTTTGCAACCGACACCTACAACGGCGTAACCGGCAAAGGCAACGGCTACCTCATCACTCCGGAAGGAGAAAAGAGCACCTACGTTGACGAATTCACCGCTTTAGGCAGAGCCCTCGTCAAAAAAGGCCTCGGTAGCTTCGACACCGGCAGCACCGAAAACGCTTCCGATTTCGGTTTCAGCACCACTCCGTCCGAAAACATCTGGTACTGCATCACCGATTACGGCATTCACATTATGATAGTAAGCTTCATTCCTCACGATTTCGCGGCATTCGGCCTTGACGGCGAAAAGATTTTCGCCACCGAAGAAGAGTTCAACGCCGGCGAAACTCCGATGGACTACATCGTCAAGTTCGGCACCTTGAACATGGCTGATAACTACGGAACCTTCTCCGTCGACGCGGAAACCGGCGAAGTCAGCTACACCGGCCTCACCAAGGAAAGCTTCTACAAAGACGGAAAACTCCTTGCTTCCAAAGTCAACAAATCTCAGACCTACGGCGAAAAACTTGCCGAGACCAACAAGTCCAACCTGACATCCGATCTCTACAGCCGCATTTCCGCCAACGTCTTTGATGAAAACGCCGACAGCATCATGTTCGACGACAAGAAACTCAAAAAACTTGCAAAAGAGAACGAAAAATAAACAGCAACAAAAAAGCGGTTCGCAAATGCTCATGTACGGTAAGGAAG
>HF988622.1 GCA_000434675.1 Faecalibacterium sp. CAG:1138 | reverse complement strand
CCGCCGTGTGGCGGTTTTTCGTTTTTTATTTTCCGTAGTAGCTTTCGATAAGCTTCTTCTGCTTTATGCGGAGAGGTATATTTTTTACGGCGTACGGGAGCGCGTAGTAAATCACCCATAAAAGCGCCGCAAGCAGAATGCAGTAGTCGAGACGGAAGTCGATATGCGTGATTTCGAACGGCAATTCGTTTTTGAAAATAAAGAAAACGTTTTTGTCCGGCACGAAGAAGTGATGCCCCACCATTCCGTAGCAAAGCAGCACCGCAAGCCCCAGAAGGAAGAATTTGCAGTTTTTCGGTTCATATTTGAAGTCGCCGGACGCAACCAGCCACACGCCGCCGACGAGAAGCGCGCCGTGCATTGAAATGCTGTTCCACGTTGCGATGCGCGCGTTGGCAATCATATCCTGCATAAACGGATATTCGGTGAGGCTGTTTTGGTAGAAATCTATCCACATAGGCGAATAGACCAGAGTGCTGAACGTCATCACAATCCCCGCCAGAAGGCCCAAAGTGTATGACGTGTCCTTAAGCGGTTTGACGTTGAAAATGGCGACGATCGGCATAAGATAATAGCTTATGGACGACGGGTTCCACGGCATAATTCTGCCGATTGGGCTGTGTTCGTCGTAATATTGAGTTATGGCGTAAACCACCTGATAAAACAGCAGCAGAAACAGCACGACTTTGCCTGCGATAACGCCGTATTTTTTGAACTTTTCTCTGGAAAACATCACCGCTCCGCCAACTGTCAGGAGCACTATTGCCACGCCCATAAGCATGATGTTGAGGTTGTTGACGGGAAGCCACTTCCAGAAGAATCTGATTGCAAGTCTTACGTCTTTCATAATCCATCCTTAAATTTTGATTTTTATATTATATCATACCAAGTCGTTTTTGACAACGAAACGGCACGATTTTTGGTTATTTGGCCGTGGAAAGGCGTTTGTTTTTCGCTTTGCGGACGATTTTCGGACCGAATTTGACGCCCAAAACGACAAGCGCGACAACGGCAATTCCGCCAAGGACCGACAACACGTATTTGAAAACTATCCAAATTAGCGTTCTCGGATAATCCTTTTCAACGAACCGACTCATTTCCACGATTTCGCCCGATTTTGTGAAATTATACTTTTCGGAAAGCGCCTTAAACTCCTCAAAAGCCGCTTTTTTGGCCCTATAATCCCAACTTGCATCCGTCATTTTTGCGTAAAGCGCGTTTACACGAAGCATTTCTACCGCTTTCACGTTCACCGTGTCGGAGTTTTCGGCCACCTCGAGCATTTTTTCGGTAAGCTCAAGATATTTGTCGGTAAGTTTTGGCGCAAGATAACCGTTTTTGTGCTTTTTAGGGTTGTCGTACAGGCTGAGATCCACGCCCGATTCGATCATTGCGGAATTTTGTAAGTCCATATATTCTTCCACAAGTCCCGCCGCGTCGCCGTAAACGACGGCAACGTACTTTTTGGCAAGCGCCTTAAGATCGACGTCCTTATCCCAAAGCTGTCGCGACAAAAGATAGGTTCTCATTTCGGCGTTTTCGTCCATAGGTTCTCTGGAGCCTTGATGGAAGACAAAACGAATGTTGTTCTCGAGATAAAATTCCAGATTTTCTTTTTGAAATTCAAAGTTCGGGAACGGCAGTTTGAGGTGTGTAAAATTGACCACATAATCCCAAACGAGGATATTATCGCATATTTTGCCCCATTCAACCACTCTTTCTGCAAATTCCCTGCTTGCCTTGATGCCGCCCTCGGTGGAATAAGGATAGCTTTGCGTGCCCGGAAAAGCGCACACGTTGATGCAAAGGTTCGGCGCACATTTCATGTTTTTAGGCGGATTTTTCACCCTCTGATAGGCAAGCGTTGAAAGATAAACGTCCGGATAATCGTCCTTGATTGCGTCCGCAAGTCTGTTCAGAAACGCCAGAAGCGTGCCCATTTCGCTGCCTGCTTCCTTGTTGAATTTCTTGCACTCTTTGCACCGACACGTCGCAAAATAGGTGTCCATTATGCTGAAGTCCCAGAACTTGACTTCGGGATTTGCCTCGATGCGTTTTACAAGCTCGGCTTCGGCAATTTGGTAAACTTCCTCGTTGGTGTAGCAAAGGTGCGTCGGGAAGGTTCGCCCCAAGACGTTGAATTGATATCTGCGTTTGCCTAAAAATTTTGCGTAATATTCGGGGTGCTCGTCGAAATATTTTTCAGGAGGCACGAACTCGAACGACGAATGGCACCAAGTGCCCCACTCGTTGTAAAGCTCTATGCTGTTTTCGCCCTCTTTGACGATGGTTCCGTTCATTTTCAGGCGCTCGTACCAGCCGTTCTGCACGCTCTCGTACTGATAGACCTTTCTCCAGGTTATGGTCGGGTTCACCGTTTTTTCTTCGAGGGCGAGTTTTACGGTCGGGCAAAGCGGAACGTAGGTGTTTTCCGGGGAAACGTACATGCACTCGAGGTGAGTTTCCAAAAAGTCGTAAACGCCGTTTCTCGCGGCGTCGTCGGTTTTGCCGACTATGTAAATACCTTCGGGCTTGATTTCCAGTCTGTATCCGTCGTCCTTTACGTCCGAAAGATCAATCGCGGCCGAATTTGCGGCCATCCCGACGTATATCGAAAATCCGCTTTCACTGCCCCCTTTGACGGCGGTTCTTACGCCGTTCGAACCGGACATCCTCTCAAGCGTCGCGGCCATAAAGTCCGCCGCCGCAATAAGACTTTCGGAAGCTCCTTCCGAATAGACGACGGTCGCCTTGACTTCGCCGTTTTCCAAAAGCGTAACGCCGCCCTTTTCCGCCGCCATTTGTTCTCGGAGCGCGGCTTCCGACCATTCCGATCGGTTTTTAAGCAAAAACGTTGCTTCTCTTACGTTTTGCTTTCCGCAGCCCGAAAACGCCGTCAGCACTATCACGAGCAAACAGGCGAGCAAAGCGATTTTTGTGATACGTCCTTTTTTCATTTTCCCCTCTGAAATACGTTTTTTTCTATTGTAACATACGTTGCGGTTTTTTTCAAGCGCTTGACGCGGCCGGAAAAAGTTTCCGCCGCAGCTAAAATACGCTATTTTTCAATTAAACTTGACTTTTGACCGCTATATAGGGTATATTTATCTTAATCCACTTTATATGATAAAACCAAGGAGGGATTTATGTCCGAAGTCAAAAAAACGTACGCCGGCTGGAAGGAGTCGGGCCTGACCTACAATCAGAACGAAGTTACCGAGCAAACCGACCTTCTCGCCGAAGACGGCACTCTGCTCGTCAAAGGCGCGTGGGCGCGCCACAATCTGTTCACCTATGACAGATATCGTTCCAAACCGACCTTGAGGCGCAAGGAGTGGGACTTCTATCAGATGTCCGACGGCAACTACATAATTCAGATTTCCATCGCCAACATATCTATCGGCGGCTACGCTTCCGCCACCCTTATCGACCTTCACGCGCCGAACGAAAAAGGCCTCGTTGCAACGTCTATGGCGCTGTGGCTGGGCGGCAAAAATAAGGTTATTCTGCCTGCCTGCGGCGACAGACCTAACGTGACGGAATATAAAAAAGGCAAATTCGAGCTGCGCTTCGAAACTCACGAAACCTATCGCACGCTCTATTTCAAAGGCCCGTCCAAAGGCAAAACGCTGGAATGCAAATTCAGAATGGACATACCCGAAAACCTCGAGAACATCACCACCGTTCTGCCGTTCGACGGATATCCAACCCGCTACTTTATGACCACCAAGCAAAACTGCATGCCTTGCGAAGGCACGTTTGCCGTCGGCGAAAAGATTTACTCCTTCGACAAGCAAAACACTTTCTGCTGTCTGGACTGGGGACGCGTCAACACTCCTTACAAGCTCTGCTGGTACTGGGGCAACGGCGCGCACCGCATGGTGGACGAAAACGGCAAGGAGCATATCTTCGGTTTTGAAATCACCTGGGCCATCGGCAACGAAACGGGCGCCACCGAAACCTGCCTGTTCTGGGACGGCAAGGCTCACAAAATCGGCGCGGTTGACGTCGAGGTGTTCCCTAAACCGGACAAATATATGCAGCCTTGGCACTTCGTGTCCGAGGACGGCCGCTTCGACATGACCATGACTCCGTACTACGACAACCACAACGACACCAACGCTCTTATCCTGCGCATGCACTCGCACCAGGTTTACGGCAAATGGAACGGCACCGTGGTTCTGGACGACGGCCGAAAGATCGAAATCAAGGATATGGTCGCGTTCTGCGAATATGTCGAAAACAGATGGTAAAAATCACGAAAACGGAGGGCTTTTCCTCCGTTTTTATTTTCGCCAAAGGTTTGACTTTTCGGCCTATATATGGTATCCTAATTTACTAAAACGAATTTGGAGATAGCTATGCACGAAGCTTTGGAACTTTTGAAAAAATACGACACCGTCATCATTCATCGCCACACAAATCCCGACGGCGACGCAATGGGGAGCCAGATCGGTCTCAAAAACCTTCTGCTGGACAACTTCCCCGAGAAAAAGGTGTACGCCGTAGGCGACGGCGCGGGCAGATTCTCGTTTATGGACGGCTCCGTTATGGACGAAATCCCGGACGAAACCTACAAGGGCGCGTTGGCGGTGATTCTGGACAGCGCGGAGCACTCTCTTGTCAGCGACGACAGGTACACTCTCGCCGAAAAAACCTTGCGCATCGACCACCACATTTTCTGCGAAAAATTTGCCGACGTCGAAATTGTCGAAACGGCGTTTGAAAGCTGCGCGGGGCTCGTTACGCACCTTGCAAGGGAATGGGGGCTGACTGTAAACACTTCTGCCGCCAAAGCGTTGTTCACGGGGATAGTAACCGATTCGGGGCGTTTCCGCTACGATTCCACCACTCCACGCACTTTTTCAGACGCGGCTTTCCTGCTTGAAAAAGGGTTTAATCCGACGGAAATCTACGATAAACTGTACGTTGACGATTTTTCCATGATCAAAATGCGCGCGGGATTCGTTCTGGAAATCCGGTTTACCAAAAACAACGTGGCCTACATCTACTCCGACCGCAAAAAGGTTGTCGGCCTCGGCGTAAGCGACTTTACGGTGTCGAGAGGCATGGTGAACGTTATGGCGGAAATTCGCGGCGTGGACGTTTGGGTGAACTTCACCGAATCGACGGACGGCACCGTTTTGGCAGAACTGCGCTCCCGCAATTTGGACATCAACAAAATTGCCGTCAAATACGGCGGAGGCGGCCACCTGAAAGCAAGCGGCGCAAGCCTCAAGGACAAGGCGCAAGCAATGGAAATGCTTGCCGACCTCGACAAACTGGTTGGAGAAAACAAATGAACGAAACAATTAAGAACGTTATTTTTGGCAAAATCGTATCCTACGACAAAATCATCATATCGCGCCACGTTCGCCCCGACGGCGACGCTGTCGGTTCCACAAAGGGCTTGGCGGAAATTTTGAAGGCCTCGTTTCCTGAGAAACAAATTTTCGTTTCCAACGAAGACTACGCCGAATATCTTGCCTTTTTGGGCGGCGAGGACGGCGTTTTGCCGGACGAAGCCTATGAGGGCGCTTTGGTTATAGTTCTGGACACCGCTTCCGTGGACCGCATCTCGAACTCCAAAATCGGCCTTGCAGCCGAGCTTATAAAAATCGATCACCACATCGATATAAAGCCTTACGGCGACGTAAGTTGGGTTGAAGACTGGCGCTCGTCGCTCTGCGAAATGATCGTCGACTTCTATATGACTTTCTCGGGCAATCTGACGCTCACCAAAGAAGCCGCACTCTATCTCTACACCGGCATGGTGACGGATTCGGGGCGTTTCAAATTCAGCTCCGTCAGCGGCGACACCATGCGTTGCGCCGCAACCCTTTTGGACAAAGGCATAAACGTCGACTGGATATTTGCAAATCTTAATCTCGACGATTTCGACTGGCTGAAATTCAAAGCCTACGCCTACAAGAAAATGGGCGTAACCGAAAACGGCGTGGCCTACCTCGTGGTGGACAAAAAAATGCAGCACAAATTCGATTTGTCGCTGGAGGAAGCCTCTAATTCGGTTTCTCTTCTGGACTCCATAAAGGGAAGCATAATCTGGGCGGCGTTCATCGAAAACGAAGACGGAACCTTCCGCGTAAGGTTGCGTTCGCGCTTCGTTCACGTCAATCCGCTTGCCGAAAAATACGACGGCGGAGGCCACGAATGCGCTTGCGGCGCGAAGCTTTCCGGAAAGTCGCAAATAAAAGCTTTTCTGGCCGACGCAGACGAGCTTATCAAAACCTACAAACAACAAAACGAGGGCTGGCTATGAAAATACTTATCACAAATGACGACGGCATCGCATCCGAAGCCTTGAAACCGCTTGCCGAATGGGCGAAAACCCTCGGCGAAGTAACCGTGGTTGCGCCTAAGCATCAGCAAAGCGGCAAGAGCCACGCAATCAACCTGCACGACCCGATAGAAGCCTCCAGAATCGACTTTCTGGACGGCGTCGAGGCTTTTTACGTCGATTCCACTCCCGCCGATTGCGTGCGATTTGCGCTGCTCTCTTTGGGCAAAGATTTCGACCTTGTCATCTCGGGCATAAACAAAGGCTACAACATGGGCGAGGATATTCTCTACTCGGGCACCGACGGCGCGGCGTTCGAAGCGGCGCTGAGGGGCGTCAAGGCGGTTGCCCTCTCTACGGGCATCGAAACCTTCCGCTACGCTTTTGAAAATCTGGGCGCCGTGAAGGAATATTTTTCCAAGCACAACCTGCTTGCCTATTCCGACCTCTTCAACGTCAACTTCCCCGAAATGCCACCTAAAGGCATCCGTATAACCAAACAGGGCGGCACCTATTATTCCGACGAATTCGTCGTCGTTGAGGACGGCAAATATATCCAAAAAGGCTACAACGCGCACGTTTCCAAAGGCGACCTCACCGTTGACACCGACGCGCTGACCGAAGGCTACGTCACCGTATCCCCTCTCACCGTCGACCGCACCGACAAAGACGCTTTCACCCGTCTTCTTTCCCTCTGCGGCGAATAAAAAATCGTAACTCAAACCGCAAAATGCTCGCTTTCCGCGAGCATTTTTCAAAAAAACGAGCCCCTTATCGGGGCCCGCCTTTTTGTGGTTTTGCAATTGTTTTATAGCTTATGCTGCGGCATAAACGATTTCGATTGCGGTGATTTTAACTTGTCCGTTTGTTGCTGTTCCGGTGTTTCCAACGGTCAATTCGATTTTGGTTCCGTTCACGGTAATAACGGTTCCGCTTGCAACCTGAGTTTCTCCATTCAAAAGAACACCAGTATTTTTTATAGTATATGTAATTTTAACAGAAACGATGGTGTAGCCTTCTTTTGCTTCGACGGTGATGGTAGGATTTTCGTTTTGATAAGTCCTCCATTCATACCCGGAAGTATAGAATTTGCCGGTGTTGGTGCCTTTGTCAACGCTTATGGTTGCCTTGCCTGCATCAATAGTTTTATATTGAGTGCTGTTTGTCCAACCGGAAACTTCGGCATAATCTTGAATGATCAAGGTTATTTTGTTGTCTGCATCAACATAAATTTTGGTTTTTGCTTTAACAACGATCGTGAAATCTTTGGTAGCTTCACCGATAGTGGCAGTGATAACCACGGTGGAATCTTCTTCACCACGAGTGACGGTGGCTTTGGTGCCGGAAATTGCAATGCCTTCGCCGGATTTAACCGTCCAAGTGGCATTTTCGTCGAGGTCAAAGTCTTTTTCTACAGTGCCCGGAACTTTGATTTCGGCAAGCTTTTCTTCATCGGTCTTTTCAACCGGAGTTTCGCTAACAAAATCCCTGTTTCCAACGTAACCAACGAATTGAGCTACACCGACTTTGG